>JANXSX010000067.1 GCA_025356475.1 Isosphaeraceae bacterium | reverse complement strand
GTCCCGGCGGGAGTCGCCTTCACCAACCGGACCTTTCGATACGCGGCGCTCCCGCATTTCCCCGAAGGATTCGACCTCAATCCCTCAGGCCCGTTCTCGATCCTGAACGATCCCGGAAGCCTCTCAAACGGGACAATCGCCGGATCGCCCCAACCTGCTTCCGCCTTTCAGACGGTGATGGGCTACGACGCGTTCCGCCCAGGGACGAACTTCCGTGATCCTCGTGATATCAAGAATCAAAATGGGATCATCTTCTTCCCGGGGAGTTCTCCGCTCTACAAAGACATCTCCGGCACGGGACAGCGTGTCCTCGTCGGGGGACTAGGTGTCAGTGGCGACGGTGTCGATCAGGATGATGACGTGGCGTTCGTGGCATCCATGAACTACACACCCCCCTCAAGCGTGACCCGTGCCGACTTCGTAACGGTGAGAGGGGTACGTCTCCCGTACCAGAAGTTCAATCGGCAACCGCACGAACCGATCGGGCAATCGATGGAACCGCCAACCGTGTTCAAGACATTACCCTTGCCGGTCCCGAGACGGAAACGCTAACGTTAACATCGGGAACCAAGAACATGTCATCACAATCTATCTTGTACTCAAGTGTTGTCTTGTTCGGTCTACAGGCCCTCGGCGGTTTACCGCTCCATCGCCAAGAAGGAACCCCGGCCCCCGGACCGCCCAGGCAGATTCCGCACACACATGAGCGCGCTGGGCAGCCTCTTGACCACTCTCATCATCTTGACCCGTCGGTCACACCGAATGGACGCGGGTATTATGTGGGAGGAGGCAACGCCCTCCACGGTGAGTCTCGATCCCCTCACGAGGGAACTTGGGGTTACGACGACACAGGATTCCGACTCTTCCCGCGCCGGACCCAACTGCGATGGAATCACGGACAGCGGGATCAGGGTGGGACCGGTTCGTATCAAACCGACTTCGAACGGCCCGGTCACCGTCGGAAACACAACTGAGCCTGGGATTCGCGATTTGATCGAATCCGTTCTCGCTTGACATAAATCCTTGCCAGATATACCCTCCCCACTTGCGAATTCACTCTGCTGGAGCGCATTGCGCCCAGCGAGCTTGAGCTCTTGACAGGGAGGCCAGCAATGAATGACCGGGATTCCTGGAAGAATCTGGTGCCGTCCTTCGTTGTTCTGGCAACCGTCGCGTCCATGGCGTTGACGCTCGGAGTAACGCCGTTTCTGAATCCACAGCGACGACTCTCTGCGCAAACCCCTTCGAAGCCTCGGCCGCTCCAGGCTGCGGAGCCCTTCCCCACTCCGCCCGAACTCGTGGATGTCGATCTTTCGAATCAAGCGCGAGCCGTCGTTGATGAGAAGAGTGTCGGATGTATTGCTTGTCACCAGCAGACACACGACCCGCACGGCAAATCCACGGTGAAGCTCGGATGTGTCGATTGCCATGGTGGCGATCCAACGACGGCGGATATTCGGGTTGCCCATATCAGGCCGAGATTCCCCGACGCTTGGCCGAGCTCGGCGAATCCGGTGCGATCCTACACCCTTCTGAATCATGAGTCGCCTGACTTCATCCGTTTCGTCAATCCCGGCGACCTCAGAGTCGCTCACCTGAGTTGTGGCACGGCTGGATGCCACCCCAGTGAGGTGCTGCAGGTCCGCAAAAGTATGATGACCCATGGCTCGATGCTTTGGGG
Source organism: Isosphaeraceae bacterium (assembly GCA_025356475.1). GTDB lineage: Bacteria > Planctomycetota > Planctomycetia > Isosphaerales > Isosphaeraceae > JANXSX01. The sequence continues at coordinate 17,499 of JANXSX010000067.1, read as the reverse complement.
GGCGGCCCTTTACAACAACGGGGCATTTCCTCTCAAGGCCGCCCGATTCGGAGAGAGTTACTCGATGCATGGAGCGCCACAGCGGCTCCAGACGGTTCCTCCTCCCACTGAGTATGAGATCACTCAGAAGGGGGTGATTCCTTATCTCGACCCTCTTCCACGCTTTGAAGCCTCCCAGCCAGGAAACGTGCTGCGTATCTTTGAGCGTGGACGACGCGATCCTCAAGAAGTGGGACTGCCAAACCCATTCGAAGACAGCGGTCGTCCCAAAGCCGGGCTAAGCGCACGAGGGCTAGGGACCAAAAACCGCACGGATCCCACCTTCCTGGGACTCCAAAAGACGCGGCTCCTCGACCCAACTCTCAATTTCTTAGGCACAAACGACCACCCTGGCGACTATCGATCGAGTGGCTGCACCGCCTGCCACGTCATTTATGCCAACGATCGATCACCCGTCAATTCTGGCCCCTACGCCCGATTTGGAAACCAGGCCCTCACCGTCAATCCTGACCCAACGATCTCGAAACGAGAACGAGGTCACCCTATCGAACATAAGTTCACAACTGGAATTCCCACAAGTCAATGTATTGTTTGTCATATTCACCCCGGTACCAATGTACTGAACTCTTATACCGGATTTATGTGGTGGGATGAAGAGACCGACGGCGAGCTGATGTACCCTCCTAAAGAAAAACACCCCACCGCCGAAGAGTTCGCCCAGGCACAGATGTCCAACCCGGACGAGGCGGCCGCCAAAGGGCTCTGGTCCGACCCACTCTTCCTTGAACGAGTTGCCGATCTCAATCCTAAAGCGCGGCACACACAGTTCGCCGATTTCCATGGTCATGGCTGGGTCTACAAAGCTGTGTACAAGAAGGATCGGAAAGGGAATCTGCTCGATCGAGAAGGCGATGAGATTGCCGATGTCACGACCGACAAGCTCATGAAGGCGATGGCGATTCCCTCCGCGACCAAAGAACTCTACCGAACCACAAATGCCGACCCAACCCGTCTGGAAGAACTCGAACGGCGTCTGGCCCATGACAGGGCTGGGGTTCCGGTCCACCAAATGGATATCCACCTAGAAAAAGGGATGCACTGCGTCGACTGCCACTTCGTGCAGGATGCACATGGGAATAGCAAGCTCTATGGCGAAGTCCGCGCGGCGATCGAGATTCAATGCACAGATTGCCACGGTTCGGTCGGCAAACGTGCGGAACTCTTGACCTCAGGGCCAGCTTCCGATACCTCGGCAGTTCAAGGTGGACTCAAGGGGCGCGACCTCTCCGCGCTTCGGACCCCCTCCGGAAAGCGACGATTCGAGCGACAAGGAAACGCAATCATTCAGAACTCCATGGTCGAGCCCGACCTGGCCTGGGAGATCCCTCAAACTGCCGACACGATCGATCCTACGAACAAGAAGTTCTATAACGAGAAATCACGACTGGCCAAGACCGTCCGATTCGAGGGCGGTCAACTCACTTGGGGAAATCTTCCTACAGGTGGGGAAGATCAATGTGCTCATACCAACAAACAAATGAGTTGTATCTCGTGTCACTCTGCATGGAATCCAAGTTGCTTTGGATGCCACCTTCCCCAAAAGGCTAACAAGAAGCTGCCGCAACTGCACAATGAAGGGGATGTGACACGTAACGGCATCTCCTACAATTTTCAGACCTTACGCGACGATGTTTATATGTTGGCTAGAGACGGTGATGTTACCGGCAACCGTATCGGCCCCGCGCGTTCCTCGTGTGCGGTCCACGTTGGTTCCGCGAACGCGAATCGCGAGCAGATCTACGTCCAGCAACAGACAATCTCAGGCGATGGAATGTCGGGAATCGCTTTCAGTACAAATGTCCCGCACACCGTTCGTGGTAAAGGTGAAACCAAGCAGTGTACGGATTGTCATGTCTCAAGTCTGGGAGACAATAACGCGATCATGGCCCAGCTTCTCATGCACGGGACTGGGTATGTGAACTTTATGGGTCGATATTGCTGGGTTGCTTCTGGTGATCATGGTCTGGCCGGTGTTGTGGTCACAGAACGTGATGAACCCCAAGCAGTCATTGGCAGTTATCTGCATAAGCTTGCCTTCCCGGACAAGTACCAGAAGCACGTCGACTCGGGCGGACAGTTGGAGCATGGGCACGAGCACCCAGGACCCGATGTTGGCGACTCTCTACTGGGACGCCGCAAAAAGCCCGAGATCCTCGGCCTTCAGGCACGTGGTGAGTATCTCTATGCAGCCTGCGGCGAGGGTGGTTTGCGAATCTATGACGTTGCATTCATTGACCATAAAGGCTTCTCCGAACGAATTGTGACCGCCCCGGTCTCGCCGATGGGCCAGCGGTTCTTCGTCCCCACCAAGTTCGCGGCGGCGGTCGCAGCTCCCACGACCACGGCCCCGGACCCGACGCGGAAGACCCTTCCCCAGAATCGGGAGCAGAAAGTCCATCCAATCTATGGCTATATTTTCGTGGCCGATAAGGTCGAGGGACTGATCACTGTGCCCGCAGCGACCTTGCTTGATGGGAATCCTCTGAACAACTTTCTCGCTCGCGAGGTCACCTTTAATCCAGGTGGGATTCTCAAGGGAGCAAATGCGATCACGTTTCTGGGTACGTTTGCATATCTAACTTGTGATGCTGGTCTGGTTGTCGTCTCGCTCAACGATCCCAAACACCCACAGATCACGTCGGTGCTTGGCCATCAAGTCCTTCGTGGGGCTCGGGCCGTGCAGACGCAATTTCGCTTTGCGTTCGTCTGTGACGAGGACGGGGTGAAGGTGCTCGACACCACAAATCCCGCCGTCCCCCAGCCCGTTTCCAGCCTCCCCCTGGCTGAGGCTCACAATATTTATCTGGCCAGAACCTACGCATACGTCGCAGCCGGGTCTCAAGGTTTGGTCGTTCTCGACATCGAGAGGCCGGCCCAGCCCAGGATTGATCAGGTTTTCAACGGTGGGGGATCCATCAATGACCTCCATGATGTCAAACTCGGTATCACTTATGTCAGTGAGTTCGCTTATCTTGCCGATGGCAAGAACGGACTCAGGGTCCTCCAACTGACCTCGCCCGAGACCCCGGGAAATAGTGGGTTCAGCCCAAGACCTGTTCCTCGGCTTGTCGCCACATTCCCGCTCCCCAAGGGGGGCCATGCGCTGGCGATCGCCCGAGGCCTTGATCGCGATCGGGCGGTCGACGAGTCGGGTAACCAGACGAGCGTTTTCAGCCGAGTCGGAGCGCGTCCGCTGAATCTCATGGAGCAACAGAAGCTATTCCTGAGAGCGGGCCAGCTCTGGACAGTGAGCGACAACCCGAGCGCCTATCCAAAACCATTGAGCGGCGGGCCGATCAGCGACTTTCCATCCACGAGAGATCTGCCCCCCCTGCCCCCGCCAGGCACTCAGCGACGGCCATGAGGTGAGTGTCAAATAAACAGCCCTCATTGCTGCCGATCGAGTCGATGTCGCAACTCCACAAACCGAGCCCGGATTCGAGTCGCGTCGAATTTCGCTTCCGCTTCGATCCATGAGATCGACTGTTTCTCCGTGTCCGACTCGGGAGCGATGAAAAGGGAAAGTGCGAGCTCTGTGTCGAACGCCACGAAAAGCGAGAGAAGCTGGGGATCTTTCGTGCGATCACCTTCGAGCTCGGTGGTAATCGACCAGATCGACCAGGCCAACTGGCGTGCCGAGCGGAAGTCGAGCGATTCGGAATCGCCGATTGCGCATATCATTTTAACAATCATAACAGAGTCTTGGCGATCATAAGTGCGACGGCTTCGTCCATCGAGCCACGTTTTCGATTCCCCATCTAAAGACCAAACGGGGACTTTTTGGCTTCCTTGATCCGCGAACGGGGACTTCCTAAGATTTACGAATGTGCGAATATTCGCTTCAACGGCGAGACGCAGACCAGCTTGGCCGCCAACAAAGCCAAGTGTGATGAGATGGTTCGGCCAAAGGGGTATATTCGGACGACCCTGGGTCGAAGTGCCCATGACTCGCTGGTGCCAGATAGCGTCAGAGACGGCTGGTAATTCGCGATGACACGAGGCGCACTCGTAACGGGCGAAATCCACCAGCGTTCCCTTGCTCCTCGAACTCCCGAACGCGGTCATCTCGCTGTCGAGTTGAGCGAGTGCGGATACGAGCACATTGCGCGTGCTCTTGAACTCACCTTCAACAAAGTGATACCCATCCCGTTGAATTTGGGGCCGAACTTGCCGGATATAAGGAGTCTTGTCTGCGTTGAGCCAGTGCTTCGGGAAAAGGCGACTCGATTCTGTCAGGTCGATCGTCGCGAGTGGTGGATGGCCTGCGGCGTACATCGCATGAGGAATGACTTTACCGGAGCCTGGATCTCCCACATGACACGACAAACAGAGGCGAGCCTTTGTTAATGGTTCACGCAAGTCGTTCATCCCGAACTTATTCGATTTCTCCTGGGCCGATCGTGTCATCCAAGATTCATAACTCCCAAGCGCGTGCTCAACGACCCACGCATGACTCGTGCCGTGGCAGACAACACAACTGACTCCGTCCTGATTGATTGTAAAGCCCGGCTCTTTGTGAGGAACTTCGGCGTCAGTCCCATGACACGTAAGGCATTCCTTGAGTGTGGAAACATCCACTTTATCACCGTAGAGTCGAGCCCCGATTTCACGAGATCGGTCGCTTATCAGGGTGGTGAATGCCCTGCTGTGTCGGTCAAATGACTTCCAGGTTTTGAACTCGTCGTGCAGAACTAAGCGAGGACTTTCCATCTCCTGCCCAGTCTGGTGACATCGAGCACAAACCTCCGCCGAAAGAATTGTGGGCTCGACAGCCCGAGGACCAAGCCCCGCAGGAAGCGCCAGGGCTTCTGCCTGTTGAGCATGCGAGTACGACTGACCAGACATGACGCCGAGGAACACGCCAAATGCGACGCCTCTGAGTATCCAACGGCTAGAACTGCTAGACGATGAATTATGTAAACTCATGATAGCCTCGCATCGGATACTAAAGTTCATAGCATTCACCGGGACGGCAGAGTTCGACTTGGGTCATCTCCAACGTTCCTAACTCCGAGGCAATCTCAGCGAAGAAACGTGGCTTCAGATGAACAGCGAGCACCCGAACGCCAGGAGGCATCTTGGTGAGTTCCGCAGCAAAGAGAGCAGGTGTTAAATGCTTCGTGAGACCTGCAAGTTGGTCGAGGGCGTTCGGGAACGCCACCTCTAGGAAAACCGCCTTTAAGTTTGCTGCCAACCGCGCGAGCCGCCAGATCTCTTCCGTCGGACCCGTGTCACTCGCGATCACAACGATGCTTTTCGAGTCATCTAGAATGAATCCAAGAGTCGGTACAAGATGATCGACGGAGACCGGCGTGATGGAGACTCCTTCAACCACAATCGTTCGACCCGGCTCCAACACTTCGAGCCGAAGAAAAGGAGACTTCGGGTCGGAGAGACCGATGAAGTCCGGCCAGACTCTTTGATTAAAAATATCTTCGCGAAGGCATTTTAAGACAGTATCGCTGCCATAGACGGTCACGCAATCTGTCGTACTCTCGAAGACATTCTCAAGAAAGATTGGTAGGGAAGCAATGTGGTCAATATGTGTATGCGAAATGAAAACGTGTCGAATTCTCGACTGCTGATTACGCGAGCCGAAGAAGCCCAAGCTACCAGCATCAACAGCAATCGCATCATTGATCACGAACGTGGTCAGGTGCTGATACGGGAAGTCCGTGGAGATCGAAGACGGGAGAAGTGTGACCCGCATGATCGGTCGATCTCCTCGGTTGAGAGGACTTGAGACATCACATCACAGCGCAACTAAGCTTACTTGCGATCCAGACTTCTTTGGAAGAGACTTGGGTTAAAATCGCCTGGACTCTCCTTGCCAGTTGGAAACATGAGGAGCTGTCGAAGGGAGTCGATGTCCAGCTTAGGACGGAGATTCCGGCGCTGAAGCGAACCACCAGGTCGTGGTGAATCTGGCTGACTCAGGGCCGAGAGAGCCAGAAAGAGTTGGGTGGCATCGTCCCAATGGGCCAGCTTCCAACGCTGGGTGTCATGTCGCTCAGCTTCGAGAAAATCAAGGAGCGCTCCGGGGTCGGGCTTCTCGTCCTCAAGCTTTCGAATCCAATCACCGAACTGCTTGGCAAGTTGTTCTGCCTTGATTTCCGCTGCGGCTGGAGAGGTGTTGTCGAGTCGCATCGCCTTGGCGAGTTCGTCCAATTCTCTCTGAATATGAGAATCCGTTCGCTTCAGTACCGAAAGCGAGAGATCACGCAGGCGAGGGGTCATCCACGACCCCCATTCCGGCAGCCCGACCTCATCGCGGTTCTTACCCGCCGCCCGCCAAGTGAGGGCAGGCTTGAGTTGGAAGTGGCAAGAGTAGCAGTTGTACTCGCTGAACTCGGGCCAAGGCGCGGTCGGGGGCTCTTGCCGATTGCGCTTTGCTCGCGACGCAGTGAGTTCACAGGTCGCCTTGGCAGTTGCCAACTGACCGATGAGCCAAGATTGAGCCCGATAGTCTTTGGAAGGAGCCTTCTCAATCCAGTGTTTCGGCATTTGCTCAAGGTATGCCGCAAATTCGAATGTCAAACGGGGGTGGCCTGCCACGATCATCTCATGATTCATGTCGCGCAAAGGTAAGCCCCCACCTGCCGCCGCGCCGACGTGGCAACCAACACAGTTCTCCGCCCTCTCCGCAAGAGTGCCGAGCGGGTTCATTCCATAATCGGTACTTTTTTCCTTGGGACTCTTGGACTTCCATGACTGAGACACGTGCGGCTCTAGCCACCCGGAAGCTGGTCCATGGCACGACTCGCAACTCACTCCATCCGACCCGAATCGAAAGAGGTAGGGACCAGGGTCCGGGGCGATTTCCGGAGTCGCATGACAAGCGAGACACCGCACCGACTGGTAAGCAGGTTCGGTGAAGTTGAGCCGGGTCGTGATCGCTTTCGAGCGATCATTATGTAAAACTTGAGTCGCGCGACTATGCTTATCGGCTTGAATCCAAGTCGTATGCGAACGCCGATAGAGATCTTGGAAAGTAAAATCCTGCTCGGTGCTCCCGTGGCAAGCACGCGCTGAGCACGAACCAGCTCCCATGGGACGATAGACTTGGACCGGCATCGAATCAGAGACGCCCCGTGGGCTACCTGACTCTTGGGAGATCGCCAGCGTTGGTAGGCCAAAGAGGATGACCGCCAGCCAGCCCAGTGCATTGCCACCCCCTAAGATGCCCGCCTCCATTCGTACCTCGCGAATCTTTGTCATAGGATTTACAGCGGATTTGCTCGTTGCACTGTATATTATCTAGGATGACGGTCGAATTCATCCAAGTCAAAAAGAAAAGCTAGGTATCGATCAGGCTTAACCACTTCGATCGATACGAGCCGAACCTCGAAACTGTCCCGGGTTATCAAAAAATGCTTCTGAATGATTCCAAGAATCGGCCATGGATGATTGCCGTAGCGATCGTTGCGTCTGTCGCGATTTTGTGGTTTGCTTACGAAACGATTCACGGAGGCGTAAGACTTAATGGTCGGAGTACCCCGCGTGTCGCGTTCGGGATCGCGGGCGGACTGATTTGTCTGTTTGAAATGTTGATCTGGCCACGCAAAGCGCTGAGGAAATGGGGACAGAAGTTCCCTATCGGCAGTACTCAACTTTGGATGAGGGCCCACTTATGGCTCGGGCTCCTCAGCCTCCCGTTACTGGTAATGCACGGGGGAATCTACCCCTGGGGTGGCTCGCTGAGTTTCTGGTTGATGGTCCTTTTCCTCGCTGTCTTCTTCAGCGGAGTCTGGGGTCTTGCCATGCAGCAGATCATCCCAGGAAAGATGCTCAAAGACCTTCCCGGCGAGACGATCTATTCCCAGATCGATTTTGTCAGTGCTCAAATGCGGATTGAGGCCGAGCGGATTGTGCTCTTGACCTGTGGTAAGCTCGGTGACGATCAGCTCGATGTGGTGACCCATTCGATTTCCGTCGCGGGGAAAGCTCGCGCGACGACAACGAAGGTCGCCTATGAGGCGATTCCTAACTCGGAGCCGCTGCTCACTGAATTCAAAAGCGTCATCGCCGGATTTCTCTGCCCTGACCCCATTTTTGCACATTATCTCTCCAGTCCACAGAACCGCCCCAAGAATCCTCCTCGTTATCGCGTACCCTTCTCACCGCTTCGTGACTCTCAAACTGCCTTCGTGTATTTTCGTGGCCTCAAGCTGCTCCTGGACAAAGCAAAAGCAGCTTATCCCGCAGTCGATACGATTGGAGACCTCTGCGATCGGCGGCGTCAGTTCTATCAGCAGAGACGACTTCATAGGCTTCTCCATGGTTGGCTATCGGTCCACCTTCCACTCTCGATTGCCCTGATTATTCTGATGTGGGTTCACGTTTTTGTATCACTTCAGTACCTTTAATTGATGAGTGTGCCATTCATGTCAATCCAAGAGACGGGCAAAAGTCGAGCGGAACGAATCCCTTACCACTACTTGGGTTCGCCAGACCGGATCATACAAAGTAGGCTGATTTATAGCGGCGTTGCCTTAATGATGGTCTTTCTTTGGCTTTGCTGGGGGTGGGTCAATCCTGAGTTGGATCGGCTCCGGGCATCCCATGGAACGCTTTCCCGAGCCCATTCCACCTGGGAGACACGCTGCGATGCCTGTCACACCGCACCTCCGCCGCTTGAGTCGTTCCTGAACTCACCGCGTTGGGAGGGGATTGGCTCGACCAAAGGAGATGACAAGTGCAAGTCTTGTCATATGGGTTCTGATGCCCAAGGCCACCATCCCGGGGTTGAAGATCCCGCTAAAGTCCCGCACTGTGTTCAGTGCCATGATGAACACCAGGGGCTCGAGCACTCCCTTGTTCACCTGGTCGATCGTCAATGTACAAGTTGTCATGAAAACCTTCGAGCATCCTTGGCCCACCCCGAAAAACTCACTGTGAATTCACAGAAAATCACAAGGTTTTCGCTGGGTTCGCACCCCGACGTTCAATACAAGAAACTAAATACGGATCCTGGCAAACTGAAATTTAATCATTCCCTCCATCTCAGAAGTGGGCTTCGTTTTCAGGATGATGATGTACCGCTCACTTCCTTCAAGGATCTTCGTAAGACGGATCGTGCTCGCTACGGTTGGAAGCCGAACGCTCCGTTAGACGACCTGGTGACACTTGACTGCGCATCGTGTCACCATCTGGAACCTGAGCCGACCACTCAGCCGATCTTGGCGGAACGGGAAAGCTCTACGACAGCCGCCAACCTGACGCGTCAGAAGAAGCCTGGGGCCTATTTTCGACCGATCGCATACGGAGTCGATTGCGTGGCCTGCCATCGCAACGACTTACCTGGAAGCCCAAATCAACTCGAGATGCGTCATGGACTTCAACCCCCAGAGTTGGAGTCCACAGTGCGGGGAGCCTATTGGAAACGACTCCTCGAAGCCATGCCCACTCCAATCAAGGAACTGCAAATATCTTTGATTCCTGGCAAAACTCAGACACCCACGAGTTTTGGCAACGAATTAGAGGCGCGTGTTCAGTCAGCGGGGAGGGTTCTCTTTGGGCAGGGCAAAGCGAGTTGCACGGAATGCCACTATTACACATCAGAACAGGGCAAGGTCGAGGCGCAACCACCCTTAGGTGTCGACCCCTTTCAACTCCAGATTGCCCTGCCCAACGTCCCGGAAATCTGGATGAAACACGCTCGTTTTGATCATTCCGCGCATCGAGCCTTGGAATGCAAGTCGTGTCACAGCGGCGTCGAATCCTCGGGCAAACCCGTTCCCCATGCCAATGCCAATGCCACGAAGAACGCGGGTTGGACGATGAGCGATGGACGTCCCACCTGGAAATCGCATGAAGATATTCTGCTACCCGGAATTGAAATCTGCGTCGAATGTCACGCACCACGAGGTTCGTCATCGACCAATCCCACTGGCGGCGCAGGCTTCGATTGCACAGAATGCCATCTCTACCATGATCGTGACCCATCGCCTCTCAGATCCATTTCCTCAGCCGCCGGGGCGAGAGATCTCCGTGACATCAAGCGATTCCTCACCGGTCCACCGAAACGGACCTTGCCAGGTGACGACTGAAAATCCAGATGACATTCACTGAAAAGCGGATATAGCGGCTTATTCACTTCAACAAAGCCTATTTCTTGGATCTTGACCAATATGGAACCGAATCGGATTCATATCCAACATGAGCTCAACAAGATTCAACATCGGCATGGGTTCCTGCCAGAGTCGGAACTGAAGGCTTTGGTGGCGCGCGAGGACGCGAAAGGGGTTCGCATCCCCCTGCACCGCCTCCACGAGGTGGCTAGTTTCTTCCCTCACTATCGTTTGACCCAGCATGAGGGGATTGAAGTCAAAGTCTGCCGCGATATGTCTTGTCATCTAATGGGATCAGCCGAGTGTAAGGATCGGCTTGAGCGACTCGTGAAATCGATAGCATCGCCCCGGATTACGGTCGATGGAGTCTCTTGCTTAGGACAATGTGACGGTGCTCCCGCGATCGTGATTGATGACCATATTTTCTTCGGTAAGTTGAATGAAGAGTACGAAGCCCTGGTCCTAGCAGTCGCTAAGTCGGGTGTGATCCCCCCCTCTCAGCGTTCCTCGTCGCCACCGCCGCGATGGGAAATCGATTGCTATCGTGACGAAACCTCCGACGATCTCCGATACTCCGCTGTGAGAGCCTTTCTGGCATCTCCCGCAGATGGCTTGGGACTGATCAACTCCTTAGAGGTCGCGAATCTACGAGGGATGGGGGGCGCAGGTCAAGCTGCCTCGGAAAAGTGGCGCGACGTTGTGAGTGCCGGTCAGAGAGAAGGCATCGAAGAAAAATATGTCGTTTGCAATGCCGATGAGAGTGAACCCGGGACATTCAAAGATCGAGAACTGTTACTCCATACTCCTCACTTGGTGATCGAAGGAGTGATCCTGGCGGGTCTGGTGACCAAAGCCAAGAAAGGGTACATCTATATCCGCCATGAGTACCAGGATCAAATCAGCGCAGTCGAACGTGAGATTATGAACGCTGTTCGACTGGGAGCCTGCGGATCCAACATCTTTGGTTCCGGTCGTTCGTTCCCGGTCGAAGTCTATATTAGTCCAGGTGGATATATTTGCGGTGAACAGAGTGCGTTGATCGAAGCGATGGAAGACAAACGGGCAGAACCAAGGAATAAGCCTCCGGAACTCGCCACGAACGGACTCTGGGATAAGCCGACGCTTTTGAGCAATGTCGAGACCTTCGCATGGGTCCCGGCGATTGCACGTCGCGGTGGTGAGTGGTACCGCGATCAAGGAGTCAATGGTTCAAAAGGAATGCGATTCTTTTCGATCAGTGGTCATGTCGAGAGCCCGGGCGTTTATGAAGTGCCGATTGGGTTGACGCTCGGCGAACTCATCGCCAGAGCGGGAGGCATCACAGGTGGGAAATCCCTCAAAGCGGTGGCCGCTTCCGGTCCCTCCGGCGGATTTGCTCCGGCACAGATACCGATTCCTAAAGGTGTGAATCCCACTCAAGCGATGGTCGACGCCAACCGTGGAAGTCCCCCTACGCATCGCGATCTCCTTTCGATGGAGCTCGATATTGACGTGTTCCGCGCCTATGGGGTGATGCTCGGCGGAGGGCTGGTGGTGTACGCTGAAGGCGTCGACATGGTTTCGCAGGCTCTCTGTTGCACGTCGTTCTTCCGGAATGAGTCGTGTGGTAAATGCGTGCCTTGCCGTCAGGGCTCACAGCAGTTGGTGGTGCTCGGTACCGAGATCGCCACAGGAGATGTTTCGATCACGCGTATGAGTGAAATCCAAAATTGGGTTGATGAACTTCGCTTTACACTTCAACAGACCTCCATTTGTGGCCTTGGTGTTGTCGCCGCCGAACCGCTCGCCACGACCTTCCAGTTCTTTCGAGAAGATCTCGATCTCTACGCCCGAGTGGCTGACCGCAATGGTTCTCAGGAGCAGCCGCGATGAGTCCACAAGGGGTCACAAATCCTCGGCTCGGCGATGACGAGCTACTGTTCTCGCGAGACCTTGATGGTCGGCTGATCCGCCTCGACAAGGCCACGGCCGATCAGCTTGATGACGAGGTCACGATCGTGATCGACGATCGCGCGATCCGTGTCGCCCGCGCAATCCCCTCGGTGGATTCCCAGGGGCGACCCCTACTCGACGATGTTGGTCGAGTGATCCCCCGCGCTACGACAATCTTCGACGCGGCCGAATTCCTCACCGATGCTGTCGCGATCGTCGAGCCCGATGGTACGACTCGGAACGATGAAACGGGACGGGTGATCCATCGTAGACGGCTCCCCCAAGACCCCCGCCCTGCCCGCGATGAATTGACGGAGAACCCGATCCCGATCCTTTGTCACCAGCCACACCTTGATCCTGTCGGAGTCTGTCGTGCCTGCGTGGTCGAAATCTCACGCATCAAACGACAGAAACGTCGAACTGAGCGGAAACTGCTGCCGGCATGCCAGCATCGTGTCGAAGATGCGATGGAAGTCCGCACCATTGCAACATCACCGCGAGTCAAAACCACTGTCAATATGGTGGTGGAACTCCTCGCCGCTGACCATCCCTCACCATGCCTCAAGGAGCAGACTAGCCCGGGGACCTGCGAGCTAGAGGCCCTCGCCAACCGCCTTGAAGTCGGAGTTCCTCGATTCGCGGTGCGACCGGCCAGAACCCTTGATAAATCGTCGCTCTTGATCGCCGTCGATCACTCCGCGTGCATTCTTTGTGATCGTTGCGTGCGAAGTTGTAATGATGTTATGGATAATCAAGTAATCGGTCGTATGTTAAAGGGATATGAAGCGCGGATCTCTTTCGACCTCAATGCCTTGATGGGCCAATCTTCATGCGTCTCTTGCGGCGAATGTATGGTCTCCTGCCCAACCGGCGCTCTCACCTTTAAAGGCTCGGTGGGGAATGACACCTTTGACGGGCTCGACCCGCCCGCAGAACCAGTCTCGACCCATCAACTCTTTGAACATCTCGATCCCGAGATCCGCCGAGCGTTCTCACGAGTCTCGCCGGCATTCCTCGAATTCAATGCTGGGGCTGTTGTTCGGCGGCGGTTCCGTCCCGGCGATATCGTCTGCCGACAGGGTGAGTTCGGCGCGACCGCATTTTTCATCGAGGACGGCCAGGCAGAAATCTATATTCAAGGATCCCTCAAAGAGCAGCCAAAAGACGACGCCTCAGGCGTTTTTGGCTTCCTGAAACGGACTATCGGAGCCTTACGGCCAACCCCGCAGACCGAGGGACGAGACTTCTACTTGCCCGACGCTAGCATTACTCTTTCGAAGGAGAACCCGACCGCAATCCTCGAAAAGGGCGAAATCGTCGGAGAAATGTCCTGCCTGAATGGATATCCTCGATCCGCGACTGTCCGGGCCGGGCTTAACGGATGCACGGTCCTGGAAATGAGGCGCAATGTTCTCGATATTCTCCGGAGGAGCCGATCGTTTCGTGAGCGAATGGATCGGTTGGTTCGAGAACGCGTCATCAATATCGTTCTCAAGAGTGTACCGCTTTGTTCAACACTGAACAGCTCGCAAATCAAAGATCTGAGCAAGAAAGCCAAGTACAGGAGGTTTGATCCGAAAGAAGTGATCATCCGCCAGGATGATCTGGCGATCGATCCCACCAATCCCCTCGCTGATGGGATGTTTCTGGTCCGTTCCGGCTTCGTACGAGTCGAGAAGCGGCAGGCGGATAAGTCGGTGGATCTGAATTATCTCGGGCCTGGAAGTTATTTTGGCGAAATTGCTCTGCTCTCAGGATTCTCGCCAACGGAACTCGGCCTTTCCGAAACCGAACTCGGAATCGATCTTAACGAAATTCGTAAACTCTCGGAGCCGGGTCGTCGAACGGCAACTTGCTCCGCACTGGATCATGTGGAAATCGTCCAACTCACCGCCGAGGATTTTCGAGAAGTCCTCAAAACTGCGGAGCCAAAGGTCAAGCGGTCGGTCATCTCGAGCGCATTAGCGAGGTTGGAGTCGAACCTCCTGGCTGCTCGCGCTCAACCCAAGTCGTTCGACCTGCCACAGATCGATGTTGAAAACCGGAGTCCGCTACTCGGGGAGTTTCTCAACCAAGGACTGATGGGTGCCCAGAGCGTGCTCGTGCTCGACCTGGAGAAGTGTACTCGTTGCGATGAATGTTCAAAAGCATGTTCAGACACACATGGAAATGTCACTCGCCTGATTCGGGAAGGGTTGCGATTCGACAAATATCTGGTCGCGAGTTCGTGTCGGTCGTGCCACGATCCTGTCTGCCTGGTCGGATGCCCGGTCGACGCAATTCACCGAGGACCCGGCTCGATCGAGATTCAGATCCAGGATTCCCGATGCATTGGTTGCGGACGATGCGCAGAGAACTGCCCTTACGGCAATATCAATATGCATCAACTCGACGAGTTGATGTTGAGTGTCTCCAGCGAGCACCAGCCACCGATGCGTGTTGCCCGAAAAGCGACGACGTGCGATCAATGCCATAGCCTGCCAGGCCATCAACCCAACTGTGTGGCCGCCTGTCCCCATGATGCAGCCCACCGGATGGAAGGCCCAAAGCTTTACCAACTTGTCCAAGCCGCGACCGATTTTCGAGTCAACTCTGTGGTATCCTGACCGGTCTCAATGCGACACGCTCGAAGGTCGTCCAAGATCCTCTCCACTCAGAATGAAATTCATGCTAATATTAATCACTAAGTTCAAAGCATCGCACACATGTGCATTTTTCAACTTCACGTTGGTATTATTATGATCAAAGTTCTTGTCGTTAATAGAAAACAGCGGCTTGAAATTGAGCACCCAAACGGACCTCTCGAATTTGGTCGGATTCCGAAGGAAGGGGGTCGACAAATTGTGGTTGATGATATCGCCGTCTCTCGAGATCAGCTTCTCGTTGAGGAGTTGCCGAGTGGTCGTTTATCCCTCCAAAATTTGAGCGGGCGTGTCACGATCCGGTTTGCCGATGGGATGATGTTTCCGCCTGGTGGATCCTCCGAACGATCACTCCCCGTGCGACTGACTGTCGGCGACACCCTGATCGAAATGGACAACGTGACTGCTCCCGAGCCGATCGTGCTGCGTTTGGGGGTCCGCCCACTCCAGACGATGTTCGGACCTGCATATCGTGAGCAGTCGCTGGTAAGTCTCGGCGATGAGCCCACCGTTGAAGGAATGGCTCAGTGGTTGGAGCGGCTCGTCAGTGTTCAGCTCGCGGCGGCAGGTGCCTCCGATTTCTACGAAGCGACCGCGCGAGCCGTCGTTGAGCAGATTGGTCTCGATTATGGGACCGTCCTCCTCCGGGATTCCGATGGTACCTGGCGAATGGTCGCGAAACATGGACAAAAACCAGTAGGAGCGGCAGAGGTGAGCCGCACAATTCTTGAAAGAGTCGCTTCTGAAAAGTGTACATTCTATCAAGTCTTGCCCGAGACAACCGTCATTCGAAGTCAGATCGCGGGGAGCGCAGTGGTCGCCGCCCCGGTGATGACTCCCGATGGCCAAACCGTGCTTGGTGTTGTTTATGGAGTTCGAATCCCCTCGCTCGAGCTCAAGAGGTCCGCGATCCGACCCCTGGAGGCGCAGTTCGTTCAGGTCTTGGCATCGGCAGTCTGTTCTGGCCTGGCACGGATTCGACGCGAAGAGGAGGCTGCGCATCACCGACAGCAATTCCAGCACTTCTTCTCCCCGGAGCTGGCCGCAGCGCTGGAGCGTAACCCAAGGTTGCTCGAAGGCGAACGACGGATTGTCACGATTCTCTTCTGCGACATTCGAAACTTTTCGCGAATTTCGGAACAACTCACCCCTGAAGACACATGTGAACTCATTCGCGACGTCATGGAGCGATTGACTGAGCGAATTCGCCTCTATCAAGGAGTGGTTGTCGACTATATCGGAGACGCGATCCTCGCGATCTGGAACGCACCCGCAGACCAGCCCGATCATGCAAATCTTGCCTGCGAGGCCGCACTCGCGATGATCGAGGAACTCCCGGACCTGAACGCTTCATGGTCCGCCAGGATCGGGCAGCGAATCGATTTCGGGATCGGCTTGAACACCGGGCCTGCCCTTGTGGGGAACACCGGCAGCCACTCAAGGTCGAAGTACGGTCCACTCGGCCACGAGGTCAACCTGGCAAGCCGCCTAGAAGGTGCGACCAAACAGTTTGGGGTTCCGATCATGTTGTCGAAAGCCACACTCGACGCGATTCGCGACGCCACGTTCGCGACGCGGAGACTCTGTCAGCTCCAGGTGGCCGGGATGCGCGAAGCGGTCGAAGTCTATGAACTTCATTCGAAGAGTTTCGATCCCGTCTGGGTCGAGCGACGCGACACCTACGAACGAGGCCTCAGCCAATTCGAGGATGGTGACCTGGCCCACGCTTGCCAGACCCTTCATTCGTTAATGGAAGGACGACGCGGCGAATACGATCGTGCCACGCTCCACCTCGTGAGTCGAGCGGTCGACTTCTTGAAGGACCCAGATAAACCATTCGACCCGATTCTCAAACTCGACACCAAATGACGCGGGCTGGGATCGAAGTCGGCTGACGCGGGTTGTCTGTCGTTGGTTTACGTCGAGGCGAGCATTCCTTCGAGGAGCCTCCTGACCTTGGAGCGGACCCGTTCGACCCCGCGTTCATAGTGTCCCACGATCGCGCTGATCTCTGGAACGGAGTAGCCTTGTAGGCTCAGTTCGAAAATCTGCCGGTCTTTGCCACTGATCAGGGAACGCATAATCTCCTCGGTGGTTTCGGCCAGAAGGGCGGCCTCCTCCGGAGTCGGTTCGTCGGCAATTGCCTCAATAAAGCAGTCGTCGACGGGGGATTTCGTACCACCTCCTGGGATTTCGCGGCGGGCATCACGACAGTCGGCCTGAAAGTGGGTCGCCCGTCGCCCGCACTTCCGCACCGTTAGCAACACGAGCAGGCCCCAAACCCCTTCCCAGTTGGCGAAGTCGAACTCCCCTCGCGCCGACCGATCGAAAAAGCTCCGAAAGACCGACTGCACGACATCCTCCGCATCGACTTTCTGTCGGACGCGACCGTCAAGACGGTTCCGCGCCATCCCGACAAGGCGCTGGGCGAAGCGATGGAAGATCGCGTCAGCCGCCCGGCAATCCCCGGCCCGAAGCTGATCTATTAGAACCTGAGAAGAAGTTTCCGCTTCCATCGTCCCCTCAGCTTCGAGTTCAACCGATGAAACAGTCCGTATTGTAACCCGATGAGCCCCGAAACGAAGGAAAGTGGACGGCCTACCAAGAAATCGTTGAAAAAAATCAACTTGGGTGTCGGCAAGGCAACAGCGATTTGCATTAACTCTCTGAGACGGTCCCATCGCCACGACTCGAAGCCGTGGCGGCAAGACACATTGTCGAATCGGACGTCTGAAATTTCACCTACGGAGCCTCGACCAGTGACTACCCGACCCAGCTCGACCCGACGTTTCGCC
>JANXSX010000032.1 GCA_025356475.1 Isosphaeraceae bacterium | reverse complement strand
CAGACTCGTCGCCAACAACGCAAAGGACGTGCGTGGTTCAGCCCACGACCGATGCGTTTTGAGCGAGAACTCTATCCGGCGAGACCGTACAACCGTGCGGTCAAGAAAACTGGCTAGGAATTTACGAAACGGACATCTAGTTCCACCTGCCGGCCCAAATTCTTGAGGAAGCGTTGACCGGGATACCAGAACGGTAACGAATCTCAAGCCTTTTGACGCTCTTTCGATCGCCACTCAGAGCCGACGACAGTCACGTGAAGATCGCCCTGGAGCAAGGACCGTCGATCGGTCTACAACGGCACGGGTCGAGTACGACCAACTGATTCCACAACGACTCAGCGAACCAAGGCCGAGGTGGTCGACACATTGAAGCCCTCCTCGGTCTTACTCGCTTGGATCGCCAGCCCGATTTACTTGTTGGAACTCGGCACGGGGTCCGGACTTAACGGAGATTTGCGCCTTGAGACGAGGACCTGTTTCTGGATCTCGTCAAGGACCGACTCGCATTCTGTGAGCATCTCCGCTCGAGTTGTCTCGATCTTGGCTTCCAAATCTGTGATCTTGACGAGGTGCTTGGCTCGGATCTTGTAGATGTCGTCACGCTGCGTGGGACGCAGACCAATCTGCCCGAAGTAGGGAGGAACACGTCGCGCCGGATCGCCTTTCTTCGATGCGGACGTATTGATGCCAGCATTCGACAGGGCAAGTTGGGGCTTGGGCTCTTGCGCAGTGAGTTTGACTGCACCGATTGCTAAGATGAGTGACATCGAGCTGAGAAGAGCCATGGATCGCGCTGCGAGCTTCATCGATCGATCTCCAAGGACGGTCCGTTGCAGCGAGGGGGACACACGCCACAATAGTTCTGGGGCAATGTAATGCTCATAGTGCGCCACTCTCAAACTGTCAGGAAAAACCGAGGTGAATTCTTGAGATTCCTCGATTGAGCTGCTGAGTCTCTTCACACAGCCATCCCATCCAGGGTCCGCTTTGCTGTCTTGTGAAACGACTTCGACGTTTTGGTCATTGAGCCCCCTTGAGCAAGTGATCACGCGCGTTCAATCCTGTTGCGGACTTAGGTCCCAGCCTTGTGGTACACCGTTGGTTCGACCGCGTTCAGTCCGAATAAACGGTAGTGGAGCAGTTGCTCGAACCACTCGACATCACCAAGCGCGGACGCTGCGCGAATTCGATCTCCTTCACGAGGCAGAGGTTCGGGATACGATCCGACAGCGGCGAGTCGGTCGGGGAGTGGCGGGTGGGTCGGGTCGGGGATCGACGGGGGGCGAGTCATGAGATCGATCCGCAAAGCCATCATCAGTGAGTCGGAGAGCCGCCCCCAGAACGTTCGAAAGAAGGCGTAAAGGTTCAGTCCGGAAGGGGGAGCCTCGGCATCGTAGAGCGCCAGGACTTCGCGAAATAAGGGCTGGATCAAGGCGACCTTGATGAGAGCTGAGGCCGTGGTCTCGCCCCCGGCGAGACTTGCAGCAATGCGATCGGCCCGGACCTCCTGCCCCCTGGCGATTGGTGCACCCAGCCGGGAAGCGACCCGATAGCAACCTTTCGCCCAGAGCCGGAGTGGGCTCCAGCGATGTCCCGTCGAGTCTTCCAGCGCCCGCCCCAGGCCCTCGACAAAGCGCGCGTCATCAGCCGAGCGCGTGGCGTCACCGCGAGCGAGGTGAGCCAATTCGTGGGCCAAGACCGCCCTAAGTTCTGCGTGAGTCAAGATATGGAGCAGAGGAAGTCCGATCAATAAGGCCCGAGAACGTCCCCCGGCGGCGACACCACAGCACGGGAGATAGGCGAGCCGAATCTGGTCGGGAGGTCGAGCCCCAACCTCGCGAGCCACCTCGTTGACGAGGCGGAACAACACCGGTGCGTCGGCCCAGCCGAGTGTGGGTCCAAGATCCGCGTCTGGGTTCGTACTGGTCCTTCGGACCCGCAAACCGCCCAGTAAATCGACAGCCTCAGCGATCGAGACGACCTCGTCACGAAGCCAAGCGGCGAGTACCGGGACGGATCCACCCAGGACCAAGAGGCTCAAGCTTAAGCCGCCGACACCGCACGGGTACAGACGAGTCACGGCATGGAGCGCCCATGCTCTGGCGACGAGCGTCAGGCCATCGGGAGGAGTCTCGACTTCCGGTACGATCGGAACTCGGCGGCGTGCGACAAAGGTCTCACCACAGTCTGGGCATCCAAGTCGGACAACATCTGGATCGACCGGATCAACCGGTTCTAGCCCCGCGCCACAGGTCGGGCAGGGGAGCCCGCGAGGGGGCAATGCACGACCCATCGACCCAGCTCCCGTCCGTCCAAGATTCGCGGATGTCCCGAAATACGGACAAGTGTCAGTGAGGGGGCTTGACCCTGTGCGACACTTGTCTTAGGATACGTGTGTTCGCGAGGGTGGTCAACCCTCACCTGGAGACTCAGTCCGAGTCCCGTGACTTGCCGCGTGGATTCGGTGGACAAGGATGATCCCTGTCATTGATTCCTATTATTTTTCGACACGACCGATTGGTCCTTGCTTGCTGGGAATGACCGGACATGGCCAAGCGCCCGCCGACGATCCCCGATTCGGAACTTGATGTCCTCAAAGTCCTTTGGGACCGTGGCCAAGCCACCGTCCGTGAGGTTCTGGAGACCTTGCGTACGGCGGGTCGACAGTGGTCTTACGCCACCGTCGCAACCTTGCTTGACCGCCTGGAAACCAAAGGGCTGATTAGCAGCGACCGCCGTGAGCTGGCCTTTATCTATAAGCCCAAGGTCACTGCCGCCGAAGTCCGGCAAAAGCGGGTGAATAGCCTGGTGGACAAGCTCTACCAAGGCGAGCCGGGCTTGCTCGTGCTCCACCTGCTGAAGTCCCATCCGCTTGATGAGACCCAAGCTCGCGAAGTCCGAGCAGTGCTCGAGCGAATGGTCAACGCCGAAGACCCCAAAGGGTCGTCCACAGCCTCCTGATCTCGTGTTCCTCAAAGTTCGTCCCTCATCGAACTAACGCCATAATCTGCGTGGGTGTTCGCTCCACGCGCCTCGATATTTCCAGGTGTTGGAAGATTCCCTTTTCCCCGTCGAATTGTATCCAGGAGAATTTGCGATGCCCTCGTATCCCCACATTCGTCGAACCTCTTTGATCGCCCTGGCTTTGGTGGCGGCACCGGCCTGGAAGGCAATCGAGTGGGCGAGCAGTTCTTCAGGCATACGGGCCATCAAGCCCGAGGCCGCACTCGCGGGGGGCAAGCTTTTCCATCACGTCTGGACCGAGGGCGATGCCTTGGCCTCGTCCGACGGCCTCGGCCCTCTCTTCAACGCTCGCTCATGCGTGGAGTGCCATTTTCAGGGGGGACCAGGCGGAGGCGGCCCTGTTGATAAGAATGTGATGGTCTATGGCTTGCCGACCCAGCCAGCAACCTCGATCTTGCCAGCGGCTGGTGTCGTCCACCGTCACGCGACTCGACCTGAACATCAGGAAACCCTTCACGACGTCAATCCCGCGCTGCCGAAGTCGCCCGTGATGGACTTGCAAGCGATCCTTGCTGGGTCAGGGACACAGGTCCAAGGGGTCGTTCTCTCGCAACGCAACACCCCGGCTCTCTTCGGTGACGGATTGATCGATTCGGTTTCCGACGAAGCTATTATCGCCCATGAGCGCGAGCACTCCGCCGTCTCCAGATTGGCCGGGTTCAATGGGGCCAAGAGTGGCAAAGTCCAGGGGCGAGTTGCTCGCCTCGTGGATGGGCGGATCGGCAAGTTTGGCTGGAAAGGGGAGTTCGCATCCTTGACCGACTTCGTCAAGGCTGCCTGCGCCAACGAGTTGGGTCTATCGAACCCTGGTCGCCCTCAGCCTTCGCCTCTCGGGCGGACGGTCATCGTTGCCCAAGGGACTGACCTCAGCGATGCCCAGTGCGACCTGATGACCGACTTCCTCCGAGACCTTCCTCGGCCGATCGAAGCGACCGCAACAAGTACCTTGATGGGTAAGAATATTGAATTGGGTCGAGCGAAATTTGCATCTATTGGTTGTGCCGATTGCCACACCCCGAAACTCGGTCCCGTGGAGGGACTCTATTCGGACCTTCTCCTGCACGATATGGGGGTGAGCCTTGAGTCGAGTCCGGGTGCCTATGGTCAGCCTCCCGTTCCGTCCCCCCAGTTCGCAACCGACTCTCGACCAAACTCCGCCGAGTGGCGTACGCCCCCACTTTGGGGAATTGCGGACTCCGCTCCCTATCTCCACGACGGACGGGCCGCGACATTGAACGCGGCGATTGAGCTGCATAGCGGGGAAGCGGAAGGCGTGACTCACGCCTACAAGACCTTGCCAGGCGAAGATCGTGATGCGATCCTCGCCTTCCTGGGATCCTTGAGAGCGCCACGCCGTACCGATGTTCGCGACGTGGCCTCGCGGTAAATCATCGAGCGAGTCCTGGCTTGTGAGTTCGATCGTCCTGGTTTGCGAGTGTGGAAAGCGATGGAACGCACCCGGGGCCATCCCGGGTCGCGTCGGGAAGTGCCCCTCGTGTGGGGCACTTCTCAAGGTTCCTGAGCCTTCGATCGTCGTACCGAAACCAGAGGAAGAGTACGAGTTCGGCCCAGGGTTAAGCGCTGCACCTTCCTACTCGGCGACCCCCCACCGGGCACCTGCCACGTCTAGGGCGAAGTCGACGCTCAAGCCGGTCCAAGAGGGCTTGGTCAAGGTACCCAAGGATCTTGAATCCACGCTGTTTGAGAGTCTCGCCTATCCACTCTGGGGTTCGGCTGGGCTGTCGATGCTTGTGTTCGTGACGCCCGCGCTCATCATGATGTCGGTCCCGTTGATCACAATGCTGCTCGTCGTTGCAGGGGGAACCGCCTATGCGATCCCAGGCTTCGTGCTGTTGATCCCCGCGAGCCTTGGGCTCTTGGCGGTACTCGGCTTTTTCATGATGTTTCTGGGACGTGTTTTAGTGTCGAGTTCCATTGGGGAGATTCTTCAGCCGAGACTTCCTGGGTGGGATCTTGAGGAGATCATCTCTGAACTTGGCCGCTGGTTCATCGCGATTCTGGCGGGAGGCTTAATTGGCGGCATGCCAATGGTGGCATACTGGATCAAGTGTGGGGAAATCGATCTTTTCGATCGTATTGTCCTATTGGAACTTGCAGCCTTGGCGGCAGCTTATGCCCAGATGGCCCTCCTTGCGGCGGTCCTCAACGAGAGCCCTTGGGCTGCCAATCCGATCACAGTTCTTCAGGCGATCGGTCGAGTGGGATGGGCCTGGGTCAAGCCTTGCCTGGTCACGGGTTTCGCGGCCATGCTGGTGTTCAGTCTCCTGATGGCTTCCTTCACCGTGCAAGATCCGGCAGCGTCGTTCTTCCTCTACCTTCTCACATGCTTTCTCTTCATCTATGAGTCGATGGTTGTCGTCAGGATCCTCGGGTTGTTTCATTATCGCCATGGCAAGGCGATCGGTTGGCATCGACGACCGAAGTGGCGTTGAAGTCGCGTTACGAGCGACCAGATAGGTGAACGTAGCCAGCTCAAAGCGGCTGGCCACGATCACTCAGCCTGCTCCTCAATCGCGCGGCAAGATAAAGGCAGCCCGGACCGGTGGGGGCATCACCGACTTGGGCCCTTTCACCGATTTCCAGATAATCTCGTTGAAAACGAGATCATCCGCCCGATCCTCAGCCTCGTCGAGGTCGAGCTTCATCGACTTCTCGGCCCCCCAGGCGGTTCGTAGGTTAATCTCCTCAATGTTGACGTTCGCAGGTCGAGCCACATAGGGAGCGAGATCTGGCTCATTCGTGAACGCGTTGTACATGGGCTTGGCGGCGGCGTCAAACTGGCTCATCGGGTCGAGGCCCAGGATCAACCCCATTGTGCGGAGCATACTCGAAGTGCTGTACATCGTTGAATCGACTGATTTCTTCTTGATATAAGGACTGATGGCCAGGGCAACAGTCCGGTGGGCGTCGACATGGTCGGAGCCATTCTGGGCATCATCTTCGACGACGAATATGGCCAGGCTCTTCCAGAATCTGCTCTTGGAGAGACCCTCAACGACCCGGCCCAACGCGAGGTCATTATCAGCGACCATCGCGGTCGGAGTTGGTGAGCCCGGTCGTGATGCCGATGTGTGATCGTTGGGAAGTCGCAGGATGATGAGGCGAGGCATTTCGCCTTTGGCATCGAATCCGGCCAACTCTTCCAAGAATCGGTCGGCCCGCTTCTGGTCCTGAACATTGAGGTCGTAGCCCCGGAACTTAGGGTCGAAGTGGCCTTGGAGGGCTTCGACCTTTGTGAAGCTCGGGTCGTTCGGGGTCAGTCCGTTGGTGATGAACTCCCCATAACTCCGATACGTGACGTTCTTAGCCTTGGCGCGATCCCACAGGTAGCCGCCTGCAGGTTGAGCAAGGTTCAAGAAGTTCGCTTCGGCGGGATAGGGGACCTTGCGATCGCCCCGATAACTCAGCGGCCAGGTCTTCTCGACAAAGTCGGTGGCATAAGCACCCATCGACCATTCGTGGCCATCAGCGCTAACCTCGGAATCGACATAAAAGTTGTCGAGCAGGACGAATTCACGAACAAGCTTATGATGATTCGGCGTCACATTCTCGGGAAACAGGCAGAGCGACGCCTCGCCATTCCCCTGAGGGAGATCACCGAAGACCTGATCATAAGTGCGATTCTCTTTGATGATATAGATGCAATGGGTGATCGGCGAAGGTTCGCCCACCTTGTTTGGGATCGGGTTGCCGGTGATCGTCTGGGGCTGAGCGGATTTGAGGGGACTACAGTCGTAAACGATCTTGGAGTAGGCAGCCATCTCGGCTGGGCCGGGCATCGGGATCGTCGAAAGCGAGCCTTGGAACAAGCCACCAATGTATTCGCGGGTCACATCACGTTCACCGACGAGCGGGTTAGGGCCCTCGCGATTGGGCTTGGACGAGCCCCCTTTTCCATTGGCGACGAAGAGCGTCTTGCCTGTTTTGTCGATGCGGATCGCGGTCGGATACCAACCGACGGGGATGAAGCCCAAGGGGGCGCTGACTCCTGGTTCCTTGACGTTGAAGACGGCGATGTCGTTCGTGTTCGCGTTCGCGACGAAGAGGGCATTTTCATCGGGCGAGAGGGCCAAAGCGTTGGGGGTACTTCCTGCCGGAGCGTCCGGGGCGATCGCAGTGTTGATCGTCTCTATCGCTTCTCCTTTATGCGTGTCGATCACCGTGACTGTGTTGCGATTGGCATTGGCGACGTACAAGAAATCGCCCTTCTTTGCCGTCAGCATGACGTTGGGATGTTCTTGGGTTTGATACGTGCCAAGCAACGAGTTCACCTTTGTATCGACAATCGCCACCTTGGACGCACCCCAGAGGCTGACATAAATGCGTTCGTTTCCTTCATCTAGACAGAGGCCATAAGGATAAACCTTATCGCCGAGCTTGACCTCGGACTTGAGCCGACCGCCCGGTAGGTCGAAGACGGCGAGCGTGTGGCTAAACGCGTTCGCGACGTAGAGCGTCTCGCCATCGGCGGATACCGCCAATCCCGCCGGGGTGCGCTGGCCCTGAATCGGCTCACCAAAGCCTGCAGGGCGAGCCTTCAAGAATGCGGCTCGGTCGGGATACGTGATCTCTGTAAGGTTGGAGAGTAATCCTCCCAGATAATCAAATCGATAGATGACGTCGTTAAACCCGCCTCCGACGTAGAGGGACTTGCCATCCGGTGACCAGGCGATCCCTCCGTAGGTTTCGGGGATGATCACCCGACCAAGGATCTTCTGGGTGGCCGAGTCGAGGGTCATGACTTCGTGCTCGCCATAACCTGCGTGGAGGACTGCAAGCACGGCCTGGGAAGGATGTTCGATGATCGCGACAGGAAAGTCGCCCAGCCGGGACTGCTTGCCCGCCGGCTTGAGCGACCACCCATTTGGCAGCAAGACCTTGCCCGCTTTGGTCATGCCCGGCCAGGTGATATCAGGTTTTTTGAGGGGCTCCTCGGCCTTCGACACTGTCGAGATCGAAGCCAAAAAGATCAAGCTCATCTGCCAGGTCAGAGATCGCATGAGTACGCTTTCCTCGGGATCGATCAGGGCGAGAATCCAAGTAAGGTAAACGACTGTGGCAGGCTTGACCAGTGGCGAGGTGAACCTCCTTCAAATCTTCTTGGATTGCTCATCGAGCAAGATGCTTCAGAGCATGCTTGCGTGAGATTCACGGCTCTCGATTCGTGGGCGATGCCTTGATCGGTCGATACCAAACTACGTTGTGTGTCTTGCCACCGATTGCCACGACGTCCGGAATTCGGTCGCCATCAATGTCACCACCACGAAGGTCCTGAGCAGCGAGCTCTCGGTCCAGGACGGTCTTAGTCCAGAGTTTGCTATTATGTCGATAGATGGAGACGCAAGCATTCTTACCGCGATGCCCTGCGAAGACTTCGTCATTCCCGTCACCATCGATGTCGGCAACCCAGAGAGCATGGCCATCATCAAGCGTGTTGTCGAGCACCTCTCGGTTGTTCGTTCCCCCATCTCGCCGAGTGATGCTAACCTCCGAGCCGTGCCAGGGGTCAATCGTCGCGTAGAAGCGCTCAGCGCGATTCAGATTCCCGATATGAACCTCACTTGATCCACGTTTGGGAGCAGCACCTGCTGCACCGACCGGCCCGAGTCCGACGCTCCAGTCGAGACGAGAACCCAGAACGGGCAGGGTGATCTTAGCTTTTGAAAAGGCAACCACCCCAGAGTTGCTGGCGGTGAGGATCTCGCAACGACCGTCCTGATCCACATCGATCACATCGATTGCATGGAGAACGAACAGAGGATGTTCAATCGTGCTTGCGTCGAACGTGATCCTGTCCTTTTGGACCTGGGGGGTGTAAATTCGGATTCGTGCGCCCTCTTCTTGAAAAGCCGGTGGTGTTGCGGATGGGCCAAAGATCGGAGCCGCAACGAGTTCTGGGATCTTGTCTCCGTCAATGTCACCCCACCGGAGTCGGTGAAGACTTCCCACGTTAGCGATGGGTGTGAATGTCCAGGGGGCATCGAGTGTGGCACCTTGTCGGCCAAGGAGCAGCTTACCGTCTTTGGGCTTATTCATCGAGAACTCATAAGCGATAGTAACTTCGGCTTTGCCATCGCCGTCGATGTCTCGGGTGGCACTACTAATAATGCCAGGAGTCTCCTTGGCAGTGGATATGATCCGTTTCTGCCAGCTTGGATTCTGGTACCAGGCACAGGTCGATCCGCCGAGAGCGATGATATCCGGCTTGCCGTCGCCGTCGACGTCCGCGATTTCGACCTGATACCCGCCTGGAAAGTTGTCGTCGATAACGATCCGATCAAACCTGAGAGGCTTGGGGTCCTCAGGGGCGATCATGGTCGAGAGGAGAAGCACAATGAGCGAGTTCATGAAAAGCTCTCGGAGGTAAGTCGATAGATGCGATTCTGTAGCCGCTTGATTTCAGTAATTGTGTTGCGTGCGAGGATCCAATCACCTCGATAATCTGATCGTAAGTTTCTTTTGATGGCCCCGGATCAAGTCGGCGAGCTGGCCTTCCTTCGTGGTGTCGCCGATTCCCAGGTGCATACTCGTTCCATTGTTAAGTCGCAAGGTGAGTACACGAAAGGGTTGGTCCTCAATCTCAATGAATTCAATCAAACAACTGTCGATGTCTTCCCAGAGACACACATGTCTGCGAGGGTTGTTCACGGTGACACTATCGCGCACGATTCCTTTGTTGGACACCCAGATTGTCGCAGGGCTCAATCGAGAAAGATAAGGGAGTACCCAGCCGAATAGCAGACCGAGGGAGACGGAGAAAATCGCTTCGAGCAGGGGGCCGAACTGGGGATGCTCCGTGCCCCTGATCGTCACGACCAGTCGGAAAAAGAGGAAAAGTCCGAGGCTAATGAGGGCGACTCGTTTCGCGAACCATCGCCAGGTAGGGATGCGTCCGTTAACGCGAGCCCAAGCTTGGGCGAAGGCGACTGGCTCTGCCCAAAGGAGCGAATCCATGGGTTTCCTCCGTCTTGTGACACTTGCGATCAAAGAGGATTCGTGGGTGGTCTATCATGATTGGTCCAGATCAATCGTCCTGGTGCCCCAGCCGGTTGGTGCCCCGGCGGTCTCTTCAGGCTTGACCGCAAACTGGGAAATATCGAGGTCGTTGTGGAGTTCATGCTCTGCGGCTTTGAGGCGGTTTTCAAGCTGGGAGACTCGCAGTTCGAGGAGTGCGATCCTGGCCTCGGACTCTTCCGGTCGACGGGGCCGAGGAACCTCAGGGTATCCCAACTGACGTTGGAGGGCTGAGAACAGATACATGGGGTCGCGTCCCCGATTTGCCCTGGCGATCTTGCCCTCTTTTTCGCCGAACAAGGTGGGGAACTTGGGGATGTACTCCGGATCGCGTTTACGTCGTTCGGTGAGGAAGAAGCTAGAACGAATGAAGATGAGGTCCGCAAAATCGACGTCACCAATGCGGTGCATCAAAGTCAAGATGTAGTCACGCCAGTCGTCGCTATAATGAGGGTCTTTCGCCATGGCGGCGAGTCCTTTGATGTATCCGAGTCGGTTGCGTGAGAGGGCCTCGAACTGGTAAACGAAGAGACCTGCCGGGGTAGGGGCCTCACCCTTGAACTTCGCCTCGCGTTCGAGAATCAGCAAGGCTTGATCCATCGGAAATCGGGTAAAATCGGCTTCAGCCTGGCTGATGACGTACGCCTGGAAGGGGGTGAAATAGTGGGCCAGGCGTTCCATAGCCGGCCCGATCAGCCCGTTCGCCTTGATCTCGGCGTGGAGAAACGAAACCGCTATCGGCAACCGGGTCGTCGCAAGAAGTTCTTCGCCGATTCGCGCCAGGACTTCCTGTGACGGGAGCCCATCAAGCACTCGCTCACGAAAGGCGTGCAAGAAATAGGCTTGCTCGATGTATTCCTCGCGGTCGAGCACCGGCATGGGTCAGAGACTCCAGTACATTCTCATTTGTGTGTTGTTCGAATCGTTACCATTCGAGAACGGCTTGGGGCGCGGTCGCCAGGTCAGGCGCAACCCAATCGGCAGCCCCAAGCTGTTCCGCAGCGAAGGTCGTCGTGAGGCCCAGGCAACGGCTCCCTGCCGACTTGGCAGCGGCGACTCCCGCCACGGCGTCCTCGACGACCAGGCAGCGATTCGAATCAAGGCCCAAGCGGCGAGCAGCTTCGAGAAAGATGTCGGGCGCTGGCTTTTTTCGCTCGACCTCACTACCGCTGACGATCGCGTCGAACGTCGAGGGGCTAAGACCGATCTCGTGAAGATTTCCCTCGACTTTAACCGAATCCGCACTTGAGGCTACAGCGATTTTCAGGCCTAGAGCCCGACACTTGGCGACAAATTCGAGCACTCCGGGGAGCGGTTTCAATCGCCCATGGATCGAATCGAGGTACAGGTCATAAGTGCGCGCCTTGTCGCGAGTCAAATCGAGTCGGATGCCACGGCTTTCAGCGACTCCACCCAAGAAGCGATCCTCTCCCATCCCGACGAATGGGCGGAACTCCGAAGCCTGGACCGCCATCCCTTTCTCAGCAAACATTTGGATCGCAGCCTCGGCGATGAAGGGTTCCGAGTGGACGAGCACCCCGTCCATATCGAAGATCACTCCCTGGATCAGTCGGCTCACTTGCGGGCCTCCACGGTTGCCTTCATCTCGCTATCGAGACGAGCGTTCAGTGCCGCATCAAGAATGCTGCCATGGTCTTTCCCTGGATAGATTTCGACAGATGCGTCGCTACCGAGCTTGGTTAGAGACTCTTTGAGGAGCATAACAGCCCCTTCAAGGTAGAATGTGTCAAGATCACCCGTATACACATGCAACTTGCCTTTAAGCTTTGGACCCAAAGTCGCCCAGTCCTTTTCAAGAACGAGACGGATGTCGTATGCTTCCCAGGCTTTTGTGACTGCGGTATCGATCAATCCCGTCTTGCGATCCCAGGCCCGCAGGGCTTGGCCGTCGGGTCCAATTGGGCTGAAAACCGCTTCGAACGAACGAAGTTGCCCACCGTCGCCGATCACGTCTTCCATCCGTGAGAAGTCCTCGTACCAGACGAGCGGAGTATTCCCACGACGAGCCAAAGGTCGACGTTCACCTTTAGCATCTTTGAACATGTTTTCGCCGGTACGATAAAGGTTGATCCGTTGAAAGTCGCGAAAATCGACCGGGTCCGGGCTGGTCGACCAGGTTCCGCCGAAGAAGTTGGGATACGTGACCTGAAGCCATAGGCTGCTCCAACCCCCGGAGGAATGGCCATTGAGCAACCGCGCTGAGGGCTCGGCGATGACAGGGAACATTTTTTCGATGTGAGGAATGAGTTCCTCGACGAGGGCCTTCCCTCTTGGGCCATTCATCGCGCTATCGGCGAAAACGTGGTGGCCGGTGCCGCAATCGGGGTCAAGCACCACACGAATCAAGTCTTTTGCATACGAGGCTCGTGTGCTTCCCGCGATCCGTAACGCCATCCGGTGATCGCCACCGAAGCCCGGAATGATGTAGAGGGCCGCCCTCTTTGCGGTGAGATCACCTTCAGGAAGGACGACCGCCGCGCGATGCTTCACCGGTCGCTTGAGGTAGGCTGAGAGCATTGGGCTGTCAATTTCGACCAGCTTGACCCGATCCGTGGAAGGGAACGGCTTCTTGGGAACAACCTTGTCGACCTCAAGCTTGATCGTTCCTCCCACGGCAGGATCGAGGGTCGTGGTCAAGACGGGACTGTAGGCGTTCCCCTCACCATCGCCGAGCGAATGCGTATCCGTGTTGAGCCGGATCACAGCCTGGGCTACATATTTGCCGGCATTGATGTCATTGAGCGAGCCGGGGAACCCGGTACTGAGTGGCGAAGACCCAACTTTCAGGGGCTCACCAGGCTTCCAATTCTTGGCATCCACAGCAAAGAACGGCTGGGGATTGAACCAGTTGGGACCGAGTCGGGGCTCGCCGATTCCTAAACTTGGGCTCGGGCCGAGCATGACATAAACGCGGGCCGTGACTGGCCCGGGATGAACTCCGGCGGTATAGGTCACCTCGAATTCGAGCGGAGGATTCTCCGCCTTCGCGAGGCCCAAGAGAGCAGGAATGAGGAGCAACGGTGCGAGTAAGACGCCCAAGGGTGTCTCCAGTTCAGTCGACCAGCGACGCGGTGGGGAGAAGGGGGAACTCTCTGAGAAGTGACTCTACGGAAAGTCGATCTTGGGGTACGAAGAACCGAGCAGCGAGCCGGGACGATCCCAAGCTACACTCCTTCTCCAGGAGGTAATAGCGATTGTACCGCTCAATCTGGCTATTCACCGCTCCCAGGTTGAGATCCCTCAGAGATTTCGTCCAGCGGCGGTTGAAACGCTCCACACTCGCGATCAGGTCCTGTGCGATCGTCCTCCGGGCACGGGGAGAAGCTGGACTCCTGGCCCAGTTAGGAAGCTCCTCATTGAGTTCCCGGAAGTAATGCTCAACGGGAAAGCGAAACGGGGCGAAATCGTGAGGACCCGTTGCCACAGTTGACCACTGCTTCAGCCGGAGTCGAACCATGTCGAGCATCGACAATCGCTCGCGCTGGAGCCGCTCGCGAAGCCTCTTGAGTGCATATTCGAGGTCATGGCCTCGTCGCGCGAACGCGGGAACTTCGAACAGCCCGAGCAGTTCGCGGACCTCGGGGTCAGTCGGGATTAGCGGCGTCTCGCCTTCGGCCTCGTCCACCTCACGGAGTCCTTGTTGGGCGCTCGGGGGGCTGGGGTTTGGTCGCTAGCCGATTCAAACTTCGACGGTAGTGCCAGAGTTGACGATCTCTACCGAGTTGCAGGCTCCGATCGTCCCAGGCTTTGGCCGCAGTTTCCAGCGCGGCCTGTACCGGCTCACCATGGGTTGCCGAGACTCGCGCCTTGCTCAGATCCGCGAGATAACCTGAAGCGTCAGGAATTCGTAGCCCTGGAATGATCCGCCCTGCCGTCAATGTTGAGGCGACAGCTTCTGACCATGCCCTCGAATCCACTCCGGCCGAGGACTTGGGATCGGGGAGACCTCCGGTGAGCTGGGTATTGCGAGCGGGGAGCATCGGGCTGGCCTTCATCGTACGCACCCGACTCGCGATTTCGGGTGTGGCGAGGTAAGACGCAAAGTCGAGTGCCGCATCCCGACGCTTTCCCTGTGTTGAGGCAGCAATACCGACTAACCACCCACCCCCTGTTGGCAAATAGGTTGGGTTGTTCAGAGGCTTGACGGTCTCCCAGGACTTGGAGGCTGGGTCGTAAACGCGTTCAGAACCAGGCAGATGTGCGACCACGATCGGGAATCCCCCGGCCCACGTTTCCGCTCGTTCCGCTCGATCAATCAGCAGACCGACTTTGCCGGTACGAAACGCAGCTCTCGCCGCGTTCGCATCAAAATTGAGGGCACCGGCTGGGCCGGTCTTACCCAGTTCGACAAGTCCCTGGAGGGCTTCGACAAACGGGGGCGATGCAATCCGCGGTGTCATCGTGTCGGCATCGAACAGGAAGGAGAACTGGTCCTTGTGCTGGCCCAAAGCTGCGGCCCTTGCCAAAAAAATCGTGTTGCCGACGCCCTCGGGATCGTCGCCAAGGGCCAAGGCGATGCCGGCGATCTCTCCCGCATGGAGGGCGGTGGCCAACGTGTCGAGATCTTTCCAGGTTTTGGGACCTCTGAGCCCGACCTTCGCCTGCTCCAGCAATCCCTGGTTTATCACGAGTACCAAGGCGGAGGAGCCGAGCGGAAGTCCCATTCGGTCGTTACCATACTTAGTGACGAAATCCTTGAACCCCGTCAGTACATCGTCGAATTTGAGGGGGTCGTCAGAGAGTGTCTCGGATGTTAAGGGTTTGGGGGTGCCAGAGATCTCTGACGACGACGACGACGGAATGGGCCGGACTAGGGCGTCGGGCAGGATCGCCAAAGCGCCTAAATCGACAAGCTCTCCCAGACGGTCACCAGGAAAGACGATGACATCGATTCCCGTGAGCGAGTCAGCATTAATCGACTCCGTCGTGACGATTGCGGTGGTTTTGCGGGTCGCCTCCCACTCTCCCCGTTGGGCATTCAGCGCCGGAATGAGAGAGGCGTCACCGAACGCCGCGACCTTGAGATTGATTCCCGAGAAAGTTGCGGCCTGGCCAACTGGGATTGGTGCTTCAGACGTCCCGCAGCCCAATCCCATTGCCAAGACGATCGCAATGATGTAACAATCCGAATGTTTCATCAGTTGCAAGCCCCACGACTCGTTCCGTATTCTAGGGGTATCGTAAGGTACGCAAGTGATCCCGGTCAAATCGAGCCCTAAGTAACTCCGGGGCTCGGGACGTAGGGGATGGGTCGTAACGACCGATCAGGGGGCTCACATCCGGTAAACAGATCTAGATCCGGAATTTTTTTTGAAGGAACTGTCACGCGACGGCATCCCCGCGTAGTCGTAAGGTCCTTTTGTTGGGGTGTGAGTAGGACGTAATCGCTTACCAATAACGAAATCTACATCCAACTTGCTTTTCGGTGCTTCCACAAGATCGAATCCCCTGGTTTTCAAGAGTTTCACACTCGCGTACAACCTCGGGCGGCAAGACAGGTCGTACCCATATGCAATCCTCTGAGCAATCGCGTGAGATCCTTGAGATAATGGCCAAACTTAACCTTGAAGGCTGGAGTGCCCAGGAGGTCGCCTTTAACGAGGTGTTGGGCAGTCCGCTCTGGATTGTCCTTGGCCGAAGACGAAGGACGAAAATTCAGAGGTCGTCGCGATCACGAGTTGAGGCTTGGCGGATGATCCTTGAAGAAGCACAATTGCTCCAACTCTCGCACTAGTTCCACCGCGATTCGCGAACTTGCAGTGCGGTCAGATCTCCATACCAGTCAGAGATCCTGTCGAGTCTCCGAACGTGTTCGCGGGAAGCCCCATTCGCTGAATCAATGCCAGTAAGACATTGTTCAGTGGTGGTTGTCGGTCCGGCTTGAAGGCCAGGTGCTGGTTATGCTTCAGCCCGAGCTTTGCCCCACCGGCCACCAGTAGGGGTAGATTCTGCGGCGAGTGCTCGCCACCCGCTCCAGAATTCATCCCTGAGCCGAAGAGAAGCATCGTGTTATCGAGCATGGATCCTGGGCCCTCCCGGGTGAACTTGAGCAGGGACATTAACCTCTTAAGTTTGCTCAGGTGAAATCGGTCGATCGTGCCGAGTTTGCTCAGCATCCCGGGATCACCACCGTGGTGTGAAAGCTCGTGGTGGTTCTCTCCTGCGCCACCAAAGCCGCCTGCCTCACGTGACCACTCAAAGGTGATCACCCGGGTCAAATCGGTGACGAACGCCAGATAGGTCAGATCCAGCATTACATCGAGCCACATCGCCCGATCGTGAGCGTTCAGCGGCTGACTGGAGAGTAACAGGTCGGTTTGGGGCACTTTTGGCTTGCGAACATCGACCCAGCGTTGCAGGTGTTCAACCTGGGTCTCCGTCTCCCGGACTGAGGACAAATACTCCTCAAGTTTCTGTCGATCTGAACCCCCGAGCCGTCGGTCGAGGGCTTTCGACTCGGACGCAATCTCATCAAGGATCGACCTGCGTTCGGCGTATCGCTTCAAGGTCGCCGTCCGATCGCCAGCCGAGTCAGGCACGAAAAGCCGTTCGAACAGACGACTTGGCGAATTCTCAGCGGGCAGGGGTGTGCCATTGCGATCGAACGACAAGGTGTGCGAATGACCAGCGGCACCCGTGCCCGAGCTGTCGGAAAGCTGGAGCGAGGGGAACCTGGTCAGCTTTCCATGAACAGAAGCCACGAGTTGGTCAGCCGAGAGGCCATTGGAGTAATCGGCACCTGGCTTACTCTTGAGGTCAGCCCCCGTTAGCCAGGTATCGGCACCGCTATGCCCCCCTTGAGCCCTGGGGTGTCCCAGGCCCGAAATCACGGTGAATTCATTCCTCAAATCTTCGAGAACCTTGAGAGTTGGCGAGAGTTGATAATTGACACCCGTGTCTTTGGGAACCCATTCTTCAATGTTCACTCCGTTTGGAATGTAACAGCAGATTATTCTCGGTTGGACAACGTTGGATTTGGGCCAGGGTTTGAACGTCGAGTCTGCGGCTTGGCTTGGAGCACGCATGGCGTCGAGATAAGGGAGAGCAAGGCTGACTCCCAGCCCTCGAAGCAGGTGGCGACGTGAGAGCGGTCGATGCATGACAGGACTCCCAGAGTATCACTTGGTTCCAAATCGGTCCGACGCAACGATCGCGTGTATCAGCGATTTCAGGGTATAGTTTTGTCGTTTCATCGTGGCCACCTCGGCCTTGATCGTCGGTTGATCCGCAAGGCCGAGTTCGCGTCCTAAAGCATACGTACTGAGCTTCTTCGCAAGGCAAGATAGGAAAAGGTCCTCGCGCTTGAGGAGAGCTTCCTGCAACCCTGTCACACCAACGATTGCCGTGCCGTCGGGCATCATCGACGAGGCGTCAATCTTGGGGTCGTTGGTGTCGACTCTGCCCTTGTACCCAAAGCCTTCTTGGTCGCGCCACTCACCTGCGGCGTTGTAGTTCTCGAGGGCGAAGCCCAACGGGTCGATCTTGGAATGACAACGAGCACATTGCTCAAGTTCTCGATGGATCTCCAGTCGTCGACGAACTGTGGCTTTGTCGATTCCGGGTACTTTTGGGGCGATTTCTCCGACGTTGGCGACCGGCAATCTTGGGTCAGTCCCTAGCAGATTCTTGAGGATCCAGGTGCCGCGCTTCACCGGAGAAGTGCGGGTCCCATTTGAGGTTGTTGTCAACATTGAGGCTTGGGTTACGAGCCCGCTCCGATGTGAGTCTGGTGGTACAGCCAGTCGTCGGAAGCCGTCCCCCTTAACTCCGTTGAGGCCATAAAATCGAGCAAGTCGTTCATTGATTGTCACAAAATCGGACTTGATGAAGTTGAGCACGCTTAGGTCGTTTTTCAAGATTTCGTTGAAGAAGCCCTGAGATTCACCAATAATTGACGTTTCCAGATGACGGTCGTATTGAGGATAGAGGTCGGGGGCAGGGGGGTTCGCACCAACCTCTCGAAGGCCGAGCCACTGAGATGCGAAATTCTCGGAAAGGGCTCTGGCTTTTGGGTCTGCGAGCATTCGGTCAACTTGCTTGCGAAGGATCTCAGGCGTTTCGAGCAGTCCTTGATCGGCGAGCGCTCTGAGTTCGTCATCGGGAGACGAGGACCACAGGAAGTACGACAGGCGTGAGGCGAGCTCGTGGTTCGAGAGCTTCTGCGGATCTCGCGCGGGTTCGGTAAGGAAGAGGAAATTCGGTGAGCTGAGAATCGTTGTCAACGGCCGCTTGATCGCATCAACGAAATCCGATGATTCTAACAAGGCGCGATCGAACAAAGCCAACTTGGCCAGGATTTCTGCATCGTCGACCGGGCGGCGATAGGCCTTCTTCATGAAGTCAGCGATGACCACCCGCGCATAACCCTCTTGGTCAGAGATCTTTAGCGCGGAGTCAGGAAGGATCTTTGTGTGGGATGGGGGTGGCCAACTCGAATAGAGCGGGCCTTCGATCTCGAACCAGTCGACCATCATCTCGGGGCGGGCAAAGTCCTCATTGCCCTGGATCCAAAAGTTCTCGAGGACCTTCGGAATGGAGTAAGCGTAGTCCCAGTTGATCCCAGCGGACTCGGTTGTGAATCGGACTTGGAACTCGTGAGTTTTCGGGTGATCGCCTGTTCCATCGACGTCGAACTCGGCGACGGTTCGCGGTTGAGACCCCAGGTGTTGAATCAATTTGACGCGGGGCGGCCCGTAGTCGTACATCCGGTCCGTTTGGAAATGTTTCAGATCCTGCTCGAACTGCTGAAGGCTCGACGCTTTCCCTTTAGGGTTCGACTTATCCTGGTCTGCCTTGCGGGTTTCAAGGGCCCTTTGTGCGGAAGCGACCACGTCTTGACGAGTTGGAATCCGCCCCCAAGCGTGGAGCCGTACTGCGTAGAGCCCCTCGACAGGAACGCGAAAGTCGCGTGCATTCACCCCTTTGTCCCAGGAATCAGACCGTACAACAATGTAACCTTTGTCTTCTTTGTTGTTACCACCGTTGAGAATGGCGTTATTCCGATCGTCGAGTCGAATCCTTCGCCGATCGGCATCTGGACTCGCCTTCGGCGCGAAATGCCAACGGATTGTGGGAGGTTTCTTGCCTTTGACGAGAGCCCGGTCAAGGATCTGTCGAGCGGAGTTGAGGTAAAGCTCCATCTGGAATGGCGACATCGTCAATGCGCTACCATTATTATCAAATCCGCCGGCTGGAGGGTCTTGAGGGAAGCCGGAGACATCGAAATCGACTCCGATCAGGTCGCGAATCGTGTTGCGGTACTCGTGTCGATTGAGTCGGCGCAAGACCACAGGGCGATCTCTGCGGAACATCTCGGCGTTTACCGATTGAGCAGTGATCCAATCGACGAACCCCGCCACCTCAGGTGCCGGAGGCTGCTTCGACTTCTGAGGTGGCATGTCGTGACTATTGAGAACGTCTACGACTTCGTTCCAACGTTCAAGGGCTGCCCGGTCGAAAAAGTCGTTCGGCAGGTGTTTCTCGATCGAGAAATCCCCCTTGACTTTGGGGCCAGTGTGACATTTTGCACAGTAGTCCGCCAAGAAGGGCTTGGCGATCGTCTCGAAGCCCACCGGATCTGGTTTCCACGAGGTGGGGGTGAGGGGCTCCTCTGCATGACCACCTGCTGTGATAAACGCAAGTTGGACAACGAGGGCGAGCAGGACGCGCCTGTTGGTCGTTTGGTTCATGAGCTTGACCTGCGCAGGACCCGTGAGAAATCAATCCAGAGTAGCTTACGAATCCGCTGGGGATCCCGCCAGAGACTATTAAAGTCGGGATTAGGCCCAGAGTGCGTCATCTTCCCGCTGAGAGGATGTTGGCAATTTTTGGTCCCCTCTGTCAAAATGATCTTCGAGAAGACGCTAGATCTTTGTGCGGAGGCGCGCCTGTATGCCGTTCCTTGGCATCCTCCTTGTGTTGACTTCTTTGGCTTCGGTCGATGATGTCGCTCCTCCGGAATCGTTTAAGCCCGAGCAAAAGGGGCACTGGGCCTATCAGGTTCCCAAGCGACCCGCAGCTCCTGCGGTCAGGGAAGCCAAGTGGATTCGTAACCCCATCGATCAATTTATCTTGAGCGGACTCGAATCGGTTGGATTTGTTCACGCTCCTGATAGCGATAAGGTGGCATTGATCCGTCGAGTCACGTTCGACTTGACCGGTCTCCCACCCTCGCCTGAAGAAGTCGGTAACTTCCTCAGGGACAAGTCGGCTGACGCTTATGAGAAAGTCGTCGACCGCCTGCTAGAATCGCCACACTTTGGCGAACGTTGGGCTCAACACTGGCTCGACCTTGCTCACTATGCGGATAGCAACGGCTTCGAGCTCGATGCGGAACGACCCGATGCTTGGCGTTATCGGGATTGGGTGATCAAAGCTCTCAACCAAGATCTCCCCTACAGCGATTTCGTCCGACTTCAGATCGCTGGCGATGAGGTCGCTCCGGGTGATCACGACGCATTGATTGCCACCGGCTTTGGGCGGTGTGGTCCTCGAGAAGTTGTTGGGGGCAACATCGATCCGGCGGTTCGGCGTCAGAGTGAGCTTACGGAGATCACAGGTACGGTCGGATCGGTATTTCTTGGCCTGACAATGGGTTGTGCGCGATGTCATGACCATAAGTTTGATGCGTTGCCGACCACCGATTACTATCGGTTACAGTCGTGCTTCGCCGGGGCGGAAATGATCGACAGACCGATCGCGACCCCCGAGCAAGAGAAGTTGATCAAGGACGCTATTACGGCGATCGACGCGCAGATCGCTCCGCTCCGGAAGAGTATGGCCGAACTCGAAGCCCCCTATCGCAAGTCGATCCAGGAGCGGAAAGAAGCGACTCTCACCGAAGAGGAGCACAAGCTCCTCGCCCTCCCCGAACAGGACCGAACACCTGCCCAGAAGAAAAAGGCGATCGGGGTCCGAGAGTCTCTCCGCGTTTCTTGGGAAGATGTTCTCGAAGCCGTCAGTCACATCCCGAACGATCGTGCGGAACGGGAGCGACTGAAGCGTGCAATCCATGATCTCGAGGTCAC
Source organism: Isosphaeraceae bacterium (assembly GCA_025356475.1). GTDB lineage: Bacteria > Planctomycetota > Planctomycetia > Isosphaerales > Isosphaeraceae > JANXSX01. The sequence goes on along the minus strand of JANXSX010000032.1, from coordinate 74,573 downwards.
AAAGCCGCGACCTGCTGCGAAGGCGATGGCTCTCGCCGAGCCGAAGCCCGAAGCACCAGACACTTATGTTTATCGTCGTGGGGATGTTGCCCTCAAGGGGCCCAAAGTTGCTCCCAGACCTCCTGGGATTGTGATTGCGAATCTCCCGGATCACTCGTTTCCGGATTCGTTCGAAGCGACCGAGTCAAACTCCGGTCGTCGCAAAGCATTGGCCGATTGGTTGACCCGGCCAGATCATCCTCTCACTTCACGTGTCATCGTTAACAGGCTGTGGATGCACCATTTCGGTCGAGGTCTCGTGGCAACGCCCAGCGATTTTGGGGTCCGGGGCGAAGCTCCTTCAAACCCCGAGCTGCTTGACTGGTTGGCGACGGAACTTGTTGCACAAGGATGGAAGCTCAAAGGGCTACACCGGCTCATGGTCACCTCCGCGACCTATCGCCAGACTTCGTCCCTGGGGGAGCCCGACTCCCCGCTTCGGAAACAGCTCGCCGACGACCCCGACAATACGCTGTTCTCGAAAATGAATCGGAGGCGTGTGGAAGCCGAGTCGCTCCGAGATGCGATGCTCTTCGTGTCGGGGGAATATAACACGAAGTTTGGCGGTCCCGGTGTTCTGGTTCCGATCGAACGAGAAGTCGAAGACTTGATCTTCACCGAGGCCGAGGTCGTGCATCTCTGGCCGGTGACTCCCGACCAAACCGAACACAACCGACGATCGATCTATCTCTTCCGCAAGCGTAACGTCCGTTACCCGATGTTCGACGCGTTCGATGCCCCGGATACTCAGACCGCCTGCCCTCAGCGATTGAACAGCACACATGCGTTGCAGCCTCTCGTGATGCTCAACAGCGACTTCGCACTCGGTCGCGCGAAGGCGCTGGCGGGTAGGTTACTTGAAGATGTCTGCGAGTGCTGTTTCGATCCCAAGGTTGATCTCGCCTATCAATTGACGTTGGGACGTCACCCCACGGAAGATGAAGTGGGCCATGCGCGTGATTTCGTCGATTCTCAGTCGGAGTTTCTCCGCAGACGCGCTGCCAAGGGTGAGCAGAGTTTGACACTTCCCACATTTCTCCCCGAAGCGATGGAACTGGCCATCGCCGCCGCATGGGTCGATTTCTCTTTAGCCATGCTCAACCGCAACGAGTTTGTCTACATCCCCTAATTCCGGGAGCTGGCGATGAATCCCTCCTCGACACCGAATCGCTGCCCTGGCCCACAACCATTCCAAGCTCCGAGCCGCCGTGAATTCCTCAAAAGGACAGGCAACGGGTTTGGCCTCCTCGGGCTGGCGTCGTTGCTCCAGACGGACCTGGCCCGGGCGGCCGTCGCCGTCGGGTCGGACAATCCTCTCGCGGCGCGTGCCGGACACTTCCCCGCCAAGGCCAAGCGGTGCATCTTTCTGTTCATGACTGGTGGCCCCAGTCAGATGGACCTTTTCGACCCCAAGCCAGTCCTTAATACGTTGGATGGTCAGCCCCTCCCCTCCAGCTTCGGCAAGATCCATAGCCAGTTCGTGGAGGCCGACCCTCTCTGCCTGGGCTCGCATCGGAAGTTCGGCAAATACGGCGAGTCGGGTATGGATCTGTCCGACCTCATTCCTAGTATGCATGTTCATGGGGATGATATTGCTCTAATTCGTTCCTGTGTCGCAGACAATGTGATCCACGCGCCCGCAATGTACCAAATGAATACGGGCCGGACTTTCATGGGTTACCCCAGCCTGGGGAGTTGGGTGACGTATGGCTTGGGCTCCGAAAGCGAGAATCTCCCTGCGTATGTCGTGATGTCTCAGCCTGAAGGGACGCCCGAAGGGGGTGCTCCCTGTTGGGGGGCTGGGTTCTTACCGGCCTCGTACCAGGGGACGCTGTTTCGCCCGGGACCAAATCCGATCCTGAATTTAAAGCCAACCTCTCGTGACCAGTCCCTCCCGCAGCAGCGAAGAACCCTCGACCTACTCCGACAGATGAATCAGACCGATTTGGACCCTGGGGACAGCGAACTTTCGGCCCGGATCGCCTCCTATGAACTGGCGTTCCGGATGCAGAGCGAGGCACCCGATGCGGTCGATCTGAGTCGGGAGAGTACCGCGACGCGTTCAATGTACGGTCTCGACGATGCTCGGACCGCCGAGTTCGGAACCCGCTGCCTGCTCGCACGAAGACTGGTCGAGCGAGGTGTCCGCTTTGTTCAGCTCTATTCCGGAGGTGGGCCGGTCGCCATGCAGTGGGATGCCCATGACGACCTCGACGCCAACCACGAAAAAATGTGCGGCCTCACCGACAAGCCCGTGGCCGCACTCCTCAAGGATCTGAAGCGTACCGGCTTATTGGAAGAAACTCTCGTTGTCTGGGGCGCAGAGTTTGGCCGGACACCGGTGGCTCAGAAGGGAAGCAGAGGACGCGACCACAACGCAACCGGCTTTACAATGTGGATGGCAGGCGGCGGAGTCAAAGGGGGAAGGGTTGTTGGTGCCACCGACGAGATCGGCCTGAACGCGATTGAAGATCGCGCTCACGTCAACGACATTCATGCAACGATCCTCCACCTGATGGGACTCGACCACAAACAACTGACTCACCTGCATAACGGTCGCGACGAGCGGCTCACGGATGTCGCGGGAAAGGTGATTACCAAGCTCTTTGCCTGACCAAGCCGAGATGTCTCGGAGGCTCAGGCATTCAGGTACGCGGTCTTCAACCACCCCACCAACTCGGCATCGATCTCGGCGACACTCCCGACCCGAACGCGGTGTGTGACCATGGCGTTGAAGCTTTCCGAAGCCTCTAGCCTCGACGAGGGTTCAACCTGCTTCAGGACTAGCCCGAGATCGATTCGGGTTGCGGTCGAGGGTTGGATCACGTCGAACTGCTTGGTGCGTCGCAGGCTGACGTAAGCCTTTTTGGGCGAGAATTCGACATCCGGGCCGAATCCACGAATGACCGATACCAGCGAGTCATAAATCGGTCTCACCGCCGACTTGGCACCGGAGTACTGGACTTCAATCAGGCCGTCGCTCCCAACGGCAGGGGCATCATCGGCGGCGAGGGCACGCAAGGCGATCTGATTGGCATAGCCGTGGCTCGGGCCATGCTCACTCTTGAGGAGTCCGACCAGTTCCTTGTATTTCTTCAAGCCGGTGGCTCGCGCCTCGGCGATCCAAGTCTCCAGAGATTTGCCTGTCTGGGTCTTAAGGTTCTTGAACAGACTTGCCAAACCTTTCCTCAGGAGACTTCGCCATCTGCTCACCTCAAAGGGTTTCACCAGTTAATGTTCGCGCGAGGAACTGTCACGTCGGAATTCTACTCCATCAAGGCTCGGGTTTGACCCGGAATGGGGTACAACCGCAACCTCATTGGTTGGCGGCACTATTGACCAGCCCACTCCACGCCTTACACTGAGGGGTGAGTCACCTCGGCGCGACGTTCGTGGGAAGAAACCCGAATTCCCGCGATTCCCTTCGAAAGATTCCTCTCCCATCTCCGAACATCGCGTCGCGAGCGAACGTACTCATGATCAAGACAGCCGAGCGCGAAACGTCGAATGAGCTTGATCGGGAAACCGATGAGGTCTTGCTTGCACGCTATCGTGACCAGGGTCTGACCGCCGATTTCGATCAGCTTATCCATCGCTATGAACGCGAACTCTACCGCTATCTGGCTCGCTATACCGGTGATTCTTCGTTGGCCGAGGACGTATTTCAGAATACGTTCCTTCAGGTCCATCTGAAGCGGAACTTATACGAGGATGGCCGCCCTGTGCGACCTTGGATCTATTCGATTGCAACACATCAGGCGGTTGATTCTCTACGCAAGACAGGACGTCACCCAACGGTCAGTCTCGATCAGAGGGGGACGGATCGGTCGGGGTCTGAAGATGTGGGGTCCTTGATCGATCTGCTGGTCGCCGATACTCCGGGACCTCTCGCGGAGCTTCAAGGTCAGGAACGTCAACAGTGGGTTCGGGAGAGTGTGGAAAAGTTGCCGGAAACGCTCAAGCAAACGTTGATGCTCGCGTATCACCAAGACCTGAAGTATCGCGAGATTGCCGAAATCCTCAAGATCCCCGTGGGCACTGTGAAATCGCGGCTCCATGCTGCACTCGCGAAGCTCCAAGAAATGGCTGAGCGGGCCGGTCGTGACGGAGACAGTTGATATTATGACGAATCACGATTTGCTAGATAACGTGTTCGGCCAACTCCAAGGCTCCGCGCATGAGACGGTCGAACTGGCCCTTGCCAACGATCCCCTGCTCGCCGCACGATCGGCCAGGCTAAGACTGGCGATTGATAGCCTGCTTGACGACGGGTTTGACCTCGAACCCCCTGCTGGTCTCGCCGACAGAACATCACTCGCCGTGGGTGCTCTCGCCAGACGTGAGCAGATTGTCAAGAAGCGGAAAAGGTTCTCCGACTACCTTCCTTCGTCGGTACCCTTCCGGACTGCGGATCTTGCGGTCGCTGCAACGATCTTTGTCGCGGGAATTTTGACCATGGTCCCAGCGATCCAGCGGTCACGCGATCGGATGAGTCAGGCAGGTTGTACGTTTAACCTTCAACAACTCGGTCTTGGCCTTCTCCAGTATCGGGATCGTTACAATTCCTATCCCTACATCCCGCCCGAGAGTCCCGCTTCGCATGCCGGCTCTTTTGCCTTGATGTTGCACGATGCGGGGTATCTTGATGATCCCCGTCGCTTGCATTGCCCTTGTTACCGACACTCGGGAAATACCGAGCATCCGCCGCTCCTGGATTTTGCGGCGGCATGTCAACTTAAGGAAGAGAATCCGAAACGATTCCAAGAAGTCATCAATGGTGACTATGCCTACCAGGCCGACCAAAGGAGCGCTGGATCACCTCGGATGAATGTTTCGCTCCAGATTGCCCCAACGGCTGCATTGCTCGCTGACCAGCCTCCCCACGACGGGCAGAGGACGATCCTGGAAGGGAATAGTCCTAACCACCGGTCGATGGGCCAGAACGTTCTCTTTGGAGATGGGCATTCTCAGTGGTATCGGAGTCGCCGGCTCAACCCTCACGATGCCGATATGTTCCAGAAGCAGAACCAGCAGGAACGAACAGCACCTGGTGATGATTTTCTCGACTCAGCCCTGGTCCCATCGCCGTTCCCATTCCATGGATACAAATAAATATCCGTCGTTGCATCAGTCGCCACCTCCATCGGTGTGCAACTGTGACTTTTGACAGAAGTCTTGAGATCGGCTGGCAAAGAGTACTTTGCCGGCGAGCATGAGTGCGAGAAGCGAGACCAGCGCCGCCTCCCAGTAGGGGGTGGAAATCTGACCTCGCCCCAGGATGAGATTGGCGACGAAGAAGGTGATCATTCGCGCTGCAGTTTGAGCGGACGTCGAGAGGCCAAACACCGCACCCTGGTCTTCCTCTGGGGTTGAGCGGGAAAGCAGGCCTGAACACGTGGGGCCGGCGAGTCCCCGAGCGGTCGCCAAGACAAGAGTTGCCAGCAAGACGCTGGGGATCGAATTCGCGGATGCCATGGCCGCGAAGCCGAGAAACGAAAGGAAGAGCCCCACCATGAGAAGGGTGGGCTCGCCGAACCGTTTCACTAAAGGGCGGATCAGGCCACCTTGCACGATCGCACTCGCGAGCCCCAATGCGGCGAAGGCCAATGCTGCCCGACCCGCACTGAGCCCAAGTCTCGCCTGGAGGAAGAGGCTGTACGTTCCTTCGAGAACCGCAAAAGCCAAGATCGAGAGGGCTCCCACACCTATGAACGCGCCGACCCCGGGCCTCGCCAGTAACTTTGGCAAAGCACGCCAACTGGGAAGCCTATCGGCGGAACGCTTCGACTCAGCGATCTTGCGAGATTCGGGCAACTTGAACAGAACCAGTAACCAGGCCAGAGTCGAAAAAGCCGCTGCGACCAAGAACGGCACTCGGGTCCGCCACTCCGGGGAAACGGGAAGTTCGAGGAGCGCTGCGCCCAGAAGTGGACCAAGCACGAATCCTAGCCCAAAGGCTGCCCCGATAATTCCTAAGCCTCTTGACCGATTCTCCCTCGTGGTGATGTCTGCAACATACGCTTGCGCAACGAGAATGTTACCCCCCGACGCACCATCGATCGCGCGAGCGAGCAGTAAAAAGCCGAATTCGTGGGTCAGACCCATCATTAGGAAGGAGAGGGACGTTCCTGCCTGACTTAGAATCAGAATCGGTCGGCGACCGTATCGGTCACTGAGACGACCGAGTATCGGACCTGCCACGAGTTGACAGGCAGGGTAAATGGCAAGGACCAGGCCAATCTGGAATCCATCCAGTCCATAGGCCTTGGCGAATGGACCAAGGAGCGGCATGACCAACGTAAAGCCAATCAAATCGGTCAGCACGATGAGAAATATCAGACCCAACGGAGACATCAGCGACAGCCTCGATTTTTTCGTGAAAATAAGTACCGATGCGGTGACCTACGTGCTGAGTCAAACCGCAGAACGCTCTTCAAGCTCTTCCTTGCTTGCCTCGGGGCCGTATCGTTCCTCACGAAGAGTATCCGCGCGAGCTTTCACTTCGAGCAGAAGTCGGGACTGGGCGACGATGGTCATGTATTCGACGGTAAATGCACCCAGATGAAACGCGAAAGTGAGTGTCACGACCCCTAAGTGCCAGAGCGGATTCATTCCCTGGACATCCGCACCTGCTCCAAGCCATGCCGTGATCCCGATCAGCGACATCCCCCAGAACTCGAATCGAAACGCCTTCGACTTGTTCTTCTTCGACTGCCCGACGACCCAGTCGGGTAACTGATAGACGCGCGCGACCTCTTTGACCCACTTGTGGGTTCCGAGGAAATACGTGTATACGATCGAGTGAACCAGGAGCGTGACCATCGTGGTCAAGATCCCGATCAGCACGTGCGTCCCATGCCAGACAGCGCCCGGACCACGAGGCTCGGCGGAGGCCCCAAAGCCAAGAACGAAGCTCGCGAGTAACAAGGAAACGTCCGTGACGGCAAGAGTCAAGAAAATCCGGTACATAGTGGGCTCAGCTTCGCGGGCGTCTGCATGAGGGTATTCAACCTGTAGCGTAGGCGAAACACCTTGCATTTGGCAACGACCGACGAGATCCATCGTTCGGCCATTCGGTCACACAACCGGTCAAGTCGCTTTCCATTATTAGCCACCTTTGCCTACTATCTCGTGGAAGATCACACTAACGTGCATTTTTGGAGCCTTTGATCGTGAATGATGCCTGGATCGCCGAACGTATGCGACACATTGACGCCTCGGGCATCCGTAAGGCGTTCGACATGGCCAAGTCGATGAAGGATCCGATCAACCTCTCCATCGGCTTGCCCGATTTCGACGTGGCTGAGCCAGTGAAAGATGCGGCGATTGCGGCGATCGAAGGGGGCTTCAACGCATACACCGTCACCCAAGGTATCCCGGAACTGCGGGACAAGCTGCAAGCTCAGGCTGATGCCGAGTTCGCTCATCCCGATCGTCAGGTTGTGATTACCTCTGGGAGTTCCGGAGCCCTCCTCCTTGCGCTCTGCTGCGTGGTTGATCCGGGTGACGAGGTGATCCTTTTCGACCCGTATTTTGTGATGTACCGTCATCTGGTGACACTGGCGGGGGGAAAGACCGTTGCTGTCGACACCTATCCCGACTTCCGGATCGACGCGGAACGAGTCGCAGCGGCAATTACTCCCCGGACCAAGGCGGTCCTGGTGAACTCGCCGACAAATCCGACTGGGGTTGTCGCTACCGAGGCCGAGATGAAGGCCCTGGCCGAACTCTGCCGGCAACGGAACGTGTTATTGATCAGCGATGAAGTCTATAAGTCGTTCTGCTACGACCGACCGTTCGCGGCACCCGCCCATTGGAATGAAGACACACTCGTGGTCGACGGATTCAGTAAGGCCTATGGGATGACCGGCTGGCGATTGGGATACGCTCATGGACCAACCAAGCTGATCCAAGAGATGGCTAAGCTTCAGCAGTTCAGCTACATCTGTGCACCTAGCATTGTTCAGAAGGCCGGGGTGGTGGCACTCGACCAAGACTTGACAAATCAAATTCACACATATCGGCGTAAGCGAGATGCGGTCGTCGCTGCACTCAAGAACGATTTTCAGCTACCGATGCTGGAAGGTGCCTTCTATGCGTTCTTCCCGGCTCCTTGGGGAACAGCCAGCGAGTTCGCAGCCGAAGCGATCCGTCATAATCTCTTGATCATTCCAGGCAATGTCTTCAGCAAAAAAGATACGCATATTCGCATTTCTTATGCTGTGGATGATGCGACCCTGACTCGGGGTTTGGACGTGCTTAGGGAGATGGCCAGAAACTCACGTTCCAAAACACCTCGCGCATAAAAAACCGGTTGCTCCCCAAGTGTGTTGTTCAACACCTTGGAGAGCAACCGGCTTTTGACTCCATCAACCTTGAGCTTAGGCGCTTTCTTTCTTGCGCTCCGCCTTTGTTGGCGGTGTGGGAGTCGAGTCAAAAAGCGACTTCTCTTTGCGGACAACCTCAGGGGTGACGATGAATTTGCTCTTCTCTTTACCGATGATCCGGTCGGGCAGATCGTACATGACGTCGAGCATCACTTCCTCGACGATCGAGCGAAGACCTCGAGCCCCGGTATCCTTCGACTTCGCTTTGGTTGCGATCTCTCGAAGTGCTTCGGGGGTGAAGATGAGTTCGGCGTTCTCCATCTCGAAGAACTTTTGGTACTGCTTGACCAGCGCGTTCTTTGGCTCAGTCATGATCTTGACGAGCGCATCGGTGTTGAGTGGCATCAGCGGGCAAACGATCGGGAGTCGACCCACGAATTCGGGGATGAGCCCATATTCGAGAATGTCGTCCGAGGTCACGCGATCGAGCATCGCGCCCAATTCGTCGGTCTTCTCAGCATCGTTCTGCATCTGAGTCTGACTGCCAAACCCAATGGTTTTCCGACCGACACGCCGGGCGATGATGTTGTCGAGCCCGACGAACGTTCCACCACAGATGAATAGGATGTTCGAGGTGTCCATCTGAATGTACTGCTGCTCAGGGTGCTTTCGTCCCCCTTGCGGCGGGACATTGGCTACGGTCCCTTCGAGCATCTTCAGTAGGGCTTGCTGAACACCTTCGCCCGAGACGTCGCGTGTGATCGAGACGTTGTGATTCGTCTTGCCGATCTTGTCGATCTCGTCGATGTAGATGATGCCCCGCTGAGCGCTTTCGAGATCGAAATCTGCGGCGTGGAGCAATTTCAAGAGGATGTTCTCGACGTCCTCGCCCACATAGCCGGCTTCTGTAAGCGTGGTCGCGTCACCAATGGCGAAGGGGACATCAAGGACCCGTGCTAGGGTTTTGGCGAGCAGGGTCTTACCGCAGCCGGTCGGGCCGATCAGCAGGATATTCGACTTGTCGAGTTCGACGTTGCCGTCGTTGTCCTCGCCGTGAACGAGTCGCTTGTAGTGGTTGTGGACCGCGACAGCCAAGACTTTCTTGGCGCGTTCTTGGTCGATGACGTAAGCGTCGAGTTGCTCTTTAATTTCTCGAGGGGTCGGGATATCCGTGAAGAGGGTCTTGGGGACCCCTCGCCGACGCCGTTCCTGGTCAAGAATCGACTGGCAGAGTTCAATGCACTCGCCGCAGATGTAAACATCGCCCGGGCCTTCCACGAGCGGACCGACATCCCGATAGCTCTTGCGACAGAACGAGCAATACGCGTTCTTCTTGGCACCACCGGTGGTTGTCGGAGGACTGCCTGAGCCGGTTCCGTTGCCACCGTTGCGTTTATTTCCACCGCCACCACTACCCGACGAGCCGCCGCCCGTGATGTCCTTACCCGATGGCATGCCAGTTCCTTTCGTCTCGTCTCGACCGTCCCCGGGGATGGGCAACCGACCGTCCGGAATTCATGTGAGGTCGTCACGACGGCGTGGTGGAGCGGCACAGAGCGATCTCGTACCCACCCAACCGACCTACGGCATGTCTTCCGAATCGTTCGCACGCTCGCAGGGGTGAAACAACGCCGACGGCTGCCGGCCCGTGGCAAGAAATGCTCCAGGATGATCAGATCACCCTGATTGTTTCGACTCACCGCTTAACAACCTCTTCATTGTAGAGCACCTAACAAGGGCACGCAAGCGAGGTCGAACCGGGATTGACTCGCGAGGGAGGGGTCTATCCGGTCGCTCGTCTAGAATCGATCCTCCCCATTTTGCCGGTCCTGGACCGATTCGAGACCAGGATTCGAGAAGATTGAGTGAACAGTCGCCAGTGGTCAGTGGCGATACGCCCCAAACGTCGTGAGCCGATTTTTGGACAGCCAACTTAAGAGCCGTCGCCCAGCCGATCCGAACGTGAGTCGTTCGAGTTCTTCGAGCGAACCCCAACCGACCTCGATCAAACCTGGCCCTGGCTGGGGTTCCCCACCAAGGACGACGGCCCGGTAGGCGTGAAGTCTCACCTGGTGTTTGGTCACTGCATATTTCAAGGAATGGAGCTCGGGTCCGAGCTCAATCTCGATTCCTGTGAGCCGATGTGCACCTTCGGCGAGGCTTACACCGACACCAAACGAGCGTCCTCCTGGGTCAGCCCCCTGGAGATGGATGGTCGGAAATTCCCAGAATCCTTCCCAGAGTCCTCCTGAGGCTCGCTTGACGACTAGAAGTCGGTCAACGGAGTCGACGACGATGGCGCAGGCCTCTTCCACCAAGAGCGGAGCCGCCCGGGGCGTGAGAACGGGGATCGTATCCTGCTGGCCGAGATCGCGAGCCTTGCAATCACGCGAAACCGGACAAAAGAAGCAGAGTGGGGCCTTAGGCAGACAAACCGTAGCACCCAGGTCCATGAACGCCTGATTGAAGAGCCCAGGCGTGTCGTCAGGGACGAGAATTTCCGCCAGGCCCCATAGTCGCGACTGGGAGCGGGTCGTTTTTAGCTCCTCAGTCCACGCCATCCAGCGAGCGAGAACACGTTGGGTGTTCGCTTCAACGATCGGCGCGGGGTGCTCAAACGCAAACGATCGGATCGCCCCTGCGATGTACCGACCCACACCGGGCAAGGCCAAGATCGCCTGAGGCTCGGTGGGGAAAATTCCGTCATGTTCGTGAACGATCGTTCGAGCCGCCGCGTGAAGTTGACGTGCTCGGCGGTAATACCCTAGCCCCTCCCAGGCCTTGAGCACCTCGGCTTCTTCCGCCTCAGCGAGCGTTTGAACCGTCGGGAACCGGCTGAGGAATCGAGCATAAAAAGGCTTAACTGCGGCGACCGTGGTTTGAACCAGCATCAATTCCGAGACCAGAACTCGGTAGGGATCCCGTTCACCTCGCCAGGGGAGGTCACGCACCGACTCGGAACTCCAGACCAGCAACGCCTGGCGAATTCGTGCCACCCAAGCGAGATCGAGTCCAAATTCTTTGAGCAGTAACGTTCCTCCATCAGCTTCATTCGTCGCCATGAACGCAACCCTCAAGCCTAGAACAAGTTGCACGTTTCAAAACGAACCAAATCGGACGCAGGAATAAGGATGCCAAGGTCGTTCCGGTCGACCAAAACGGACTCAATCCCGTAATCGGAAAATATTTTGTGAACGCAACCCCCTCCTTTTTACGATATATCCCGTAAGAGAAATAGCGATCGTCAAACTCTTTGCAGTTTGCTTGGGTTTCCCGATCGTCAGACTTCTCTGTTCAGGAATTTCCAATCTCAGAGGATGAAGGAGGCAGACTCATGGCAGATCTGTATGCGGGAGAGAAGCTGCGTCGTCCTGCGAATGTGGGAGGTCGCACCCAAGAAGATGAGGATGAGAATGAAGAGTCGGAAAGCAGTCCTTTCGATCGGCTCGTCCAGTTGGTGCACGAGAACGATGAGTTGCTCGTCGAGTTTCAATTGGTCAGAGCGCAAGCTTCGGCCGCGATGAGGTATCTGGCGAGGCCGGGCTCAAGCAGTCGTATTGCGGGGCTCTGGTTGGATCGGCTCCGGGTGCGTCGCCAGAAGGTCCTCGATCGGTGGGATCAGAACCATCGACAACTTTGGGCACTTGGTCTACTCGACAGACCGGAAGGCTGAGAGAGAGTCGGAACGAACCCCAAACCCCCGAGACTTGAAGGTCTCGTTCAGGAGAAGTCCCCGCGATGTTAACGTCAACCGAGAAACACCCTAGGGGGAGAATACCATTATCGCCCCAGCAGCAGTTGTTGGCGACCCAGCACCTGCCAGTCGCCAAAGTTCTGGCAAGACGGCACGCTGAGCGTTGCAGTTTTGAAATCGAGGAGTTACAGGCAACCGCATACCTTGCTCTTGTCGAAGCCGCACAACGGTATAACCCGAGTAGGGGGATCCGATTCGCGACCTTCGCGAGGCATCGTATCGACGGAGCGATTCGCGACACGATTCGTACGTCGCTCCTGGAACAGCGGGCGACGCAACAAGCCGACTTTGGGGACGACGAGTACCCAGCTCGGAGCAAGAAAGGTCAACCTCACTTTGAAGACCGAGATCGGGAGTTCGTCGACGCGGTCGACACTGTTGAGAGTTGGTTGAAGAAGTTGCCACCTCAGCATGCAGCGGCCTGTCGACAAATCTATGTTGAGGGTCTGCCTCAGGCAAGGGCCGCCGACTGGCTCGCGTGTTCACGTTCTCGTCTCTCAGCGCTTCACAAGGAAGCGATCGAGATGCTCAACGGTTCCTGGTATCTGCGGGTCCGGTTACTCGCCAACCTCGAGTGAGCAGAGTTGTTGATCGTAGTGATTCCATTTTCCCCGCGACCGAAACCATTTTAGGGAGAAGTCCGATGCTCGTTCTGAAACGCAAAGACGGCCAGTGGATCGAGGTCCTCCATCATTCTGGCGACATCCTACGGATACGTGTCTACAACGTGCGGACATGCACCGGCGGCCAGGTCGATCTGGCATTCGATGATGAGCCGCGGCACTTCGAGATTCGGAGACCTGAGCGAATCATTCGCGAACGGCAGTGTGGTGTCGAGTCGAATGAGCTGGTTGAATCGGCCACCTGAAGTTCCGACTCTTCCAAAGAGTCCCTGGACCGCAAGGCATGAATCTGCATTTATGCAGATTCATGCCTTGCATCCATATGCATCCGGGTCAACGACCGCGAACGGATTCGTTCTTGACGCCGATTGGCATCCTGTTGGGACCTTGGAGACCCTGAGCGGGGTCGGCCCGAAGGTCGGTTGGCAAGGCTGTCGACATCTGCTCATAGTAGTGAGCGATAGAATCGACAACATGCCGTTGAGACTGTTCCGTGAGCTCAGGATACATCGGTAGCGCGATCGTCTGGGCAGCGGCTAGCTCCGAGTGCGGGAAATCCCCCGCGACGTGCCCGAGCGATGCGAAACAGACTTGGAGGTGGAGCGGAATCGGATAATAGATCTCCGTTCCGACCTTGCTGTTCGTCAGGTGGGCTCTGAGGGGATCACGCGCAGCGCTATCGACGCGGATCACATATTGATTGTAGACGTGATGTGAGCTTGGTTGTTCGGTCGGCAAGCCGATGACACCGTCGAGACCAAATTCGCTGAAGAGACTCTGGTAACGAGCTGCCGCTTGACGTCGTCCCTCCGTCCACCCGGACAGGTAGCGAAGCTTTACTCGAAGAATTGCTGCCTGGAGGGCATCGATTCGCGAGTTAAATCCAACTTCATGGTGGTGATAGCGAGGCTCCATCCCGTGAACGCGTAAGCGGGCAACGGCCTTAGCCAGCGTGGGGTCATCGGTCGTGACCATCCCCGAGTCGCCGAATCCACCCAGGTTCTTCGATGGGTAAAAGCTAAACGCCGCAGCATCCCCGAGCGGACCACATCGTCGGCCTTGGTACTCTGCCCCGATGGATTGGGCAGCGTCCTCTAAGACTTTGAGGCCGTGACGACGCGCGATTTCCAGGATCGGCAGCATATCCGCCGTCTGGCCGTACAGGTGGACCGGAATGATTGCCTTGGTCCGAGGTGTGATAGCCGCCTCGATCAGGGCCGGATCAATATTGTAGCTGACCGGGTCGATATCGACGAAGACAGGCTTTGCTCCAGTCCGCCAAATCGCTCCCGCAGTCGCGAAGAACGAGTAGGGGGAGGTCACGACCTCATCGCCCGGTCCAATCCCCCACGCCAGGAGCGGCAGGAGCAACGCATCTGAGCCCGAAGCGCAGCCGATGGCGTGGTGAACACCACAATAACTCGCGGCTTCCTTCTCGAAGCCGACCACTTCGGGTCCAAGGATAAAATACTGGCTCTCGAGGACAGCCCGGACAACCGGCTCGATCTCATCGCGGATCGATTGATATTGGGCCTTTAAGTCGAGCGCCGGTACAGCAACGGGTTCCTTGGCAGCAGCGCTCATGGACGGTCACTCCTTTGACATCCTGCCCGGCCCGGGGCGAAGCGAGTCAGTGCATGGCAGGCCTGTTCGATCGAGCTTCTTCTCAGTCCTTGAGAAGTCGCATCGGACACTGCACCGTATCCCCTTGATCGACGAGCGTCAACCCGAACTCGACCAGAAAGGTAGGCTGTTTCTCGATTCAAAACGACTAGCGTCGGCTCGCCTTGAGAGATCGATCCTCGACATCCGAATCCCGGCCTGCGAGGGCTCTTTGGCTCTCGTCCACTCGCCAGGTTTTGCCGTCGGAGTGGATCGTCACCGTCCCCGACTGATCGGTTCGGATGAAGGGGATTCGTTCGCGTGCCAACAGTGACACGGTCTCTTGGTGAGGATGGTGGTAGTCGTTCCCCTTGCCCATACTCGCGACTGCGAGTTTGGGTTTGACGAGATTGAGCCACTTCCGATCCGTCCCGTTGCGACTGCCGTGATGTGCAAGCTTGAGGATCGCACAATTACTGAGTAGTTCAGGGTTGTTCTGCACCCACCAGCGGCGTTCATTCTCCTCGCTGTCTCCCGTCATCAGCATTGCAAACGAACCAAACTGCAGCCGGATGCCGATCGAATTATCATTCTCTTCTTTGTCGTTGAGTGGTGCTTGCGGAAGTATCGTGAAAACGACGGAACCTAGTTCAATTCGACGTGCCGTCTTGCTGGGCTGGATGACTTGGCAGCCAATCGCTTTGACATCCTTGAGCAGTCTCAGATAACTGGAAGTGGTGTGCGAGGAGTTGGTCGCCAAGAAATACTTCGGCTTAAATGTGCGGATGACTTCGTCCATTCCCCCATAGTGGTCCGAGTGATGATGCGAGACCACCACCAGGTCGATGGATGTGACTCCTCGCTCTTTGAGGAGAGGAAGAATCTCCTTGGAAGGCCCTGCGTCGATCAACGCGACCTTCCCTTCGGGGCTCCGGATCAGAATTGAATCGCCTTGACCGACATCAAGAACCTCAACAACGACCTCCTTGGAGGTGTTGGATGAACCAGGCCGGAAGAACTGGGCGTGAGCGGCCGTACTAACCAAGAGAGCCAGGGCGAGGGCTAGTCCGCGACACATCAAGTGACTCATAACTTGATATCTCCTCCTGGATCTGAAGCGGTCATCTCATCTTGCAACCGTTTGGTCTCGACCGCAAGTTCTTTCGTGGCCGCGATGTCAAGCTTGAACGAGAGGGTCAGGATTTCGCCTGGTTTTGAGCCTTTGGGGAGGATCGATTTCGGGACGTTGATCGTCAGATTGTCGTCGCCGACGAGGACGGCAATCTCTTTCTCGTCACCTTCAAAGCGATCGATCGAGAGGTTCAAGCTCATCGAATTCACTCCACTTCTCAAATTACCTGATGAAGATGGTGTCGCTGTCACGCCGAGCGGTTGCGGTCGGCTGATCGCTAAGGACACCTCCCGGTACATCGGAGGCTCCGACGCGTCGGCTTCGGAGCACAACCTGATTCACGGCTGGGTCGTATTCTCTAGAGGTTTTGGAGACGAGGCTGAGCGGATAGGATCCTGTTTTGAGTGGGAAAATAAGCTTGCCGGCTTCCTCGATGACCTCGGTCCGTTCCAAAAGTTTGGTGGAGAAAAGGGACTTGCGGTCCCAAACTTCGATGACCATGTGATCCCCAGGTGCCCAATTGACCTCGAAGGGGCTGACGTGCCAACTCGTCTCGATCGGAGAACTTCCAACGATCACTGTTCGTCGGTCGACGGATTGACTATTCCAGATCGGGAGTTTCTTGCCTTGGGCGTCGAGCTTGGCAACGAGCACCTGCAGGTCAATGGTCCGCCCTGACTTGAATAGAGCGGAATCAATCGCGAGTTGCTCGATCCGAACCTCGAACCGCCCTTCCTTGAAATTGGCGTTCCTTTGTTCGAGGACGGTCTGAACTTTTTCCTTGATCGCCCCCACGATCACCTCGTGACCGTCGAGTGTGTCTTCTTTGGCCCTCTCAACAACCCGCCCAAAGAGCGTGTCACTGATCTGCCAACCACCGAGGCCGGCCCCACTTCCGCTCAGGAGCACGATCAAATACTTGAGGTTCGTCCACGTGAACCAACCCGATTTCTTCCTCGATCGCGCCATTGTCGTTCTCCTCATCCGTGAGGGCTTTTCGTTTCATCGAACAGCGAATCTTATTCGCGACTTAGGTCGGCCTTGGAGCGTGCGGCTTGGGCAAGTCGTCGAGGAAGAACCCGGTCACGATAGAATGTTTCCATGTGACGATAGTCGGGACCTTGCGAAACCGTGACGAGACCGAAACTCTTGGTGACTTCCGCAAGGGCCTCATCCAAGGTTTCCCCGCAATACATCGTCCGATAGGCAATGTGGACCATTGATGCGCGATTGATCCCATGATGGCAATGAAAGTAGACCGGTTGGTTGGCCGGGTCGGCTAAGACAGCGGCTGCCTTCTCGAGCAAGTCGGAGACGCTCTCGCGATCTTTGTCGTCCCGCTGATCCACGATTGGGATGTGGATCCAATTCACTCCGAATTCTGCAGCGAGCGCTTTCTCGCGGATCGCCAGCGGATGATCGGGGGGATGAGCAAGTGCGACGATCGTCTTGATACGGTAGTTGCGGAGGATCCTCTGCATTGGCCAAGTCTTCTGCCAAGCCCCGCGATAAATCCTGCCGGGCTCGATCTCGGCAAACTTGTCGGCAAAGACATAATCGTGACCGTGCCGCCAGGTCTGCTGGAGAGCAACCACCGTCAAACCTAAGATTAGGCATCGACTTAACCAGAGTCGTCTGCGGGACATGGCGAGGAACTCCAGTACGCGCGAGGCAATTCGCCCCAGGCTGGGGGGACTCTATCAGTTACGGTGAAATTGATACAACCCGTCTTCTATTGACCCTTGAGGGCCCTTACGGATCTATCGGCTTATCTTGAACATCGAGTCCAATTCGACCTCATTAACTTGGGAATTCCTCTCGCGATGTTCGACCAAATCAAGGATAAGACGGACGAGAACTCGCCCTGGTCGAGTCGCCGAGAACCCGCGAGGTGTACCCGATGTGGCCCCGTCGAGCGTTGTGGATTCTGATTGGAGTGTCCGCCCTGATGCGTCTGGTCTGGGCGGGAAGCCTCGGACCCGGCAACGACGAGGCCTACCATTATCTATTCACGGTGCATCGCGACTGGAGCTATTTCGACCATCCCCCCATGCTCATGGTCATCGAGTCCCTGGGGATCACTGCGGCGGGGGGACTCGTTAACCCGCTGACCTTGCGACTTGGATTTATCGCCTTGTTTGGGGGATCCACCTGGCTGATGTCGCGGTTGACCTCGCGGTTTTATGGCGAGAGAGCCGGCTTTTATGCGGCCTTGGGTCTAAATCTGAGTGCCTACTTCACTGCGGCTGCGTCGAGCTTCGCGTTGCCCGATGGACCTCTCATCTTCTTCTGGCTCCTGACACTCAACACGATCGCCACCGCGCTCGAACGACCCGAACGCCTTCGTCCCTGGATTTGGGTGGGAGTTGCTTGGGGGGGGACGCTACTATCGAAGTATCACGGCGTCTTCTTGCCGGCTGGTCTCACACTTTACCTTGTCTTTGACCGATCGCGCCGATTTGTGTTACTCCGCCCGGGGCCGTATCTGGCGACTGCGATAGGACTTATCTGCTTTGCTCCAGTCATCTACTGGAACTCGACCCACGACTGGGCTTCGTTTGCGTTTCAGGGTGGACGTGCCGCAGGCGGTGTTCTGCGGTTTCGCCCTGAGACCTTGCTCGCCGCTCTCGCTGGACAGGCTCTGTATTTGCTTCCCTGGATCTTCGCGACCCTTATTTTTGTTCTCATCCGTGATGGCCGTATTGCCTGGCGAGAATCATGGCCTGGTGCCCGATTTCTGATCTGCGAGGCTCTCGTACCGATCGTAGTTATCAATGCGATCGCTTGCACACGCGGAATTCTGCCCCATTGGGTGTTGGTGGGCTATCTGCCCCTATTCCCGTTCTTGGGCCGACACTGGGCCGAGATGATGGAGCGGGCCCCCGATCCCATGCGACGACGGCTGATACTCTACGCGATTGCCCCGATTGTGATCGCTTTCGTCTACGTGGGCCAAGCACGACTCGGGCTCTTTCAGTCAATTGTCGCACCCGCTTTGGGATTGGTTGCCGCGCCGACTGACCCGACCTCCGACCAATTTGGCTGGGAACAAGTTGCGGCTGAGCTGCGACGACGTGGCTGTACGGACCACCCAGGAACGTTTCTCTTCACCGGGCAATGGTACAATAGTGGTCAGCTCGCGTTTGCTCTGCGGGGGACCAAAACACCGGTCCTCTGCTATCACGCTTCCGACGCGCGAAGTTTCCGGTTTTGGAATAAGCCGGAATCGTATGTCGGGCGAGACGGGATTTTGGTCTCGGTCAACGGAAGGTCGATAGAGCCAAGTGCTTACGATCGGTGGTTCCGCGATATCGAACCGTTTGGCGAGTTCTCCGTCCTTCGAGCCGGGCAGCCGGCGCGAACGATCCGGCTCTATCGCTGCTTTGGACAGAAGCAACCATTTCCATTCGATGGGAGAAATCCCAAACTGGCCGAAGCCTTGCTTGAGGGCAACATCCGCCGCGAGTGATCGATAGGGCTCGACGATCGACATGGAATTCCGTGGATGCCTTTCGCTCGGTGATCTGGAGACGAGACTTAAAGTGCCAGCCTTGCCCCGAGAACCGCTGACAAGAATCGATCGCGCAGCAGCTTCGGGCTCGATGTCGCGAGCAATCGGACTTTATCAGACCCTGCTCCGTCGGGCTCTTGAACATTTTCTGCCCGATGCCACGCTCGAGTCGGGTGGTGACCGGAGCTTCATCCATTTTCAGGATGGATCGGACAGCTCCAATTATCGGTGTGCCAATGACCCAGAGGGTTTCGGACTCGAAATCGAATGGTTTCGAACTCCGTACTTACTACTCCCTGGAAGTCCCAGCCCGTTTCTACCCTCCGAGCAGCGTTTGATCGGGTCAATCCTGAGGCTTCTCGACGATCGGTTCCGAACGCTGTTCGACCTGGTGGTTACCGATTTTTCGGAGATGTTCCACTTCGCGAATGAAGATTTGATCATTACGGAGTATCTCTCGCCACCAGCCCGAGCGCGACTTCCTGCGGCGCTGGAGGCACTCCGCGCAGCGGCAATGACGACCTATGAGAATCGCCGAGTGACCACCGGGGCACTTCTCCTGGGGACATCCCACGATCCTGCGGCTCCACTTCGAGCCAACAACCTCGGCGCGCCGAGTTATAACATTCGACTTGCAGGGATCAAAGGGTTCCATCGTTTATGTGATGGTGTAAGAACGTTATTCTTAGTGGATTATACGGGTGATTTGATTCGGGTGATCGATATCCATTCCTGGGCAGATCAGATCGCCGGCGACCGGCCGCTCCCCGCCCCTTGCCCACGGGCTTATCAGTCGCATGCGCGTTCGACGCTTGAAGATAATCACATTTCTGTTGTTCTCACGCCTGCACAAGAAATCAAGTTGTTTCATCGTGGAGCTATGGCCTTTGCTTATAGCGATGCGCGATGGCGCATGCTCGATATTCCTTCCAAGTTTTCCGCGTGGTGTGAAGCGGTTGGACCGACCGATCCGCCGGAACTTGCAGAGAAGGTCTTCCAAGCGGCATTGAACCTGGCAGAGGATCGCAAAGGGGCTCTGTTCGTCGTACTTCGCGACCCGTCGGATTCAGCCGATCGCTTGATTGCCCCTTGTGATCGGATTGTCGAGGAAGTCGCGATAGACGACCCTCAGGATCCCGAAAACCTCTCTCCTAAACTCGCAAAGCGATCGCTCCACCACGTGGTCCGAGGCCAAAGCCTGGCTGATCTCGACTTGGCGGTCCTTGAAGCTTTGGGGGGGATTGACGGCGCGGTCGTCACAGATCGGGCCGGGCGACTCTGGACTTTTGGTGCCATCCTTCGGGTCGATCCTGAGACGTTTACGTCGTCTCGAGCTGTAGAAGGTGCACGAACACTCGCTTCGGTCGCGGCTTCTTACGATGGCCCCGTTCTTAAGGTGAGTGAAGACGGTTATATGACCATGTTCTTAGGGGGTCGAAAGGTCTGGACACTCTGACTCAGGGCCATCGTGATGTTGAGCCATCAAGTGGGTTCCCGAAGAGTCCTGACCCGAGGCAGTCATTGACGAATCCATTTCACGGTGCAATCTATTTGACGGGCCCGACGGCCGTAGGCAAAACGGCAATCGGTGTTGCGCTGGCGAGGCAGCTCGGCGCTGAGATCGTTGCACTCGACTCGATGACACTCTATCGGGGTATGGACATTGGTACGGCCAAGCCGACCCTTGCTGAGCGAGCTGATGTGTCGCATCACCTGATCGATGTAATTGATCCGTGGGAGTCCGCCAGCGTTGCCGAGTTCCGAACTTGGTCGTCAGTGGCGATACAACAGATAGAAGCCCGAGGGAATCGCATCCTCTTCGTCGGCGGGACGGCCCTCTATTTGAAGACGTTGCTTCGTGGGCTATTCGAAGGACCCGCCGCCGACTCGAGCTTGCGAGCGGAACTCGAAGCGGAAGCGGATGCGACGGGAGATGCCACTCTCCATGAAAGGCTGGCTGGAATTGATCCTGCGACAGCACAGCGACTTCATCCCAACGATCGCCGGAGAGTGATTCGTGCTCTGGAGGTTTTCCTGCTCACGGGACGACCGCTCAGTGAGCACCAGGTCGAGCATTCAAACCCCGCACCGACAAGCGTCTGTGCAATCGCCTTGGAACGACCTCGCAGTGAGTTGCATGTCCGCATCAACCACCGAGTCGTTCAAATGTTCGAGGATGGACTTGTTGAGGAGGTGAGCCGGCTGATTCGAAGTTCGCGTCCGCTCCATGAGATTCCAGCTCAAGGGGTGGGATATCGGGAGTGCGTGAATCATCTTGAGGGCAAGCTAACTCTCAGCGAAGCCGTCATGCAAACGCAGGCTCGGACGAGGCAGTTCGCGAAACGACAGGCGACCTGGTTCCGAGGTTTGACGGAAGTGCAGGGGCTCGCCATCGAAGGAGAAGCGAGCGTGGACGACGTTGTCGCAAGGCTTTTGGTGCGAGTTGAAAAAACTCAGCGGGGCGACTAACCGATTGCTCGGCCTGCCGCCCCGCAGGGTGCTGCTACAGGGGTGCTTCGATTGGAAGTTAAATATCAATGCCCAGACGGTACTGAAGCGACTCGAACTGGCTTCGAAAGACATCATCGGTGGAGTGAAGGTGCTCGGCTTCCGAAATGAACCGCAGGGTATCGTCGCGACGGAGCCCGGCATCGATCAAGATGCGTTCAAACGGTTCGAGGTCATGAGCATAGACGAACAAGAGCTTATGTTCGTCGAACTGCACTTCCATCGGACCGCTCGGATTCAAGGCAGCCAAGCCGGTACAGCCATCGTTCAAGAGCAGCTCTTCGAAGTCGTACAACGTACTCTTAAGAATGACCGTATCAATATGCTCGCGATAGAGGTCAGAATGTGCCCCCGGCTCGCTTTCATGGCTCGACTCCATGACGACATCGACTTCCTCCCCCAAGGGGTCGAGGAGATCCATGAGTACGTCGAAGAGGCGTTCACCCGAAACCGAGGCTGCGAGAACAGGCATTGTATTGCCGCTCTCGGGATCCCGATAAATATCACGTCGATAACCTTCGCGAGGAATTACCTCCAAACCAATCGATGGTCGCACCGCTTCGGTCAGAGAAAAGCTTCCATATCGTCCGACACGGAGATGAGCATCGAGCTGGTCCTGGCTAAGATCATCGAATGAAGTACGAGGCATACGACTCGCGTTGGTGCGAAGCACCCGCTCGAGGAAGCGTTGAATGAAGCTCATCAGAAAGGGTCCCCTCCTACCCACACCGCTGCAATTGGAATGGATTCGTCAGATCCTCGGTCACCGCGCCAGACGGATTCATGGGTACCGGCTCACCCGCCAGTCCACGAGTCCAGCCCTCCCAGGCGTTTGTCTAGCACCGCGCCCAAGGGGAGACTGACCCACCCGGGGACGGTCGCCCATTCCTTGGCTCCGTTCATCTCGCTGTCGCTCTTCGTATATATACCACGTTTGGCGCTCGAAACCGGTTCGATGCGGAAAACAAATTGAAGGGGACTCAAGGTTCGGTCCGAAGCACCAATGTGATATTTTCGATCTCTCCGTGATCACCGACCACCGAAGCAAGTTGCCTCGACGCTCGACAGAGATACAACTTGCGTGCCATCGGCAGAAACGTGCAGAAATTTGCACCTTCGGACGCGGCAAACCGTAACTTGAGGCCAAGTTCCGGCGAGTCATCGATTGTCGGCGGAATTTGAGTCCACCGTGCAATGATAACTCTTTTGTAATTCCGACTTGAAATGGAAACAAGAGTTCCCCCCCGCCGCATCGTCGTCGGTTTCGGGAAGACAACATCCATGTTGCAATCGAGGACTTCGAAGTGGTGTTTGCGACCAAGGGGTCGTTCACGCCACATCGTGCCATCACGAGAGCCACTGAGGTCGCCAACCTAGGAGTCCGCTCGGGATCGACGTCGAACCCGACTCCTCTAGTATGCCCGAGCCAGGACGGTGAGGGGGTCAAAACGCGCAGAAAATTCTCTTGCGGCATGCGTTTTCGGGCAGCATCCCTTTTTTGGGAATAATCCGCATAGAATAGGGTTTAATTTCGCAATTATAGTGGTTGTACGGTAGAGTTGATTGAGTATTTGGAAATCTATGCACTTCTTGTCCCGATTTGGCAATCGGCACCTTGAGTGACTTGATTGCTCAGGGACAGTACTGCGTCAGCCAAGTGTCGTTGGCCATTCTTGTCCACCAAATGTGCAGATCCATCGAAGGTCCACAAGCCGACTCGAAGGTGGAATTGGACTTTGGAAAGTTCACAGGAGAGTTGCAAAGTCCTTATCCTTTTCCTTCTCACATTAAGTGTTGGTTACTCCATCCCAGAGCAGTCTGCTTGGCCTTCATGTCTTGGCTCTTTGGGGCAGCGAGGGGCAAATTTGACGTAACGCTCTGTCCCCAGAGGTTTTGTCGTCCTGAGAGGGCGGCCACATATCAGCCCAGGGCATCGCCCTGGTGGATGGTGACGCGGCGACCGTCTGGGCTTTGGAGAGCCGTTGCCCTTCTCACCAGGGCGATGCCCTCTGGGCTGATTTGTCCTGCCCCTTGGAACACTGACGAAACAGCTTCCCGGAAACCGACACCGCCTCAATCGAATAGTTGTTTTGTCAGCGTTCCTTGAGGCAAGAATCGGGATCCCCCCGACAAGACGATGAAAAGCTTGATTCGACTGGGGCGGGCACAAGAAGTCGTTCTAAACCCCCAAGCTGTACCACCTGTTGGGCACCTCCAAAGAACGTGTCGAGACCTCATCCCGGAGTGAAAAATCGGACTTTGCAATTGTCCTGGGAAAGTTCAGGGAGCATGTCGCCTCAGTGGAGGTTCCGTGGTAGTTTATTGTCCTTGCAGAAGAGTCGCAGTCGCAGTCGCAGTCGTAATCGGTGAGACGGGGAGGTTGAGCTCATGGGTATCGATCAGGTTGACAACTACCTCGATGCGCATCGAGCACAATTCGAAGAAGAGCTCAAAGCCCTCATCCGCATTCCCAGCGTCAGTGCCCAGCCAACCCATTCCGACGATGTCCGCAAGGCTGCCGAGTTCGTGAGGGACAACCTCCGTTCCATCGGGGTGCCAGCCGATTTGATCGAGACACCCGGCCATCCGATCGTCTATGGCGAACGGCTCGATGCGCCCGGCAAGCCGACTGTGTTGATTTATGGTCACTACGACGTTCAGCCCCCCGAGCCGCTTGAGCCCTGGCTTTCCCCTCCGTTCGAGCCGACCATCCGCGAGGGGAATCTCTTCGCACGGGGTGCGACTGACGACAAGGGACAGATGTTCACGCATCTGAAGGCTGTGGAGGCTTGGTTGAAGACGGTCGGTCAGTTGCCCGTAAACGTCAAGTTCTTGATCGAAGGCGAAGAAGAGGTCGGTGGTGCGAATCTAGAGAACTATGTCAGCCTCAACAAAGCGAAGCTCGCCTGCGATGTTGCGGTCATCTCAGACACAAGTCAGTTTGCACCTGGCATCCCAGCCATCACCTATGGCCTTAGGGGCCTAGCGTACTTTGAGTTGCTGGTCGAGGGAGCGAATATCGACCTTCACTCTGGCACATACGGAGGTGCGGTTGCCAACCCGCTCAATGCGCTTTGCCAGATGATCGCAAGTCTTAAAGACGGCGACGGACGTATCCAGATTGCCGGTTTTTACGACGATGTTCGGCCTCTCGAAGATTGGGAGCGCCAAGCCTGGGCCAAACTCCCGTTCGACGAGGCAATGTATCAGAAGGGACTTGGGGTCATCGGGCTCTTTGGCGAGAAGGGATTCTCTACACTTGAACGAAGCTGGGCTCGACCCACGTGCGACGTTCACGGGCTCTGGGGGGGCTATTCGGGCCCAGGACCAAAGACGGTGCTACCTCGGAAGGCAGGGGCAAAGTTAAGTTTCCGACTGGTCCCCAATCAAGATCCCAAGCGGGTGGCTGAACTTCTGAAAGCTCACCTCAAGGCGGTTTGTCCGCCAGGTGTGACTTACGAACTGATCGAACAGCATGGAGCTCCCGCAGCGCTTGTGGAAGTCGATACGCCGGCTGCCCGTGCCGCCTCCAAGGCGATTGAGGCGAGCTTCGGGACCCCGCCGGTTTTCATGCGCGGAGGTGGCTCGATCCCGGTGGTTGGCCTGATCAAGACTCAACTCGGGGTCGATACTCTGTTACTCGGTTGGGGTCAAGAAGACGACAACCTGCATGGACCAAACGAGAAGTTCTGCTTGGCCGATTTCCATCTCGGAATCAAAGCGAGTGCTCATTTGCTTGCGGAACTTGCCCGATGAAGCTCGCCGAAGCATTGATTACACGATCCGACTGCCAGAAAAGGCTCGATCAACTCAAAGAACGAATCATCCGTTCGGCGAAAGTCCAGGAGGGGGACGACCCTCCCGAGAGCCCTTCGGATCTGCTTGCTGAAGCGGAGCGGACTGCGACCGAACTGCTATCGCTCATTCAGCGGATCAACCGAACGAACTGCGCTGCGGAGTTTGGTGTCGGTCGGCTGTCGGACGCGCTCGCGGAACGCGACGTACTTGCTCTGAAGCGCAAGCTCTACAATGAGACAGCCGCTGCGGCGATCGTCCAGCAGGATCGTTATAGTAAGTCGGAAGTTCGCTTCCGAGGCACGGTGAGCGTCGTTACGATGCAGGGTGAGGCGGATCGCCTCGCCAGACAATATCGTGAACTCGACTCCCGGATCCAGCAAGCCAACTGGCAAATCGAGCTCGTGGAGTAGTAGTTCTGGTGTAACTGAGCGAATAAGGGCGAGCACAACCCGCCAACTGGGAAAGTTGGATTGGTCAGCACGAGGGGCCGTGTTGAGCGAGTTCAACTCTCGCACCCTAATGTTATGCCCCGTACAGTGACCTCTGTATTTGGCACTGTAAATGTTACTTCCATGTGCTGACTTATTCGTGATGTGAGGGTGGGTTCGGGGCTCCCATTGCTCCACGGCTCGATCCAACAACTGAGATGCGTTGAGAAGGAATCCGGCATGCTTGACCTGAAGTTCGTTGTCGAGAACCCCGCAGCCGTGAAGGCGAATTGCGTCGCCCGCAACGTTTCCGCCGACATAACCGCAGAGATTGATGCGGTCGTCGCCCTGGATCGCGAGCGAAAGACACTGCAGTTCGAGGTCGAGAACGTCCGTCGTCGTCAAAACGAAGTGGCCCAAGCCACCGGCAAGGAAAAAGATGTCGAAAAACGAAACGAGCTAGTCGCAGAGGGGAAACGACTCAAGGGGGATGTTGGCATCAATGAGGAGCGGTTGAAGACCTTAGAGGTCGAGCTCAAGAGCCGGGTGGGCCGAATCCCCAACATGACTCACCCCGACGCTCCCGTGGGAGCGACGGAAGATCTGAGTGTCGAGTTGAGAAAAGTCGGGACGCCACGCGTCTTCGACTTTAAGCCTCGGGACCACGTCGATCTGGGCCGCTCCCTCGACCTGATCGACTTCGAGGCTGGCGGTAAGGTGTCGGGGAATGGTTTCTACTTTCTAAAGCACGACGCCGTTCTGCTCGAAATGGCACTCCAGCATTTTGCAATCCGGACCCTCGTGTCGCGAGGATTCACGCCGGTAATCACTCCGGACCTTGCCCGGGTGTCGATCCTGGAAGGGATTGGCTTCAACCCTCGCGGGGCCGAAACCCAGGTCTACTCGGTCGAAAACACCGACCTCTGTCTGATTGGAACCGCCGAGATCACCCTCGGTGGCCTCCATGCCGACGAGATCCTCGAGTCAGCCCAGCTCCCGATCAAATATGTCGGTCTCTCGCACTGCTTCCGCACCGAGGCGGGAGCGGCTGGTCGCGCCAGTAAAGGGCTCTATCGAGTCCATCAGTTCACGAAAATTGAAATGTTCGCGTTTACGGAGGGAACTCTCGAAGCCTCTGGGGCGTTGCATCTGGAACTTCTGAAGATCGAGGAAGAGATCTTCACCGCGCTTGGAATTCCTTATCGAGTCCTCGACATTTGCTCGGGAGATCTCGGCGGACCCGCCTACCGAAAGTTTGATCTTGAGGCTTGGATGCCCGGTCGAGGCGAGGCCGGGGAGTATGGCGAGGTGACAAGTACTTCCAATTGCACCGATTATCAGGCTCGACGACTGAATGTCCGTTATAAACCGACTGGCCAGAAGGGGACGAAATTCGTCCACACGCTCAATGGGACAGCAATCGCGCTTAGCCGGGCAATGATTGCGGTCTTGGAGAATTATCAACGTGCCGACGGATTGGTTGATGTTCCCGAGGTCTTAAAACCGTACCTGGGTAAGGACTTGATTGGTCGACGATAGATCTCGTTCGATCCATTGCCAATAAGTTCGTATACTTCAGGAGAGTCGCAGAGCGACGGATCAGAGGCTTGCGGGAACGACTAACTGCCAGTGACGTCTGGGCTGAGCTTTTTGTCACTCGCTTTGGCTGACCGTTAAGACTCAATCCCCGCTTAATGTGCCTGCGATTGCCGCTTCCTTCTCCTTCTCTTTCCGAACTACAGGCCAACCGCGAGAAGGAGGCCCCCATGCTGCGAAACCCGCTGCTGGTGCCCGACCTGCGCGAACTCATCCAAGCCGGTGAGATTGACGCGCTCGGAGAGTTCTTCGCCGACCATCACCCTGTTCAGATCGCCGAGCTGATCGAGGACCTTGATGTTGCCGAAGGCGATGTCCTCATCAAACTCCTTGCGCCAAGGGTCCGTGGCGATGTGATGAGCTATCTGACGGTCGAGCGTCAGGTCGAAATTGTCAATGCGATGCCTCCGTCCGAAGCCGCTGCGCTGCTGCATTTGATGCCGCACGACGACCGCGCTGACCTCGTCAACCACCTCGAAGAAGAACAGGTGGACGCGATTTTCCCGCATCTGGCCCAAGCGGAACGCGAAGACATTCGTCGCCTTGCCAGCTACGAGCCAGGAACTGCTGGCGGCGTGATGACAACCGACTACGTGACGCTCGCTCCCCATCTTACGGTTCGCGAATCCCTCGATCGGGTTCGTCGAGAAGCGCCGGATCGCGAGACGATCGAATATAGCTATGTCGTCGACGAGTCGAGGAAGCTGCTTGGGATTGTGTCGCTCAAGCGATTGATCTTGGCCAGGCCCCAGTCACGCATCACCGAAATCATGCAGCGAGACCCGATTCTCGCTCGCGTTGACGATGACCAGGAATCGGTCGCCCGCACAATCGACAAATACGACCTTTTCGCAATCCCGGTCGTCGATGCCACTGGCATGTTAGTAGGGATCGTTACCCACGACGATGCCATGGACATTTTGCGCAGGGAACAAACCGAGGACATCCTCGCGTTCGGTGGTGTTACGGTCGATCCCGAGGTCGATGATATTCCCTACTGGCAAGGAAGCGTCTATCGTTCGGTTCGCCGGCGAGTGAACTGGCTCCTCCTCTTGTTCCTTGCCGAAACCCTGACGGGGAGCGTATCTCGCCACTATGAATGGGTTGAAGAGGCTAGCCCACACCTGCACCACTTCACGCCGCTCTTGATTGGCACGGGCGGCAATGCAGGAAGTCAGGCCGTCGGCACAATCATTCGCGGTCTCGCGCTTGGCGAAATCGTTTTCAGTCAAACAATGAGTGTGGTCTTCCGTGAATGGATCACGGGTACGGTGCTGGGGCTGATCCTTGGAGCGGTCGGTTTCCTCCACACCTGGCTGTTGAGAGGGGAGAGTCCAACTTTCGCGTTGGTGATCGCCTTTACGATCCTAGGGATCTGTATGTGGGCCAACACAGTCGGCGCACTCGTCCCCTTGCTCGCACGGAAGTTAGGGATCGATCCTGCGGTCGTGTCGGCTCCTTTAATCACGACACTCGTCGATGCGACCGGCCTCTGCATTTTCTATACGATCGCGATTCTGCTGTTGCGGATCACTTAGGATATTTATGCGATTTCAAGACCTGACAGCCCCTGCAATCCGCAAACTCTCGCGTGATGGCACACTCGTCATTGCTCCGATCGCAGCTTGTGAACAGCACGCCCGGCACTTGCCCGTCTTTACGGACACGCTTCTCGTGACCGCTGTTGCGGAGGGGGTCGAGCAAGCCTTGGCTGACCAGGTCCTCTTGCTCCCAACTCTCTGGCTGGGGGCGAGCGATCATCACCTTCCCTTTGGCGGAACCCTCACCGCGAGCTTGCCGACCTACGAGTTGATGCTTATGGAGCTACTAAGACCACTTCTGAACGATGGTTTTTGCCGGATGATGCTTCTCAATGGACATGGGGGCAACATCGACCCACTTCATGTCGCTTTGCGTCGGCTCTCGAATGAATTCCCCAACGCGATCCTGACCGGTGCCGCGTACTGGGAACTCGCCGAAACCGAGATTGGTGCCCTTTGTCGAGGACCTCGGAAGGTTATGGGACACGCTTGCGAGATCGAAACCTCGATGATGATGCACCTCAGACCCGACCTTGTTCTGAGCGATGAGATCGTCGATGACCCAGATACAACGCCGAGTTCATTGACTGGCCTCTTCTGGTCTCGTGATTTCTTCCAGAAAACAGAACACGGTGCAGTCGGCTTTCCCGAACAGGCCAATGCAGAGACTGGTCGGAAAATCCTAGTTGCATCGATTGAGAAGGTTGTTCAGACCTCGCGGGATGTGCTGAGGCTTCCTCTCATCTCTGCCTGAACTTCTTCACCGAGATCTATCCGTGACGACCAAATCCGATCCTCAGATCAACGCGATTCTTCTAATCGCTCACGGTAGCCGCCACCAGCCGGCCAATGATGAGTTGGTCTTGATGGCAGACCGTTTGAGAGGGCAAGGATATCCGATTGTCGAGCCGGCGTTTCTCGAACTAGCCGAGCCTGAAATTGCGACGGGCGGGGAACGTTGCGTCAGTCGGGGTGCCACGCGCATTCTCATGGTGCCCTATTTCCTGGCGGAGGGTGTCCATATGCTTCGTGATTTAACGGCCGCGCGGGATGCTCTACGGGTCAAGCACACCAATGTTGAGGTCCATCTCGGTCGCCCCTTGGGACCTGATCCGCTGCTTGATCAGCTTGTGATGGAGCGTGCCGGTCAGCTTGAACGTGATGGCGAAGTCGAGGGACTGCCAAGCGCGGAAGTCATGGCGGCGAAGTATCAACCGATGAGTCCGTCGGACAAGGACTTGTGACAACTCAAAAACACCACTTGATTCGCGAGCAGATCGTCCTACAATAAACGATCCGGCAACAATCGGCGAGCATCGTGCGCGCTGTGGTGGCCGTCAGGGAAAAAAACGACCGGCATAGCCGGTGTTGGGGGTCCCCTCGATTGAACATTCGTCCCGCTCGGGTCAGTGACGTGCCCGCGATTTGTGAGTTGATTCGCACGTTTGCTGATCGTCGCCTGATGATCCGCCGGTCGCTCGGAGAGTTGTACGAGTCGATCCGCGAGTTCATTGTCGCCACTGATGACGACGGAAAAGTCGTTGGCTGTGCGGCCTTGCACGTGTTCTGGGAAGATCTGGCCGAGTTGAAATGCTTGGCGGTCTCGGAACGAGTCCAGGGGTTTGGCGTTGGGCGGAGGCTTGTGGAGACTTGCTGGCAGTCAGCAAGGGAACTCGAGCTCAAGACGGTGTTTACGCTGACGTATGTCGCCTCCTTCTTCGAGAAGTGCGATTATCGTCAAATTGATAAGTCAGAATTGCCACACAAGATTTGGAACGAGTGCGTTCGATGCCCGCTCTTTCCCAACTGCACCGAGGTGGCCTTGATCCGGTCGATCGCGGACGAGTGGCAGCCTGTCGGGGCGATGGACCAGCATGCGATGGTTGAAGCCCTCGTCTGATCCAAGGCCAAGAAGAAGTCGCGCGGGCCTTTCCTTAAAGTCCCGCGCGATGCCACAATCGAAGGCCTAATCTCGACAGGGTCGGAGGCCTTCAAAGCGTGTCTGATTCGACAACCCTGACACCGCAACCTTGGACGCCTCGTCTCGCGGGGCTTGTTGTCGCGATTGCGACATTCGCTTTGATGATCGCCACGGAACCTCGGCTGGCGATCGTCTGGGATGAAGGTTACACCCTCGGACGCGAGCAACGTATCCGCTGGTGGTTCCAGGCCTTGCACGATCCCAAAGCCTTTGCTGCGACATGGATCCCTCCCACAATCGAGCTGGTCCAACCCGATCAGGTGACGGCTCCGGGAAGGTTCGAGATCGACAGCGTTAAGAAGTTGTTCTCGAAACGGGCGATGGACTGGTTCTGGCCATTCGCGCGTGAAGAACCTCACGGCCATCCTCCGTTTTACGCGATTTTGGGGATGGTGGGTGACCTGCTCACACCAAGCCAGCAGGTCCTGCCACGCGCTAGGCTCGGGCCGATGCTTCTGTTCAGTCTGACTGCCGGCTGTCTGGCGTGTTTTGTCGCTGCACGTTGGGGAATGTCCCCGGCGCTCGCGACCGTCAGTGCATGGGCCCTTCAGCCCCATCTCTTCGCTCACGGTCATTACGCAACACTCGACGCAATTGTCACCGCACTCTGGGTCCTCGGCCTCCTTGCGTTCGTTAAGGCGATCGCGCCCATAAAACATGGCCCGCAATGGGGTTGGGTATTGATCTTCGGAGTGATCGCCGGCTGGCTGGCGGATACCAAGCTCACGGGCTGGTTCCTGCCGATCCCCATTTTCGTCTGGACCGCGCTTGCTCGCGACCGACGAGGCTTCATGACCCTGTTGGTCGGCGGAAGCATCGGGTTGGTCACGCTTTATGTCTTCAACCCGTGCTGGTGGCACAGCCCCATCTCGGGTGTCATGCGTTTTCTCCAATCCAACCTGACGCGAGGCAAGACGATCCCGATCCCAGTCCTGTTCCTCGGTCGAGTCATCCGGACACCCGTTGAATCCTTGCCATGGTACAACACCATCGTCTGGACGGTGATTGCCTCGCCGATCGGTTTTCTCCTGCTGGGATTGGGAGGAGTTGTCGGTTCAATCCGACGATGGAAGCTCGAACCGATTCTCGGGCTTGCCGTTCTGAGTTGGGGGTTCCTGCTGGCACTGCGGGCGCTGCCGCATACGCCAGGGCACGATGGGACTCGCCAGATCCTTGCCGCATTTGGGGTGATGGCGATCGTTGTCGGGGCTGGCGTCGTCGAAGTCGCCCGTTGGTCGCGGCGATTGACGACTGTTCTGGTCGCACTCGCGGTAACGGAGGCGGTACTTGGTCTGGCGGTCATGATGCCGGTCCCACTCTCGTACTATAGCCCAATTGTGGGGGGGCTCGCGGGAGCGACCAAGCTTGGAATGGAGCCGACCTATTTCTGGGACGCGCTGAACGACGAGGCCTTGGCTTGGCTAAATACCAACACCCCGGCGGATAAGCGTATTCAGTTCGCGACGTTCCCGACCTCCTGGCTCTATCTGAAGCAGGTCGGCAAACTCAAGCCCGAGATCTTGCCGGGGGGGGCGACCGTCCCCCAGTTCTACGTGCTTCAGAACCGCCCCGGCGCACTGAGCCCACTTGATCACAGTCTGATTTCACGGGGCCGAGCCGCTCACGTGGTGAGCAAGCTGGGCGTCCCGTTGGTTTGGATCTACCCCTACTCCCAAGTCGAAACTTTGCTGCGGGGAGAGTCGCCATGAACTCGCTAACAGTGAATCAATGGCGAGTCGCTTGCGGAATCACTCTGGCAATCGCTCTCCTGGCAACGCTTCCCACCACCGGTGATCTCGGATTGACTTGGGACGAACCTGCATATCGTTATAGCCAACAGTTTTCTGGACAATGGTGGGAGCGCCTGGCGAACGCTCGCTCGTTCAGTGAAGTGCAAAATCTCTTCGATGCAGACACACTTCTTTATTACTGGCCATACGCACGATTTGGTATCAATTTCCATCCTCCGCTGGCTGGCCAACTGAATCTCTTGACCAAGGGATTGTTTGGCTGGTTCATGCCCGACTATCCAGCGCGGCGGGTGGCTTCGGTCATCGAATATGCATTGGCGATCACCGTGCTGTTCGGCTTCCTCGCCAGGCGTTATGGGCTCTGGGTCGGAGGAGTGGCAGCCGCGAGCCTGTTGCTTATGCCTCGGGTTTATGGCGATGGTCATATTGCTGGGACTGACATGCCAGGGATGCTGCTTTGGGGCTTGACCGCACTCGCGTTCTGGAAGGGGTTGAACGAAGAGAATGCACGCAGATATCGCGTTGCCGTCGGTGTCTTAATCGGACTTGGGTTTGTGGAGAAGATGGCGACCATCTTGGTTGTCCTTCCGCTCGTTGGCTGGCTGGCGGTGGCGAGATTGCCCAAGACCTTTCGACTCAAGGCCAAATACGATTGGATCGATGCAGTTGCGACCTTGGGACTTATGCTCATCCCACTTGTGATTGCATTCGCTGAGATCTTGAGATTAAAGGGATTGCTCCCTCCTCCAGCGAAGATCGATCTCTTTCGCAACAAGCCTCTCACTTCGGTTCCGGGTGCCATCCTTCTCGCGCCGTTGCTGGTTTGGGTGGGGCGAAGGACTTTGGCTCGGCTGTACCCCAACCACCCAATCTGGGGGGTGGAACGTCCTGGGCTGGAGATTCTGGCTGCGATTCTTGCCTTCGGGTCGGTCATTTCCTGGCTTGGGAATCCCGCGTGGTGGCGTGAGACGCTACCGAGGCTTGCTCACTACTACATGCTTAGCACGGCTCGGCGCGGGGCACTTCCAGACATCAGAATCCTCTATTTTGGTCAAATTTATGAATACAGCCTACCTTGGGCGAACGCCTTCGTGCTGACGGCGATCACGGTTCCTGCGGGGATACTCGTTGCGGCGATGGCTGGAGTTGTATCGGGTCTTCGCAGGCTCCGTTACGATCCCATTCCCGTGTTCTTCCTCTTCAACATGCTCACGCTCCCCTTCATGCGGATGACCGACTTCCCGGCGCACGATGGGGTTCGTCTCTTCTTGCCGACCTTTTTCTTCCTCGCGGCAATGTCAGGCTGGGGGTCACTCGCGCTCGCAGAGAGTCTGGCCGGGTTCTATCGCTCGCGACCGATTGGAAGCTCGCTGGTCGGGATCTGGGCGCCTCGCGTCGGGATCACGATTTTAGTTCTTGCTCCTGCCGCGATGCAGCTTAGTTCGGTTCATCCATTCGAACTCTCGTATTATAATGAACTTATTGATGGACCTGCGGGTGCTTGGCGCGAAGGATTTGAACTGACGTATTGGTACGATGCGCTCGATGAGGAGGCCTTGCGGGGAATCAACTTCCGGATGCCACCCGACGCGGCTGTCAGCTATTCGACCGAATGGTCGGCTCCTAGCATGGTCTTCGCCGATCTTCAGTCACTCGGGAAACTCCGTAGTGACATTGGTCAAAAATCGCCTAAAGCCGATACGCTGCCTCATATGTGGTTATTGACTCACGATTCCAAGGCAACGTCCTTTTCGCGACTTCTCTTCGGCATGACTCCGAAATACCCGGAGTATGCGCGTCAACCTCAGCAGTTGGATGGCTTGCGAGTGATGACGGTAGCCGATCCAGATGCAGTGTCCCGTGCCATGGCACTTTGGCTCCTCTGCCACGGCACCGAGGGTCAGCCACGGGTCTCGGCAACGTCATCCCCGGCTTGGGTCCGTAGCTTCGTCCCGTTTCTTGGCCGTTTCTGGGGGGATGGCCTCTCGCGAGTTCCAACTCCATCGATCAATGAAGAGATTTTTCAACTCGCAAGTGAGAATCCCAAAGCACTTCGATTGGCGATCGACCGCATCACCAATCGACAAGCGATCTATGAGCCGATTGACCTTCGAGTGAAGTCATTCCTTGACCGCGACGATTGTCGTCCCCAGCGCGATCTGATCCTCAATTCCAGACCTCAAGCGCTGCGGGATGCTGTCGATATTTTGATTCGCCGACCCGCTGACTTGAAGCGGGTTCTCACACACGCGGGCTATACGGATCCAGGTTCGGTGAACGGTTACCTCGATTCACGTCCTGGAGCTGGTGAGGAAATAGCGCCGCGTTAACCGTCAGAGCAACTCGAGGTCGAGTGTTCCGTGGTCATGGTCGAGGATCGGCGGCGATTGGACCGACAAGAAAGTTAGCGAATCTAGGTCGGTACGAACTCCGTGGAAACACCCCTTACCGATCGCCAATCGTGCCCCTTTGGCAACGTGGAAATCCATTCCGTCGACCACCACAATGCCCGTCCCCTCAATAATCCACAGCACTGTCTCAGCCTCATTATGGCGATGGATCTCCGACGTCTTTCCGGGTGACATTGTCACCCAGTCGGCCGCGACAATCGAGTCCAGCGCCGTTCCACGAGTTAGTTGCAAGACCTCGAAAACACCAAAGGTTTCTGGAGAGACCGCCGGAAGTATCGTCTGGAGGTGTGTTGACATCCGGGTTCATCCTGAAAGTGAGCTTAGTTTCTAGCTGATTTGCGAGCACGATCATGCCAAAGGATCGCCAACATGGACTTGGCATCGTCGATCCGACCGTCCAAGACCATCTCCACCGCGTCTTTCCAAGGCACGATCACCGGTTCCAGTTGCTCGTCGAGTTGATGATCAGACTGACCAAGAACGAGGTCGCGGCACACGTAAAGGTACATGCGCTCGTTCATGACACCAGGCGAGACCCACCACTCGGCGACTCGTTCCATTCGACCTGCGGAATAGCCCGTCTCTTCGGTCAATTCCCGACCGGCTGTCAGGTCGGGAGATTCACCTGGGTCGATCGTTCCAGCGGGGACTTCAAGGAGTCTCTTCTGGATCGTGTAGCGATGATTCATGATTAGGCAGACATGGTCTTCACTGACCATCGGCAAGAGTGCCACCGCTCCGCGATGGATTACAACTTCGCGTTCCGCAGTCGAGCCATCGGCCAGGCTTACGGTTTGCAAGGCAAGATCAATTTTCTTGCCGCGATAGATGACTCGCCGTTCGAGATCCTGAGAATCCGCCATGGAGAACCTCTGCGCGGTAGACTGACTCATCGTTCTGTTTAATGTAGCCATCCAGCATTGCGGACGCCACACCCATGCCTGAGTCCGACCCGCTCGCCGACCTCCTCGAACTGAATCAACTCTGGGCCGCAGGACAAGTGGAGCGTGACCCGGAATACTTTGCTCGCCACGTGGAGGGTCAGAGCCCCAGACTGGTTGTGATTAGTTGCTCCGACTCGCGAATTCCCCTTGAGATCATGCTAGGCGAGGCGGTTGGGACCCTGTTTGTTCATCGCAATATTGCCAACGTCGTGGCACCAAACGATAGTAATACGGCAGCAGTCATGCAGTACGCCATTGAGACGCTGAAGATTCCCGATATTGTCGTCATCGGCCATTATGGGTGTGGAGGTGTGGCGGCGGCATGTTCCGAGAATCCCCCGGATGGCTACGTCGGTGATTGGTTGATGAGCGTCACCCGAGCCGGCCTATCGATCAATCGAACCCTTGCCGAACGTGGTACCAGTCTGGAACGAGAGAGCTTCCTCCGAGAAGTCGTCAAGGAAAATGTGCGTCGTCAGGTCGAGCATCTCATGCACCTTACGGTGGTCCGCAAGACCCGCGACACGTCGGGTGGCATCCCGCGTTTGCACGGTTGGGTCTATGATATTGGCACAGGTTTGATCGATGTTGTTGTCGATTGGAAAGATGTTACCAAGACCGGCCTTCCCGCTTCGGTCTGGAGGCATTTCGACGCGTAAACTCGCCAGGAGGCTCAGCCAGCTTCGAATCGACGAGGGCCCCACCTCACTCCAAAGAAGTTGGGTGTGGGGGGAAGGCCCGCTGGTGACAGGCCTCACTCAGCCCGAACGGTCAGGACCGGGCAGGGTGATTCTCGAACGATGCGTTCCGCGATCGAACCCATGAGCATATGCTGGAGACCGGTTCGACCGTGGGTTGCGACGACGATCAAATCGATCTTGCGATCGGTCGCATAATCGACAATCCCCTCGACACCGCCACCCCAACGAATATCGACCTCAACCCCCTTCGGAATTCCCCAGCTAGGATCGAGAAGCTTCCGGAGTTGCTGACGGGACTGATTCTCGCTCTGCTGATAGAACTCAGGAGGAAGGGTCGGGGCGAGCATCAGGTCGGGGCCGGCGGGGACGATGTCGGGCAGAACATTGAGCAGGTGGAGGGTGGCACCAAGCTGAGCGGCGAGCCCGCAGGCATACCGAACAGCTTGGGTTGAGTGCGGGCTAAAATCCGTCGGTGCCAGGATGGAGCGAATCGTTGTCACGGGAGCAAGTCTCCGCAAGGGGCAGGATTCCGAGAACAAGGATCCTGATAATCGACTTTTGAGTTCGGAATCCCTACGAACACAGCCCCATTCGTTAGCCTTCCCGAGCAATCTGGTGGAATCGCTTGAGCAGATCCTTCGTGATCGGACCAGGGGTCCCATCGCCGATCGGTCGGGCGTCGCACTCGACCACCGGGATCACTTCGGCGGCGGTTCCTGTCAGGAAGCACTCGTCGGCGGTGTAGACATCATGCCGGTCCATAATCCGCTCGGTCACTTGCAGCCCGATGCTCCTGGCAATCTCAATCACTGCATCGCGAGTGATTCCTTCAAGAATCCCGGAGTCAATCGAAGGAGTGTGTACTTCACCATGCTTGATAATAAAGATATTATCGCCTGTGCATTCGGCGATTTCACCTTTATGATTGAGCATCAGGGCTTCGAGACAGCCCGCGTTGGTACCTTCGATCTTGGCAAGTATGTTGTTCAGGTAGTTGAGCGATTTGATCCGAGGATTCAGAGCGCCCGGATGGTTTCGCATTGTGCCGGCGGTGACGATCTTCAGGCCGGTCTCATAGAGTTCAGCGGGGTAGAGGCTGATTGAGTCGGCGATGATGATGACTTGGGGGTCAGATGTTCTGCGTGGGTCGAGCCCGAGGCTTCCAGCGCCCCGTGTCACAACCAGGCGGACATAGGCATCGCTCAGGTTGTTGACCTTGATCGTGCTATTGATCGCCTCGGCCATCTCGGCCTTCGACATCGGGATGACGAGATGGATCGCCTTTGCGGAGTCGTAAAGGCGATCGACATGGTCCGCCATGCGGAAGACTTTGCCCGCGTAGGCACGAATCCCCTCGAACACGCCGTCTCCGTAGAGTAGACCGTGGTCGTAGACACTGATCTTGGCGTCGGCCTTATCGTAGAGCTTGCCGCCGATATAAATCTTCAAACTCATAAGCTTCCCCGGCGTTGGCGGCGTCGCCCCGCCCACGAAAGCCCGTTTGGTTCAGGCCAGGGCGGGGGACCACTCCTCGATCCGCCCCTCAACGAGGCGGACGATGCGATCGGCTTGCGCGGCGATCAGCGGGTCGTGGGTAACCATCATCATAGTGAGCCCTCGCTCACGGTTCAAGTCGCGCAACAGTTCAAGGATACTCTGGCCGGTTTCTGCGTCGAGGTTCCCGGTCGGCTCGTCCGCGAGCACGATATCAGGGCCGCCACAGAGAGCTCGTGCGATCGCTGCCCGTTGCAACTCGCCGCCAGAGAGTTCATTGGGCTTGTGATCGAGCCGATGGCCAAGCCCGACGCGCTTGAGCAAGTGCGCGGCTTCCGCCCTGAGACGGGTCCGATTCTTAAAGTATCCGAAGAGACTTTGTCGGATCAGGTGCGGCATCATTACATTCTCAAGGGCGCTTAGCTCTGGCATCAGGTGATAAAACTGGAAGATGAAACCGAATGTCTGATTCCGAAGCGCGTCGCGATTCCGTTCCGAGACATTGTCGATCCGCCGACCGTCAAGGAAGACTTGCCCGGCATCGGGACCATCGAGCAGGCCCAGCAAGTGCATGAGTGTGCTCTTGCCTGATCCACTTGAACCGATCACGGCGACAAGCTCGCCCCGTTCGACTTCGAGATCAACCCCGCGCAGAACCGGGACTTCTGTTCGACCCTTGTGGTAACTCTTGAAGAGTCCCTCGGCCGCAAGGTGAATCGACATCACACCCTCCTTGAGTTGAGTTTGGAGACCTGAGATCCTCAAGTCTCCCATGTGGGATTCCGACCTGACGACCTGATCACTCGAACCGAAGAGCCCGCACGGGGTGGAGCTTGGCCGCGCGTTGTGCTGGCCAGACACTCGCAGTTACGGCGATAAAGAGAGCCCCTCCGACGATCCAAACCACCGTCCAAGGTTGGACCAGGGTCGGTATTTCGCTGAAATAGTAGATGGAGTCATCGAAAACCTTGCGGCCCGTCAGCTTGCTCAACCCACCTTCGATGACGTTGATATAGCGGACGAAGAGCAGGCCACCGATCATCCCCACGCCGCTCCCGACGATGCCCAGGAGCAGTCCATAACCCAGGAAAATCCCTCGCACCCCGGAGGTGCTAGCACCCAAGGCCTTGAGGATGCCGATATCGCGGGTCTTTTCGACCACGATCATGAAGAAGATCGCCAAAATTCCGAAACCAGCCACGGCGATAATGAAGAACAGGAGGATGTTGAGAATACTCTGTTCCACTGCCACGGCGGCGAGGAGTGACCCCTGCATATGCTCCCAGGTTTGGACCCGGAAGTATTGCGGTCGCATCCGATCGAGAGTGAGTTGGACTTTGGCGGCAAGTTCGTCGAGGTCCGCTCCCGGCTTGGCTTTGATCTGAATCTGGTTAACGGCCCCATGTCCTTTGCCGTCGCCAAGGTTTCGCATGTACTGCATGCGTTCGAGGGGAATATAAACGTGGGTCGAATCGTACTCGCTCATCCCGCTCTTAAAGAAGCCGACGGTGGTGTACGAGTCGTAGGCGGGTGTGATTTTCGATCCTGCAGCCGCGAAGGTCAGTCGGATTCGTGAACCCGGCTTGATCATGAAGTGATCGGAACCTTCGAAATGAGACGTGGAGAGTGCAAAACCTACGATCGCTCCGAAGTCGGGCACATCCTCATTCATCTGCTCTTCGAGAATTGCCTTCATCGCGGGGTCGACAGCCTCTTCCATCAACAAGCTCCCCGCCGGTGAGGAGAGTTTTTTCAGTTCCTGCGACACTTCAAAACTGGGTGGAATTCTCTCATACTCACCCTTGTCTGTCAGCTTGTCGTTGACGAGAAACTCAGCGAAGTCGCCGGTCTTGGCGCGTTCGAGAGGGCGAATCCCGTGAACTTGAACGCTGCGGGTGATGGTTCCTTGGCCCCCAGCTTTGATTTCCATAAAACCGACCGTTTCCATGGTCGGGGCCATCGCTTCAACCTGGTCGCCAACGACCTGTTTGATACGCGCCATGACCTCCTCGTGATCGTAGAATCCGTTGAGGTCCCACGACCCGACGACGACATCGGCCAGTACCCCGTGCAGCCGATCGCGCATCTTTTCCGAGAACCCGGCCATCACCGAGTTGACGACGATCAGAGTGGCGACCCCAAGCATGACACTGACAACGCTCGCAAGAGCGATGTAGCGTGTCCGCAAGTAACGCCAGCAAAGCAGATATTTGTACATCGCTCTCACGCCTCCATGCGTTCCCGCGAAAGGTGGGCTCCACCCACTTGCAATCCTACCGATCAGGCCTGCGGCCGCATCAGCGGAAACAGGATGACATCACGAATATTTGACTTGTTCATCAGAAGCATACAGAGCCGATCCATGCCGATCCCCAGGCCTCCTGCGGGTGGCATCGCATGCTTTAACGCCCGTACGAAGTCGTCGTCCATTTTGGCCATCGAGTCTTCGGCTTTCTGACCTGCAAGCTGAGTTCGGAACAGCGATTCCTGAAGCAGGGGATCGTTCAATTCTGTGTACGCGTTCGCCAGCTCCATCCCATGTACGAAGAGCTCAAACCGTTCAGCAACTCGCGGGTTTGAAGACTTCCGCTTGGTCAGAGGACAGATCGCAGCCGGGTAGTCGATCACGAAAATTGGGCCTATCAGGGAATCCTCGACGAGCCGCTCGAAGATCTCGCTGACGACGACGTCGGGGTCCTTACCTGTGGTGGCCATCCCCAATTCCTCAGCCTTGGCCAGGACCGCCACAGTATCGGTGGGATCGACCCCCGCATGCTCCTGGAACAGGTCGGCATAGGTTCGTCGTGGCCATGGGGGCGTGAAATCGACCGAGGACTCGCCCCAGGGCCGGACAAAGCCACCGCCAACAGCTTCAACCGCGCCAGAGATGAGTGCTTCGGTCAAGTCCATCATACTGTGGTAGTCGCCGTAGGCCTGGTAGGCCTCCAACATGGTGAACTCGGGGTTATGCTTGGGGCTAATCCCCTCATTTCGATAGACGCGGCCGATCTCGAAGACGCGTTCCATCCCACCGACGAGTAATCTCTTGAGGTAAAGTTCGGGAGCGATCCTCAGGAAGAGGTCGAGGTCGAGGGTGTTGTGGTGGGTGATGAAGGGGCGAGCGGCCGCGCCGCCGGCAATGACCTGCATCGTGGGCGTTTCCACTTCAACGAAACTTCGCTCGGCCATGACCTTGCGGAAAGCCGCGAGAACCTTGGTTCGCCCGAGGAAGGTCGTCATCGATTCGGGGTTGCTGAACAGGTCGACGTAACGCTGGCGCGACCGCTGCTCATGATCGGTTAGCCCGTGCCACTTCTCGGGTGGGGGAGCCAGACTTTTGGCCAGGAATGTCAACGACTCGGCGAAGATTGTGAGTTCGCCTGTCTTAGTGTAGCCGAGGGCCCCATCAACTCCGAGCAGATCGCTCAAGTCAAGTTCCGCAGCCAGGTTCCAGCTTGCTTCACCGACCTGGTTCTTACCGACAAAGATCTGGATTCGATCGGTCCAGTCTCGGAGTTCCAGGAAGTTGACTTTTCCTTGACCCCGCCGGAGCATGATCCGGCCAGCGACTCGGACCTTGGGGCCGCGTTCCGCGCCTTCAGGAATCGGTATCTGGCGGACATCCGCGATGGGCTGGTGGCCATCGAAGCGTGAGCCCCAGGGATCAAGCCCCAACGCTTCGATCCGCCGAAGTTTCTCCAGCCGGATCGATTCCAGACTCTCGTGCGACTCGTCGGCCATCAACTCATCCTTCTCCAACAATAAAGAGCGCTCCGGCCAAAATTCTAGTCCTTTGACGAGTTCGGTCAACGCCAACTGGGCAACCCCACGCATTTCGACCAGAATACTCGAATGACGGAGACTCAAATTCCAAGTCTGTTCATGGTCGAGTTGTGGGTCCAAGATCTATCTCGCTCTCTGGCTTGGTATCACGAGATCCTTGGCCTGGAGGTCGAGTTGTTGGACGACGCCCGGGGGTTCGCTCTCCTGGCTTCCGGAAATGCCCGACTTGCCCTCAAGGTCTGTCCAAGCGTCCAGGTTTCAGGAGTGCGACTCGCATTTGAGGTGATTGACCTCCCTGCGGAATTTGGAAGGTTACGGTCTTTGGGAGTCGAGATTTCTGAAATCGAAGACGACCTCGAGGGTTTTCGGTCTTCGAAGCTGATCGATCCTGACGGCACGTTGATCACGCTTTTTGCGTGGAATCCACCGCGCGTTTAATGGCCTGGAGGAGTCGGCCAAAATCGACTGGCTTGAGCAGGAATTCGACGAAGCCGACCTCCTGGCTGCGGAGTTGATCGTCGTCGTCGCAATAACCCGAAAGGGCGATACCCAGCAGACCACGCTCTAACTTCAGTCGTTCCATGAGGTCGAGTCCGCTCCCATCGGAGAGTGCGATGTCGCTGATGAGCAGGTCGTACTCTTGAGACAATCCACGATCAAGAGCTTCCGCTACTCCGCAAGCGGTATCGACTTCATAGCCACGGCGACGTAGGGCAGTGGCGATGACTTCACGGGTATCCTCATGATCGTCGACGACGAGTAGTCGTTGTGATTGGAGGACTCGACGATCAACGCTCGCATGCACGCCGGCGTGAATCGGGCTCGTAATGGTTTGAAGTTCGACCACGAATCGAGCCCCTTGCCCCAGTCCCCCGCTTATGGCTTCGATTGTGCCACCGTGAGCACTGACGACCCAATGACTGATGCCAAGCCCAAGTCCCAGTCCGTAACGATTATTGAGTCCCTGGCTCGATCCCTGGACGAAAAAGTCGAAGATTTTTGAGAGGAATTCGGGAGAGATTCCGATTCCGTCATCCTCGACATCGAGAATCAAGAGGCCGTCGCGGTTCTTGGTCCGAATCTCAATATTGCCATGTTTGGGAGTAAACTTTACCGCATTTTTGATCAGGTTCCAGACCGCTTGGAGGAGTCGCAGTGGGTCAGCCTGAACAATTGAAGAACTCGCCTCGAGCGTCATTGTCAGTGTGTGACCCGCCTCGACGATCTCACTTCGACAGATCTCGACCGCCTGACGAATAAGCGTATGAACGTCCAGAGGCTCCAAATCGAGTTCGATTTGGCCGCGACCGATCCGCGTGACATCGAGCAAGTCGTTGATTAGCCGAGCTTCGAGCCCGATGTTGCGGCGGATCATCTCCAGGCTCTCCCTTGGCACTGGCACCAATTCTTCAGACGAGTCCAGCAAAAGCTCAACCGCAGCCAAAACTGGCGTCAGCGGTGTACGAAGCTCATGGGAGAGGACGGCCAGGAATCGGTCCTTGAAGCGGTTCGCCGTTTCCGCAGCCTCCTTTGCGTTGGCGAGTTCCCGCTCCACACGCTTCCGATCGGTGATGTCCACAATAGTGATTCCCACACCGAGGATATGATCGTGAGGTGAGTAGACTGGATAATAACTTGAGAGAGTGTCGATCGGTAAATCGTCCGGGTCACTTCCGGGAGGAAAACTCATCTCAAGACTGAGCACAGCCTCGCCGGCGAGTGCTCTCTGAAGGTGGGGCGCGATTTGGGCGTACACGGATGGCTCGAGAATTTGTTCGGGATGGCGATCGACAAAATCGGACGCAGTCCTACCGCTCATCTCGGTAAGCCTCTCGTTGACCCTTACGACACGAAGCTCACTGTCCAGATAGCAGAACCCGACAGGTGCGGAATTCACCAAAGTGTCAAGGAGGGCAAGAGACTCTGTGGCCTCGCGATAAAGCCGCGAATTCTCAACCGCGATCGAAGCCCGCCGCGCGAGGTCCGTCGCCAGCTTGAGATCATCCTGGTCGAGCCGTCGCTCCGAATGCGAGGTCGCGTACGTCAAGACCCCCATCGTTTTACCTTGCAACACCAGAGGCACCGCGATCAGCGAGCGGCACTCTAACTCCAACAGCAAGGATCGGGTCTCGTCGAAGAGATTCACAGTCTCTAGACTTGTCTTGTTCACATTCTCCATCAAGATTGGTTTCAAATGATTGAGCATGTGAACGTAATTCGATGGAGTGTTAACGCCAATCCGACACCATTCCGCAATCTGGTTCACGACGGCGATTCGCGAGGGATCAGTATGAGTCGAAGCGGTTTCGACATGAGAGTTGCTATCGAACAGGTAGGCGTAACCCCAGTCCGCAAGATGTGGTACTCCGAGTTCGACGACCGTCCGGAGCGTCGTCGCGAGATCGAGTGACCCAGCCAGTTGTTCTCCTGCTTCGGCGGCCAGGCGAAACACATTCTCGGAGTGTCTCAGGTCGTGAATGTCGATAGCCGAGCAGAACCAACGCGCTGATTGTTCAGGGGCTGCAAAATGAGGCACAACCTTGGCGTGATGCCAACGATAGTGACCATCAACACTGCGACGGACGCGAAAGTCGATATCGAAGGAGACGCAGTCGAGCTTTGCCTGTTCCCACGCTCTAAGTAGGCGTGGGCGATCTTCGGGATGGATGACAGAAAGCCAGACGCTGTGAGAATCCTCTCGCCGGTACATGCCGGAGAAGTCGTTGCTCTGGCTGTTTGTGTAGTCACAAACCCCGTCGGGCCCGATGCTCCAGACGATGGCGGGCAGGGCCTCGGTCCAGGCCTCTTGCCGAATTCGTTTCCTCCTGGCCAGCTCACGTGAACGGCGTGTCAGTTGCCAGCCAATCACTAAAGTAAAAACTGTCGGGAGGAGGCCAACCCAGCCAAACCACGCGACGGCCCAACCACTCAGCCAACCAAGAACGACCATCAGCGACCAAATATGCAGTGACT
This sequence comes from Isosphaeraceae bacterium, assembly GCA_025356475.1. GTDB lineage: Bacteria > Planctomycetota > Planctomycetia > Isosphaerales > Isosphaeraceae > JANXSX01. Next base: position 29,676 of record JANXSX010000032.1, on the reverse strand, counting down.
GGCTTGTCCGATCATCAGCGATCATGGGCACTACGGTGTAGCCCGCCTCCTTGAGTGGGGTCCCAACATGCCGACGTCGCATGCGAGGACCGTGAACCATACCAGATTTGATCGTCGATACAAAGAGGCATAAATTGGTAATCTGGATGGAGGTTGGATCACAAGTCAGCGTGGACTTGCCGCTTGGTCAAATTCGAGAGATCATGCGTTCTGCCTGCCTGCCTGACTCGACCCGTTGCGACACCCCGGAGAGAACTCCATGCGCCTGTTATTCCCGACCACTGCGGCATGTGTGGTTACACTTGCTCTTGGTCTCTTCGCCAGAGCTCAGGAGCCTCCTGAATTGGTCGCGCCCACCGGCCCTCGGCTGCCTGCCGCAGAACGTGCCGGCTTCAAGCTCCCCGAAGGATTTGAGGCACAACTCGTCGCATCCGAGCCCACAATCAACAAGCCTATGAACATTAGTTTTGACGATCGGGGCCGGCTTTGGGTGACTTCCACTGTGGAATACCCCTTTCCCGCCCCCGACTCGGTCAAGCCACGCGATCGCGTCATCATCCTTGAGGATTTCGGTCCAGACGGCTTAGCCCGCAAGAGCACGACATTCGCCGATGGTCTCAACATCCCGATAGGGATCCTTCCGCTGGGTGACGGTCACGAAGCTCTGGTCCATTCGATTCCGAACATTCTCAAGCTCACGGACACCGACGGCGACGGGAAGGCGGATGTCCGGACTCCGATCTATAAGACGTTCGGACACCGTGACACGCATGGGATGACCAATGCTTTTGCTTGGGGGTTCGACGGTTGGATCTACGCATGCCATGGCTTCAATAACGAGTCGAAGGTTGAAGGTTCCGACAAGAAGCCGATTATCATGCAGTCTGGCAACACCTATCGGATGAAACCAGACGGAACACACCTAGAGTATGTGACCCACGGTCAGGTCAATCCGTTCGGATTGAGCTTCGATCCCCTCGGCAACTTATACTCCACCGATTGCCACACCAGGCCGGTGTATCAACTCCTTCGGGGGGGCTGGTACCCCAGCTTCGGCAAGCCCCACGATGGTCTGGGATTCGCGCCTGAGATGATGACCCACGACCATGGCTCGACTGGGATTGCCGGGATTACCTACTACGCTGCCGATGCGTTCCCTCGCGAGTATCACGACAATCTCTTTGTCGGCAACGTGGTGACGGCGAGGATCAACCGCGACAGGCTCGAACGTCACGGTTCGACTTACAAGGCGATTGAACAACCCGACTTCATGAGTAGTGAAGACCCATGGTTCCGACCGGTGGATATCCGTCTCGGGCCTGATGGGGCGCTCTATGTGGCCGATTTTTATAACAAGGTCATTGGACATTATGAGGTTCCGTTGACCCATCCGGGCAGAGATCGCGAACGGGGTCGGATTTGGCGGATTGTCTACAAAGGGAAGGATGGCAAGATCGCTGGCACCCCGGCCCCGCAAGACTTCAGCAAGGCGAGCGTGACCGAACTGGTCGCGAATCTGTCGCACCCGAACTTGACCGTACGGACGAAAGCCACCAACAACCTGGTCACGCGTGGCAAAGAGGCTGTCGCCCCCATCCTCTTAGCCTATCGATCAAGTAAGGACCCCAACGCTCGGTCGCACGCTCTGTGGGCTGCCGAACGTCTGGAGGCACTGACCTCGAAGGACTTGACGGCGGCGACTCAAGACAAGGAGGCCGTCGTCCGAACGCACGCGATACGAATTCTTTCTGAACGACCCACCCTCTCCTCGGACGAACGCATTCTTGTACTCACGTCAATGAAAGATGAAGATGCGTTCGTACGTCGAGCCACGGCCGACGCATTGGGTCGGCATCCAGGCGCTGAGAACATCCGGCCTTTGATCGATCTCAAGCACTCTGTCGCCCAGGACGATACGCACCTCTTACACGTCGTCCGCATGGCGCTCCGTGATCAGCTCATCCCATCGGAGACCTGGACGAAGCTGGGACAGATTACCCCCGAGGATGCACGAGACCTTGCCGATGTGGCACCGGGAGTGCCGACGGTAGAGGCCGCCTCGTTCTTGCTAGAATTCGCGAAACGAGAACCCGCAAGCCTGGCCGAACACGCTCGCCAGATCGCCCGGTATGGGAGCGTGGATACGGTCGCCTCACTCTTGCCTCTTGCCCGAAATGCAAGTGACTTGCTCGTGCGGGTCGCGATCTTGAAAGCGATCCAGCAGGGTACTCAAGAGCGGGGCGCGGTGATTAGCCAGGAAGCGAGACAATGGGCCGTCGAGTTGACCGCGACCCTGCTCTCGAGCGATCAACTTACCCAAATCAATGCAGGGATTGATTTGGCCTCCAGCTTCCGATTGTCGGAGGCGATCGATCCCTTGGGATTGTTGGTCGAACGAGCCACGATAGCCGAAGCATCGCGTATCGCAGCAATCAATTCCCTGATGTCGATCGACCCAACCAAGGCGACAGCGACCGTTGGCAAAGTCGTGGCCGACACGCAAGCCACTCCGTCACTCCGCGAGCAGGCGTCCGCCGCTTTGTCTCGGATCAATAGCCCCGAGGCACGGGGTGCCGTGCTCGCGGCTATTGCCACGGCTCCCGCTCGTGTTCAGAGTTCGATCGCGGCGGGTCTTGCTTCTAGCCCGGCAGGTGCTGAAGCATTGCTCGCCGCGATGGAAGCGGGCAAAGCGTCTCCCCGCCTCCTGCAAGAAAAGGGGGTTGAGTTGCGGCTCACAGCGGCCAAACCCGTGAACCTGAACGATCGACTCGGCAAACTTCTTGCCGGCTTACCGCCTGCTGACACGAAGATGCAGGAGCTGATGGCAAAGCGTCGGTCAAGCTTTGCCGGCCTCAAGACGGATCAAGGGCGAGGGGCCCAAGTCTTCAACCAGAAATGTGCGACCTGCCATCAGATTGGTGGGCAAGGAGCAAAGGTTGGACCTCAACTCGATGGAGTTGGCTATCGCGGCCTCGACCGGCTCATTGAGGATGTTCTTGATCCGAACCGAAATGTCGATCAGGCCTTCCGCACGACCTCTCTCGCCTTGAAGGATGGCCAGGTCATTTCTGGTTTGTTGCTTCGGGAGGAAGGTGAAGTTCTCGTGCTTGCCGACACGAATGGTAAAGACGTGCGAATTAGCAAGTCATCGGTTGATGAGCGGAGTGTTTCATCTCTTTCACCTATGCCCGCCAATATGGGTGAGCAAGTTTCTGAGGCGGAATTTGCTGACCTGATGGGGTTTCTTCTGACGCAACGTCCCAAGGATCAGATCGCCAAGCCTTGATCAGATAGCGAAGTCTCCCCTGGCGGAACCGCGCAGCGCGAGTTCCGCCAGGGGGCATCTCGGGTGACTTCAGGTCACTCCTTGGACTCGATGTGTGAGTCCGCCGCTTTCAAGTTTTTCTGGAATGCATCGACCCCAGCCCGTGCGACTTCGGCATCCTGGTCGCCAGTTCCCCCTCCCACGCCGATCGCTCCGATGACTTGTCCTTCGACGATGATCGGTAGCCCGCCTAGGAGAGTGGTCACTTTCCCACCACTCGCCGCCGCAGCGTTCTGCACACTCAGGCTGAGGAGGATATCCGGTGAGTCCGCGCCTTTGGGCAGTGGTCCTGTGGCCTGCCGGAACGTCGCGGCGCTAATCGCCTTCGTGATCGACGTTGCGGCACTCGCTGGACGCCCGCCATCCAACCTTGCGAAGCAGAGCAAGTGCCCACCGTCGTCGACAACCGCTATGTTCATGTTCCAGTCCATCGATATTGACTTCGCCTCAGCCGCTGCGAGTATCGCCCGTGCTCCAGCCAGCGTGAGTCGAGACTGATTCTTCATAACGAGCAGTTTTGGATCAACTGGGGTAGACACCACATCCATCTTCGGTCCCGGAAGGCCGAAAGATCGCCTCGCTGCTTCGGTCGAAGGTTTGCTCGTTGGCCGAGCTCGATCGAGCTGCGCCGAGATCGCCAGGGTTGCTTTGTGAAGGCCTGCGTCAAAATCTCCCTTCTTGAATTCGGTGAGTAACGCTTCACGCACGGCCGCAGGGAGCGAGGGGAAGTGGTAACGCTCCGAGAGTAAGACATCGAACTTGTGGTCACGCTTGGAGATCAGGATGTAGATACCCTGATGTGCCGAGGCACGCGAACGACGATGGGCCTCATCTTCGATTGTCTCTCCACCCAAGCTATTCACGGTCTCGACCAGGGTTGGAACCCCACTCAATCGCTCGGATTGACGAAGACTGGCCTGGGCCTCTTCCACGGTCTTCTGGTCAAAGAGCTTGGCGACGTCGCGGATTTCGCTGACAGGCGGCTCGTCGAAGATCGACGGAGCCGCAAGGGCGATCAACAGCATCATTGTTTGTGCGAACATGACTCGATTATTTCCTCGTCTGAGAGAGCATCCACTCGATGAGTGACAGGTCGGTGTAGGCACGGTCCCAGCTATTGTGACCGACCCCTCGATACTCTGTCAGCTTGGCCTGGTTGCCCGCCTTCTGCAAGCCCTGAACCATCTGGCGATTGTTGATCACCGTCAGGTCGCGGTCCGCGTCGCCGCACAAGGCCCAGACCGGATAGGCTTTGAGAGCATCGACTGTCTCAAGCCGTCCCATGGCACAAATCGGCACAACACACGAGAACTTGCCAGGACTTGCTGCGCCGACTTCCCATGCTCCCCGTCCGCCCATCGAGAGCCCGGTCAGAATGATTCTCTTGGGGTCGATCTTTACCTTGGTGATGACATCTTCGAGGGCCAAGAGAGCATTCTTGGCATCATCGGAATCCGCCGACCAGGTCTTTTCCGCCTGAGGGAAGATCCCCACGAAGGGATAGTTCTCGGGATGGGCTGCGATGGCAGTGCCAAGCCCTGCTTGAGTTGGTAGTTTGCCGTCGGTCCCACGTTCGCCTGATCCGTGGAGGAAAAGGACTGCTGGGTAGGTCTTCTTAGGGTCGAAGCCAGGAGGGAGAGAGAAGGCATAACGCTTCTCGCCCGTCGGGGTCTTCACCACCGCCGATTGGAATCCCGGGGAGAGGGCCGCCGACGCATCGGGGTCGGGAAGTGTCTGGATGTAGACATCTTTGAACTCGACTTCTAGCGGCCCACCGGAATGAATCTGGACCGCGATCTTGCCGTCACGCTCGATCTCGCTATTCTCTTCGCGATATGTGACTGAGTTGATCCCATTAAGAGTCAAGGTGATCTGATCTCCAACGGCGCGAATCACATAATGATTCCACCCGCTCTTAGCGACGGCTTCGAGAGCCTTCTCGCTCGCCGGCACCAGGACCTTATTTCGGCGCGACTCGTCGTAGAGGCATCCCCAGTAGTTCTCGCCGATATCGGCCTGATAGCCCGACATCTCGGTACCGGGAACCCGTTTACTGCGGAACTGGACGCCACTATTTCCCACGCCATCGACCAGTCGGAATGATAGCTTGAGGACGAAATTGTGATAAGAGGCTTCGGTCGCCAAGAATTGATTTTGCTTGATGCCGGGCGACTTACCAACGATTATGCCGTTGCGTACCGACCAAAGTGAAGTTTCACCCTCCCAGCCTGTGAGATCCTTACCATTGAAGAGCGGCTGGAATCCAGCGGTTTCGATGAGTGGTTGCTGATGGTCGAGCAAAGCCACCCAACGGAGAACAGTCGTCACGAAATAGGTGGAACCGAGTTCGGCGGTGGCTCCAGAAGTGGGACCGTATCCACCATCCGACTGGCGATGGCTCTGGAGATAGCTCCGAAGACTGATGAGATTCGGCTGCTCCTTGAGCATTGAGAAGCATCTCATGACTCGGTAGGTTGTCTCGAGGTCCGACGGCACGCCATCGTCCTTGCCCCAACCTCCGTCGGCTTTCTGACCGGCCTTGATTGCGCCCACGACGACATCGCGATTCTCGACGGGAACGCCCATCCGTAGGAGTGCAACAACGGCACTTCCGGTCGACCGGGCAATCCCGCCCCCTTTACCGTACCGACCGTCGGGGTTGCGATCGTCCTTCACCTGTTTGGTCCAGCGGGCGAAGTCGGGCGAAGTCTTGCCGACGGCTTCGAGGCCAGCGACAGCGATTCGGATATCCTCGAACGTTTTCACGTTCTCGGAAAAGTATCTGATCGCCCCTTGAACGATATCATCGGTAGCGAGCTTCATTTCGGCGACCGCCATCAGGCCTGTCGCCGTCGTGCGAACGTCCGGGGTACCGCCGGGAGTCGGTGCGAACCCCCCCGACTTCTTGTCATGGCATGAGCTGAGATATTCGAGGCACTTGAGCACGTCAGGGATCGAACCGCCCACAGTCTTCAAGATGCGGATTGCGGAAGAGGTTGATCCGAGACTCGACTTTCCACCGGGAGACCCAGCGAAACCACCGTCAGGATTCTGAAATGCCGCCACGAAGCGGGCTGAGCGTGCAGTTTCCGCTGGAGTCTGGGCTCGCAGAATCGAAATCGGAGCGAGAATGAAGAGGCCTAGAGCGAGGGCTCGTCTCCAGGCCATCGGACGAGCGACAGAAATAGACATGACGACCGACTCCTCCTGTCAGATAGCGCGACAGACCCCCCGGGGCGGGGCGTCTCCTGTGCGTTAGTTTGCCAGGCGACCGGGTCGGAGGCAATCATCTAGTCAACCCTTGTCGGCTACAAATCTGGTGACGGAGTCATGCATAGAGCCGTTGTCCGTTGTTTCGGACGTGGGCTCCGTGTTCGTTCAGGAAGTCAAGGCAGCGACGAGGGAGTCGGCACTGAAGCACGACCTTATCCTCACCCACATAATTACGACCTTCGATCTGGGCGTACTGCGAGAGGTAGGCAAGAACCCGCCCATTTTCGACACCAATCTCGATTTCGACATCGAGCGAGGTTTCGTTCAGGACATCCCGGACCGCAGCCTCCAACCGATCGAGGCCCTGCTTATGGGCAGCGCTAATCTCGACACAGTTGGCGTGGTGGGCCTTGAGAATGTCGACATACGAGCGATCGGGGACCTTGTCCGATTTATTGAGGACCAAGATCGTTGGTTTCGAGTCGAGCCCTAACTCTTCAAGCACGGCCTTAACGGCTTGAATCTGTGACTCAGCCTCTGGATTGGAAGCGTCGGCGACGTGGAGGAGCAAGTCGGCTTGACTCGCCTCTTCGAGGGTCGCTTTGAACGAGGCCACCAGGGTGTGCGGCAGGTTGCGGATGAACCCGACCGTGTCCGAGAGCAGGACATGCCCCCCTCCATCGAAGCCCCACTTCCGTGTGCGGGTATCGAGCGTGGCGAAGAGCTTGTCTGCGATGTAGACATCAGCCCCCGTGAGGGCATTCATCAATGTGCTCTTGCCTGCGTTGGTGTAGCCCACCAGGGATACGGTGGCAGCTTCACCCCGGGCCGCGACTTCGCGTTCCTTCCGGGCTTGGACCTTTGAGAGCTTGGCCTTGAGATCTTGGATGCGATGTCCGACGAGCCGCCGGTCCTCTTCGAGCTGCTTCTCACCAGGCCCCCGAACGCCGATACCCCCCTTGTAGCGTGACAAGTGGGTCCACAATCGCTTGAGTCGAGGGAGCGCATATTCGAGCTGGGCGAGCTCAACCTGAAGGTGTGCCTCGTGAGTCCGCGCACTCGTGGCGAAGATGTCGAGGATGACCTCAGTCCGGTCGATGACCTTGACACCTAGCAGCTTCTCCAGATTACGGGTCTGTCCCGGCCCGAGGTCGTTGTCGAAGACGACGAGGTCGGCCTCATGCGCCTCGACAAGTTCTTTCAACTCGCCGACTTTGCCAGATCCTACGTACGTCGCAATATCGACATCCCGGCGCTTCTGGAGCATCCCCCCCGCGACCACCAGCCCGGCGGTCTTCGCCAACCCCCGGATTTCATCCAGAGGGTCGTCGGCGTTGTATTCACCGTCGGGAAGAAGCAGTTTAACCAGAATCGCCTTCTCGTGGCGATCAGCCCGCTCGGTGCTCTTTGTTTCGATCAAAGTCGGATTCGACCTCATACCGTGGGTAACTCAGGAAGGTTCGACGCTCGAATTGTAGGAGCAGGCCGATCAGGGCGTCAATGTGAAGGCCGTAATCGTTCGACACGCACCCTTCATCTTCGGTTCATCCTCAACCCCGACAGTCAACTACCACTGAGTACTTTTCGCGGCCAGATCAGGCCGTCCTGGCTCCATTCGCCGACAGCCACCAGGAGCCCATCTGGACCAACGAGGCTGACCTCCCCCCGGCCCGACACCTGGTCTAACCGCAATGGCCGACCTTGGAGGAGCTCTAATCGCTGAGCCTCGTCAATCGACACAGAAGGGAGTTGGCCGAGCGCCGCCAACGCAGGCAGGAGGTGATCGGCGATCGATTGGGGCGCGAGCGTGCATGGATCGAGGGCGGTCTCGATATGGAACGGACCGATCCGGGTCCGGATGAGAACCTCGACAACTCCCCCGCAGCCCAGGACTTCGCCGAGGTCTCGTGCGATCGAGCGAATGTAAGTCCCTCCGCCGCAGTCGATTTCGAGAGTCAGGCGGGGCCAGGTGTATCCAATGATCTCGATCCGGTCGATCCGAACGTCTCTCGCAGCGAGTTCCACGACCGTACCGGCCCGAGCGAGGTCGTAGGCCCGACGTCCTTCAACCTTGAGGGCGGAGAATTGAGGAGGGATCTGGGAGATGACACCGAGCTGGCCGACCACCGCCTTCTCAATTTGGGATAGAGTGGGGATCATAGGGTCAGCGCGCTCGGTGATATCCCCGTCCGCATCGAGCGTATTGCTCGTCGCCCCAAGACGCACCACGGTTTGGTAGGTTTTCATCGAGTCCTGGACGTAGGAGATCAGCCGAGTTGCGGCTCCCACCGCAACGACCAAGACTCCAGAAGCTAAAGGATCGAGTGTGCCCGCGTGTCCGACTTTGAGTCCCTTGAGTGGTTTCGCGACAAAATCGAGCGCCGAACGGGAGGTCATTCCGGTGGGTTTGTGAAGATTGAGCAGACCACAGAGTGGCTTTGAACGTAACAACTTCATAATAAGGCGAGGCTCCGTGCCCTTGAGCAACTCAGAAGTGGGTTGAATGTGATGGAAAGTTCACCGTCCTGATCAAATCTCGTTCACAAACGGTTGAGGTCCAGGTCTTGACGCGCCGAAGAATCTGGACAAGCATAGCGACATTGCTGGTTAATCTTCGCACGTATTTTGATCGATTGAAGAGCGACTGCGATGCCCATTCTGCCGGTAGAACCCGACATGTTCCCACCTGACCTTTGGGAGGTTTATCGCCAAGCTCCACGACAAGGGCGTTGGTGGTGCCTCCATACCAAGCCTCGGCAAGAAAAGGCGGCTGCGCGCGACCTGCATCATCAGCAAATCTCTCACTACCTTCCCCAGGTGCTCCACGAGAGCCGGACCCCAGCGGGGCGTAAGACTCGTACAATTTTACCCCTCTTCCCAGGCTACCTTTTCCTACTCGGGGAAGAGACCGAACGTGTCCAGGCACTACGTGGACACCGCTTGGTCGGAGTCCTTGAGGTTGCCGACCAGGAAAATCTTCACAACGATTTGCATCAAATCCATACCTTACTCGGGTCAGGGTTGGCGGTTATTCCCGAGCCCACTTTCCCTGTGGGTTCGACCGTCAAGATCGTGACTGGACCTCTGAAGGGGATGGTCGGCACAATCGTTCGAAGAGGAAAACGTGACCATTTCGTGGCGATCGTCCATTTCCTGGGTCGTGGTGCAACCGTTGACCTAGAGGACTGGCAAGTCGAACAGCTTCACGCGTGAAGCCAGCATCACGGTTTGGCAACGATGTTCAAGTCCAGGAGCACGTTCAGGGTTGCGGGGGCCAGACAAGAACGGTCGTTGCACGCCTGGTACTTGAGCGGAAAGACCAGCTTCAATGGACCGGGTTTCATGTCTGCGTTGAGTTCGAGTCTACCGATAATTTTTGCCTTGGTTTCGTAGATCGCGGCCTTTTCTCCATCCGGACCTCCCAGCGGTTTGATCTCGCCAAGCGGATAGTTTACCTTCGTCAGCTTACCAGGCGCATCCGCCGCAAGCGTCAGAACCGTCGGCCGGGCTGACTCCGACTCGGGGGGGTTCGCGTAGATATGCCAACCCTCTTTGATGGTGACCTCGACCGAAACCTCGATCGTAGACCCCGGAGTGATTGCGGCATCGCCGACGGTCGCCGCTTTGGCAGTCAGAACAGTCAGTTTCGCGGGAGCCTGAGGTTCGAAAACAACGGCAACCACGGGCTCAGCGGCAAATGCTTCGGGGCGAGCGTCGAGGTATTCTTGCAACCCTACTAACAACAACGGGGCGGCATGAGGCATCGCAGCCATAGTCGGGCTGAGTGCCTTGAGCGTCTTCCCAGCCTCATCTAGATATCGCTCCTGTCCCGTCAGGGAGCCGATGGCGACGAGGTTCCGAACTGCGACACTATTTGGGCTCGGCAGGGCATTGTCTTGGATGGTCTTAGGCCTGGCCAGCAGGCTCTCGTGGCCTTCCGATGTGTCGAAGAAGCCCCCATCCTTCTCATCTCCAAATTCGGCGAGCATCCGATCGGTCAGTTCCTTGGCCTGGGCCAACCGCTTGGGATCTCCTGTGGCCGCGTGCAATCGTAGCAGCCCATGAGCTAGGAACGTGTAGTCTTCCAGATATGCCGCGAGCTTGGCCTGACCCGCTCGATAGGTTCGGAGCAATCGCCCTTCGGGCGTGCGAAGCTTCGCGAGTAAGAAGTCGGCAGCGCGATCGGCGGTCTTCAAGTAGTTGTCGTCTTTGAGGACGCGGTAACCGTCGGCATAGGCCGCGATCATCAGGCCATTCCACGAGGTCAGGATCTTGTCGTCCCGCAACGGGGCAGGGCGATTGTTTCGCACAGCAAGCAGCTTGGATCGGCTGGCGATCAGACTCGATTCGAGTGTCATCTCGTCGAGCTTCAAGGTGTCCATCTGCTCGGCCCTGGGCCGAACTTCTAACAGGATATACCGATCCTTCTCAAAGTTCGCAGGTCGTTTCAGCCCATACACTTGGGCGAAAGCGTCATACTGATCACCCAGCAGCTTCTCGACCTGTCCCTTGGACCAGACGTAGTAGCCCCCTTCCTCGCCATCCGTTTCCGCGTCGAGCGCGGAATAGAAACCACCTTCAGGGGAGGTCATCGAGGTTTGGACATACGCGAACGTCGCTTCAGCCTCGCGTTTCCAGCGTGGGTCGCCCGCAAGCTCAAACGCCATGAGGTGTGCCGAGGCGAGCTGAGCGTTGTCGTAGAGCATTTTCTCGAAGTGAGGAACAGTCCAAAAGCGGTTGGTGGAGTAGCGATGGTAGCCGCCGGCCAGATGGTCGCGGATTCCGCCACGCGCCATTCGATCCATGGTTGTCAGGGTCATCACGAGCGGATCGCGACCCTTAACGCCGACGGCGGGCTTGGATGCTGACACCAGATCCCGACGATGAGCATCGAGCAAGAACATGAGATTGTCCGGCTCGGGGAACTTGGGCCGGCGGGGATTGGCTGGGTCGTATCCGAATCCACCGTACTCTGGGTCGAATTGGTCGGCGAGCTTCTCTCGACAGGCGACGGCGAGGCTTCGGGTTAGCGGGACTTGCTTCTTGAAGGCCCCACCGGCAGAGGCTTTACGCACGACTTCAGCAAGCCGATCACCGGCGCGATCGACCTCAAGCCGATCGTCGCGGTAGGTGTCTGCCACGCCCTCGACCACCATCCGGAACGAGGGCATCCCATCCCGCTCTTTGGGTGGGAAATACGTTCCGCCATAAAACGGGCGACCATCGGGCGTCAAGAACATTGACATCGGCCAGCCGCCGCTACCGAAAGCTTGAAGCGCGGTCATATAGACTTGATCAACATCCGGCCGCTCTTCGCGATCCACTTTGATGCAGACAAACCTGGCGTTCAGCGACTTGGCGATTTCCTCGTCCATGAAGCTCTCTCGCTCCATGACGTGACACCAGTAACACGAGCTATAGCCGATCGACAGGAAGATCGGCTTGTTTTCCGCCTTGGCCTTGGCGAACGCCTCCGGGCCCCACGGATACCAGTCAACCGGGTTGTGGGCGTGGAGAAGCAGGTAAGGGCTGGTCTCGCGCGCGAGCCGGTTGGCGGGAAATTTGTTCGCCTTCTTGTCGTTGGCCAAACCTGGCAAGGCAATCGTGAGGGCGACAAGTAGAGTTGCCAAGCGGAGAGGTCGGGGCATCGCAAGGTCCTCGCGTCGGTGCAGGTTCGAATCAGGTCATCCTTGTGGACCCGATTGTACGAACCGACCGCACAAGAACCAAAGGGGAAACCGTCCAGAATGAACCCTGCCCTGTCTGAAAGTCAGAAATTTCAGGTTCCGGCCAATCCGTCAGCGTCGGGCATCGCCGTTCGTGATCTTGGTCAGAGCCATGGCTTTCAAAGGGGTTTCCAGGTCCTGGTGGTGGACCTTGACCTCACAGGTCGCCTGACCTGGGCTGATGGCTTCAACAGTGACCGCGAGGCGTCGTTCAGAATTGCCCGTCGCTGGAAGACGGTCAATTTCGGGAAATTGAGCTAGTGTTCGGTCCTTGCTTCCTTGAGCTTCCTTGCCGTCGATTCCGCTCGTCCCCACGAGTTTGAGGTTCTTCGAGAGTTCGACACTTACCTGAACTTTATTCGCATCTTTCGACCCGTTATTACTCACCCGGATGCTGAAAGTCGTTTGCTCGCCGACGTCAAGTGATCGGTCGCGACCGGCGACATCAACGAGAATGTCGGCTATGCCTAGGATATTTGTGGTAAGCACTTGTTTGCCGACGAGGGCTCCGTTGGCACTGACCTTCGCGACAATGTCGTACACCCCGACCCCGCCTGTCTGGACTCGGAACCAGGGGCTGACGACCTTGCTCGGATCGATCACGCCCAGGTCCCAGGTGAGGGTCCGAGCGACTTTATCCCAGGTTGGTTTGGGGTCCACTGCGTTATCGGTGAGCCTCATGTTGTCGGGCACTCGAGCGACAACCCTCACACTTCGAGCAGGCGCGTCGCCGGTATTCTCAACTTTGAACGTGTAGGTCGCCGGGGTATCCGTAACGCGGTCCTTCGGGCCAGTCGTGGTTAGGATGAGCTTGGGCTCAACGACCTTGATGGCAACCGTTGTTTTGCCCTCTTCCGCATCGAAGACATCAAGGCTGGTCGCTTCAAACGTCACGGTTTGGTCGCCGCCTGCCACTGCATCCAGGATGAGTTGTTCATCGTCGGATTCGAGAACGATCGGCTTGCCGGGCTCGATCAGTCCCTTCCGCATGCTCAAGGTGCCATCGCCGTTGTCATATTTGAGACCTGAACTCAGCCGAGCCTTGATCAAGACATCCCGAGCAGGGCCGGTCCCTGGGTTACTCAAGGTGATGCGAATCTTGATCGGCTGGCCTTTCAGGACCTTGCTCGGGGAAGCGACGGCTTCGACTCTGAGCCGAGGCTGTTGAACGCGTGTTGACGACTTCCCGCCGACAATCATCGTCACGGTCGCGGAGTGTTCGAAGGAACCCGCCGCGATTGGCTTAACCTTGACCTTGATGATCCGCTCACTCCCGGCGGCCATTGTGTTCAGGCTCCAGAACAAGACCGGACCCGTTGCATTTGCGGTCGGCTCGCTGGAGAGGAACTGGACGTTCGCGGGTAGCTCGTCACGGACAACCACGCCATGGGCATCGGTCAGACCGGTGTTCCGAACGATGACTTGGACTTCGGTCTCTTTATTCATATTGACGATTGGGGGCGACTTGACGTCGACCGAAAGGGCCACGGACTGTTTGCCCATCGTCAGCTTGTCAGGCGAGAGCACGAATGGCCCGTTAGAGCCGGTCGGATCGGCGTCACCAGCCGGGGCCTGGCCTGCAGTTTGGTTAAGCCCCTGGTCGATCGCCGGAGGAAGTGGGTTACCTGCGGGCGGTGTCGCTTCAGTACGCTCGAGTTCTGGATCGAGCTTGGCGTCCCGGGAAGAGGCCGATGGGCCAGTCGTGGGATCTTTAAGATTTTGGATCGGGACGAACTTCCCATCCGCGCCCGTGAGTGGCAGGGGATCATCGGCGACCGCAGTCGTCGGGACCGCAGGAGCGTTTCCGCCGCCCGCTTGCTTGACCGGTTCTTGGAAACCGAAAGCTCTTGGGTCGCCCATGACGAGCAATCCCATCAGAGCGAGTGCCAAGACTGTCATTCGTGTGCGACTCATGGAACTGTTCCCCTCCTTGGGAGCAATCCCGCGCGGCTCGTAATCGTGGGCGTAACCCATTACACCCCGTCCGCGACGAGTGCTTTTACCCGAATCCCCATGAACCAGGAAGCTCAATTCCTGAGACGGATTGAGCCCCTGAGGTCACGCTGGTTCCCAACGCGATTGCCTTCTGGGAGCGCTCAGACCAATTCACGAATGATCCGACCGTCGTAATTCACCTGCACGGGACGACCATCAGGTGTCTGATGGGTTGTCGTCAGCGGGATCCCTAGCTGGGTATAGATCGTCGCGGCCAAGTCTTCTGTGTAGTACGGCGATTCAACTGGCATCTCGGCCAACTGGTTCGTTCGTCCCACGGCGATCCCGTGTTTCAGGCCGGCACCTGCGAGCAGGGCGATCCCCGCAGTAGACCAGTGGTCGCGACCCGCAGAGGGGTTCACTTTGGGAGTTCGACCGAAGTCGCTCATGACCACGACGAGGGTCGTATCGAGCATTCCTCGGTCGGAGAGATCTTGAAGCAGGCCGGAGACCGATTTGTCGAGCCTTGGGAGCAGGGTCTTACTCATGCTGACGAAGTTGTTCTGGTGGGTGTCCCAGCCTCCGTCCGTAACCGTCACAAACCGGACACCCGACTCCACGAGCCGGCGGGCAAGCAAGCATCCTTGACCGAGGGAGTTCCGACCGTAACGGTCTCGCTGACGAGGATCTTCCGACCGGATATCGAACGCCTTCTTCGCCCTCGGTGCGGTGATCAGTTCGTAGGCCTTCTTGGCAAACGAATCGGCAGCTTCGAGTGACGAAGGGCTCGACTCCAAGGTGGATTGCCAGGTATCAACGGCGTCGAGAACCTTCATCCGCCGCTTAAATCGATCTGCGTCCACGCCGCCGGGCAACGTCACATCTCGGACAGTAAAGTTAGGGCTGGAGGCATCTCCCGGTAGGACGAACGGGTTGTACTGATCGCCCAGGAACCCTGAGACACCGCCGCCAAACCGTTGGTCGATTGCAGTGCCGACCTGAATATACGGGGGCATGCTCTGCTGGCCCCCTTTCTCGCGGGCGATCACTGCGCCATAAGCCGGATACGTGATGGCAGGGCTAAAAGGGTGCCCTGACATCATGTAGGCGTCGGCGGTCCCGTGCGATCCGTTCTTGGGGTTAAGGGACCGGACGATGGAATACTTATCTTGGTGTCTCGCGAGACCTGGAAGGTGCTCGACGAGTTGGATGCCTGGGACGTTTGTGTCGATTGTCTTGAACTCGCCGCGAATCTCGCTGGGGGCTTCGGGTTTGGGGTCGAAGCTATCAATGTGGCTGATCCCCCCCTGCAACCAGACCAGAATGCACGCCATGTCCTTGGTCGCAGGAGCTGTCGAGGCCGCCCGGAGTGCCTGTGGCAAGGTCAGCCCGAGCGCCGATAACGCCCCAACCTGCAAGATGTTGCGTCGAGTGACCCCGTCACACGACCGGCTCGCACCAGACTCGATCTGGAACATCGGCGATACTCCGGGAAGCAAGGGAGTGTGGGGCACAAAGCCTCTGATGCTAACTGATCGTCCTGCTATTGAATTGAAGTTTAACACTTGCGAGCGGTGGCGGGCAACCCGACCGTCAGAGAAACTGAAGAAGGTGTCAGTGACGACCAAGATTCTGGAACAAGGAGAGGTGTGTGGCTAGGGTTCAGCTTCAAGGACTTGGCAAGACGTACCCCAATGGTGTGAGGGGGCTCCGCGCGGTTGATCTCGACGTCGAGGATGGAGAACTCCTCGCCGTCGTTGGGCCGTCGGGTTCCGGAAAAAGTACGCTGGCTCGGCTCGTCGCTGGACTGGAAGAGGTCTCTGAAGGGCAGATTCTCTTCGATGGCCGTTCGGTGAACGAGCTGGCCGCTCGCGACCGGGACGTGGCGATGGTCTTCCAGCATCCCGCCCTCTATCCACATCTGAATGTGGCGGAGAACCTTGCGTTTGGTTGTAAAGCTCGGGGGCTCCCAAAGCAAGAAGTGGTACGGCGAGTGGCCGAAACCTCTGATTTGCTGGGACTTAGCAATATTTTGAATCGTCGGCCTGCGACCCTCTCGGGGGGCCAGAGGCAGAGAGTTGCTATCGGTCGCGCTATTGCGCGGCGACCTCGGGTTCTCCTGCTCGACGAACCGTTCACCGCGCTGGATGCGCCACTTCGTCTCGCGATTCGGGCCGATCTGGTCGAATTGCAACGAGCACTCAAGCTCACAACCGTGTTGGTCACCCACGACCAATCGGAGGCACTCGCGGTCGGCGATCGCCTCGCGGTTTTCGGCGATGGCTCGCTCCACCAGGTCGGAACCCCGTTCGGAGTCTATTCGAGACCCGCCTCCCGGTTTGTCGCCCAATTTTTGGGGTACCCACCGATCAACATCCTGAATGTCACCATTGAGGAGGACGGCGACCTCAAATGGGTTCGTTTCGCAGGGGAACGAGTCCGGCTTCCGGCGGGACTGACGCTCCCACCCGGTTCCCGCGAGGTCGGACTCCGAGCGGAGCACATCCAGCCTAAGGCTCCTGGTGATTCCAGACTCACTGGAAATATCCGCAGGATCGAACCTCTTGGGCACGAGGTTTTGGCTTCGATTCAGATCGCAGACATCCTCGTGACGATCAGGCTCGTGGCGGATGAGGGGATCGTGGTGGGGGATCGAATCGGCCTGGAATTTGACTTCTCCCATGCCGTTTGGTTTTCGTGATGAACGACTGACCTTTCGAGAGTCGCGAACCAGGTGCTCTCCCCGGTGTCCAACTGCCACTGAACGCTAAGAAAGGACACCAGACGATGAGTCAGAAGACCGGATACGCAGGACCTCTCGAACAAGTTGGTCCTTGCCAGTGGAAGATCCCCAAGAGCTATCGCGAGGATATGCGGGTCGATGGGTTGATCTTCGCCGATGAACACCTGATTGACGCGATCAAGGCGGACCAAGGACCCGTTCAGGTGGCCAATGTTGCCACGTTACCCGGCATCCAGACTGCTAGCATTGCCATGCCCGATATCCACTGGGGGTATGGCTTTGCGATCGGCGGAGTTGCGGCAACCGACCCGGAGCAGGGGGGTGTGATCTCTCCGGGTGGGGTCGGCTACGATATCAACTGCGGGGTGCGGCTCCTTCGCTCGAACCTCACCTGGGACGACGTCAAGCCCCACATCCGTCGGCTGACCGAGACGTTGTTCGACGACATACCGACTGGAGTCGGCCAGTCGGGTCAGTACCGCTTCGACAGACCCAAGCTCACGAAGCTGATGGAGATGGGATCAGCGTACGTCGTCGGCCAGGGATGGGGGACAGAACGTGATATCGACTTCACCGAAGCCTTTGGGCGATTGGACGGGGCGGAACCCGACCGGGTCAGCGATCGCGCGTATCAACGTGGTTATGACCAGTGCGGAACGCTCGGTTCCGGTAACCACTTCCTCGAAGTCCAGGTCGTCGACCGGGTCCTCGACGAAGTTGCAGCGGAAGTTATGGGGTTGCGTGAAGGAATGATCACAGTGCTCATTCACTCAGGCTCTCGTGGCCTCGGCTATCAGGTCTGTGACGACTACCTTGGCGTCTTCAAGCACGCCCCCAAGAAGTATGGCTTCGTGCTCCCCGATCCTCAGCTCGCGTGTGCTCCGGTAAAGAGCGAGGAAGGTCAAATGTATCTGGGAGCAATGCGGGCTGCTGCAAATTACGCCTGGTGCAATCGGCAGCTCCTGACCCACCAGGCTCGTGAGGTTTTCGCCAAAGTGTTCGCGAAGTCATGGGAGTCGCTCGGCTTGGATTTGATCTATGACGTTGCCCACAATATCGCTAAGTTCGAGGATCATCACGTCGGCGGAATCTCTAAATGTGTCTGTGTTCATCGCAAAGGAGCAACGAGGGCGTTTCCGCCGGGCCACCCGGAAGTCCCTTTGATTTACCAGGCGATTGGCCAACCTGTGATCATCCCCGGGAGTATGGGTACCGCAAGTTGGGTGCTCGCAGGACAGGCTGGGAGCATGACTCAGTCGTTTGGAACCACCTGCCACGGGGCAGGCCGGGCGATGAGCCGAACCGCCGCAGTCAAACTCGCTGCGGGACGTCGGATTGATAAGGAACTCGACGCGATTGGCATCATTGCCAAGGCTCGCGGTCACAAAGGATTGGCCGAAGAACAACCCGCCGCGTACAAAAACGTCGACCATGTCGTCGACGTCGTTGACAAAGCAGGGATCTCGAAAAAAGTCGCTCGCTTGAGGCCAGTCGGAGTTATCAAGGGGTGAGCGGAACGAGGGAGCTGGATCGATTGGGATATGCTCCTGACTGGCTTCCTCATTTCTTGGCAAAACATGCGATTGTCATTAGACTTTACAATTCTGGAGGGATGACGCATGACAACGATGAACATTTCCGTGTCTGACGAAATGAAGGCGTTTATTGAATTGCAGCTTTCCAAACAGGGCTTCGCTTCTGCCGGCGAATATCTGCGATTTCTGATCGACGAGGCACAGCGGCGACAGGCCAAGCTGGAGATTGAGATAAAGCTCCATGAAGCATTAGCAAGCGGCCCCGCCACGCCCATGACTCACGAGGATTGGGTAGCTTTGCGTCAGGAAGCCATCGCTGGATTGCCACCTGAGACAATCCGTCCATGAGCCAAATCAGCCGTCGTCCAGCGGCGACTCAGGATTTGGTCGCCATTTTCCATCATTATGCCCAGGCGACGAGTATCACGGTTGCAGATCAGTTCTTCACCCAGGTGGAAGCTACTTTCTCGAAACCATCGAGTCTTGGGATTTGGTGGTATTACGCATTCGGTTGACAGCAACCCGGAATCGGGTCTAGAATAATTTCGGGTTCGACGCGAATGTCTTCTACACGTCTCGATCGCGTCCCCAAAGTGTGTCACCGATGACCAGTCCGCTCGAAACTCCGCACCCGGAGTGACCCGAGTTTTTTGGGGGAGGACGCCCCTATGCCCGACGAGATCCGCGCCAATGCCCGGACCTGATCACCCAACACGCCCTGGAGAGTCACCCGACCCCACAGGTTCGTGGCGAGATCGCCCTGCTTTGACGGGAGGGCCGGTGCCGTCGTCGGCTTTAAGGCGGGCTGGTTCCTCGCTCGCTCGTTCGGATTCCGTTCCGACGCCCGACTCCCCGACCGTTCGTTCGGGGACTCCAGGGAGCACGAACCCGCGAATTCGATCAGCAGTTCCTGATGCGACACGACCATTGCCGATCCCTGGAGATCGTCTCGACGTATTCGTGCTCGAGGAGTCCATCGGTGTAGGGGGAATGGGTGCCGTTTTTCGGGCTCGTGACACACGGCTCGAACGCGACGTCGCCTTGAAGGTTTTACCCCCTGAGCAGGCAGGCGATCCCGAGGTTGTTCAGCGCTTCTATCAAGAGGGGCGTGCCGCTGCCCGGCTCGACCATGAGAATATTGCGCGGGTTTACACCATTGGGCATGATGATGAAATCCACTTCATTGCATTCGAATACATTGAAGGGACGACCATCCGCCACCGCGTGGAACGAGGTGGTCCGCTCACGCCGGCAGAAGCCATCAATTATACGCTCCAGATCGCCAATGCCTTAATTCATGCCTCAGAACGTGGTGTGGTCCATCGTGACATCAAGCCCTCGAATATCATTGTTACTGCGCAAGGTCGTGCTAAGCTCGTGGATATGGGGCTCGCCCGCCGCTTCGAACGCGGGCGTGATGACGGCCTGACTCAAAGCGGCATGACACTCGGAACATTTGATTATATCAGTCCAGAGCAAGCACGCGACCCTCGCGATGTCGATGTTCGCAGTGACCTCTACTCACTAGGATGCACGCTCTTTCATATGCTTGCAGGTCGTCCGCCATTCCCGGACGGCACCGTGCTCCAGAAGCTGATCCAGCATCAAGAGGAGCCCCCACCGCGAATTCGCGACTTGAATCCAGCGGTCCCTCCAGAACTTGCGGCTATCTTGAGCAAGCTCATGGCCAAGGAGCGTGAACGACGCTATCAGACACCCGAAGCTCTGCTTCGCGAACTGTCGGTGGTCGCTGGAATGTTGGGTCTAAGGTCACTCAGCCCCGAAGGTCTCATCTGGGCCGCTCCAACATCTCCACCCGCCTGGGAACGGCACCTGATCTGGGGAGTCCCCGCGCTTGGATTATTGATCGTCGTCGGTTTGATCTCGTGGTGGAGTGCCGACTCAAGTACGAGCACGGCCCCATCCCTGAGTGCAGTCCAGCCCAAAATCACTTTGATTGAGCCAACCACGCCGGTCACGAGCACGGAAACGACGGTGATTTCGCCAGTGATTCAGGTCGAGACGAGATCCCCTGAACCCGAGATTACCAGGATATCAAGCGAACCCAAGGTGATCACCGCAAGGTCGGGTGAAGATCTGGGGATGATCCTTTCCTCGGCGACGGGCGCTCTAGAAGTGATTCTGGCAGATGACGAGCGACCTTACGCCCTGGGTGGTCTGATCCCTCGCGCTCCGCTGGGCAGACGAGATCTTGTGATCAAGGCCGCCCCCGGCGTCCATCCGACACTTCGATTGGGTCGAGAGGCAGGCGTTGGAGATCTTATCGCTTCACCGGCGGGACTCGAGTTTGTCGGCGGCAAGGTCACTCTGGAAGACTTGGAGTTCGTCGTTGAGGGATCACGTAGCGACGCCATCCGTGTCACAGACACCGAGTTGACGATCCGTAGGTGTATCTTCCGCCGCGAGGGGTCGGCCACAAACCTGCGAAGTCGCGGAGCCGCCATCCACTGGCGAGGCGGTAAGAATCACCCTGATCGTCCAGTCGCATTGACCCTGACCGAGAGTCACATTGGTGCCGGGCAAGCGGGTGTGATCGCGGTCGGTCCAATCGACCTCACGGTCCGTGACTGCACCCTCGGGGGAGTGGAACCGGCTGTTTGGCTGGATAATCCAGAATCGTCGAGCGTCGCGGCCGAGGTTCGCTTCTCCCACGTCAGTCTTCTCGGCAGTTCCACAAGCCCTGCCTTCTTGTTTCAAGGGGCCAAGGTTCGTGTTCGAGCCGACGATTGCATCTTTGCCGGTGGGCGAGATGTGCTCGCGACTTTGGTGAGCATTGATGATCCCGACAAGCTCGATTGGCGAGGTCGCTCCAACCTCTATGCACGGGTTTCGACCTATCTAAAACCTTCACGTGGACGAGGTACATCAACACGTGATTTTGGGGCTTGGCGGGGGGATGACGAGACCCGCGAGCTTGACTCAATTGCCAACGATCAGACCCCCTGGAAATCGGTCGACCCCCAGTTGGGGCTTGCCGATCCCGATCGCGTTCCCACACTGGCCTTTGAACTCAGCCCAGCACTGACGGTCCTGCCAGGGGTTGGGACACGTAAGGGGCCGTTCTCGTCACTCGAACGAACGATCGTGGTCGTCGGGACCGATCCGAAACCAATTGAATCCGAACCTGTGCCCGCTGAATCGGCACCCGTTCTACCGATGCCGATGCCACTGAGTCGGGTCGGGATGCCTGATCCCGTCGATGTCGGGCCATTGATCTCGAACCCCGCCTTGACAGGTCCGATTGCGAAGATCGTCGAGATGATCAAGCCTACAAAGTTTGCCGCTCCCGCGATCTCAGACGCGCCAATTCGAACGGTTGGGCAAATGCTCGACGCGATTGGGCGAACTGGGACTCGGGGCGGAGTGCTCTTGATTTCGGCAGACGCGGATTGGGAGTTGCCTGCAAGCTTCTTGATCAAAGCGGAGGGCCTCTGGACACTTCGGGCCGAGCCTGGCGCGACACGTCCGAGGCTGCGTTTCCGACCGGATCGTGCGCCGAAGGCCAATCAGGTTGGCAGTGCTTGGCCAGTCGCGATTCGGGTAAGATCGAACTTGCGGTTGGAGGGAATCGACCTCGTCCTCGCCGAGACCGATGCCCCGGTGGCTGGACCCTGGGCGGCGTTCGGCGTCTGGGCAGGGAGCGAGCTGAGCTTGGTGCGCTGCACGGTCACTCTGCAAGGCGAGTCGAAACCGACCGCGATGGTCACCGTCCCGTCCGGCGGTGTCGAGCTTGAACCTGGCATCCCGCAGCCTGAACTGGCTGCCGCTGCCCTCAGAATTAGCGAGAGTTTCATCCGGGTCGGTGGCGACCTCGTAGATGTCGGTCCCGGGCATCGACTCGACCTGGAGATCGAGAACGCTGTCATCGCCACGGGCGGGACCTTGATTCACGGTCATGGTCAGCCCCGAGGGGTGCAGGTGGAGCCGATTCGTCTCACTCTTCGCCAGTCGACCGCTCGGGCGCAAGGTGGTCTTGTCCATCTGGAGAGTGCCATCGGTGAGCCAGAACTTCCCGTGGTGGACGTCACCGCCCGCGACTCCTTGGTGGCCACAAGCGCTGGCGGTGACCCCCTCTTCCGCGTTGATGGCCAGGAGAATATCGAGGCACTTCGGGACCGGATCAAGTGGGAAGGCCATGCGGTCGCCTATGACCAGATTGAAACCTACCAGCGCGATCAGACTGCCCAACCAGGATCGATGCCGAGCCTCTATCGCCGTTCGTCGTGGGAGGTTAAGGTCGGGCTCAAGGATACAGCCCCCATGTACGGCCCATACCTGAAGCCCTGGCCCGGAGATCGTCCCGTCTGGTCGATGAAGATCGACGATGTTCGAATCCCCGCCGAGAGCGCCGCTGCGTCCGCCGGGCCTGACCTCGTTCGGGTACCCAACCCGCCCCTGAACTGACTTTCTTCCTGCCCTCTGCTCATGTGCGGAATTGAGGGTCCGATCTATTCCGGCCACAGATCGACCTCAAATGCGCGACCTGCTCAGCACGGAATGGCACTGCCTCACCCGGTTCAGGAGGCTCGGGAATCAATCGGTGAACGATTGCTTTCATCAAGTCCTCAAGTCCATCACCGAGCTCGGCGGATATTGGTATGCATTCATATCGATCCGCAGCCCACGCGGGCGCTAGATCGGATTTGTTCGACACACGAAGTGCATAAGGGTATTCTCGCATCAAGACATGATCGTTAAATGTCAAGATTTGAGAGGAGTCGAAGACCAAGAGGATCAAGTCCGCCCTGGCTTGCTCGACTCGAGCCTTGACGATCCCAGTGGCTTCCAGCCTGTCTGAGGTCTCTCGAAGGCCTGCGGTGTCCGCCAATTCGATCGGCCAACCATCAAGAGCAATCCGGACGGTGACGACGTCTCTCGTTGTTCCCGGTGTGGGATCGACGATGGCGCGGCCATATCCTGCCAAGGCGTTCATGAGCCGACTCTTCCCCACGTTCGGGCTACCTGCGAGTGCGACCCGCCAGCCATCGACAAGCCGGAGACCCAGCACGGATTTGGCAATGAGTGCTTCAGCGTCTTCCTGGGCGTTCAATCCCTCAATGGCGTGTTCGAGAGCCCCTTCCGCCTGGTTAAGCAGGATCTGAGCCGTCTTGAGTGTCGATGCCCGTGCCAGGTCGATCCAGGCATCCGTCGCAATCTTTGAGTTTCCCACCTGTGCTGCCCAACCTGCGGCGGTCGAGATCTGGACTCCGGCTTCGACCAAGGCGTCGAGTACAAGCTGTGCTGCAACCGGGCCGCCGTGGCATTGGACTTCCAGTTCAAGCGGTTGAGCAGCGACCTGTAAGGCGGCAATGACGACCTCATCGCCGAGCCCAGCCCCCATCCTCCCGACGCGCAACCGCCCCGTCGGAGTCTTGATGAGCGATCTTCCTCGTGTTGGTCGGAAGGCCATGTCGACCATTGCCAACGCACACGGTCCCCAGACCCGAATCACGCTGATCGCGCCGCGTCCGGTGGCAGTCAGCATTGCGGCGAATGTATCCGACATGGAAAGATCCAGGTGCTTCGGGGAACTTCTCGAAATTTCGTCGTGTCCGTCAGAACGGCGGGCCCGGAACGACTCGTGTTGGCTTGGGACTCGTCGACTCGATAGAGTG
Source organism: Isosphaeraceae bacterium (assembly GCA_025356475.1). Taxonomy (GTDB): domain Bacteria; phylum Planctomycetota; class Planctomycetia; order Isosphaerales; family Isosphaeraceae; genus JANXSX01. Next base: position 5,563 of record JANXSX010000032.1, on the reverse strand, counting down.
TGTGTGGCAACACCCGTGTGGGCAAGAGGCGTTTTGGCGATGATCGCGATTATCGATTATGGTATGGGCAACCTCCGAAGTGTTCAGAAGGCGTTCGAAGCGGTTGGGACGTCTGCAACAATTAGCGGAGATCCCCATATCATTGCCCGCGCTTCGAAGGTAATTCTGCCTGGGGTCGGTGCCTTCGCGGATGCCATCGCCGAGCTGCGCAAGACCGGCCTCGATACGGCGTTTACCGACGCGGTGAAGGCAGGCAAGCCCTGCCTGGGCGTCTGTCTCGGCCTCCAGCTCTTGTTCGAAATCAGCGAGGAGGACGGTCGCCATCAAGGCCTTGGTCTACTCAAGGGCCGAATCGTCCGGTTCCGCTCCCAGCCTGGGCTGAAAGTTCCGCATATGGGCTGGAACACTTTGGAGATGCGTAAAGAGTCGCCCCTCCTGGCGGGACTGCCGAGCGAGCCGTCGGTCTATTTTGTGCATTCTTATTATGCCCAGCCCGAGGATCCTGCCGATCTGATCGCCGAGAGCGATCACGGCGGTCCCTTTGCAGCGGTCGTCGGTCGGGATAATCTGATCGCGACCCAGTTCCACCCGGAAAAGAGCCAGGCGATCGGGCTGGCGATGTACGCCAATTTCGCACGGATGTGAGGCACAGGGCGCATGGGTGGTAAACCTCGGACGATCCAGCTCAGGGGCGTTCGCGTCCATAACCTCAAGAATCTCGACCTCGACCTCCCGCTCGGACGGTTTATCGTCTTTGCGGGAGTCAGCGGCTCGGGCAAGAGTTCGCTCGCCTTTGACACGCTCTTCGCTGAAGGTCAACGTCGATATATCGAGACATTCTCACCTTATACGCGTCAATTTCTTGCCAAGCTTGACAAGCCCGACGCCGACACCATCGACGGGCTCCCCCCTGCGATCGCAGTCTCGCAAGCGGTCTCGCGCCGCTCGGCCCGAAGTACCGTTGGTAGTGTCACCGAAATCAGCGAGGAGCTGGGCCTCCTCTACGCCCGGGTTGGGATCGTGGTTTGCCTGGACTGCGGGCGCGTTGTCGAACCTGCCGATTCGACCAAGGTTCGGCGAGCCGTTGAGGAGATAGTTGATGGAACGCGTTATCTCGTCACTTTTCCTGTCGAAGTGCGTCCGGACACCGATCGCCAGCTTCTCGCGGACTCGTTGCGTGAAGACGGGTTCACACGAATCCGTAATGACGGACAAGTCGTGAGTCTCGATGACGGGCCGATACCGATCCCGGCACCGACCTTGGGGACCGTCGATGTGGTGATCGATCGCCTCGTCCGAGGAACCGAGTCGCCCGCTCGGCTCCTAGACTCAATTGAGACCGCGTTTTCGCGAGGGCTTGGTCGTTGTCGGATCGTCGCCGACGACACAGTCTGGACGTTTTACGATGGCTGGCGATGCTCGGGATGTGGCCGGGATTATCTAGCCCCTGAGACGCGTCTGTTCCGTCCCAATAGCCCGCTCGGGGCATGTCCCGAGTGCGAAGGATTCGGCACTGTCAGCGCTCTCGATCTCGACCGGATCGTTCCCGACCGTTCCAAGAGCCTCAAGGAAGGGGCGATCGCTCCCTGGACGACCCCAGCTTACCGCGAGAATATTGACATACTCCTGCGCGCTGCGTCTCGAAATAAGCTGTCGGTTACGAAGCCGTTCGCCGACCTGACTGAGGACGAAGTGAAACTCGTCATGGATGGCGGGCAGGACTTCCAAGGGGTCCACGAGTTCTTCAGGCGTCTTGAAAAGAAGTCCTACAAGATGCACGTCCGCATCTTTATCAATCGATGGAAGAATCATCGACCTTGTCCAGCCTGTCATGGTGCAAGACTCCGCCCTGAAGCACTCGCCGTCAAGGTTAACAATAAGAGCATCGCCGAGGTCTCCGCATTCACGATTGCCGATGCCCGACTCTTCTTATCTGAGGTTTCATCCCAGCAAGGGGAAAATCTCGCGGCGCGGCGGACTCTTGAACCTCTGCTCGCTCGTCTCAATTACCTGAGCCGAATCGGTCTGGGATACCTTTCACTCGATCGCTTAGCCCGAACTCTCTCCGGCGGAGAAGCGCGGCGAGTGGCCCTGACATCCGCCCTGGGTTCCGGACTTGTGAACACGCTTTATGTGCTTGACGAACCCTCCATCGGCCTTCACCCTCGCGATGTCGACCGCCTGATCGAGGCCATTAAGAGTCTTCGCGATGCGGGGAATTCCCTCGTCGTGGTCGAACACGAGGAGTCGATCATTCGGACCGCTGACCTCCTGGTCGAGATCGGCCCCGGTGCCGGCCAGGCGGGCGGTCAGGTCGTCTACGTTGGACCACCTGAAGGAATCGTCGATGCGAAGAATTCGCCGACCGGAGATTACCTCTCTGGTCGGGTTGGGGTCGTGATCCCCAAGAAACGTCGCAAGCCTGCGGGGTGGATCGAGATCAAAGGAGCCTCGGGCAACAACCTCAAATCAATTGATGTGAAGATCCCCCTAGGTGTGTTCGCCGTCGTCACGGGGGTCAGTGGTTCGGGAAAGAGCACTCTGGTCGAGGAAACGATCTTTCCCGCGCTCACACAACGACTGGCCGGTGAGCCCCTCGCAGGTGCCCATTGTACCGAGTTTCATGGCTCAGAAACGCTATCCGCAGTCTCCCTGATCGATCAATCACCGATCGGTCGATCTGGGCGGTCGAATCCGGCGACCTACCTCAAAGCGTTCGACGAGATTCGGGGGACGTTCGCTTCGACTCACGAGGCGAAGCTCCGCAACTATACCGCCGCCAAGTTCAGTTTCAACGTCGAGGGGGGTCGTTGCGAAACCTGCGAGGGGACCGGTGAACAAACAATCGACATGCAGTTTCTTGCCGATGTCACTGTTCGCTGTCCCGAGTGCAAGGGCTCGCGATATCGCCCCGAAGTCCTCGAAATCACATATCAGGGAAAGTCGATCGCCGAGGCCCTTGAATTGACAGCCCGTGAAGCGTTCTCGTTCTTCCGACATCGCCCTAAGGTTCAAGCACGTCTGCGCCCGTTGCTGGATGTTGGGCTCGAGTATCTCCGATTGGGACAGCCCGCGTCTACACTCTCCGGAGGTGAGGCCCAGCGATTGAAGCTCGCGTCGTTTTTATCGAGTTCGCCGGGTGCGATCACCCGCGCAGCATCCGGTCCCAAGACCCTCTTTATCCTTGATGAACCGACCACCGGCCTTCATCCCATCGACACACTCAAGTTGCTCGAAGCTCTCAATTCCCTGGTCGATCTTGGCCATTCCCTGCTCATTGTCGAACACAGTCTCGAGGTCATGCTCTCAGCCGATTGGCTGATCGACCTTGGGCCCGAGGCGGGCGAGGCCGGCGGCCTGATTGTCGCCGAGGGGACCCCGGAAAAGGTGGCCAAGTCGAAGACTGCGACCGGGTTGGTCTTGGCGGCCAAACTCGGGCTGAGGACGCCAACCTGAACTGACCTTTCGATCCGATCGTTGGGCGAAGCGAACTTGTCATAGGCTGAGTCGCTCTGATAGCACTGGGTCACTCGCGTATAATGTCCGCGATGATCGAAGAGTGGCTTGGGAATTGGCCACGTTGGGGTCAGTCTTACGGAGCGGACGATGTCGGAGCAGCAGTCGGATAACAGCGATAAACGTGGTCCCTCGGCAGACGTTACGCCGATCCCCGGGCGGGTCATGATCACGGCAGCCTTGCTGATGGCGATGACCGTCACAGCGCTGGAACAGTTGGTCGTCTCGACTGCGATGCCAAGTATCATCGCAACATTACAAGGGCTGGAGATCTACCCCTGGGTGACTTCGGCCTATTTGCTCGCCTCGACGATCACAGCGCCGCTGTATGGGAAATTCGCTGACCTTTATGGGCGGAAAAAGGTCCTCTTGTTCGGACTTGGGCTGTTTACGCTCGGCTCGATGCTCTCGGGGTTAGCGACGAGCATGGGTCAACTGATCGCGATGCGTGTCATCCAAGGACTGGGAGCCGGTGCCGTCGGACCGATCGTCCTGACCATGCTCAGCGATCTCTTTAGCTTACAGGAACGGGCCAAGGTCCAGAGCCTCTTCAGCGCAGTCTGGGGGATCTCCAGTCTGGCGGGTCCTGCGATCGGTGGCGTACTGACCGAGTCTCTCTCGTGGCGTTGGGTCTTCTTTGTCACACTGCCATTCAGTATCGGATCTGCAATCATCCTTGTGATTTACGTTCAAGAGAATGTCCAGCGCAAAGCGCAGGTCAATATCGATTGGCTAGGCGCGACACTGCTGGCGATCGGTTCGTCCGCGTTATTGCTGACCGCGCTTCAAGGGCAAAGTCGATCCATGCTGTTTGTGCTGACGCTCGGCTTATTCTCACTCGTGGTTCTTGGTCTGTTCGTCATCTGGGAGCGACGGGTCACCGAACCGATCTTGCCGCTCGACCTGCTCGTCCGCAAGGGGATTCTGCCCGCGATCGTCGGGAATTTCCTGTTAGGTGCGATCACATTTGGGCTCGACCAATACATTCCCTTGTATGTTCAAGGTGTTCTTGGGGGATCGGCGATCCAGGCGGGGTCGTCGATCACTCCACTCTTCTTGAGCTGGGCGATTAGTGTGGCGATCGCGGCGAAGGTTGTGGTCCGTTACGGATTCCGCAAGACCGCCATGGTCGGTTCGGTCTTCGTGATCTGCGGGATGTTGACGATCGCAATCGGCTCGCACTGGCGAGCTTCGACGATGCCGTGCTTCTTTGCCGGAATGTTCGTGATTGGTCTTGGGATGGGCCCCGCTTCGTTGAGCTACATCCTCGGAATTCAAAACGTTGTCGAGTGGGGCGAACGTGGAGTCGCCACCGGTGCCCTGATCTTCTTCCGCTCGATCGGGGCCGCCTTGGGCGTGGGAGTCCTCGGAGCAGGCATTGGCTGGTCGTTCACCAGGCGGCTCGTGGCCGGAGGGGTCCAAGGAATCGAGGTCTCCGACGCACTTCGTCCCGAGACTCATGCCTTGCTCGGAGTAGAGATCCTTCGACTCGTCCAGGAGAGTCTTGGAGCAGCACTCCAACAAAGCTATGTGGTGATGGTCATCTTGACCATGTTTGCGTTCGTCTGTTCGTCAAGGCTACCACGACATACCAAGCATCAAGGCCCAAGTGGCGAACAAATCAACATTGAGGATGATGAAGTCCCGCTCGCCGCGATTGCCGATCATTAAACAATGCAGGTTTAATAATTTTATTCATTAATGAATAGCATGCTTACGAGTTCGAGGTCGTCCACCCATCCCTCTGCGAATCGGACAAATCTTCGTGGGGCTTCCTCTTGGATCGCACTCCTCCGAGTCCGCAAGGCTGCAATTTCGCATCCGTTAAAGGACCGAGTTTGACAACTGCTCAGGGCTGTTTCATTTTCAAATTAGACTTGACAGAACCTGCACCGCTTTCTCCGGGTGGCAGACGTAGTGCCTCATAGCTGTGGGGGCGTTCTTGTGCTCATACCTTTTGAATAGGAATAGAGTGATGTTTCGCAAGATCGCCATGACCTGCGGTGCCGAGCCCATCCGGATCCGACTCGCATCTTCTCTGAACGTC
>JANXSX010000030.1 GCA_025356475.1 Isosphaeraceae bacterium | reverse complement strand
ATCACGGTTCGACGACTCTGGATCCGCCGGCGTTGTCATTGAGGCGTTTGAGGCGGCTCTGCAACGTGGCGGGGAGCCACGTATCGCGGACTATCTACCTCAGCCTGACGATTTTGATGTGCTCATCGAGTTGATTCATGTTGAGATGGAATATCAACTGAAACATGGTCGGGAGGCCTCGGTCAGCGAGTTCCTGAGGAGTTATCCCCAACTGGCGAGTGAGCGGGCGGCCATCGTCGAGTTGATCGAGGCCGAATACCGGTTCCGGAGTCGTCTTGACCCGTCGCTCACACGCGCCTCGTTTCAGGGTCGGTATCCCGAGTTCAGTGTCGATCCGCCAGCGTCGACGGGTTCAGGTCTCATCAGTAGGCCCACTCTTCGAATCGGAGATCAACTGCCGGGCAACGAGGGATCCTATGAGGGTAAACCGGGAGCCACGATCGCGGGCCGCTATACACTGGTCGATCGAATTGGCGAAGGAGGTATGGGGGAAGTCTGGGTCGCCAAACAGATCGAGCCGGTCAAACGCAACGTGGCGCTAAAGCTGATCAAGCCCGGGATGGATTCGCGCGCAGTGATCCAACGTTTCGAGCAGGAACGCCAGGCACTCGCACTGATGGATCATCCCAACATTGCGAAAGTCCTGGACGGAGGCCTGACCGAAGGACGACGACCGTTCTTCGTGATGGAACTGGTGAACGGACTGCCCGTCACTCAATTCTGCGATGTCACGAAGATCGGTATTCGCACGCGCCTGGAACTCTTCATCCTGATCTGCCAAGCGGTGCAACACGCCCATCAAAAGGGGATTGTTCATCGCGACCTGAAGCCGTCGAACATTCTCGTCACGATGATTGACGGTAAGCCGATCCCGAAAGTGATCGATTTCGGCCTGGCCAAGGCGATCGGTGGCAAGCTTACGGATGAGTCGATATTGACCAATTTTGGCACTGTCGTCGGGACTCTTGAGTATATGTCCCCGGAACAGGCGGGTTTCGCAGGTGAAGACGTAGATACTCGCGCGGATATCTATTCATTAGGGGTCGTCCTCTACGAGTTGTTAACAGGTTTGCGCCCCTTTGATGGCAAACGACTCCGGAAGGCGGCATTCGACGAGATGATTCGGATGATCCGCGAGGAAGAACCGTCGAAACCCTCGACCCGCATGTCCATGGAGGAATCCTCGCCGGCGCTCGCCGCAGTCCGGCAGATCGAGCCGGCTCACTTATCGAAACTGCTGAGGGGCGAGCTCGACTGGTTAGTGATGAAGTGTCTGGAAAAGCAACGCGACCGCCGCTATGAGACGGTGGACGGCCTGGCTCATGATGTTCAGCGATTCCTCGCCGACGAGGCCGTGGAAGCGCGACCACCGAACGCGGCCTATCGCTGGAGCAAATTTGTCCGCCGGAATAAGCGCTCCGTCATCGCATCGTCGCTGGTTTTCCTGGCAATTCTTGGTGGGATCGCCGGCACGACCTGGGGGCTGATCCGGGCGGAACGGGCCAAGGCTCAGTCCGACATCGACCGCAAGACGGCCGAGATCAAAGGAACGACGGCCTCCCAGCTCACAGAGTATCTGGTCCGTACCTTCCAGACAGCCGATCCGGTCGGGATGGACACCGCAGGTTTTCATGGCCCAGGGGAACAGACCGAGGAACAAACCGCCCGGCGGATGCTCGACCGAGGCACCGAGATCGTCCATGAATACCTGGGGGATCAGCCCCTCGTGCGTGCCAGCCTGCTGGATGCCATGGGCAACTCTTACCGAAATCTCGGCGCGTGGGATACGGCCCAAGGTCGGCTCAAAGAGGCTTACGACTTACGTCTGGCGCGGCTCGGCAAGGACAACGCGGATACGCTCGTCAGCTTGCAAAGCCTGGCCCATCTGGCCCGAGACCGTGGTGATTATGTCGAAGCCGACCGACTCTATCGCGACGTGATCGCCCACCGAGAGAAATTGTACACCCCCAACCACCTGCTCGTGGCCGAAACCAAGACCTACCTGGCCTGGATGACGTTCCATCGCCCCTTGGGCAGCGATGGGCCTCAGTTCAACCAGGACAACTTGGCCGACGCCGAAAAACTCTTGCTGGAAGTCTTAAAGGTCCGTGAAGCGCAGCTCCCGAAGAATCATCGGGACATTGGTTACACACTCGCTGGACTCTCCAGCATCAAGCTCAGCCAGCCCAAGCAAGAACTGTTCGCGTTAAGCTATCTCAACCGCGCTTCAGAAGTCTTCCGCGAGAGTGATCAGGACACGCTCTTCGGCTCAGCCTTGCTCGAACTGATCGACGCGGACCGACACCGCAAGGCCGGTCGGTACGACCAGGCTGAGACCACCTATCTGAAGGTGCTAGCGCTCTTTCGCCGTCACCTCGGTAATCAGCATCCCCTAGTCCTGATCCAAATGGGGAACCTGGCAGGCCTCTACCGCCAGAAAGGCGACGGGGTCAAAGCGGAAAGAACCCTCCAGGACGTCCTGCAAATGGTTCGACCTGTGCCGAGCTTGCGCACACAACCGATGATCGTGAATGCCATGATTCAATACGCAGACGAAATTCGTCAGAAACGCTCGACCGTCGAAGCCGAAGGTTTATTCCGTGAGGCCCTCCAATACGCACGCGAACGACCACAGGGGAATGAAAAGAACCTTGAGGATTTAGAAAAGCGACTCCCCTCAATCGAGTCGAAGTAGGACAGCCTTGGGAGACTCTCAGATCTCCAACGATCGTGAACTGGCCATTTCATCCACGCACTCTAGGCAAGAATTTCTGTTTACGCAATGCATGTCGTCAAAAATGTGGTATCCCTAAGTAACGGTTGCGTGTGCGGTCTGGCGATGATTGTCAGACTGGCCTGCGTAACCCCTACCAAAGGAACCTCCAATGGCTACCGAGAAGCAGATTGAAGCCAACCGGCGCAATGCCCAGAAGAGCTGCGGTCCGATTACCAATGAGGGCAAAGCCCAGTCAAGGCGCAATGCCCTCGACCACGGGCTGACTTCCAAAATGCTTCTGCCCAAGGACCTTGAGGGAAAGAAGGAATTACGACTCGCCGACTGGCGAGGGGTCTTGGCTCCCCAGGACTCAATCCTCGAATTCGAGCTCGACCTGGCGGTCACCGCCTCGCTCAAAATCGAACACAGCCAAAGCTGCGAGACCATCCGCCGGATCGAACTCGCCGAGATCGCCGCTGACCCAAGTGATACGTGGGATCAGGATCGCCGTGCCGAAGCCGCTCGCTTGGGCCGATCCCTCAAGCGGGACCCGGTGGGTGTCAGCTTGCAATTACGCAGGACTCCCGCAGGTCGCGAATGGCTCCTTGGCGAGTGGCGGCAACTCCTCAAAGGTGCGCGTGAATTCGCACAATGCTACTGGGATAAGGATGAGTCGAATCACGCCCTCGACCTGCTGGGAACACCCAGTACGGTTCGCCCTCCGATCGTGTCGTTCCAATGTCAGATCGAGCCTCCGGAAATGCATCGGACGACCATCCTCAAGGAGATCGCCGCTCTCGAAGCACTCCAGGCGAATGCCGGGGCTGAGAACGACAAACTTCGCCAGGAACACATCCTGGGTCTGATCACGAATTCCGACGCAAAGCTCAAGCTGATTAGACGTTACGAAGCCTCCGCCTTGCGGGAGTTTCGTAAGTCGATCACGATCCTTCGCCAGTCGAAAGCCCCCGTGAGCAAGCCAACCCAGGCTGCCTCGACCCCCCAGTCAAAGTGCGAAACGAACCCAATTCCGGTTGTCGTAACGCCCCCGATTGTGGTCGCCCCGACTGTTGCGGCTGCTCCCGAGGTCAAGAAAGAGCCAACGGGGAATCGGCTTTATCGTCGCGAGCGTCAAAAGGCGGAGCGTCACGAAGCCTACCTGGCCAGGAAGGCATCCTGAGTACCTTCCTCAAATCAAGGTGTAGCAACACCGTTGTAGATCTTGACCAAGCTGATCCGTCCTGTGAATCCAGGTCGCGGTCGTACCATGACCTGACTTTGGTCGGCACCGATCTGCATTGTGTCGGCGGGGTCGTTGGCGGTGAAGTCGACGCCAGGTGAACTAAGGTGTAGATCATGACAAGTGCGAGGAACAAGAACATGCAGCGACGCTAATGGGTGCTCCTCAGGATGGCGATAATTGACTTTGTTCCCAGTGATGCGAATGAGCTGCCTTCTCTTCCTGAAGTGGGTCGCAAGACCAACCTCAGAGTGAGACGACAGCCCAAGTCGGTTCTGAAGGTGTCCCGATCATTCGACGATTACTATCGATACCGTGTTGGGCTCAAGTCAGTAACTTAGCCCCACATGATCCGGTGACCGGCAGGCCCACTTGGCCCACCTTGACCACCTCGCATTCCATCGCTACCGCCGAATCCGCCGGGGCCATAGCCGTCGGTCGGGGTCGTCGGAGCTGGGGCATCGGCCTTGATCGTCGCGTGGTCAGCTTGCACAGTGCTCAGGTCGTCAGCAGTGACATTTGAGGCTGTGTTCACAGCCGTCAGATCTGTAACAAGAGGGTCAATCAAGGATTGGGAAACACTCGCGCCGGCGAGGGCGGTCTTAAGGGTGGTGATCTGTTGATCGAAGGTTGGCGGAGCGGTCGGAGTGGTTGTGGAGGTGGGAGTTGGCGGGGTCAAGAGGGTCTTGAGATCCAGGCTGGGGTTGGCAGTGGTGATTGCCTTCCAGTCCTGGCGAACCTTGGCCATCATCGCTGGGGTGACCTGCGACTTGTCCCGGATCGCTTGGGTATCGGTATTCAGCTTGGTGAAGTCGGCTTGGAGCTTGGTCGGGGTCGTTGTCGCTGTGCTATCGGAACTTGAGTTGGCTCCGGTGGGTCCACCGAAGTTCCCAAAACCACCCTGACCGCCGTGTCGACCATGATGGCCACCGCCTCCTCCGCCAAATCCGCCACCCATCATTGGCCCGCCACCACCAACGCCACCGCCTCCAGGGAGACCAAGGAGATTGCCGATCATCGGCCCGCCATCCATCTGGTCGAAGCCACGCCCAGACATGGGTCCTGAGGGATTTGCTGTCGTTGTCGTTGTCGTTGTCGTGCTCCCGCTTGTGGTTGTCGCGGTATCTGCGGCGCTCGTGGTGGGGGCGCTGGCGGCCGTCGTTACCGCCGAGGTCTGAGCAGATAATGCATGTACGGCATGAGTATGCATAACGTGTCTGTGGCCGTGGATTCCGGCGGACATCAGCTTTCTGCCTTCGAGATCTTCGAGTGTCAGCCCATCCTGGCCCGACGACCGGCGCTTGTCGCGGGTAGGAACCATGAGATGACCGGCCAACGAAACCATCGACTTGAGGATATGGCTCATGTGTCTTCCTGCCCTAAGAGTGCCTTGGAAGGATTCAACGTCGTCGGCATCCGTGCCAATCAAGCCGTCTCGTCCTGCACTAATAGGCGTGGAAACCGTGCTCAAGCCGACGCAGATTCTGCGAGCAAATTGACCGTTCCAGCACCGTTCCACGTCACAAGTTGATGTTTCACAGACAGATCAGGATGAAACGAATCTCAGAAAATCGACCCGGCCTTGACACAACTTTACGATGGGCATCACAAAGCGAGACCCAATATCAATTTATCTCAAGTTTTGGGCCGATAATGCCGATGAAACAAAGATCCATGTTCTTCTCTAAAACATACATACGCATATACAGATCAGGTATGAGGCTAGCCCAATGGTGCCCGGCCACGACCTCCTTGGAACTCCAAGGAGGTCAAGGCGCAGAATCAAGCTCCGAACTTCTGAAGTCTTCCCGCATGGGCGAGCGCTAGGGGCATGATGTCCTTGGCCAGGAATTGGCCGAGCCCGCCTTGGATACAGGGGCGCTCACCGAAGGCCGTCACCAAGTCGGGGCGAACGGTCGCCGGTGCCCAGATCAAGGTCGGCACCGGGTGGAAGCTGTGTGACTTCATCCGGCTTGGTGTCGAATGGTCACCGGTCACGATCACAACGTCAGGCTTGAGGACTTTTAGCTTGGGGATCTCGGCATCCAAGGCCTCGATCACCTCGACCTTCTTGGCAAAGTTGCCATCTTCACCCGTACTATCCGTATACTTGTAGTGGAGGAAGAAGAAGTCATATTTCTCCCACTCTTGCTTGAGAACTTCCATCTGATCGGCAATTGTTTTGCCAGGCTCGACCACTGTCATGCCGACGAGCCTTGCCAGCCCTCGGTACATGGGGTAGACCGCGATCGCCGCCGACCTCAGCCCATAGATCTCTTCCATCGTGGCGATCTTGGGGAAGTTGGCGAACCCACGCATCATCAGGTAGTTCGCTGGTGTCTCGTCCTTGAGGATCTCCTTGGCCTGGCGAAGGAACTCCGCCGCGACCAGAGCCGTTCGTTTCGAGCCCTCATCACCCGCCTTGGGTTCCAGGGTCAGCATGCCGGTTGACAGAGGGTCGGTATCGCATACGTTGTCGCCGAGGTTCTCGCCCCGGAACCGGACCACAAGCCGATACTCCCGGACTGGCTCAATCAGGGTTTCGACCCCTTCAACCTTGATCTGTGCTTTCAGCTTGGCGACAAGTTTCTCACAGACCTCGGTCGGAATTCGGCCCGCCCGGCGATCCGTGACATGCCCTTGGGCGTCGATCGTGCAAAAATTGCCTCGGATCGCGACATCCTTGGGGCCGACCTCGACCCCGATCCCCAGCGCCTCAAGAACACCCCGACCAATATCGTGCTTGAGAGGATCAAATCCAAAGAGGCCAAGGTGTCCTGGACCCGAGCCTGGCGTGATCCCTGGGGCGACCGGAGTGCTCAGACCGCAGATTCCTTCGGCAACCAGGTTATCGAGGTTGGGCGTGCGGGCGGTCTCTAGTTCGGTCAGTCCGCCCGGCTCGATTGGCAAACCCCCCAGGCCATCAGCCACAAGGAGGACGATCTTGGTCTTATTCTGCTCGCGAAGCTGGCGAATCAGGTCTTGCATGGTGGGTTGAGGCTCAGGACCAGGCGGATAAAGGCGTCACGAGAATGCGTCTCGTATTCTCCCGTTCCGAGCCGGAGTGGTCAATCCGATCGACCTCGATCCACTTCCACAGGGCTCAGCATCAAGCGTCAACACGATTTCGTGTCGATTCCGGACGACATGCCTGACGGCGACCTAAACTTGAGAGTCAGGCTCCATTGCCGGAGTGGCATAGGTAGAGGACCTGGGTTTCGTCGGGAGGATACTCAATGGGCACGACCACCGAGCTTCACCTCGTTTTCGATCGCGAAGCCGCCCTCGAACGGGTCGAAGGCGACTTTGAGTTGCTGATCGAACTCTGGGGGATCTTCCAAGAAGATGAGCCCAAAACACTGGCCGAGCTCCGTTCTGGAGTCGCTGCAGGAGATGAGTGGCGAGTTCATCGGGCAGCCCATGCCTTAAAAGGAAGCGTGGCCAACTTCGTGGCCCCTGAAGCTGTCGACGCAGCGCAAGTTCTCGAAAACCTGGGTAGGCGTGGGATCATCGAAGGCATGCGTCCGGCGCTCTCAGCCCTGGAGGATGCCCTCGACCGGCTCCACGAAGCGATGTCCGCCTTCGAACGGGAACAGGCTTGACCTGGACCTGAGCCGTCCTGGCTACCCTAATTCCGCCTCAGCCTCAATCACGAGTTGCTTCAACTCCTCAACGCCAAGATGGATCATCTCCACGGGCGTTTTGGACTGCTCGATCAAGGTCAGCAACTCCACGCTTCCGGCAGGGAGCCCCATCGCGGTCAGGCGCATTTCCAGGGCGGTTGCCACAATCTCATCCAGGGAGAATGCCGAGGTTGCTTTGGCCGCCCGCTCGGCGATTTCACGGAGTAAGGCCGAGTTGAACTTGGGCGTTCCATCGAGCCGGGCCGCTTCGCTTATCCCCAGAATCGCCTGGGCGAGCATGGTTCGAGCTTGCTGTTGAGCTCTCGTTGGCTTGGTCATCAGATCGACTTCCCTTCGCTCGGCATTGACGCGACTCGTCCTGCACCTCTACCTTGAGAGGATCGACCCGTCAATCCGAGAGTGCGTGCCATGCCGTCCGTTGATCTAGACCCCGAGCCGATCACCAAGGTCTCAACCATTGAGGCTCGGTCGTACTTCCCAGCCCTGTCTCGCCGCCAAGGTGACTACCCTGTCGCATACTTTGATGCACCAGGCGGTACCCAGGTGCCCCGCCCTGTGGTCGAGGCGATGACCGACTACCTTTATCATCATAACGCCAATACGCATTGGAACTTCCCCACGAGTCAAGAGACCGACGCCATCGTGTCTGAGGCCAGGTCCGCCCTTGGCGACTTCCTGAACTGCCGGCCCACTGAGATCGCGTTCGGTGCCAACATGAGCACCCTGACCTTTCATCTTGCCCGCTCGCTCGGTCGAGGGATGCGGCCCGGTGACGAGATCATCGTAACGGAGTTGGATCATCATGCGAACATCGATCCTTGGCGTGCCATTGCTCTCGACTATGGTGTTACGATCAAGTCCGCTCGGATGGATCGGCAGGTCGGCACATTAGACCTCGATCACCTTGCCAGCCTGATTACGCCAGCCACAAAACTGTTAGCGATTGGGGCTGCCTCCAACGCTCTTGGGACAATCAGCGACGTCGCTGCGGCAGCCGGTCTTGCCCATCAAGTCGGTGCTTTGGTCTTCGTGGACGCGGTCCATTATGCCGCACACCGATTGATTGATGTTCAAGCGATGGGCTGTGATTTTCTCGCCTGCTCCGCCTATAAATTCTATGGGCCTCACCTGGGGGTTCTCTTCGGCAAGCACGAACTAGTCGCCGCCCTGAATGTCCCCAAGCTTGCCCCTGCACCCAACTCGGCACCAGAGCGGCTCGAAACGGGTACTGGCAACTTCGAGGCGATGGCGGGCGCGGCCGCAGCGGTCGACTTCCTTGCGAGTCTGGGCCAAGGAGCAAACCGGCGGGCCAGGCTCGAATCCAGCTTCGCCCACTTACATCATCAAGAGTCGAATCTGCTTGAGCAACTCTGGAAGGGGTTGAACGCGATCGAGTCGGTCAAGGTCTTTGGCCCACCCCCGTCGGAGCCCCGTACGGCCACGGTCTCGTTCGCGGTGACGGGTGTTCCCTCAGCCGAAGTTGCGACCTCCCTTGCTGAGCAGGGTGTCTTCGTCTCACATGGCGATTTTTATGCAACCACCGCCGTAGACCTTCTCGGGTACACTCAAGACGGACTCGTTCGCGTCGGCTGTGCCCTCTATACGACCTCCGACGAGGTCGATCGTTTGGTCCAAGGAGTCGGCAGGATCGCCGGGAGTCAACAGCCATGAAATTTGATCATGTTGCCATCAATGTCACGGATATCGCTCGTTCGGTCACCTGGTACAGCGAGCGACTTGGTGCCAAAGTCCTCTATCAGGACGCCACATGGGGGCTGCTGGATGTGGGGGGCTCGAAGCTCGCGCTGACCATTCCCGACCAGCATCCTGCTCACGTGGCGTTCGACCTTGGGGCCGACCCTGGAGAAGAGTTGTTCCGCAAGGGGAAAACGCATCGAGATGGCTCGATTTCTTATTATGTCAATGATCCTGATGGCAATGCGGTCGAGTTCATTCACTATCCGGCAACCTGACCGTGAGGGATCGGTGCCGCCATGCTTATTGAGATTCCGCCCCCCTACAGCCTTCATCCCAGCTTTGAATACGAAGCATCGGGGCTGGCGAACCTCCCCAAAAGAACAGGGCGGAGTCTTGATGAGTGGATCGCCGTCATCAAGGCTGATGGGCCAGCCACCGAGTCGGCCCGGCGGGCCTGGCTCAAGGCAGAGCATGGCTTTACCAGCAACTACGCCCTCTGGGTGGCCGCACGCGTTGATGGTCAGGGATGGCCCGAAGATTACGACCCGGTCGGTATGGTCGAGGCGATGTTCGCGGGACCAAAGGCGGCTTTGAAACCGTTGTATGATCAACTACTCGCAATTGGCCTATCGATAGGTTCCGATGTCAGAGTCTGCCCCTGTCAAACGATCGTGCCACTCTACCGCAATCATGTGTTCGCCCAGATCAAGCCTACGACAGAGACGCGAATTGATCTTGGTCTGGCACTCGGTAAGGCCCCGGATCTCCCTGCCCGGTTGATCGACACCGGTGGGCTCGCCAAGGGGGATCGAATCACACATCGGATCGCGGTGACTCTAATCCAAGAGATTGACAACGAGTTGAAGCATTGGCTCAACACGGCCTATCGACTCGACGCATGATGCATTCATGACCCGAAAAGGTTGATTGTATGACTTTGCAAGAGATTGAGGCATGGTTGCAGACGACCATGGGCGATCGGCGGTTCTCACGGGGTGAGCGTCAAGCCCTGGGGGAATCGCTCTCCACGATCGGAGCCGACGTGGACCGCGAGGCGATTGGTCGCCAGGCGTTCGCCATGGCTTCGGAGGCGCTCGCCCAGGCCGAGGATCGAGAAATCCTCGCCTGGCTTCAAGACGTGTGGAAAGCACTCCGTGAGCCGGGCCCCTCGGCTGCTAGGCAGCTCGTGGCAGAGGCATACTTTAGCCCTGGTGATGACTGCTTCCTCGCCATCAAGAGCTTGATCGACCATGCTCACAAATCGGTCGACATCTGTGTCTTCACGATTACCGACGATCGACTGGCAGACGCAATCCTTAATGCCCACCAACGTGGGATCATCATGCGAATCATCACCGACAATGCCAAGGCGGAAGATCTTGGCTCAGACATCGACCGATTTGAACGCATGCGTATACCGTTGCGCGTCGATCGAAGTGCATATCACATGCATCATAAGTTCGCGATTGTTGATGGTCAGACGCTGCTGGACGGCAGCTACAACTGGACCCGAGGTGCTGCTCGCGATAATGAGGAGAACCTGATCGTGATCAACGAGCCCCGCCTGGTTGGTTCGTTCCGCAAGAAGTTTGAGCAAATCTGGGCGAAGCTCGCCTGAGTGCATCAATCGCCTACTCGGCAGTTGGGTCGATCGGTTCCACGATCTCGACGGGGCGTTTGGCCCGTGCGGTCAGCCAGGCGGAGGGGCCAACCACAAGGGCAACTCCCGCCAACATCGCGGGGGTCAATTGCCTCTGCCAGATCGCCACATCAAGCATCACCGCGAAGACAACTTGCGAGAGCCCAACCGCTGAAACCCGCGCCGGAGCGCCAGCCGCGTAAGCCTTGGTCAGACAAACTTGGCCGACCGTTCCGGTGACCGCGAGCGCGAAGAGCATCGCTAACGTCGTGAGATCATCAAGGTTTGCATAGCTGACACCGGGTCGGAGAAAGACGCATACACCCGTCACAACGCTCGCCACACCGGCAAAGTGAGCGACGACCGCGCGGGCGTCGACCGAACGAAGCTTGTGCAGGCCGAGCATCGAGATCGAGGTCGAGATCGCACTCAGAAGCGCCACACCCGAGGCAAGGCGGTTCCCCTCCAGGTTCGGTTGCTGAATCATCGCAACGCCCGCGAGGCCGCAAGTGATCCCCACAACCTCCGCCCAACCGGGCGCTCGACGGATCAAGATTCCCGAGAACAGGACGATCCACAAGGGATACGTATTGATCAATGTGAGCGCATCACCGATCGGCAGCCGGGCCATCGCATAAAAGTTGCACATCAGGCTGATACTGCCAGCCGTGCTGCGAAGCCACAAGGTCGGCGGATCGAACAGGACAAGCTTGACGCTGGCTCCGCGGGCCAGTAAGACCGTCGCCGCGAACATGAACGTGGAACGCACAAAGGCAACAACCAGCCAGTCGCACCGTGAGCCAAGCGCGTGGGTGAACGCACCCATAACTGCGAATGCGAAGGCACCGACGAGCATCCATAGCGCGGCACGCGAGGCGGGATTAGCCATGAGGTGGGGTCATCGAGATCCGAGGGAGCGAACTGCCTGGGGTCCCTTGGGGAGGCGGGGACAACACTCTATCGTGGCAAATTGAGCCGCATTGCGAAACCCGACCTCCGGCGAATCCCTGACAACCGATGAACTTCGACTTGCAAGAGCCCTTCCACCGCCCGACAATCGGGTCGCTTCGAGGTGTCCACTCCCCCATAGCCCAGGTCGCGACCGATGTCCCAGCCCATCTTGCTGCAACCGATCGACCGCCCCGAGGTCCCGCCCCGTCCGATCACGACCCGGCTTCGTGGCCAACTCGTCTACTTCATCGCTTCACCCAGCGACCCAGGCGTCCCTCCGCTCGGTGAAAATGAGTACTTCTTCACCGCAGCCGAGATCGCCAAGTGGCTCGATGAGGGCGTCTTCTACCTGGTTTCCCCGCTCGACACTGCGAACATGACCGAGGTCGAGATCACCGAGGAGCAGGAAGATCTCTTCGGCTGGCTCCAGTCGAACAAGGTCCAGCACATCAGGGTGATCGAGTAAAGCGTAGAGCCCAGAACTTGACGAACGGTGCCGACCTCTCTATATTCGTGTAAGCGTATGAAACAGACACACCCCAAACGAACTGGCCTCGACGAGTCGACCAAGACGCTCAAGGCGTTCGCCGACCCGATCCGTCTTCGGCTCTTGAACCTGCTCAGTGAAGATCGGGAGATCTGCGTCTGCCACCTGCACGAGGCGCTTGAACTCCCACAGCCGACTGTGTCGCGGCATCTCGCTTCCCTACGAAAATCGGGCCTGGTCGCTGGTCGCAAGGAAGGCCTCTGGGTCCACTATAGGTTAGCCCGATCGAAATCAGGTTTGAATCGCATCCTGCTCGGTTGCCTTGGGTCTTGCCTGGGAGATCCGTTGATCTTCGAGGCCGACCTGAAGCGACTTGAGCGGGCCGTCGCATGCTGCGGTGGAGAGTAAGACTTCCGTTTTTCACCGACTATATTCGCTTAACCACATTCAAAGATCGATTGGAGAGGTGACTTGACGTTCAAACAGGTTCGTTGGTTGGCTCCCGCCCTGCTCTGGGCGATGACTCTGCCAGCGTTGGCAGGAGACGATGCAGGGCCGTTTCTCCGGTCGCTCTGGTTGGTCCAACGGTATGGGACCGCAGACGCATTGTCGGTTTCGAATGACACGAAACTCAAGGGGAAACTTGCCAAGTCTCTTGGTAAGGACGGCATTCTCACTCGATCGGGAGTCGAAGGTCTGATGGATTTGTCCACGTTTGAAAGACTGGCAGGGAATGATGGCAAGCTCGACGGCGATGAGATCCGTAAGGCTCTTGAGACGGATCGCCCCAAGGCCCGCGAGATGCTGAATTCGCAGATTCTCGCGCATGCGGACTTGCTGACAACCTCATTCGACATGATCGAAGAAAGGCATCAGATTTCGGGCGTGAAGCTCACGGATTGGATCGTCAAGAACTACCAAGTGGGCCAGCCGCTTCATGTCGTCGTGATCTGTACTGGCAACTCCCGCAGGAGCATTCTCGGCGCGACCATGGGCAACATCGCTGCCTCATATTATGGCATGCCGGAGATTCGATTCCATAGTGGCGGAACCGCCCCTACAGCGTTCAACCCACGCACGATCACGGCCCTTCGCTCAATCGGAGTCGAGATCGAGCCCACGGGAGAAGAAGCGACGCGGGGCGAATCTGCAACTCCGAATCCGATCTATCAGATCAGTTGGGGACCGAAAGAGACGCCCTCCTTCGGACTGAAGGAGTTCTCGAAAACCTACTTTGACACCAGCAACCCACGGTCGGACTTCGCCGCCCTCATGGTCTGCGGAGAAGCTGACGAAGGATGCCCACTCGTCAAAGGAGCCTCGGCGCGGATCTCGATGCCGTACCTCGACCCCAAGATCTACGACGGCAGTCCCATCGAAGCTCTCAAGTATGCCGAGCGTCGTGATGACATCGGTCGCCTAATGCTCTCGGTAATGATGCAGTCTCGAAATCGACTCGCTACGCACTGACCTCACCCTGACCCGGAAGACCTCCTATGTCCGAGACAATTACGGAAGCGGTCAAGTCAAAGTATGGTTCGGTCGCCACCAGCGGGCTCTCCTCAAAGCACGACGGGGTTCATGCAGTGGCCGAGGCCTTTGGCTACTCGCCCGAGGAACTGGCATCAATCCCCGCTGAGGCCAACATGGGGCTCTCATGTGGCAATCCGACTGCGTTTGCGACCCTCAAGTTGGGCGAAGTGGTCGTGGATCTGGGGAGCGGCGGGGGGCTCGACGTGTTGCTCGCTGCCCGCAAGGTCGGCCCTACCGGCAGAGCGATCGGTATCGATATGACCCCTGAGATGATCGCACTCGCTCGGTCGAACGCCACCAAGTCGGGTCTGACAAATATCGAATATCATCTCGCGTCGATCGACCAGCTCCCCCTACCCGATAGCTCTGTCGATTGCGTGATTTCCAACTGCGTGATCAACCTCGCACCCGATAAGCCTGCGGTCTTTCGCGAGATTGCCCGCGTTCTCAAGCCCGGTGGCCGGCTTGCGGTCAGTGACATCGCGCTCAAGCAAGAGTTGCCTGCCGAACTGGGCAATGATTTGATGGCCTATATTGGCTGTATTGCCGGAGCGATCATGATCGATGATTACCAGCGAGGATTGCGCGACGCCGGCTTCAGCCAGGTGGAAATCATCGATAGCGGCGCAGATTTGAATGCGTATTCCAAAGTCGAGAATCAGTCCCTCTGTTGCCCACCACCTCCCACCTCGACCTCGGGACTGAACGTGGTTGAATCGGCTTGCTGTACTCCCACTCCTGGGCCAGCCTCCGTGGTGGACGAAGCCCTTCATGCCCGGCTTGGTGAGTTGCTGAGGCGGTATGATGTGAACAGTTTTGCCGCGAGCGTGAAGGTCTTCGCCGTCAAGGCTTGACCTCTTGGTGGAGCACTGGGGAGGTTGGACCGTTTGCATCTGCTTATCCGATCTGGTAAGACTTTCTTTGGCGACCGAGAACGCCGTCGGCAACTTGTGGAGACGTTCTCGGTTGTGCGAACCAACACCAGTCGATCACTGGGTAGGCCCATATGAAAGCTTCCTCACCCATAACGGGGGCACCCAGCCACCCGATCGTGTCCCGTCGGGTTGCGGTCCAGGCGGGTGCGATCGGCCTCTTGGGCCTCGGCGTCGATCACCTGACGGCCCTTCGGGCAATCGCAAGCCCCGAGCAACATGCTCCAGCGCGGTCTGTGATCTTTATCTTCCTCTCCGGTGGGCTCGGCCAACACGATAGCTTCGACCCCAAACCTGACGCCTCCGCTGAGATTCGTGGTGAATTCCAGTCGATCCCGACCGGTACACCCGGCTTGCGGATCTGCGAGCATCTCCCAATGCTGGCTGCTCGCAGTCGGCTTTGGTCCGTGGTTCGCTCGCTGACACACAGCTCGAACGACCACTCAGCCGGTCATCATGTGATGTTGACAGGCCGGTCAGACTTACCGACTGGATTTGACTCCACCCGTCCTCGACCGACCGACTGGCCTTCGATCGCGTCTGTAATCGGGGCGACCATCACACCCCGAAACAACCTGCCACCAGCCGTGGTGCTGCCCGAGCGGATTGTTCATAGCACAGGACGTGTGCTCCCGGGTCAATTTGCAGGGATCATGGGTGCGAGGCGCGACCCTTGGTTCATTGAGGCCTCCGCGTTTGATCCGGTGGCCTATGGCGCGTTTCCCCAATACGAATTTGACCACCAAGACCGCCCTCATACCACCCCCAATCGTAAAGCGTTCCAGACTCCAGAGCTGTCGCTTCCAGAGGGATTTGCGACGAGTCGACTGACGGATCGATTGAACCTTCTGGGATATCTCGAGAAGCAATGCGCAGGGATTGATCGGCTTCAGAGCGCCCAATTTGATGCCTATCGCGGAGCCGCGTTATCGCTCTTGACGAACCGCCAAGTCCGGCAGGCATTTGATGTGCGTGATTCCGATCCTAGGGTTCTTGAGCAGTACGGAAACAATGCGTTTGGGTGGTCGCTCTTGATGGCTCGGCGACTAGTCTCCACCGGCGTGTCCCTTGTGCAGGTGAATCTCGGGAATAACGAGACATGGGATACGCACGGGAACGCATTTCCACATTTGAAAGATAGCCTGCTTCCACCGATGGACAGGGCTGTCTCTGCCCTGCTTGATGACCTCAACGACCAAGGCATGTTAGATTCGACACTCGTTGTAATGGCGGGCGAGTTCGGTCGGACACCCCGGATCTCGGTGGTGCCGAATGCCTACAAACTTCCTGGACGCGACCACTGGGGGCATGTCCAATCGGTCTTCTTCGCAGGAGGAGGTGTCCAAGGGGGCCGAGTTGTGGGGTCGACGGATCGAATTGGAGGGTACGCCTCCTCCGACCCACAGACTCCAGAAAGCATGGCAGCGACGATTTACCGGACCTTGGGAATCCCTTCCATAGCCGCCTGGCACGACGACCTTGACCGTCCCCATCAGGTCTATCACGGCGAGCCGATCTCGGGACTCTTCTGATACCCAGATTTCAGACCATCCCACTCTAATTCTTGGCTTGAAGACTGGAAAGATAGGCGATCAGGTCTCGCGTCCGCTCTTCCCCGATAGCACCGAGTAGTCCGACCGGCATAATAGACGACGCGCTTGGGCGGAGTTCCTCAACATCGTCGCGGGGTACGATTGTGGTCGCGGCATTGGTATCGGTGACCTTCAGATTGATCGGTCCGTCGGCCTTGACGACCCCCATCGCGACCTGCCCCGACTTCCGGGCGACGGTGTACGAAACGAAATCAGGATGAATCGATGCGCTTGGTGCGAAGATACTCCGATAGATCCAAGCTTTATCATGAACACCAATCTTGCTGAGGTCAGGCCCGATTTCACCCCCCTTGCCACCCACCTTGTGACATACCGCACATTTGGCTTCCTCACTATAGAAGACCACCAGACCACGCTTTGGATCCCCCCCTTCCAGCTTGATCATTCCCGCATCTTCTGAGCTTGCGCTCGGGGGTGTTGGAACCCAAGGTAAGCTCAGTTGCGTCGCCTTCAGAGGGCCTGAAGCATCGTCGCCATCAGTCTTCAGAGTTGTCTGGATCGACAGAGCTTTGGGAGTTTGGCTGGTTTTGAGTGTCATGGAAAGTTCGACTGGCTCGCCGATGCCCTCAGCCACGAGTCGAGCCCGATAGGTTCCCATCTCGTTTTTGGCTTCGGCTGGGTTCTCGCCGAGTGTCGCCTCGAAAGGACGTGAAGACGAAATCTCAAGGGTCGCCTTCCCTTTTGGCAAGGAGACCAGAGATCGAAGGCTCAGAGTGCCCGGCGAGTCGAGCGAAGCCAAGCCTCGGCCGTGCTCGACCGAGACCTTCGCGAGATTTAGGATGTCGGCATCAAGGTCGAACTTGGGCCACCAGCCTGTCCAGGCGACTCCGTTTTCAGTGTTCGACCATGAGACCTCAACCCCGGAGAGGTCATATTTGAGCGGTAGCTCTTTGGATTCAAGGCGATAGAGGGCACCACGCGGGTGTGGGTCGGTCGCCAGGATCAACGTCCGACCCCCATCCACCAGCCGAGCAGCGGCAATCTTGAGCGAACCCTCACGCGCATCCGGAATACCCGGAGGCTCGATGAATTGGATTGACCGACCGGTCATTTGCGTTACCAGCCCCGAGTCGACCGGTTGATCGAATGCCACCCGAATTTCCAGAGGCCCCGCAGCCCATACCGCAACGGGTCGAGGTCGCTCAACCGGTCTGGTCTGAGCCGAACCGAAGAGCATGGCAAGCAGACCGACGAACGCGAGTTTTGGGGTCATGAGCTAGGCCGTCAGTCGAATACGATGAATGAGCTTCAGTGCACTATATGTTATTCGAGTGACCAACCGCTCGGCAACCAGCAAGGGCGACCCCGCACGTTGGACAGATCCGATCGGATCAAGCCACCTCGTCGCGAACCTCACCTCTCGTTTTCGAGTCTCATTCCTGGAGACCAGCGGATTTATCCAGATTGCTCTTGGAAATGCCCCGGTCCCGTCGTTATGATAACCCTTCCTTGCACCCGTGGCTCAATTGGATAGAGCATCGGTCTACGGAACCGAAGGTTATAGGTTCGAATCCTATCGGGTGCATTAAATCAGTGGACGACATTTGATGACAATCGTTGCCTAACCCCCGCTCCGGCGGGGTTTGCGTTGAGGGTCTTCGGTCACTCCCCGTATTCCTTCGGTGACAGGGAATGTCTGGGACTGACCCGTAGCGGCAGGAGTTACTGCAACCCTGGCTGCAACCAAAGCATCGGAGGAATCCTCAATCGGGACCGATGCTCCGACTTCTGGGACGGTTGGCAAGCACGCGATGGCGATCGCCTCGACATCGAACCCGAGGTGGGTGTAGCGGTTGGCGGTGAGCTTGGGATCGCTATGCCGCGCTAACTTCTGAGCGGTCGCAAGCGAGACACCAGCCCGGCTCAAGTTGCTGATGAAGGTATGACGATTCGCGTGAAAGTCGGCGAAGAGCCCCTCCTCGTCCTTGTAAGAGATCCCGGCCCGTTCCAGATCGTGCTTCATCATCTTTGACGTTTTGCGGAAGTAGCCGGACGAGGTTTTCAGGTCAAAAATAGGTATATCTGACGTCCGCGACAAAACCAATTGTTCGCCGACCTCGTTTTTCCGCTCAAGCCGCTCGCGCAAGCACTCTTTGATCAATTTTCAATCGCACATCCCTCCAAACGCTCCTCTGGGCCTCGAAAAGCCTCAAAACACCAACAAAAACCTGCCCAAACTGCCCAGATATCCCCGCGCCGAGCGTCCTGGCCACCCGCTCCGTGACCCACGCGCGGAGCTTCTTCGAAGCCGCAGCTCGCAGCACGTTCCAACCGGCAAGTTTGTGCAAAATCACTCGGAACACACTCCCCCGACCGCG
>JANXSX010000232.1 GCA_025356475.1 Isosphaeraceae bacterium | reverse complement strand
GATCGCGTTAAGCTGTGCCTTCTTGCAAGGCAGTTGGGCAGGGTAACCTCGTAAGGTCAGGGAACCGCTTCGTCCCATGGTGGGGTCCTGCTTGAACGGTTCGTGAATGTGACACCGAAGTTCAAATCCCGTCGCCCCGAGGCGACAGGACACCGTTAGAACTTTTTCTGGTAGGCGTGCGGTTGTTCCGGGACACAAAGCTTGCCCAGCTTGTGTAGTCTGCGCCCAATATTCAAGATGTCCCGAATGGCGTGAACTTAAGCGTAACCCTAGACCATGAAAACGCTTATGAGCAGGATAGTTTCCGCTGCGAGTACGGGGCTGGGCTCGAAGTCTGAAGTTTTATGAGACCAGTTGCTTAACGACGACTCGCGATCGTGATATTGACTCGTTTCGGAAGTCTCACGTGGCAAGCACTTTGCGGCTTAAGTTCATGCCATTTTGGAATGTCCCCTTTGTCTTCCCACAGTTCCACTTTGAGCCATTACTTCTGTAGCATGCGCCCACCAGTTGAACTCAGCCTCGTTAAGTGCGAAGCCAAAAACGTCCCTCGCCAAGTAGGTCTCGGGGTCTGGAAGGAGCGTGGCCCCGCTGTCCAAGATCGCTTGAGCGGTACGCCTGCGGTGCTCGAACGATTCCGGGGTGTAGCGGCTCGCCAGTTCAAGCAAGCTCGCAGGCGAATAGGTGATGGTCAGCCCGGCTTGGTGAACGTCAGCGAGTGCAAGATCACCGGCTCCGATGTAGCGAAAAACATTCGTGTCGAAAATCTCGTGTGTTGGCATGCCTTTTTCCGTTTCGCACTTAAGATTCACGCCTTTGGCGACGTGAGAATCATTGGGATTGCCATCTTGCCGGGAATCCAGGTCGTTGCCACCTGCACGTCCGTTGCGTCGTCCAAGGGAAACTGATTTCCCGAGACCGTAGACTTCTGGTCCGGCGCAGGTTCTCCGGTGACATAAGACGAGCCATACGGCGCACCCCATTCCGGCACGTTGTATGGGGGGAAGTCCCTTGGCCCGACGATCACAGTGACCAGCGGAAACCAGTCACCGATTGCCGGCGGTGGGGGCATGGGCACTTTCACCGACTCGCCGCCCGCGATAGCACCCTGCAATTGGGCCAGTTTGTGCTGCATGGCATTGTCGTTCACACGAAACGTAGCGGAGGTCCGCTGTTTTGCCTTCTTCAAGACCGCGAGGTCACTTACGGCCATGCCGAACCAGAGCACGCGGCCTTGTCCCACGTCGATGGCATTTGGCCCGCCTTGGTGCGCCTTCGACATCGGGCTGGTGATGTGCCAAGTGCCTTGATCTTTTAACAGCGAAATGTGATCGAGGTCGAATTCCTTGTCGAAGCAGGCAATGCCGCCATCGGTTCCACTGACTCTGAAAAGATCGACATCGAGGCCGGGGAAGAACAGAACACGGTTACCGGGCGAGCGGACGAAAACCCCCAGCCACCGACTGGGCGGCGCGTCCTGCCCCTCGGCGAGGAAGGCCAGTCGGATGGTTGGCAACTGCTTGTGCATCTCCATCAACGGAACGAGCGCGCGGGCAAGAGGATTCTGCTGATCGTCGTCGACACCAGCCTCGCCGTCCGGTAAGGGATAAGAGATTTCCATTGTTACGATGTCGGCCATTTTGGTCCTCCATGACATGATACCGCATCAGCCGAAAGCTATTCGGCTTGGTGGTTGGACACATCGACCCGATCAATGGTTCACAAGCGACAAGAACCCGACAAGAACCGTGATTTCTCGTGGCCTGCGTTACAATGCTGGGGTGCATCCAGTTTCGCACCAACTGTTTCGAGGGATAAAGCCGGGGTCCAGATACGGGCAATCAGCCTGACAATCTCGTACCACGACAGAAAGTAAGAAATGTATGCCACTGAACGCCAGGGAGCGGGTTGGGCCGTTCATTATCATCCGCCTGATTTCGAAGGAGGGCGGATTCGCCGAAATTTACGAAACCGCTTGGGAAGAGAAGAAGACCACGGTTGCCCTCAAAGTCTTGCGCGACAACGCTGACAGCTATACCACGAGTCTGTTTATTACCGAAGCCCGGATATTGGAGGAACTGGCCCCGCTGAACCACCCCCCATCATTGGCTGTCTGGCTTCCGGCAATGACGGCGAGCGCCGCTTCATCGCGATGGAGAAACTGGAAAAGGATGTCTTCAGCACACTCAAGGTCAAGCCGATGCTGCCAGCGGAAGCGACACGATTGATCGTTCAGGTCTGCGGCGCCCTCGTCCCGATCCACGATCGCGGGTTCATTCACCACGATCTTCACACCCACAACCTGCTGTGGGACGGCAAGGGAAACGTCAAGTTGACGGACTTCGGCATCGCCTACGTGCCTGAGGAGGAGAAGCCCGCGCGCAGGAACGCAACGGGGACATCGTGAATATTGGACGCAAGCTACACAGGCTGGGCAATTATGACGTCTCCGACAAAAATCAGATTTCCTGATATTTCATCGTAAACTCATTGATTTTCATAAGTTGTGGCGATATTGATCTTGACTCGCACTTGGATGTGTTGTATGCTTGAGCATCATCTATACCTCACGCGGTCATGAGTGAGACGTCGTCGAATTGTTGAAACTTCATAGTCATCAACGTTTTTAATGGATCAGCATGGGTGGTGGGAAGTCTGTCGATCGTTTCTTCGATGGCAGCTCGAAACCCTGCGAACGTGGC
>JANXSX010000227.1 GCA_025356475.1 Isosphaeraceae bacterium | reverse complement strand
GACTGGCCGAGCTCTCGGACCACAACCCGATCGCTCGACGCATCCACTTTTCGGAAATAGTCGACCACGGTCGAGAATTCCGCCAGGTGATAATCCGCCCCTGGTCGGTAGCCGAGATGTTCAGTCGGGGTCGGCACCTCGGCCGCGATCAGACGAATCGCGAGCAGGGGAGCGATCAGGAAGCTCAATTTCCGCATGGGTTGTAAAGTCCATCAAGGTGTGCGTTCAATACACCTATCGTCGATCACGGCCACAACCACGTCAAGGCAAGCGACCGGTCGAGCTTCCCGATCTCATCAGTGATCAGGAACGTTGTTTTGGGTGTGTTCGAGGGGAGGGGCAAAGCTTTCCCAGTAATCTCCAGTTTGCCCATTCTTCCGCTCCCCTTCCGGGAGAGGGACATCCGGCGCATCCGGCGAAGAAAAGGAAGAGGTGACCAGACGTTCAAGATGAAGAAAAAATGGGTTAGGCGAAGGTTTATAACGGACCAAGACGTCCTCGGTAATGACCAACTGAGAGGTCTTGGGCCGCTTGGCGGATCTGGGGCGCTTCTGACCGGGGTCGCGAGGCGGGCGGGGAGGAACTTCGAGACGACTCGGTGCAACGATCGGCCGAGTCTTGAGCCCCTTGATGCGAAGGAGTCCGTCTTCCAGTTCCTGGATACGGATCTGGAGATGACCAATGAGATCCAGCAGTTGCCGCACCAGCGGAGTGGATTCAGATTCAGGGAAATCGGGAAGCGGTAGGAACATGGCCAAATTCTACCAACTGCCAGACCTGGTTACCCGAGGTTATTGAGAAGTTACGGGCCATTTGGAAAAAAACTGCCAGAATTACTTGGCAAATGTAGCGGTTTTCGAGATTGAGCCCTGTACAGCCCGTTGCAAAACACGTCGCACAACTCGGAGGTTTTGCGACAGACTTTCGCAACGTAGGAATCGCGAGAAATCGAGGGAATGTGCCCGAGTCGCAGAACTTGCGACTTTTGCAACACGAGTCATGAGTTATTGACTTGGCCGATCCAACAAGTCAAATGGCCCTTGGTGACATGATTGTTGGGCCGAGCCCTCATTGTGCTGGTGGTCGGCATCGGGCACCGTAAACTGGTCTATCAGTGATCTTCTAAGCGATTCAGTATGCTCACAGTTTGTCGGACGGCAGGGGCGATAGCCCTTGCACAATCCCGGAAACTGGGTATCGTATGTATAGTACAGGCAGCGGAACGAAGACGTTTCGTTGGCTTGCCGTGCCGAAGCTAAGCCACCACATCGCAGGTGATCCTTTATGGGTTGGTTTTCGCAAAATCTGACCTTGATTTTTCAGTTTCTGCCCGGATTCATCACAGCATCGATTTTCTACACGCTGACGGCTCACCCTAAGATGACCGAATTCGAGCGTGTGGTACAGGCGCTTATTTTTACAGTTCTCCTCAAAGCTTTGCTCCTGCCCCTCCAATCGATGTTTCTCCTTTTGGGGAGGTACGTCACGTTGGGAAAATGGACGCCGGACGTAGAGCTGGTCTGGATGATCGTCCTGGCCATTCCACTAGGGCTGGTTTTCGCCTGGTTCGCCAACACGGACAAAGGACATCATTGGGCAAGATCATACGGTCTGACAAGCCGCACCTCTTACCCGTCGGAATGGTACGCGGCTTTTATTCGCGATGGGCAACGATGGATCATCCTGCATATGAAGGAAGGCCGCCGATTGTATGGCTGGCCGGAGGAGTGGCCTGACCAAGCGGATAAAGGCCATTTCGTCATTGATCAGCCGGAATGGGTGATGGATGACGGTTCACGGATACCCATCTACCAGACTAACCGCTTCTTGATCCCCGTAAATGAGGTAGAACGTGTAGAATTCCTAGCATTTTTACCTGAATGGCAGGTAAGCGAGGAAGCGGCGAAAATCGCCCAGGCACCCTTAATCGATTTGCACAGGAGCCAGAAAAATGGGAGCAAAGCAACCGAATCCGGCCCCGAAACGGCCGACCGCCCTGCCGACCCCGGTAACCACGGATCGGCATCCAGAACAGTTCTCGAGAAACGGCTCATCCTACAACGGACCAGCGATCGGAGAGAAGCCCCCGGCATCACCGGCCCCACCCCCGCCTAAGAAATGATCCCTACTCTTTTGAGGAGTTCTAAAATGGTAGATAAGACGCCGCAGCCTATACCCCGCTCCGACCCGCGGCCCGCCCAGGGTGTTGAATACAGGAGCTATAACCGTCCAGCCCCGAAGCCCGCTACATCGAAGCCACCGGCTTCGCCTGCCCCACCGCCTTCAAACCCGGCGAAGAAGTAGTTTTCGCAACCGTTAACGGATTGAGGGCTGGCCGATGCCAACCCTCACCCGCGTCTACGCTCGAGATTATTGAACCGACTATTTTCGTAAACCTTCGCCTAACCCGTTATGCAATGGTATAGGCGCAAGGGGGCACTTACCCGATTGCGGGTCCGTTTCGATGTGGGATTGATAGCGGGCCGCGTCGATTACGAACTATCATGGGGATCGAGCGTCAGATCGCGGCGTTTTTCTGGGGAGATCGTCCCAAGGCCAGCGCTCACTAAATCGTTGCTCCGTTACGGACTTCCATCATGACGCTTTCACTCCAGCCACAACTGCGTCGCTTCATGGCGATGCTCTGACGACCGCGATGTTGCTTCAGAAGCGACAACGTGATGCGATTGAGCCATGCAAAGTTCTCGCGTAGATGCCGTTGCCGAA
>JANXSX010000216.1 GCA_025356475.1 Isosphaeraceae bacterium | reverse complement strand
TACAGATTATATTTATGTTATGAAATTTAACAAATTTAGATTAATCGCTGCATTTTTTGTGGGGACGGTCGGCTCTCCCGCACTGCGGTTGCAAGCCGACCGTCTGGGGATTCGATCTTCTCAACCTTATTCCTTCGGAGCTGCTGCCGCTGCCTTCTCGCTCTCCTGGCGACCTGTCTGGAGTACTTTCACTAAGGCACGGAAGGAAGAACTTATGGCCATTACATTGGGTGTCGCGGACTTAGCGGGGAATGCATGGTCATTGAGCGACCAGAGAAAATCGGTCTGACGCATCGTCGTAGTGTGGCAAGCCATGCAACTGGTGAACGGGTTGATCTGATCGAATGTCTCCATTGTTACGTTTGAGAAGGGCGTGGTGGCACCGATTCCCGGGAATGTAAACTTGGGAGCCCCCGGATCGGATGGACTATTGGGTTTAAGTGGCCATTGAGTCATCACGAGCCGATAATTTCGCCAGACGGAGTTGGGGGCTAGGGCTGCTTGATAGGCTTGATTTGTAGCCTGTGTGGATGGGTGAATTGGTTGGACTCGGGTGACGTTAAAAGGAGGCGGGGTCGGCTCCTGAATAACCTTGTTGAGGTTGTACGGGTTTGTCGCTGGCATGGGGGTAGTTGTGCCGTCGTTGAATGCGAACGTCCCAGGGGCACCAGGCTCGACCGGCGGCACAGTGTCTACTTGCTCGAAGGTTGACCAGATCCACTGAGGGCGTGACGGCGTCTTCTGGACGATGTGAATGCCGACCAGCCCGACTCTTGTTGGCTTACACAGGCCTGTAAAGGGATCGAGCAAGTTTGCAGTGCGAGTGTAATACCGTTCGGCGTGGGGCATATTTGTCATATCGATCCATGAAGACTTGACGTCCAGCGACCCAACGTTAAACGTGATCGAGTCCGTAGAGTTCGGTGCCGGTAGTTTCTCCCTTAGATACCAGGTATTGGCCATGATCTGATCGAACTCGACCTTGTTATAGGACGTCAGAAATCGCACATACGTTCGATTCTGGGCGATGAGTGGCCCGACCAAGTTTCCAAAGCCTGCCTGCCCCACGCTGCTAAATTTGGAGAACGAGCCGAGCGTCATGTCGCCCCAACTGGGAGCGATGCCACACGAGTTGTACTTGGCGGAGTCAAATTGGTTCCAGCCCGAGGGCGCTGTCCCGTCGGAATGGAAGACTTCTTCGAGCGCCTTGTAGGTTTCAAAGACACGAGGTCCAGCACCGTCGACGGTCAGGTTAGAATCGGGTTCGCCCCGCTGCCCCGTCAACGCGGGCCAAGCGACGGCGATGAACGCGCGCCACGAATAATCGTCAAAGAACGCGATGGGATTTTGGTTAGCCGGGAATCCGGCAGGAATCGATACGTCCAGCGGCACTTGCGACGAGTTGACCACCGGCGCAGGCACCTGTCCCGAGGCTGATGTCGCGACGATCATGGGCAGGAAGCAGTAGCAGATCACGAGATAAAAGAGCCCTAATGGGCAACGCGCTTGCATAAACTGGATCTTTTTCATGATGCACCTCAGAGGTAAAGGATTCGTTTCTTATTAAGCCGGATCCCTGCCGAACTCGATAGTAGGGCTGCTCGATACCGCACACGCGGTTTGGGGCAGATCCGGCGGAGACCTGAGACGACGGGGCGCGTCACTCGAATGGCGTTATCTGTGGCCAAGGTCACTCAGGATAACCATTCTCAAGCCAAGATTTCATATTGGCCGCGATCTGAGCGCCGGAGATCTTGGTGCCATCAGCGAGGATGGCCAGATAGTCCGGGTCGGTGATGAACGGCCCCTGAACGGGCATTTGGGGAATACCGTTGAAGCCGTTAGGGTCTGTGAGGATCACAAAAAATGCAGATTGCAGCGGATTCGTGGTGTCCATTACTTGAATCCCGACGTTGGGGACCGGGCCAGTCGTGAAATCGTGGTAGCTGATCAGCCACCATTGTCCGTGCGGCGAAGCGTCGATCGGGGCATTGTCATTCTTCATGATGGCCGTCAAATACCCGGTGATGTCGGCATAGCGGATCTGGTTTGCCACGGTGCAGTCTCCTGAAAAATTAGGGGCACAGGCTCGGTTCTGAGCGACATCTCATCTTTAACGAATCGGTGAGTTTCCAGATTCAAAGCGTCGTCTGACCCTCCGGAATCACTGGTCAACCCTTGGATTCACTCGGATGAGATAGGAGTTACGCAGTTGATGGCCTTTGTCCAGTAGGTGCATTCTGCTCGACGCACAAGATGGGCAAACCGCCGTCAAGATGGTAAGACAATGCCTGCCAATACAACTACACATAAGCCGTCAACTGAGTAACTCCTATTAGGAATTAGAAACGAGCAGAGGGCCCACTTCAAGAAGTTTTTCCCGTAATCACAATTCTCGGTCTACTGCGAGAACAAAGGTAGGTGACTGTTAAGAGTCGAGCCAGGGCCAACCTCCTTGATCCCAGCCTTATCGTGGCCTTCGACCCGCCGCTTCGTTCGTTCGACCGAAGGCAGTTAGGCGGGTTAAGTGTTGGGTTGCGAGCGCCCGACGATTTTCGTAGAATCAGCGTACGTTCACGTTGTTAGTCCGATCTCGGGACCAAGGCCCGTTCCTCGGGGGATGGGGCGTGAGCTGACGTATGGCGGATCCGAAACGACGCGG
>JANXSX010000218.1 GCA_025356475.1 Isosphaeraceae bacterium | reverse complement strand
TCAAAAGCCCCGATCAGCAGGCCAACCCAGGCTGCCCCGACCCCCCAGTCCAAGTGCGAAACGAACCCAATCCCGGTCGTCGTAACGCCCCCGATTGTGGTCGCCCCGGCTGTTGCGGTTGTCCCCGAGGTCAAGAAAGAGGCCACTGGGAATCGTCTTTATCGTCGCGAGCGTCAAAAAGCGGAGCGTCACGAGGCCTACCTGGCTCGCAAGTCCGCCTGACCTGCGCTACGAATCGAACCCAATTTGGCAATTCGGAAGCATCAAGGCACCAGCCCGCCCAGCTCTCACTCGGAGAAGGGGTCGGAGAGGAGGATTGCCTCTCCGTCGACATTAGGATCGCCTGAAAACCGCGAGCCGACAGGAACGACGCAACCTTGATTTCCCGCGAAGGTTACGCGATGGAATCCTGGTCCATGCCGTGCAGCCAGTCGTAGAAATCGCGGTCGTTGAGGACGCCTGAGTTTCCTTTCTCCTCCGAGAAGAACTCGTGATTGGCGTTATATTGGAACGATCCGGGCACAATGAGGCCAACGTCATCGACAGCGAAGGCCCCGACGAGATCTTCCGGGGGCGTTGGCTCCTCAGAGTCGCTCTCGAAACGAGGGTCGAGCAGATAGAGCCACTCGCCGGGATTTCGGTTTGCCTCTTCAACGATTCCAGGAAGGTGGCAGGTCCGTTCGTTCATGTAATCCGTGAGCGCCGCGACGAATTCCGAGTTGATGATAAAGGTGTCTGGGTCGAACTCGCCCTTTTCGTCGGGTTGGAACTCGCCAATGATCGACCGGGCTTCGATCCCCGAGGCACCGGCCAGAACGGGGTCTAGGAAACAGATTAGGTGGCGGTTAACGCCATCGGTCTCGATTTCGAAGACATTGATCAAGGAAAGAGGCAGCCGTTCTCTCATCAGATCCGTCCCTGGAGGCTGTTTTGGAGTGACCAATGTTAATTTACAGGGATTATCGCGTTCTGGGAAGTCATCAAGAGGCTTCCGAACTAAGGACGAGGTCTTCCACTGGTCGATGATGAACCTGTGCGATCGACATGGACGCGCAATGATGCGCACGTCGGTCCGGTTTGAAGGTTGGGCAGGAGGCAGTTATGGGTCGGTTCTTCCCACAGGTCGCGGTTCTTGTTGGTCTCGTAACCCTCTTCTCCGGAGGGACCGCCCGAGCTCAGGTCTGGGCGGATGCCTTGTTCGCCGAGAAGAGTCACGACTTCGGCAACGTTCCTCGTGGTGGAATCGTCCGCCACCCGTTTGTGCTGACCAATAAGCTCAACGAGCCGCTCACCATTGTGAATGTGCGAGCATCGTGCGGCTGCACGACCGGCTGGGCCAACGCCTCCGTGGTCCAGCCCGGTCAAGCTGCTACAATCGAAGCTCAGATGGATACCCGAAACTTTGTGGGTAAGAAGGCAACCGTCCTTTTCGTCGACCTGATCACGGCGAGCGGCCAGCCTGCCGAGGTCCGTTTGCCGGTTCAGTCGATGATCCTGGCCGACGTCGTCCTGAACCCGGGGGGGCTCGACTTTGGGGCCGTCGTGAAAGGCCAGACGCCGACGCAAACTCTGACCATCGACCGAGTTGGCAAGCCCGGTTGGAAGGTCATCAAGATGGTCTCGACCACCAAGGTCCTCTCCGCCCAACTGGTGGAAACCGCCCGACAAGGTGAACAGATCGGTTACCAACTGACCGTATCGATCAAGCCCGACGCCCGCGCAGGGACGGTTCGTGACGAAATTCGCCTGATCTCGAACGACCCGGAAACTGCGAGCATCCCCGTGCTGGTGACCGCCGATGTTCGAGGCGATCTGACCGCTTCACCGGCCTTACTCAACCTAGGCAATGTCGCCAGCTCGGCAAAGGTGCAAGGTAAGTTTATGGTCCGCGCCTCACGACCGTTCACGATCGCCAAGGTCGAAGGGGCCGGGGACGGCTTCCAGGTTGAACCGCTCGAGAAGACACCAAAGAATCTCCAATTCGTGACGATCACGTATCAACCCGACGATGCCTCCACCAAAGGAGACCTCCGTCGCACCTTCCGCTTCACCACCGATCTGGGCGACGAAAGCCCTCTCGACGTGATAGTCGGCCTGCACGCCGCCCCGTAAACCGGGGTCGATAGTGACAACTGGCGAGCCTCAACCTATGATAAGAGACGTCCAGGCCGGCCAGACACGTGGATTCGGACCGGTCTGATTTGCATTCAC
Organism: Isosphaeraceae bacterium; assembly: GCA_025356475.1. GTDB lineage: Bacteria > Planctomycetota > Planctomycetia > Isosphaerales > Isosphaeraceae > JANXSX01. The sequence continues at coordinate 42,291 of JANXSX010000218.1, read as the reverse complement.
CCCCTCTCCTTAAGCGGAGAGGGTAGCCGGTAGCCGAGCTTGGCTCGTGCTTCACGTGTCGCTTGAGCTGGCCCTGAGAACCTCACGGATTCATGTCTTCACACATCCCAACTCGATTCCGCGTCGCCGTGGCCCAGATCGCTCCAACGCTAGGCAATTTGAGCGTGAACTCGCGGATCCACGCCGAGCAGATTGAGGCAGCCCGTGGCCTGAACTGTGACCTGATCGTCTTCCCGGAACTCTCACTGACGGGCTATTACCTGCGCGATCAGGTGCCGGAAGTGGCGGAAGCAGGCGATGGTGGCCTCGTCCGAGGGATCATCGCTGTGGCGGGCGACATCTCGGTGGCATTCGGATACGTTGAAGAATCGCCGGGAGCCCTGTTCTTCAACACTGCGGCGTATGTTGAAGCGGGCAATTTGATCCACAGACACCGCAAGGTCTATTTACCGACCTATGGGATGTTCGACGAACGGCGCTATTTCGCGGCAGGCGACCGCTTCAGGGCGGTCCAGACCAAGTTTGGCCGAGTCGGGTTTCTGGTCTGTGAGGATGCGTGGCACCTCTCTGCGGCAGTGATTTACCAGGCCGCGAATATCGATTTATTGATCCTGATGGCCAACTCGCCCGCCCGGGGCGTCGGGAAATCCGACCTGAGTTCCGCGACGAGTTGGAGCCTACTTTCACAGACGTATGCAAGCTTTTTGAATGTACCTGTGATCGTTGCAAATCGCGTTGGATATGAGGACGGTGTCTGCTTCTTTGGAGGTAGCCACATTCGTGACTCAGGGGGCGAGCTTTTGGCAGAGGCCCCTTTGCTTGAGCCCACCTTGCTCACGGCGGAGATCGACCCAAGGGTCAGTCGCCGCCAACGAATTTTGGCCCCACTGTTTCGCGACGAGCGGCTCGATTTGACGATCCGCGAACTGGAGCGACTACGTGATGAACGTCTCGACGGTTGAACCCGACTCACTGGCGATCCACTGCCCACTGGTCGAAAAGATCCTGGTCGGCTTTGTCAAGAACGAGGTCGAACGGGTCGGCTTTCATAAGGTGGTGCTTGGGCTCTCGGGGGGGATTGACTCGACGCTTTCCGCCTACCTTGCTGCCAAAGCGCTCGGACCTGAAAATGTCTGCGGGATCAGGATGCCATACTCCACCTCGTCGAACGAGACGATGGACCATGGCGACTTGATCGCCCGCGAACTTGGCATCAAGATGTTGACGATCTCGATCACCGATCAGCTCGATTCCTATTTCGAGCGTTTCCCGGATGCGACTCGACTCCGCCGTGCCAATAAGATGTCGCGTGAACGAATGACGATCCTTTACGATCAGTCTGCGGCTCAGAATGCCTTGGTCGTCGGCACCAGCAATAAGACGGAACTCTTGATCGGTTACGGCACGATTTTCGGCGATATGGCGTCGGCGCTCAACCCGATCGGCGACCTCTACAAGACTCAGGTCTGGGCCCTTTCTCGACACATGAAAGTACCCGAGGTTGTCATTCGTAAGAACCCGACTGCCGACCTCTGGGCAGGTCAGACTGACGAGACCGAGCTTGGGTTTACCTATGACGAAGTCGATCGACTCCTCGTTCGGATGGTCGACGAACGGGCCAAGCCGGCCGATCTGATTGAGGAAGGCTTCGAGCCTGCGTTTGTCACACGGATCGCCCGAATGATCCAGACAAGCCACTACAAGCGACGGTTGCCCCTGATCGCCAAGTTGTCGCAACGGACGATTGACAGAGACTTTAGGTACGCACGAGACTGGGGGACCTGACCGAAATCCCTGACGCCGACTTTGTTCGGTGCCCGGGTCGGGGCCTACAATAAACAGTAGGCCACATTCCTCCGACCCAGCTCTCAGGGAGGCCGACTCATGTCTATCGATCTGAACACTCCGACCACGGCCACGCCAGTTGCAACTCCGATCGACTCGGGCGTCATCGAAGAGGTTGAGGTTCGCGGCCACATCGTGGATTCTCTGCTCCTGCCCAAGATCCTTGACCGGATCTTGCAGATGGGGGGCTCGTTCGAGATTCGCGAATGCACAATCGGGTCCCGGCGCGTTGATCCCAGCTACGCGCGTGTCGCGATCAAGGCGAAGACCCCTGAGCTGCTCGATGCGATCCTTGGCGATCTGGTCGAGCATGGGGCAACTCCGATCAATCCCTCCGACGCGGTTGTGGTCTCCGCCGACATGGCGGGGGCATTCCCCGACAACTTCTACAGCACGACCAATCAACATACGCAAGTTCGGATTGTCGGTCGATGGGTAGAAGTCGCGGATCAAGAGATGGATTGCGGGATCGTGATTGATCATGAGCATAAGACCGCCCGCTGTGTGGCCATGCTTGATGTTCGCCCGGGCCTGCCGATGGTTGTTGGCTATGCAGGCGTCCGAGTGATCCCGGCGGAACGGCCCCGGGGGGCGTCTCCCTTTAGCTTCATGAATTCGGCGGTGTCGAGCGAAAAACCCAAAGCGGTCAGCCTCCGCGCCGTCGCAGACTCAATCCGGACCGCCCGATCCAACGGCCAAAAGGTCTTGCTCGTTGGGGGCCCGGCGATTGTCCACACGGGCTCTGCGCAGCATGTCGCCAGCCTGATCCGGGGGGGGTGGATTCAGACGTTGTTCGCGGGCAATGCGCTCGCAACCCACGACCTCGAGCAATCGATCTACGGCACAAGTCTTGGCATCAACATGCAACACGGCGAGTCCGTCGATCATGGTCATGAGCATCATCTCCGAACGATCAACACGATCCGCCGCCTCGGTAGCATCAAGAACGCGATTGATTCCGGCCTGGTGACGTCGGGGATCATGTTTGAAGCCTATCGGAAGAATGTGGACATCGTTCTCGCTGGCTCAATTCGCGACGATGGCCCACTTCCCGAAGTGATCACCGACATGCTCGTCGCCCAAGCGAAGATGCGCGAGGCGGTGAAAGGGGTCGGCTTCGCGCTCATGATTGCCACGATGCTTCACTCGGTAGCGACTGGGAACCTGCTCCCCGCGTGGGTCAAGGTCGTCTGCGTCGACATCAATCCATCCACATTGACTAAGCTCAGCGATCGAGGCTCGTTCCAGACCATCAGCCTGGTGACCGATGTCGAACCGTTCTTGCGAAGCCTCGCCGCCGAACTTGTCGGATCAATATGAGTCTCGCTCAGAATCGGAAGATTGCCATGCAGCCTCGAATCCTGATGTGCCCACCCGACTATTACGGGATTGAGTACGAGATCAACCCCTGGATGAATCGTCTGATTGGCACCGACCCGCTCGAGTCGACGCGCCAGTGGCGTGCGCTCCATGCGACCTTGGTCGAGTTAGGGGTCGAGGTTTCGCTCGTGGATCCGATCAAGGGGCTTCCCGATCTGGTCTTCACGGCCAATGCGGGCCTGATCTATGGTTCGATCTTCATCCCTTCACGCTTTCGCCACGGGGTCCGGCGTGGAGAGGAGCCTTATTACTCGAGCTGGGCGGCGACCCACGGATTTGACGTTGTGACGCTTCCTGAGCCGCATTACTTTGAGGGGGCAGGGGACGCATTGTTCTGTGGTGAAACCCTCTTTGCTGGATACAGGTTCCGGTCCGAAGTGGGTGGTCATCAATGGATTGGTGCCAGGCTCGGCGTCGAGGTGTTGCCCATGGAGCTGGTCGATGCCCGCTACTATCACTTGGATACGTGCTTTTGTCCGCTGGCACCTGGCGTTGCCATCTATTTTTCAGGTGCGTTTGACACCTATGGACAGTCGGTGCTCGCTTCGAACATTGAACACTTGATCGAAGTGAGTGCTGAGGAGGCGGTGAGTTTTAGTTGCAACGCGGTCGTTGTGGGCAGTACAGTGATCCTCAACGATGGCTCACCGGAGCTTGCCCACAAGCTACGTTCGATCGGGTTTGTGGTCAAACCGCTCCGATTGACCGAGTTCATCAAAGCCGGCGGCAGTGCCAAGTGCCTGACCTTGCGTCTTGACGGTGAAGACGCTGCTGGCTGGCATGCTACGACCTTGAACCAAGGAATCGCCTCGACATGAAGACTCTTTATCTCGTCCGGCACGGCGTTGCGGTCCCCTTCGGTACTCCGGACATCGAAGACGATGCTCGCGAGTTGACCAAGCGTGGCGAGCGGAAGCTCCACGAAATTGGGAAGGGCCTGCGGCGCATGCGGATCAAGCTCGACGCGATCATCACCAGCCCCTTGCCCAGAGCCCACAAGACTGCGGAGATCCTCGCCGACGAACTCGGGATGACGAGCGCTCTTCGGATCGATGATGCGCTTCGGGCCGATCAAACGGCGATCACGATCCGTCAATGGTTACTGACATGCCCAGAAGAGCACATCATGCTCGTTGGTCACAACCCTTCGCTGTCCGCGCTGGTCGGGGTCCTCTTGGGCGCGGGCAAGTCGAATCTCCATATCGAGCTACGCAAGGGGGGGATCGCGGCGTTCAGTTGTCGTGAGAGTGACCGATATCAACTCGACTGGCTGGCCAGGCCCAGGCTGATCCGGGCGTAAACCCCGCCCAGCATTCGAAAGTCCTCAGACTTAAAGTCAGTTCATGATCCTTGGATATTCGCTTGCGAACTGACGTCTGGGATGGCTCGGTCGATCGCGGTTCGACCCTCGGTAGAGATCGACGTCGTGGTTCCCGCGAGCCATCCTAGACTCCAAGCCGCTTGGAAGTTATAACCACCAATCAAGCCGTCAAGATCAAGGACTTCGCCGATAAAGTAAAGTCCCGGCTGGCGGCGGCTTTCCAAGGTCGTGGGATTCACTTCGTCCAACGCGACACCTCCACTGGTCACTTCGGCCTTCGCAAAACCGAGTGTCCCAGTGATCGGTAGTCTGAGACCTTTGAGATTCGCCACCAGCTTCTTTCGCTCGTCTCGGGAGAGTTCCGGCCCGATCCGGTCAGCGGGGATTCCGGACTCCATGACCAAGGCATCGGCGAGTCGGCGGGGGACGACTTCGGGGACCATGTTCGCGACTGCTCGACGGCCGTTGCGGGCCTCAGCCTGAAGCTTTGCCTCAATCTCCTCTGGCCGAAGGTCGGGAACCCAATCAACCGATAAGAGCGGCATGCCGGAACCTTCGTGCCGAGCGACCGCTCGGCTCACGTCCAAGATCGAGGGGCCAGTCAGGCCGAAGTGAGCGAAGAGCAGAGATTCACGCCGTTCTGCCCACACGGGGCCCGTCCCTTCCGGGCTCAGAACTCGGGCGATAATATCGGGCATTGTCAGGCCTTTGAGATCCGTGACCCATGACGGTGCGACTCGGATCGGCACGAGTGCCGGCTTGGGATCAACGATCGTGTGCCCGAGACGCCTCGCCAGTTGGTAGCCGTCGCCGGTTGTGCCACTCCCGGGAAAGGATAGGCCACCCACTGCGACAATGACCTTACACGCAGAGATCACTTGATCGGGAGTTGTGACGGAAAACCCTTCATCCGTGGGATCGATCGCGGTTACGGGCGAGTTGATCTGCAATCGGGCTCCCGAACGCTCCAGCCGACCGAGCAGAGCCCCCAAGACATCGGTCGCCCGATCGGAAGCGGGAAAGACCTTGCCATTGCCTTCGACCTTGGTCGCGACCCCTTCCGCCTCGAAGAACGCGACCGAATTCTCGACGCTGAACGCTTTGAGGGCAGGGGCAAGGAATGGACCGCCTTGAGGACCAAACGCCGCCTGAATACTCCGGGCTCCCTGTGCCTGGCGAGGGTCGTATGCTGGGTCGATCGGTCCTGAGATGACCTTCAAATTGCGGAGCCCGCGCGCATTGGTCAAGTTACATCGGGTCCCCCCAGACATGAGAATCTTGACACCTGCTCGCCGATTCTTCTCCAGGAGAATCACGGACTTACCCAGTTCCGCCGCACGGATCGCGGCCATGAGCCCCGCAGCGCCAGCACCTAAGATCGCAAGGTCGTACATAGAACGTTCCGATTTCCGAGGCCGAGTGGGCAGAACAAAGGAGACCCTGTAGGGCGGTTTTGTTGTCGTTTCGCCTTCGAATCGGGGACTGGCTCCGGGGTACTCGACCGGTGCCTGTCCCCCTTTCGAAGGCAAGCTGGGCTGAGCAAGGGTGACAGGGCTGAGTAAGGGGGACAGGCACCACGCGAGTACGCGTTGAGCCAGTCCCCGATACCAGACCGACTGAAGAGTAAACAGCCCTGGGAAGGAAACGGAACCGGGCGGCGTCAGACTCCGGGCAGGTTCAGCCATGTTTCAATCGAGTCGCAACCGGGAACCGTCAGGATCACCCGTCGCGACGTGGTATCGATCGTTTCAAGCTGAACGATCCAAGCGTCGAACGGGAGCTGGTCTGCCACTCGGTCGGCCCACTCGATGAGGCAAAGTCCGTCTGCTCGGGCCCAGTACTCCGAAGCTCCCAGAGCTTCAAATGCTTCCGGAGAGTTGAGCCGATACGTATCGAAGTGGTAGACCGGCATCGACCCTTCATACTCATGGATCAGCACAAAGGTTGGGCTGGCGATCGCTGAGGGATCGACGCCCAGAGCCTCGGCCACTGCGCGTGAGAGCCGGGTCTTCCCGGCACCAAGGGTGCCAATCAACCCGATCACAACCCCGGGCCGAACCTTCGCGGCGAGTGCTCGCCCTAGGCGATCGGTATCGGTTTCATCGTCGAGTTCGATCGTCAGGTGCTCGGGGACTGAGTCGATCACACGCATAGGTGATTAAATCCACGAGCATGATATGGTCGGACGACTCTATCAGATTGTCGAAGTCGGAGGCCCGGCTCAGACTCGATCCGACCGACCTGGATCAAGATTGGCCCGAACGTCGGATCGCCAGCAAGCCGTTGATAATCGGTGGGGTCGAGGATGACGCAGAGCTCGAAGTCCTCACCGTCGGTCAAGGCATGATCCCAGCGACTCACGCCATCGTTACGCATGACGAGTTGAACATCCGAATGAATCGGGATTCTTGATTCTTCGATCAACGCGCCAAGATTCCCACTCTCTTCGAGGATATGTCCCAGGTCCGATGCCAGTCCGTCGGAGATATCGATCATTGCCTGGATGGGAGTGACAGAGTGGAGCGTCAATGCCTCACGGATTCGGGGCAGGGGGTTCAAGTGCCGACCTGCGAGACTGCCGCCAAGTGGCCCAGTGACACAGATCACATCGCCCGGTCGGGCTCCCGATCGCAACACCGGTCCCGACTCTGTGGTCTCGCCGAGAACGGTAATGCTGATGACGAGCGGACCGTCCCAGGCGTTGGTATCGCCGCCGATCAATGCGACTTCATATTCAGAGGCAAGTCGCATCATCCCCGTGTGCAAGCCGTGGGCGATCGCTTCCGTGTTCTCCCTTGGGAGGGCCACGGCGACCGTTGCCGACTTCGGTACACCCGCCATCGCGGCAATGTCCGAAAGGTTGACGCCGAGCGCCTTATAGCCGACCGCCTCTGGACCGGCCTGGTGAAGATGGAAGTGTCTGCCGTCCATCAGCATGTCCGTGGTCACGAGCATGTCGCGTCCGGGGGTTGGACGGATCACGGCGCAGTCGTCACCAATTCCTCGAAGGACGTGGGCCCCTTGGCGTGAACGAACCTTGATCCAGTCGATGAGTGCGAACTCGCCTTGGGCCATTCCACCCTCACTTCCGATGGGTCAGGAAGCAACGGACGGCTTGATGGGTCGCGGCTTCGAGTAACGGCCCGGCATGGTCGATCGACTCCTGGATCGACATCGGTCGCGAGCAAATGCTGAAGAAGGCATCGATTCCTAAGTCAAGGATCGCCTCTGCTCCCGGCCCGATCGTCCCGCAGAGTGCGAGGGTCGGGACCCCGAGGGCCTTCGCCTCACGACCGACTCCCATGATGGTTTTCCCATGTGCGCTTGAGGCATCGACTCGCCCCTCGCCGGTCAGACACAGCGAAGCCCCATCAAGTTTCGACCGCAGTCCGACGGCCTCGATCACCAGGTCGATTCCCGGAAAGAGCTTGGCGCTGGCGAAGGCGATCATCCCTGCACCGAGCCCGCCAGCAGCCCCTGCGCCCGGGACATCGGCGACATCAACACCCAGGTCGCGTTTGATGATGGTGGCGAAATGGGCGAGGTTGCGATCGAGCCGTGCAATCATTGCGGGATCCGCACCCTTCTGAGGCCCATAGATTGCAGATGCGCCTCGTGGGCCACAAAGGGGGTTGTCGACGTCGCAAGCGACTTGGACATCGACATCCTTGAGTAGATCTGACGTGGTTGGGACGATCCGGGCAAGCCGTTCCAGCCCGCCACCACCTGGCGGAATCGCATTCCCCTCGATATCAAGGAGCTGATACCCGAGCGCCTGCGCGAACCCTGCGCCCCCGTCGTTGGTCGCGCTCCCACCGATGCCCATGATGACCTTACGGTGGGCCTCATTGCTGAGCGAACCTAAGAGAAGTTCACCCGTCCCATAGGTTGAGGTCTTCACAGGGTCCCGGTCATCCGCGTGAATGAGTGTCAGCCCTGAGGCCGACGACATCTCCATCACGGTGGTCTGACCGTCGGGAAGCTGAAGAAATCGCGCAGTGACGAAGTCGCCGAGTGGACCCTTCACATTAACTTCGTGAAAGCTCCCTCCGACCACGCTCCAATAGGCATCGACAAGTCCCTCGCCACCGTCGGCCATGGGAACGAGCGTGGTCATGGCGTTCGGGAGAGCCTTTATGACCCCGCGTTCCATCGCCCGGGCGGCCTCTAGCGAGGTCAGGCTTCCTTTGAACTTATCGGGGGCAATCACGATCTTTATCGACCTGCGGTCAATCACAAGTATGGCCCCAACCCTACGATTTATCATTACCGAAGCAAGGCCGTTCGACCTCCGGCCGCTGCCGTCATCGTCATGGTACCAGTCAATAGCCCGTTGCGCCTCACGATGTAGTATTCGAGCGAGCCGGCCCGCTTCTGTTCGGATTCTCGAAGGATGTAGACCACGTTCTCGGGCCGAACGGTTTCGAGCAGCTTTTCGCCAACGACGATTCCGACCAATATGTCGCCCTTCTGAATCATGGCTCGCGAACCAGGGCTATTGGGGGTCACCGCCTGGACAATCAGGCCGCCGTTGAGCGATGCCGATGCTGGGGTGACCGTCTCCTTGCCAACGGGTGAGAGCTTCAAGCCCAAGGTTCTCCAAACATGGTCCGAAGGGTCGCTGGCAAGCTTTTGGAGCGGCTGGAGAGCGATGCTCAGTGTCTGTTCCTTGCCTCCACGACGCAAGGTGATCGGGGTCGCCTGACCATTCGGCTGGCCGAGGAGAGCCCGTTCCACGTCAAGCGAGTTGGCGACGGTCAGGTCTCCGACCTTGATCATCTGGTCGCCGGTTTTGAACCCTGATAGCTCGGCGGGACTGCCGGCCTGGACCTCGTTGACCTGGACGATCCGGTCATCACCGGCCTTGAGTTCCGACGTGATCAATCCGTGCCAGGATGAGGCAAGCTTGCGGGTGCTCATGAGCTCGATGGCGACTCGCTTCACATCATCGATCGGTAGAGCGAAGCCTATGTTCTGAGCCCCGGCGCGGGTTGCGACGTTGATGCCGATCAGCTCGCCCTCAATGTTGATCAGCGGGCCACCCGAGTTACCTGGGTTGATCGAAGCATCGGTCTGGATCAAGTTCCGGTAGACCTGTTCATCCGAGAGGGTCACGTTCCGACCAATAAAGCTAATGATCCCCGCAGAAACCGTGTTCTCATATCCAAAAGCGTTGCCAATGGTAATCACTGGCTCGCCGACCATCAGGTCGCTGGAGGTTCCGATCGTGATGGCGGTCAATGACCGTCCTGCCTCGATCTTAATCAGGGCAAGATCCATCGCCGTGTCGAATTGGAGGACCTTGGCGGGGTAGCTTGCCCCATCAAAGAGGTGGACTTCCACCCCTTGGACCTTATCGACCACATGATGATTGGTCAGGATATAGCCCCGAGAATCGATCAGTACTCCCGAGCCCATTCCATTGACGCGAGGCCGGTTGCTCTCTTCCGTGGAGAAAGGCCACCGGCTTGATGAGGCCGCTCGCTTTTCGCTGGAGATGCTGACGACGGAAGGCTGGACTTTGCGGACGGCCTCGACCACGGGGGTCCGGCGGTTCTTACTCTCGGCCCAGGCGGCTTGGGGCCAAATCGAGGTGGCAACCACGAAGGTTAAGGCCACGGCGAGCATACGTCGGAGCCGAACTTGCGAGGACTTAAGCACGATTACGGTCCCCAACGGTATGAACATGATTCGGCAATTCGCGACGACGACCGCCAACACAGGATGTCTCCTGGTCGATCGTCATCGCTCGCATTGCTCGACCGGCAACCGACCGCCCTCTTGGCGGAAGCCTTCCCTGATCGCGCCGGCTTGTGGCCGTCCTCTGCCAGTTGAGTAATCGGCTTCCTGAACCCGACCGCTTTGCAGCCAAACTACCTATTCTCTCCTAGTCTGCGTACTCTTCCGTAGGACTGCCAACTTTCGCCGGATCGTCATAACCGGCAGGGTAGTAGGGAGTATCCTTCAAGACGATTGACAATAGGTCGACTTGGCCGTTAGGTTGGGCGACAGAATGATGCGGAAGACGGTTCTGGAGATAGGGTCGAAATGGGTGAGAAATCGCCGAGGCGGTTGAAATTGGAAGCAAGTCTCGCGGAGGATCCCGGCGACACCTTCCTCCGTTACGGCTTAGCCCTCCAGTGTTTACGCGAAGGCGATACCGACGAAGGTCGGACAGGCTTGATCGCCTTGATCTCCGATCACCCCAACGACCAGGTTGCAGCCTACCAGCAACTCGGCCAGTCGTATCTTGAGGGGGGTGAGCTCGATCTCGCCCGGTCAACTCTCACGACGGGGATCGTCAAGGCCAGCGCACGAGGCGACGGGCACGCTGCCGCCGAGATGGACGGCCTCCTGCAACAGTTGGGTTGACGACGAACCGAGCCTGGGGCCGCGATGCCGCTGTCGATCTTTACGTTCCCGAACCGGATTCTCTTCGGGGAGTCCGCGCGCGGCCAACTCGCCGTCGAGCTGGCAACCCTCGGCGTGACTCGACCACTGATTGTGACCGACCCAGGGCTAATGCGTTCGGGCATCGTCAACGAGGTCATCAGAGCACTCGAACGCCCAACCCTCTTCAGTGACGTCGAGCCTAACCCCACGGAGGCCAACGTACTGGCGGGTCTGGAGCGTTATCGAGACGAAGCATGCGATGGGCTGGTGGCGATTGGCGGTGGAAGTCCGATCGATGCAACAAAGGCCATGCGTCTCCTTGCCACTCATGAAGGATCGCTGATCGACTACGATCTCACGACGGGAGGATCGGCCAAGATCACGGCGAACTTGCCCCCCATGATCGCAATCCCGACAACGGCGGGGACTGGCACTGAGGCGGGTCGAGGGGCGCTGATCCAGATCCCGGCGACCGGTCGGAAGACGATCGTCCTGAGCGGATTCCTGCTGCCGAGTGTGGCGATCTGTGACCCTGAGCTGACCTATGGCCTTCTGCCGGCGCTGACCGCAGGTACGGGGATGGACGCCTTTACTCACTGTATCGAGAGCTACTTATCGACCGTGGATCATCCGATTTGTGATGGGATCGCGGTCGAAGGCCTGCGACATCTCGCCAAAGGGTTGGAGGCGGCCGTCCAGAATGGTGCGGACACTACGGCTCGTCGTGAGACAATGCTAGGCGCACTGCTGGGTGGCATCAGTTTCCATAAAGGGCTGGGCGTTGTCCATTCGCTCTCGCATGCGTTGGGCGGGAGTGGTCGTGTCCACCACGGCACCTTAAACGCGATCTTGCTTCCGCACGCGTTGCGGTTCAACGTCGAAGTCGCAGCTCCCCGAATGGCTTTGCTGGCCGGACAGATCGGTCTGGGCCGCGGAGGTGACGGTCCTGGACACCTTGCGACCATGTCCGAGTTACTCCTGGCGCGTCTGCCACTCCCTCGTCGGCTTCGCGACCTTGAAGGGCTCGACCACGCAAGTATTGGCCAATATGCCAAGCTCGCCATGATCGACCACTGTCACCGCACCAATCCCCGGCCATGTACGGTCAGGGATATGGAAGATCTGCTCGATCGGGCGTGGTAACCCGACCTTGATCCCAAATTTCCGGGTTCCGAGAAGGAAGCGGAACCTGTCCTGTGCCTCTTAGCTTGTTACTGGACAGGCTGCGGTCTTGGGCCGTATTGTACTAGCATTCCAGGTTGGATCTTTCTTAGTCCGACGCCGCGAATTCCCTCCGCTTTGCCCCTCATGGAGATTGAGCCGATGGCCGCCCGACGGCTCTTGCTGGTCGACGATAGCTCAACGATGCGTCGGATGATCTCGACCCTCCTCAGCGAACAAGGCTACGTGGTCACGACCGCCGTCGACGGCCTGGACGGGCTAGTTAAAGCCCGCGAGTCGGACCCCGAGGTCATCCTCTCCGACTACGAAATGCCCGAACTCGATGGGCCAGGCTTCTGCCGAGCCCTCAAGGCTGATAAAGAGTTACGCACGATTCCCGTGCTGATGCTCACCACACTGGGCTCCATCGATAGCAAGCTGATCGGTCTTGACGCGGGAGCCGACGACTACATTCAGAAGCCCAAGAGCCCCGACGACATTCAGGAACTGTTCGCCCGACTTCGAGCCCAGCTCCGGATCGCCGACTTGAGAAGCGAACTCGACACCGAGGTCCGGCTCCATCAAGCAGCGCTCAAGAAGCTGAAATTCGAGCTAGACCTCGCCCGCAAGGTTCAGCACGCCTTGATGCCTCGCCCTCCCAAGCCGCGGGGGGTCCTCAAGGCTGCGGTCAAGTACACTCCCGCCAACCAGCTTGGTGGCGATGTCTACGACTTCTATCGGTTAGAGAACAATCGACTGGGGGTCTTGGTTGCCGATATCTCAGGCCATGGCGTCAACTCGGCCATGCTGTCGAGCATGGTCAAGGCCCTGGCGCTCCCCCTCTCGATCGCTGTGCTCGAACCCGGCGAGTTGCTCGCAGGACTCGATGTCTCGCTCGAACAGTACTTTCCCGAAGGCTACTTTTGTACCGGTTTCTATCTGATCGCCGATGAAGAGACCGGCCTGCTTCGCTACGCGGGGGTTGGTCACCCACCGGCAATGATCGTTGGGCCGCACGGACCCCGCCTCCTTCAGTCGAATCCTGGGCTCCTTGGTGTTGGCATGGTCGATGGGACCGTCGGGTCCGTCGACCGCCTCGTCCAAGGCGAGTCGCTGATCATCTACACGGATGGTCTGACCGACGCCATGGACCCAGCCGACGTTCTCTTTGGCGAGGAACGACTCAAGACCCTGCTCCAAAGTCACCACGGAGAAGATCCGATGGCGATCCTGGATGGCATCGAAAAGGCGGTCGCCACCCATGTGTTCCCAGGCGCGGCCGCAGACGACATCAACATGGTGGTCTTGCAGTATGCCGCTAAGTGATCTGTTTCAAACCTCGGGATATGGTCCACATAGGCGTCTGGGACCATCGTGCTGAGGATCGCGTCCGTGTCGTGGGTCGTGAACTCATCTCGAATATGCTCCTCCCAAAGATCGTTCAAAAGCTGCTGCTCAGGACTGAGAGGGGGATTGGGCCGGTTTGGTTTGGTCATCATGGGTCACCCCTTGGGCGGAATGCGACTAGGAAAGCCCACTGAGTTTCCGCAGAGCCTGCATCCGATCGCTTCCTCTAGGATGCAACAAACCAGGCCCGGGATCGTTCTCCCCTTGACGCGCCACCAGTATGATAAGATGCAAAGGTTGACGACGATGAGAGCGTTAACGATGCCCAGGGTCCCTCTTGATCGGTTGTAAGCTCATGCCTCCAGCCTCCGATCCTGCGACCACGGTGATGCTCTCGGGGCCGGTCACGCTTTATGAGTCGACGGACCTCCGTGAACTGCTGATGTCCTCGCTCTCGACGGGACAGGATCTGCGGATCGACCTGGAGACGTCGGGACCCTGGGATCTGGCAGGTTTGCAGTTACTCGTCTCGGTGGTCAATTCGGCCAAGAAGCTCGACGTCTCGATTCGTTTTGCTCATATTCCTGGGGTTTGCGTCGAGATCGCGGGGCGTTCTGGACTTCGCGATTGGCTCGATGTGCATGCGGAATCCTACGCCTGAGCTGATGCATGGAGTGACATGGGCAAGACGATCCTTCATGCCGATGATAGCGCGGCGGTCCGCCGCTGGGTCGCCGAACAGATTACCGACGCCGAGACTCGCGTGGTCTCGGCCGCCGATGGAGACATTGCACTTCAGATGCTGATCGATCAGTCGTTCGACCTCCTGCTGACCGACCTGGAAATGCCGAACCTTGATGGGCTTTCGCTCGCCGCTGCGGTTCGGGACATCCCCGAATACCGTTTCTTGCCCATCCTGATCTTCTCCTCGAAACGTCCCACCGAGGTTGAGCTGGAGCGCAGGCAGTTCGTCACTGGCTGGATCGTCAAGCCGGCCGACCCGGAAAGCCTCCGCAGATGGATCCGCCGCTCCTTACCCCGTTGAGCTAGTCGTCACAGGCCGCGCAGCCCACCCGAATTGGAGCGAGGGGTTGCTGGCCTTGGATGCATTCGTCGTTTAGACTGAGGTATCCCCGATGTTAGCCTCTCAGAAGGGGAATTCGTATTGTCCGGTGACGACCGTTTTCGCGAGATGTTCTTTGAGGAAGCGCGTGAGCTGCTCCTGAGCCTCGAAGAGGGCTTGATGGAGCTAGAGCGACGCAAGGATGACCGCGCGCACCTCGATAAGACATTCCGAGCCGCCCACAGCATTAAGGGCGCGGCAGCGATGGTCGGAATGTCGGGAATCGCCGACTTCACCCACGGTGTTGAAGCGGTCCTCGACAAGGTTCGCAACAAGACGCTGAATGTTGACTCCGATGTCATCAGTACCTTACTCGAAGCCCGAGACCATCTTGCAACCGCCGTGGAGGCCGAGGCCGCCGGCTTTGCGATCCCTGCTCCGATCGACCTGATCAAACGCCTGGAGATCTTTCTCCAGGACCCTGCAACGATCACGCCACCACCCGCCCCCGCCCGCCCAAAAGCACCGGTCATCCTTCTTCCTCCAGAACCTCCTATCGTGGCACCCACCGCCAAGAAGCCGAGGGCCAAGAAGGGGGCGGGGACGAGTCCGGAAGCGAAGGCCAAGAAGCCGACCAAGAAATCGGCAGGAGCCGAAACTCCCTCGACACTCAAGGCCAAGCCCGGCTTGAATCTCTTCCGGATCTCTCTCCGACCCGGCCCCGAGATGCTGAAGCGGGGGGTGAACCCGCTGGGGGTGCTCGACGAACTCCGCGACCTGGGGAGCTGCAAGGTCACGACCGACCCCGACGAGATTCCGTCACTCGCCGAGCTGGACCCGGAGCGCTGCTTCTTCACCTGGAACATCGAACTTGAGACCGCCGTCGGGCCGGACAGGCTCGACGATGTGTTCCTGTTTGTGGCTGAGGACAGCACGGTCACGATCGAACAGATCGACGAACGGGGTATCATCAAGATCCCCCCGCCAGCCCACGAGGCGGTTGCACCGTCGCCAGCGGTCGTGGCCACAAAGCCTAAGCCATTACTGTCCCCCCTGATCCCTCCTAAGGAACCCCTGACGGCGATCATTTCAGCCTCCGACCTGGCTGCGACGATTCTGCCCAAGCCGGCACCCTCCAAGCCCCCGGCTCCCGAAGCTCCTCGTCCTCTGAACACCGCTTCGAACAAAGTACCGACGCGGATCCGAGTCGATGCGGGACAACTTGATGACCTGGTGGGACTCGCAGGGGAACTGGCGGTCCTCTCAGACAACCTTCAGGGGCTCCGCGAACTCGAGGGTTCGAACACCTGGATCACGACTCTCGAAGCCCTCGACCGAGTCAGTCGTTTGATCCGAGACACGACTCTTGAGCTTCGAATGGTCCCTGTCGAAGAGCTGTTCAGTCGATTCCCACGAGTGGTCCGCGACCTCGCCGACCGATCTGGGAAGGAGATTGAGCTTCGGATCGTTGGCCAGGATACCCGGCTCGACCGGACGATTGTGGAACGACTCTCCGAGCCGATGATCCACCTGATCCGGAATGCCGTGGACCACGGTCTGGAGACTCCCGAAGAGCGTCAAGCCATGGGCAAGCCCCGAATGGGTCGGATCACCCTCCAAGCCGGCCACGAGGGAGATCGCGTCGCGCTCCGTATCGAGGAGGATGGCCGTGGGCTTAACAGGGAAGCGATCGTCAAGAAGGGGATCGCTAAAGGGCTCGTTCCTATCGGCACTTCGGTCGATGACCCCCGTGTCGACACCCTGATTTTCGAGCCCGGCTTCTCGACCCGTGACCAGGTCAGCGAGCTTTCCGGTCGAGGCGTAGGTCTGGATGTCGTTCGCGACGCTGTGCGTTCGCTTCGTGGCAGCCTCGCCGTTGAGAGCCAACCCGGAAAAGGGACCGCGTTCATCTTTCGACTCCCCCTGACCCTGGCCTTGATCGATGGTTTGCTCGTCGAGACAGCGGGCAGTCGGTACGTGGTGCCTCTCGCCCAGGTCGAGGAGTGCGTCGCGCTGAACGGAACGCAGCCGGCCCTCTCGAAAGGTCGGCCCTGTGTGTCTGTCCGTGGTGAACTTGTGCCGATGGTCCCGCTTCGGTCGGTCTTCCACTGTACTGGTCCTGCGCCTCTCCGTCAGGAACTCCTTCTCACTAGGCACGCGGGCCAACGGGTTGGCGTGGCTGTCGACAAGCTCCTCGGCCGTGTTCAAGCCGTGATCCAGTCGCTGGGTGAGGGGCTCGGAGTTCTGGGCCGGTTCTCTGGCGCGACGATCCTTGGAGACGGGTCCGTCTCGTTGATTCTCGACCTGGCCGCGTTGGTGGCCGAGTCGCGGGCTGCAGATACCCAACGCGCGATTCAAATGCAATTATCCTCCCCCTCCCCCCAGCCGTCGGCGTGATTGCGGAGGCCTCCGGTCCATGAAGTCCCCTTTGCAACGTAAATTGATGTTTTCTCTGATCGGCTTCGGCCTGATCCCGACCCTGATCGTGGCGATCTTCGCATTCTTCGGCCTGGATGAGTTTAAGAAGAAGGAAGACAGCGTCATCAAACGGGCCGCCACGTTCGCTGCCCACGAGATCAGGTCCAAGTTCATCTCCGAGAAGTCGATCGCGGTGAAGGACGAGCGTGGGAACCTCCTGCCGATCTACGACCCAACGAAAACCGAAGATGTGACCCTTCTCTTCAATAATGTCGCCAAAGAATTCGAGATCCCCCGGGCTCATATCCTCCTTGTGAGTCCAAGTGCCGACGGGGCCAAAGTCCTTGCGGTCCGCCGCCTCTCGTCTCAAGAAGGGATCGCCAGTATCTCGGTCAACACGCATCCGAGCGAATACGAGACGGTCCTCTCGAAGATCGCCACGGGGCTGAGCAGTCTCGAAGAGGTCGTCGGGCCCAGTGACTACGCGGAGATCGTCGGCTATGACAGTGTGGATATGTTGTCTGCGGTCGAGTCCAAGCCCACCCCACCGGCCGATGCAGCCGCCCCCAAGCCGGAGGTTGCGAAGACGCCAAATCTCACCCAGAAGTACGGTGTGATCGTGGCCATTCGCCGTAGCGATGCCTACGCCAAGATCCTCGACCTCCAGCTCAAGACCCTGCTCGGCTGCCTCATCTATCTTGTCGTGATCACCGTGCTGGGTGGCGTTATCGCACATCGGTTCGTCGAGCCGATCGTCTCGATCTCCGAAGTCACCCACAAGCTCGAAAACGGGCGATTCGATGTTCGGACCGACGTGACGCGTAGCGATGAACTAGGCAAGCTGGCGGCCCAGGTCAACTCGGTCGTCGAGCGACTCTCCAGCGTGATCAAAGACATTCGGATGGCGACCTCGTCTGTCTCGACCGCTAGTCATCAGCTCAACAGTTCAGCCCAGCAGCTTTCGCAAGGGGCAACTGAACAGGCTGGGACTCTGCAAGAGATCGCGTCGAGCCTGTCGTCGGTCGACGCCTCGGTCGGACGCAATGCTCAGCATGCCAAAGAGACCGCCAAGACCGCCAATCACGCCAGTGCTCAGGCGGAGAAGGGGGGCGAGGCCGTCCATGAAACCGTCACTGCCATGCGTCAGATCGCCAAGAAGATTAGCGTTGTCGAAGATATCGCCTACCAGACGAATCTGCTCGCCTTGAACGCCGCCATTGAGGCTGCTCGCGCAGGGACTCAAGGGAAGGGCTTCGCGGTTGTGGCCGGTGAGGTCAGGAAGCTGGCAGAACGGTCAGGGGCGGCCGCGCAAGAGATTGGGGCCTTGGCCTCATCAAGCGTCGCCGTCGCCGAGAACGCCGGTCAACTGCTCGAGCGGATCGTACCGATGATTCGCGAGACCTCGCAGCTCGTCCAGGAGATCGCCGCTGCCAGCCAGGAGCAGATGGCGGCGATCCGCGAGATCAATGTCGGAGTGAACCAACTCGACGAGGTCGTTCAGCAAAACGCGTCCGCCTCTTATCAGTTGGCGAGCACCTCAGGCGACCTCGCGTCGGAATCCTCGAAGTTGCAAAGCCTGATGAGCTTCTTCCACGTGGATGAAGACGACGGATTTGCAGCACCCTCTGGGACCGGTCGCCCCTCGGGGAACCGGCCTGCGCCACGGCCCTCGGCCCCGGCTCGTCGGCTCCCTCCGGTGCATCGCCCATCGGTGACCGGGGGCCTCGCCCCTGAGAATCGGCCAAGTCCGCCGGCACATCATCGAGACGCGGGTCCGCCGGCCAATCCCCCTGCTTCAGGCCAGCACAACGCTCACGGCGGAATTGTGGTGAACCTGGACGATGATGACCACTTTGAGAGAATGTGAGTGGAATCGAGGGGTCGCAAGCGGAAGGCTTCTTGACCCCCAGTCTCCTCACCCGGCCTCCATTCGATGAGGCCGTAAAGGGTGCTGGTCTGTTCGACTGCAAAATGGTCTCAAAGTCTCCAACCGCCTGCATGCCGTCTGCCCCGGAGCCTTGGTCATGGCCGACACCACCACCGATCCCTACAGCGAGTCGTCGCTCACCCAGTCGTATGTCATTTTTCGACTCGGTGGCGAGGACTACACGCTCGAGGTGATGCGCGTCCAGGAGGTTCTGGACATGGGGGCTTTGACTCACGTGCCGGGTGGGCCTCCATCGTTGCGTGGAGTGTTAAACTTGCGTGGGAAGGTCGTTCCAGTTTACGATCTGCGATTGCCCTTTGGTCTGACAGTGGACCCAACCCCGACACGAGCCCCTTGCGTCTTGATGGTCGAGTCGCACAACAACGGCGAAGTGAGCGTAACAGGTCTGCTGGTCGACCGTGTCTCCGATGTGCTGGACTTCTCTCCCGACGAAGTTCAGCCTGCCCCTCAACTCGGTCTCGGGAAAGCTTCTCCATTTGTGAGGGGACTGATCCGTCACCAGGAGGGGTTCTTGCTGGTACTTGATGTCGATCGTGTGTTCGCGGCGTTGGCCGGTGCAAAGATCGGGATCGCTGGGGGGTTCTGACGTGGCGTTTTCCGACCCGCAACTCCCGCCGCCCTCGTCTAACGACCCCGAACCGTGGTCGGAAGGGGACTTTGCGCCGATCATTGCGTTCCTTCGCAACCGGATTGGCATCAGTCTGGAAGCGCACCGGCTCGGCTTGCTCCAGGCTCGTCTCCGACAACGTCTCCAGGCCAAAGGCTTCCCAGGCTTCAGTTTATGGCACGACCGGGTCCTCAAAGTCGACCCCGCCGGACTTGGCATGCAATTGCTGATCGACCTCTCGACCGTCAACCACACCGCCTTCTTCCGCGAGGCCAACCACTTCACATTCATGGCCGAACGTCTTTCCCCCGCCATAAAAGAAGCCCGCGGGGTCGTGCGGATCTGGTCGGCCGGGTGCTCAACCGGACAAGAGCCATACAGCATGGCCATGGTGCTGGCTGAAACCATCCAAAACCTGAGCCCGCAACGGGTTGAGATCTGGTCGACTGACCTATCCAGTGAGGTCGTTGCGACGGCTGCTGCCGCCGTCTATAACACGCGTGAAGTGACCGGGGTCTCCCCAACTCGACTTCGTCGGTTCTTCTTGCGGGGGACTGGCCCTCGTGATGGGTCATACCGCATTGTGCCTGAAATTCGTGACCTCTGTAAGTTCAAGCGGCTCGACCTCCGCGATCCCGTCTGGCCATTACCGAACGATTTTCACGCCATTTTCTGTCGTAACGTATCGATTTACTTTGCAGAAGATGAGCGTATGCAACTCCTGAATCACCTTGCTCAATACCTGAGGGTCGGTGGCTGGCTAGCGATGGGTAACGGTGAAATACTACCAGGGGTCCCCGCTTCACTCCGTAAGTTTGCCCCCTCCATTTACCGAAAAGAGCAATGACCGATCCTCATGGTGACTCCTGATCCGTCCGCACAGATTGTCGTCCTGGTGGTCGATGACAGCGCAGTCATCCGCCAGCGTCACAAGCAGATCATTGAGAGCGACCCACGCTTTCGAGTGATCCTGGCGGCAGATCCCTACGAAGCGGTCGCGATCCTGGCCAAGAGTGTCCCAGGCGTCATCTTGCTCGACGTGGAAATGCCTCGGATGGATGGGTTGACTTTCCTCAAGAAGCTGATGCGTCAGCACCCCTTACCGGTCGTTCTATGTACCGATGTCGCTGAGCGGGCCGTGATCGCGCTTGAGATGGGGGCTCTTGAGGTCATCAAGAAGCCCGATTGGCGTGATCCGACAAAGCTCGCCGAATGGTCCAAGACCTTGCTTGAATCGATCCGTAACGCGGCCCGGGCAGGTCGACTGCCAATGCGGGAAGACAAAGTGGCTGGGGGTAATGAGGGGCGACAATCCGCAGATGCGGTACTCGCCCGACATGCCTATTCGCCACGAACCGGGGCTGGGGCTGGCGAGCGAATCATCGCGGTCGGGGTGAGTACTGGTGGCGTTCAGGCCATCCAAAGGCTGTTGACCTTCTATCCAACCGACGCGCCCGGGATTGTGATCGTGATCCACATGCCGACCGGATTCACGGGTGCTTTTGCAAATCGTCTGAACAATGATGCGAAAATCCCTCTGGAAGTCAGTGAGGCGACGCATCACGACACGATCCAGCCTGGTCGCGTCCTGGTGATTCCCGCCGATGTTCATGGTCTAATCCAACGCACAGGTGTTGGTTATCGAGTTGAACTCCGTGACGGTCCACTCGTCGGTCAATTCCGACCGAGTGTCGATGTCCTTTTCCGATCCGCTGCCCAGGCTGCCGGCCCCAATGCCGCCGGGATCATCATGACCGGGATGGGCGAGGACGGAGCGGCTGGGCTCCTGGAAATGCGTGAGGCAGGGGCCCTCACGATCGCCCAGGACGAGGCGACCTCGGTCGTGTTTGGTATGCCTCGCGAGGCGATCCGGCGTGGAGCTGCCAAGTTCGTCC
Source organism: Isosphaeraceae bacterium (assembly GCA_025356475.1). Lineage (GTDB taxonomy): Bacteria > Planctomycetota > Planctomycetia > Isosphaerales > Isosphaeraceae > JANXSX01. The sequence goes on along the minus strand of JANXSX010000218.1, from coordinate 20,913 downwards.
TGCCACTCGACCGCATCGCAGCCTCGGTCATGGGCTGGGCCGGAGGAGCGGATTCCGGGAGCTGGCACTGAGTTTCGGTCGTTTTCTAAACCCCTAGGGAGGTCGAGCGGATTCGAGAAGACTTCCTCCAAGGACGACCTGTGAGGCGATCGAAGTGCTGGACATTGTACCTCATTACTAACATACCGGCATTGATTGGAATGATGATCCCAAGTAGGCAGGTCAGGCTAACTGGGACGCTCTCCGAGCTTACGGGTAATCCGATAGCTCGAAGGTAAGGAAAGTTCCAGGGGTCAGCCACGATCGATTGAACATCTCTATAGGAGAATTCGGTAAGCCAGATGATGATCGATGGCGAAAGCAATCCCGAGAAGAGAGTGATGTCGAATTGGACTCGAAAGCTAGGGATTGCTGACGACACGGACATCATGAGAGTGGGGAGAAGTGCAAGCATTGTCGCTGTACCTGGATCGTTCGAGGCAGTCGAAATCAGTACCCGATTGCCACTATCAAGAACGTGGTTGCGGCAACTTCAAGTAAGACAGCGGCAACGCCGAGGGGTGACGATCAACTCACGAGCTAACACCGGCACAGTCGTCATCTCTGATCCTCGTCTGGGATGGGATGAGGTCGGTGGCAGACAGGCCTCAGTCGTTCCCCTTGGCCTGTCCCCACGAACCACGATCGGCTGACATTAGTATGAGTCAGCGCTGATGACTTCCCCACCGGCAATCGAGACCAGACCATTCCAGATCGTGGCATTGACGGTGTTCTTGATGAATCGGACCGAACCGTCGCCAAAGACACAATTCACCCCGCCAGGGTGGCGACTCCGGGAACCCGAAAACGAGTCACTATCACTATTGCCAGCCTGGCAAGGAAGCTGTTGCACAGGCTCGCTATCGCAAAAGAGGCCTGGATTATTGGGAGCCTGATCGAAGCCGTTCTTGAGGTTATAGAAGTCTTTCAAGCCGTTGGGAGTGAATCGAGTGGTGAACGAGCCGCCGCCCGAGACACTTGACCACATCACACCTCGGATATCGGATTGACTTCCTTGAAGGACTTCACCGATCGTGATCGTATTGCTCGACCCGTCGGTCATGCTTCGCAGGCCAATATTACCTTCCTGTCCAAACGCCGACTTCATGTAATTCGCCTGGAGAACCCCACCCTTACCGCCACCCCAGTTGGTATTTCCCCAACTCGCCGCGTAGTTCCCCTTTGTGAAGGTCGGCCCGCTGAGCGCGCCTCCCGCATACCCAGGATTAATCTTGAATGTGTTGCTGCGATCGCTGGGACATTGAAAGACCGAAATCTTGGTGGCGGCCACTGTGGAGTTCGCGAACATCCCGGCGGCTGCGGCCAGGCCCGGTCCCAGATAACCCTCGGCCCCGAGGTCAAAGTTGAACGCATTCGCCAATGTGGACTGCTCGAACTGCGGCAACATCATCTCGAACCAGGTCGTGTCCTGGCAGCCTGCAAAGATGGTAGGAAAATTGCTTCCGGCATTTGGTGTCCAGATTCGACCCGGTGGGAGACTGTTATGAACATCGTGATAATTCTGAGTCGCAAGGCCGAGCTGCTTGAGGTTATTGAGGCATTGAGCACGACGAGCTGCCTCGCGGGCCGCTTGGACCGCCGGAAGTAAAAGGGCGATCAGTACCGCGATAATCGCGATGACGACTAACAACTCAATGAGCGTGAAGCCGCGACGGAGACGTGCAGGCATGGGCGAACCTCCTCAATCTCAGGGGATGAGTATACATCGAATCAGGGCGATGATGAGATGTTGGGACAGAACTGTCCTAATTCTTAATCTATCGGGACCGTCCGACGAACGCGAGAGGATGTCTTAAAATTAATCCCAATCCGAACCACGTTCACGGGTCGGATCGACAAACCGATCTTATGCCGATAGATACCAGTCCGTCACGTTTCTAGGACGTCCATCGCGAGAGATTGTCGCTTAATCGGTAGGTCACCCTCGGATTTGCGCAGCGATAATCTCGATGGGGTGCTTTGCGTCGACGTTCCCCAAGCCGTGAACTTGACTGCGGCAGGAGAAACCTGGGGCTGCAAGGATCGCCTGCGGATCTGCCTTCGTCGCCGGCAAGAGGACGCGATTGGCCAGGGCGACGCTTACCTCGTAATGCCCGAGCTCGTATCCGAACGAACCGGCCATTCCACAGCAACCGGAGTCAAGCTCCTGAATGCGAACGCCGGGAATCCGAGCGAGCGCCGCGACAGTCCCCGCCGTCCCGACTAACGCCTTCTGTTGACAATGACCATGCACGAGGATTTTCGCGTCGAGCGGATCGAGGGGAAGGTCGGGAATTTCAGCCACGAAGGCATCCACCAACCTCGCCGCCTTGGCCAGAACTTCGGCTTCAGGACCAAGACGAAAGTCTTTGTATTCATCCACAAGTGTCAATAAACACGAAGGCTCACAGCCCAGGATCGGGGTTCCGCGTCGAGCGTGACCAATCAGCCGGTCGACGGTCGACCGAGCGAGCAGACGCGCCTGGGGAAGCAAGCCCTTGGAGATCGCAGCCCTGCCGCAGCACTCGATCCCAGCGAGTTCGACCGAATACCCCGCCGCCTCAAGAACCTTGACCGCTGCCTGACCGACTTCGGGATTGTTGTAAGTCGTAAAGCAATCATCCATGAGGACAACCTTACCTCGCGATCCCGCGCGAGAATCAATCGGGTGTCTCGCAAACCAACTCTTGAGATTGATTCGTGCGAACGTCGGCAGAGTCCGTTGGGACTCGATACCGGCCACCATCTCTAGAATCAACTTGAACCAGCGCTGTTTGAGAGTCCAATTGGCCAGGGGAGCCGTGGCCGAACCCAGTCGGCTCATCGTGTGGATATTTCCCATCAGCAAGTGTGAGAGCTTAGGGGTCTTTCCCAGGTTCGACTGGTAGAGATATTCGGCCTTCAGCTTGGCGAGATCTACGCCCGATGGGCACTCGGTTTTGCATGCCTTGCATTGGAGGCAGAGATCCATGGCGCTTGCCAGAGTCGCATCATCGTTGGGAACTTGTCCCGAGATCATCAAACGCAGGGCGTTGGCTCGGCCACGCGTTGAGTGATCCTCGTCGCGCGTGACCATATAGCTCGGGCACATTGTCCCCGTATCGGTCTTTCGGCAGGCTCCAACACCCGAACAGAGCTCGATCGCTCGGGCGTAACCCCCCTGGTTCGAGAAGTCCAGCATCGTCGATTCCGGCTCATGAGTATGATACGACAGTGGGCCGAGCCGGAGATTTGAGCCTGGGTCGGGATGGGCCACGACCTTGCCTGGATTGAGCAGGTGCTTGGGGTCAAACACATTCTTGATCGTCTCGAAGGCATGATAGACCTCGTCACCGAACAGCTTTTGATTCCAAGCACTTCGTGCGAGGCCATCGCCATGCTCGCCGCTCATCGCCCCGCCAAACTCCGCCACCAAGTTACTGACCTCTCGGGAGATGATTCGAACCTGGTCGACCCCTCGCATCGTCTTAATGTCAATAATCGGACGGATATGCAAACAACCGACATCTGCATGTCCATAGACCGCCGCTTCGACCCCTTGAGATCGGACAATCTGCTCGAATCGGTGGTAGAACTCGGGTAACTTGCCAGGGGCAACCGCCGTATCCTCGACGAATGCGATCGGCTTGGCATCGCCCACCATTGCCATCAGCAGAGAGAAACCAGCTTTGCGAACTTTCCAGAAATCGTCCTTCGCTGCGGCTGTCAGGCTCTTACGAATCCCTAGTACTTCAGGACGCCCTGCGAAGAGTCGAGCGAGTCGTTCAGCCTTGTCCTCGAGTTCAGCCTGGGAATCCGCATAGAACTGGGCCGCAAGAACGGCCGCAGGGCGTCCTTCCGCGAAGGTGACGTACCTGGCATATGCAGGGTTTGATGCCGCGAGGTCGAGGATCATCCTATCCAACATCTCAACGGCAGCAGGTCCGGTGGCGACGATCTCTTCCAGTCGTTCCAAGGCGGCTGGGATTGTGCTGAAGGAGAGGACGACCAGTCCCTGCGCCGGGGGAATTGGCACCACGTTCACCTCGGCCCCCGTCAAGACCCCGAGCGTCCCTTCCGACCCGACGATCAGGCGAGCGAGATTGAAGGTCCATGGCTCATCAATCCAGCCAGGGGCACGTACTGAGAGTCCTGAGATCAACTCATCAAGATTGTATCCACTCACCCTTCGAAGAATGCGTGGATACCGCTCTCGGATCGCCTGCTCATGTGTTTTCACAACCTCACGAGTCGTCCGGTAGATGTTGCCGACCAGATCCTCGCGTCGGCAGAGGCTTTCCAACTCATCCGGCGTGACCGGCCCGAACGTTGCGGTACTGCCATCGCTCAAGACGACATCTACAGACCTGACGTGGTCAACGGTCTTTCCGTACTTCAGCGATCGAGCCCCTGCCGAATTGTTGCCGATCATCCCACCCAATGTCGCCCGATCGCTGGTGGAGACATCAGGACCGAACATCAGACCCAATGGCTTCAAGTGAGCATTGAGTTGATCAAGAACGACGCCGGGCTCGACTCTGACTGTCATCTTGGAACGATCGACGATACCGATCCGATTGAGATACTTGGATAGATCCAGGATCAACCCCTCGCCGATCGTCTGGCCGGAGAGACTCGTCGCGGCCCCCCGCGCTACCACTGAGACACCTGCGTCGGTCGCAAGTTTCACGGCCTTGACGAGATCGAGCTTGGAACGAGGAATGACCACACCCCTCGGTTCGATCTGGTAAAGGCTTGCGTCGGTCGAGTAGAGACCTCGGGACCCCTTGTCAAATCGGACCTCCGAATCGGTCTGAAAGTTGAGCTGGTCTTGCAACCGTCCCTGGTCGATGTCACTCATGATTCGTTCTCAAGATCGTGTAGGAGCGGGTAAGGCGATTCTATCCCGTCAAGCGACCCCATCGCTATCCGACTTGCCGTCCATCCACTTTTTGGGGCATGATGGTCAATCGATTCCCGGAGAGTTCGCTGCGTTCCTGATGGCGGACAAAGTGTCGACTTGCAAGGTGTTTTTACTTTTAGATAGGTTCCGACGTGGCCGATTTCTCTGTTAAGTTGGGTCGGCTTTGGCTCAAGAATCCTGTGCTTGTCGCCTCGGGTACTTTTGGATACGTCCGGGAGATGGCCGGATTCTTCGACATCTCGCGGTTAGGCGGGGTCATCCCCAAGACGGTGACCGCTCGCTCACGTGCGGGGAATCCCACGCCTCGGACCGTGGAGACAGCTTCGGGGCTCTTGAACGCGATCGGGCTCGATAATGATGGCATCGACCACTTCCGATCCCATCACCTGCCTTACCTCCGCACTGTGGGAACAGCGGTCATCGCCAACATCGCAGGTGAGGATGAAGATGGGTTCGTGGCGATGGCTGAGGGCCTGGGGACCGAGCCCGGACTCGCTGCGATTGAGCTGAATGTCTCGTGCCCGAACGTGTCGCATGGGCTGGACATGGGAATCAATCCCAAGGCGATCCGGGACCTTGTCGAACGGGTTCGCAAGGTTTGTCCGTACCCGATTATCGCCAAGCTGACCCCGAATGTGACCAGCATCGTTGAGGTTGCGCGCGCCGCAGCCGAAGGTGGGGCCGACGCGGTCAGTCTGGTGAACACCTTCAAGGGGATGGCAGTGAATTGGCGGAAGCGACGGCCAATCCTCGCGAACGATATCGGCGGACTGAGCGGTCCTGCGATCAAGCCACTGGCCCTACGAATGGTCTGGGAAGTCCATCAGGCACTGCCCGGATTACCGATTATCGGCGTAGGCGGGATCTGTAACGTGGGGGATGCAATGGAATTCCTGGTCGCCGGAGCATCGGCTGTGCAGGTCGGGACCGCGACTTTCGGCGACCCGACCGTCGCCGGTCGGCTGGTCGATGAGTTGGGTGGCTGCTTGAAGGAGTTAGGTGCCGCCACCGTATCGGAAATCGTCGGAACCCTGAGATCCAATAAGTCCTAATCGACCCTCGAAATTCGGAAGAGCCGACCTCGAATGGGTCCGAACTCGGCGGTCTCGGACGCGAGCGGTTCAACGAGCGTTCGCAAGCCTCGGGCTGCCAGTTCCGAGACGAACGTGTCGGCCGCCGTCCGATTCGGGTCGGTGACCAATGCGAATCCGCCGGGCATCAAGAGGCTTGCCAAGAGGTCGGCGACCAACGGCACCAGCTTTCGCTCGTACAGAACATCGGCTCCAAGAATAAGCGGGAACTGATCCCGGCCTGGACTCCGCCAGTCGAGCTGACGAGTCGGTACGTTCGGAAAACCGTTGGCCTCGGCACTCGCTTCGACGAATCTAAGACTATCGAGGTCGTAGTCGGTGAAGGTCACATTCAGGCCGCGGGTCAGCCCCGTCAGCCCCGCGAGCCCTAGGCCGCAGCCGATTTCCAGCGTGTTCATGGCTGGCTGGATCTCCATTCCCGCGACAACTTCGGCGAGCAAGATCGCTCCTGGCCAGAGATAAGCCCAGTACGGCATATAGTCGTCGGCCCGATTCCGGTCGTGAACCTCGGGATGGTCAAGCAGCCGATCGGGCTCGGTGGGCCGTACTAGCTTGATCATTCGACCCGCGACTGGGATGTTATCGATTCGGGTTGGCCCGATCTCTTCGTGCTGCATTACGGTTGGTCCGGAAAATCGGTCGTACTCGGGTGAATCGGATTGACGCCATTCTGTCCTGCCGCATACACTCTAATCAACTGAGATTGAATCTCAATTGCACCCGCCCCCAATCAGCGTCCTCCTTGACGCCTGTCCCTGGGTCCCACGATGCGAACATTGCTCGCCCTCTCAATGGCGTTCGCCTTGCTGACAGCCTCGCACGCAGGCGAGGTTACGGGCAAGATCGAGATGCCCCTTACGTGTGCTCCCGCCGTTAGTCCAGCCGTCGTGACGCTCGAACCGCTCGGCACGGTAAAGCCCCTACCTACAGGGGATCCCGCCGAGATTAAACTGGTCAATCAAAAGGGTTTACAGTTCGTACCTCGCGTGCAAGCGATGCGGCTCGGTCAGTCGCTCCGGTTCAGTAACGAAGACCGAGAAACCCACAACGTTCACGTCCTCGCCAGCCCCTTGCAGTTCAACGAGACGATGGCGGCGGGCAAGTCCATTGACATCACTCCGACCAAGCCTGGTCTTCTGCGCTTGACTTGCGATATCCATCACCACATGCGTGGCTTCGTGATTGTGAGCGACTCGCCCTATGTCGCGACTTGCAACCGGGACGGCAAGTATAAGCTTCGGAATGTCGCTCCGGGGACCTATCGGCTCAAGGTCTGGCACGAGATGGGTGATTCTCATCAGGAAGAAATCACCGTCACCGATCAGGCAATGGAAGTGGCGACAATCCGCTTGGAAGGGCCTGAGCCGGTCGTATCGGCAGTGGCTGCGACTCCCGTTCGACCCTGGCCGGAAGTGATTGATCGCATCAGTGTTCTTTTAGCTTGTAGCCTTGAAGCGGCCAAGCGGCCGGACCAGGCTCGCCTCGCCAGAAAGCTCGCAGAAGATGCCTACTTCATCGAGTTCGAACTCTCTCAGATGGAAGTGGCCGTTCGGAATGTGCTAGGACGCGAACGGGCTGGAGAGGTCGAAGGGCACTTTCGCAAACTCTGGCCATTGGCCAAGAACGTGGCGGAGGGAACCCAGACTCAGGCCCAATTTGCCGAAGTCTCCCGGCTCTTGCTCCTCGACCTGGTCCGGGCAAATGACGATCTGAGCCGCAAGGGCGTGACCGACAGGACAAAGATTTTCGCGGCCAATTCGAGCGATACCGTCGCTCCGACCACCGGCTCACTTCCCGAGACCAGGGCCAAGTTTGCGCGGGCCCTAGAACGGGTTCGCGAGGTCGCCGATGCGGGTCAGCCTGATGATGCAGCGAGCGCGATGGCCGACCTCTATTTCGCCGAATTTGAGCCGATCGAAGCAGCCATCTCGATCCGCCGACCGCTCGATGTCGCCACGCTTGAACAGCAGTATAGCCAGCTCCGGGGAGAGATTGGCATCGGTCTCAAAGGTGAGAAGTTGGGCATAGCGATGGCTTCCCTTCGCGACGCGATCGAGGCTTCACTCGCCAAATCCGACGCACGACCGGTCGGCTCGTTCGGCGCAGGGTTCGCCGCCTCGTCGATCACGATTCTCCGTGAGGGGGTCGAAGTGATTCTGCTTCTTACCATGCTGCTCGCACTCGCGTCAAAGACCGGACAGGCGGGGGCCTCGCGAGCAATCGGCTGGGGTGTTGCCTGGGCGGTCGTGGCGAGCGGCATCACCGCTTTGGCTCTAAATCGTCTGGTGACCAGCTCGCAAGGTCGGACTCGGGAACTGCTGGAAGGCGGGGTGATGTTGGCTGCGGCTGGGGTCCTGTTTTATGTCAGTTACTGGTTAGTCTCGCAATCTCAAGCGAAGCGTTGGAATGAGTTCCTCAAGCAGAGCATCAAGACAGGCGGCTTCGGCACACTTGGCCTAACTGCCTTCCTAGCGGTCTATCGCGAAGGGGCCGAGACTGCCCTGATGTATCAGGCATTGATTACGGGTCAGGGGGGGGCAAGACCGGGCTTGCTCGGCGTAGCAGCGGGATTGTCCGTAGGGGTTGTCCTATTGGGGATGATCTTCGTGCTCTTAAAGCGAACGAGCTTGAAGCTGCCCATGAGAACCTTCTTCAAAGTGACAGGTTCCGCACTATTCACGATGGCCATCGTCTTTGCGGGTAATGGCGTGTTCGCATTGCAGGTGGCCCGATCGTTGAAGGTGACGCCGCTTGCCTGGCTGGGTGGAGGGGTTCCTGTGCTCGGTCTGCATCCGAATGTTCAGGTCCTCAGTGTTCAGGGAATCTTGCTGGCAGGTGCGGTTGGTGCTTGGTTGATCTTATGGATCGAGCAGCGTGAGACTGCCCCAAAGGTAAAGACCGAGTCGAACCACGCCCAAGTTGCGGTCTAATTCCCTTTTGCGGGCATAGACCCGGGAGCATCTCACGTGTCGAAACGACTGGCCGGCCCAATTCTGACAGCCTTCGTTCTGGGTGGGGTGGGCCTTATCCTGGTCATGAACTTCCAGACTCCTCCGCCGGCACCAACGGATGTCGCTGTCGTCACCGATAACGCTCGACCGAAGCCAGAATCGGCTGACAATCCACCCGCCGGTTTTCGCGAATACCCGATCGGTGAAGATATCGAGCGTAATCAGATGAAAATATCAGCAGTTTGGCTTCCTTCCGTCCAGATGGACGGAGGACCCGCTGCCTCGGGAAGTGACGTGATCCATCTCGAAGCCGATGTCCGCGCAACTGCCGGGAATCGACATGGGTTCGCCATGCACGAGTTCGTTCCCTACCTGACCGTAAAATACCGGCTTGAACCTGCGGGAGGTGGTCCAATCCTTCACGAAGGCGAGATGATCCCGATGGTGGCCAGCGACGGCCAACATTACGGCACGAGTATCGACATGCCGAGGGCCGGCAAATTCCGCCTGACCTACGCGATTATGCCCCCTTCATCGAAGGGTATGGGGCGACATCACGACCCTGCAACGGGAGTTCCCCCGTGGTGGGAACCGTTCTCGGTCGAATTCGCCTGGGATTACGACGGCCCGCCGCAAGTCGGCGTTGCATTCCAGCCCTGAACGCGACATCCGACGGGTCCAGAAAAATCAGGCCGATTCTGAAACGCACCCTTGCTATTACCCTGGCGAGACTATAGATTTAGCTATCCTATCGCTCGTGTATCCTCTGATTCTAGATCTAGACGAATTGCTAAGACTTCCCTGAAGTCTTGGCGACCGTCCCTTTTTGTGACTCATGATGACCCAGTCCTATCTTCCACGTCTGGCAAGCACACGGGCGGGGGCGCTATATGCGTTCTTGACCTTTGTGGCGATGCTGCCATCGACGGCGGAGGCGGGGTGCTGGGCTCATTACGTCGCGAGTAAAGCTCAAGAAGAGAATGCCTACCAGGTCATGCCTGGTTTGGCGATCGAGTTCCTGACCGTCGGGGAAGAGTCCGCCAAACTTCCCACTGCCCCCTGTTCGGGGGTCCTTTGCTCAGGAGAATCGGCCCCAGTTCCTCCTCTAGCTCCCTCGGTCTCTCCGCCGAGTTCGGTCGAGTGGGCCATCGCGTCCGACTTGCCGAGCCGCATTGATTTGAGATGGGTTGTGTGGCATTCGCAAGACGCGAATCTGTCCACCACCAATGAACCCACGTTGATCTTCCATCCTCCCCGAGCGGGACGAGTCCTCGTCGTTTCTTGACGAGCTGCACTCACTACTTCCGTTGAAGCGGATTGATGTCGACTCTCCGTCGTCGATCGTCTGCATTCATACGCGAAGCAAATTCTAGCAATCTTCTCAAGGCTTCGCCGATCTGCGAGTGAAGGGCCACGCCCAACGCTGATCGGCGCGTCGTTGAGTAAAGTCATATCATTATTATCATTCACTCAGACAATTCAGATCCACTGAAGAGAGAGATTCCATGCGTTTTCATAACCTTCGTCGTGGTTTCACCTTGATTGAACTCCTCGTTGTGATCGCGATCATCGCGGTCTTGATCGCCCTCCTATTGCCCGCCGTTCAGGCGGCCCGCGAGGCGGCCAGACGTACGCAGTGCGTGAACAACCTCAAGCAAATTGGCCTTGCTCTTCACAATTACCACGACACCAACGCGGTCTTCCCACTCTCTCGGCAGGGCAGCTTCTCGACCCATAGTCGGATCCTACCCTTCCTCGAACAGTCGCAAGTCTTCAACTCGATCAACTTCAGTGGGACGTGGAACGCGGACGCAACAGGTGCTGACCCGAACCTTACGGTGCGGACGACCGGGATCTCCGCCTTTCTCTGCCCCTCCGATGCCAAGACGAGTGTTCCCGCCGGCTGGGCTGGTACCAACTACCGCTCCAGCGAAGGCTCAAGTCTCGTGAACGGTTTCGGCGACTCTGACACCTCGAATGTGAATGTGACGATGCCGGCCCCGAACGGTATGTTCTTCAATAACAAAGTCTTCGGCATGGCCTCCGCTACTGATGGAACCAGCAACACCTCAATGTTCAGCGAACATATTAAAGGTGATTATAATCAGGGGATTGCCACCGAACGATCGGACACCTTCCGACCAGGCACGTATCCAGCGACAGCGGATGAAGCTGTGCAACTTTGCAATAACTTTGATTGGAAGAACCTGGCCTTCCAAGGGATCTCCGACGTGGGTGCCCCCTGGCTCTACGGTTACCACTCGACGACAAACTACTACCACGTCGCTGGGCCAAACAAGCGTTCGTGCATGTTCCCTCCTCAGCGAATTGCGACAACCGCGAATAGCGAGCACCCCGGTGGGGTCAACACGTTGATGGGTGACGGGTCGGTCAAGTTTATCAAGACCACCATCAACATCCAGATCTGGCGTGCGCTCGGTACGAGGGCTCAAGGCGAAGTCGTTAGTTCTGATGCCTATTGATCCCAGTTATTTAGGAGAGTGGGAAACCTCCGCTCTCCTGCTCCCATTTCACTTATTCCGAACCTGAGACTTCACAGATGCCCGATATCGCTTCCACTCGCTCCCTTCATCGTTCTCGCCTCGCGGGTGGTTTGCTGGCGTTGTCTCTTATGCTCGGGTGCGAAGGATCTCCACTTCCACCCACCTCGAACATCGCTGACTCCAAGCCGATCCTGATTCAGGCGCTGGACGCCTGGAAAAAAGGGGAAAAGCCCACTTCGCTCGCGGCCTTGAACCCGCCGATCCAAGTCCTTGACAGCCAGTGGGATGGGGGTTGGGCACTCGTCAGTTATGCCGATATGAGCGATGGTGTGGTGAGTGGGGTCAACGTGCAACATTACGTTCACCTTGAGCTCAAGAGCCCCAAGGGGAAGACAGTCAAGAAGACCGCAAACTTCCTGGTCACGACTAGCTCGCACCCTGTCGTCACCCGTCAAGATCAAGACGGTGATTGAGCATTTCCCATCACTTCTCGAAACAAACCTGCACGTCTTGCGAAGCTCTGAGGGACACAAATCATGCGACTTGCGATCACGGTCTCTAGCTTCTTGATGGTTTCCGCCAACATCGTCTCTGGCGGAGACAAAATCGATAGTACAGTGGCACCCAGACCCGTGCCATTGACTAGGCCCGACATGAAGCTTTACCTGGAAGATATGAAGGAGCGAAAGCCTCGCATCTCGCTTCCCGCTCTCTCCGATGAAGAAAAGACAAAGCTGGGCGATCGTGAGGCGAACTACGAAAATCGACTCCGCACGTTGTACCTTCCTAACGGTGATGCACGGTTCGGGCCGTCGCAGCCGGGAGTTCGACCGGCGGCCGGAGCGCCCGGCTCGTTCGGTCGTGACCAAGATCCCAAGATGACGCTGGATTATCCGTTCAAGACCGAGCTGTTCTGGATCGTTTCACGCACCAACAACTGCCAGTACTGCATGGGTCACCAGGAATCAAAACTCCTCACGGCTGGACTCAAGGAAGACGAGATCGCCGCTCTCGACGGTGATTGGTCGGAGTTCACACCCGCCCAGCGCGACGCGTTTGCATTCGCTCGCAAGATCACCTATCAGCCGCATCTGATCACCGACTCTGACATTCACACCTTGCGCAAGAATTACACCGACCTCCAGATTCTCGAGATGATCCTGTCTACTGCCGGTAACAACTCGATCAATCGCTGGAAAGAAGGGGTCGGCGTTCCACAATCGGCTGAAGGCGGCAATTTCGGATCCCGAGTGACCAGTGGGGAAGCCCCCAAAGCCGAGGCTGCCGACCACTCCTACTTGACCGCAACATCGGAGAAGTTCAGCAAGTCCGTGACAAGAGTCGTTCCAGTGCTTCTCGATACACAAAGTGGCCAGCCGACCCAGACGGCCGCGAGCACACGTCCGGTCTTGGAGAATCGGGCTGAAGTGGAAAAAGCCCTAGCCATCGCGCGTCAGCGAACGGCTCGCTTGCCGCTCGTTAACGAGACCGAAGCTCGCTCGATTCTTGGTGCAAGTTGGCCCGAAGATCGCCGACTCCCCCAGTGGGCGCTTTTGCTGGCGAATTTCCCTCGTGACGGAGTTCGCAACCTAACCACGATCCGGAACGCCGACGAGAAAGGGGACCTGAGCCCGCTTCTCAAGGCCCAGATCAGTTGGGTGATCGCTCGACAGGATCGCGCCTGGTACGCCGTCGGCCAGGCGAAGCGTCGGCTGACTGCGTTTGGACAATCCGACGATCAGATCTTTGCTCTCGACGATGACGTATCGAAGTTGACGGAAACCGAACGCGTCCTCTTCAGTGTGGCTAAGAAACTGGCGACCTCGCCGGTCGTCCTCACCGATCAGGATGTGGACCACGCCGTCAAACTCGTCGGCAACCGCGACACCGTTCAGCTCATTAATTACATCACGAACCGGGCCGCGTTTGACCGCATCACCGAAGCGGCAGGCTTGCAAATTGAGGAGTGAGCCCTAACCCGAGACACGGGCGTTCCCGATTCTCTAGCGCCCGTGCCCTCGTTGAACACGTGGCAGTTCTGTCACGCTCGTCGGCATCGGGCAGAGACCTCCCAAACACACCCGCTTTGGCGCTTAGCCTTGGTTCGGTGTATGATCGCCTTAGGCGAGAATGCTGGAGCGGTGCCTGGAGGATTGAACCGTGTCCGATCTGCCTGAGAATCAACCGTTCCCGAAAGGGGTGCGCTACGGATCGCGAAGCATTCTCACCGAGCCCGCTTCCGCCAATCCAGAGGTGTGGTACACGGATCCGATCCTCCTTGAAGTGCTGAGAAAGCAGACTCCGGCCCAGCGTTTGGCCATCGTCAATGAGATGTGGCTGTCGGCTCGCCAGATGTTCTACAACCTGGAACGGGCAAATCATCCCGATGGGTCTGAGGATGATGTCAATCGGCAAGTCGCTCGGAGGTTGTCGAGTGTCACCGATTGATCTCTTGCTCCGGTTGGCCATCGTGCTCGAACATCATGATTTGGCATATTTGATTACCGGGTCGATGGCCTCAACCATTTATGGTGAGGCGAGATTTACGAATGACATCGACGTTATCATCGATTTGCCCGAGTCCAAGGTCACGGACTTCTGTAATTCATTTCCGAGCGATGAATTTTATGTCAGTGTACCTGCCGCAGTAGAAGCAGTTCGAGCCCGCCGCATGTTCAATGTCATCCACAACGCGTCCGGACTCAAAATTAATGTGATGGTTGCGTCGAGCTCGCCCTACGATTGTTCGCGGCTGCAACGTGGCAGATCACTGCCGATACTCACCGACCGTTCTGTATCTTATGCTTCTCCCGAGGATGTGATTCTCAAGAAGATGGAGTTTTATCAAGCTGGCAGCTCAGAGAAACACCTTCGCGACATCGCAGGGATGCTCAAGTTCCAAGGTAAATCAATCGACACTGCCTATCTTGAAGGATGGTCCAAGTCACTCGGATTGGATGCGATTTGGTTGGAAATCAGAGATCGCATCAGGCAGAACGAATCAGGTCAGACCACTGATTGAAAACGTTACTGATTGCATGATAGTGTCTTTGACATTTTGCCGTTGCGACTTGGTCTGCAAGACGTTACGATTTCAAGTTCGCAATCTCACGAAGTTTGGACCGGCGTAGATACTGGCCATGTTTGACGATCTGCAAAAACGATTGGCTTCGGCACTGGGTAGCTTCCGCCCTCGGGGGGTACTCACCGAGACAAATATCAAGGATGGTCTCGCAGAAGTACGGACCGCCCTACTCGAAGCCGATGTCAATTACAACGTCGTCACCGAGTTTATCCGCCGTTGTGAAGCCAAGGCTCTAGGCACACAACTCATCAAGAGCGTTCGGCCCGAACAGCAAATCGTCAAGATCGTCCATGACGCCATGGTCGAGTTGATGGGGCCGGTTGACCCGACGATCCGTTTCGAGAAGAACGGGCCGACGATTATCATGCTTTGCGGGCTCCAAGGGGCTGGCAAGACCACGACTTGTGGAAAACTCGCGCGTCTGCTTCAAATCCAAGGTCGCAAGCCCTTACTGGTCGCTGCGGACTTGCAACGCCCTGCGGCCGTGGAACAGTTAAAGGTCATCGGCGAGCAGCTTGGGATTCCCGTCTTTTCTGAAGAAAACTCAACCCCGGTCAAGGTCTGTCAGAACTCACTGATCGAAGCAAATCGTCAGGGGCGCGACACGATCATCCTGGACACAGCCGGTCGTCTCCACATTGACGACCAGTTGATGGATGAACTCAAGCAGATTGAGAAGAAGGTCAAGCCGCATCAGGTCCTGTTCGTGTGCGACTCGCTGACCGGGCAGGATGCCGTGTCGTCGGCTGGTTCGTTCAACGAGGCGCTCGAACTCGATGGCGTAATTCTGACCAAGCTTGATGGTGATGCGCGGGGTGGTGCCGCTCTGTCGGTCAAGCACGTCACCGGGGTACCCATCAAGTTTCTGGGCAAAGGGGAAAAGCTCGACAAGCTTGAGCCGTTCGTCCCTGAGCGATTGGTCGGCCAGATCCTGGGCATGGGTGACATTGTTGGACTCGTTGAAGCGGCTCAGTCAGCGGTCGATGAGGACGAGGCCAAACGGCAACAGGATAAGTTGGCCAAAGGGAAGTTCGACCTGAACGACTTCCGCCAACAGATCACTCAGATGAAGAAAATGGGGTCCGTCCGCCAGCTCATGGGGATGATTCCTGGCCTCTCGCAGATGGCCGGTGAGATGGAAGGGGTCGATGCTGACGGCGAAGTCAGACGCATCCAGGGTATCATTGATAGTATGACTTCTGCCGAGCGGACCAGGCCCGAGTCGATCGATATCTCACGAAGACGACGCATCGCGGCAGGGGCGGGAGTCGAGCCCTCCGACGTGTCGGCACTAGTGAAGCAGTTCGATGCTATGGCGGCGATGGTCAAGCAGATGGCCTCCATGTCGATGATGGATAAGATCCGCGCATTCAGCGGCATGGGGCAGGCGGGTGCCTTCAATCCGGGAGCCAAACTGTTTGCTCCCAAACAAGGGACCGGCAAGCGGCTCTCGCCGAAAGAAAAAGAAAAGCTTAAGAAAGAACGAGAGAAGGAAGAACGCCGGAAACGTCGCGAACAGCGAGACAGCCAACAACCTTGAATCTATTTCTGGAAGCAAGCAGTGATCGCCGTTCGATAGGGTGATGAATCTGGGAGAGTGGGGGCTTACCCTCATTCACCAGAACGTGAGGCCGCCGTGGGCTCGGGACCGGCCTTGCTCCCTCAGAAAGGGAATCCCCGCTGGACTTGCCATGCGTCCGAGCCGTTTTTTTGTTGTTAGAGGAGTGTCAGAGTGGTCCGTCTCCGCATGAAGTCGTTCGGTCGTTTGCACCGCCCGTTTTTCCGGATCTGCGCCATGGATGCGCGGTCTCCGCGGGATGGGAAGGCCATTGAAGAATTGGGACATTACGACCCCATGGTCCGCAACCTTGAGGCTCGTGCGGTCTTGAACGCGAACCGGCTGCGCTACTGGCTTTCGGTCGGTGCCCAGCCGAGCGACAAAGTGGCATCGATCCTCAAGCGTCATGGCATTTTCAAGCCACTCCCCGGCGAGTCGTGGGAACTGCCGACGCCCGTCAACCCCCCTGCGGTCGCTACACCCGAGCCGACTCCGAAGCAGGCCTAACTGGTACGGCTCGCCGACTCCGATATCAATCGCCTCGTTTGAGTTGAGTTCACACCGATGGCCCCCGCGCTCCGCGTCGACGTGCTGACCCTTTTCCCCGGACTCTTCGACGGGTTCCTGGGTGAGAGCATTCTCAGTCGGGCGATTGCTAAGGGACTTGTCGATGTGAAGCTTTGGAACTTTCGCGACTGGGCCGAAGGCAAGCATCATCAAGTTGATGATCGCCCCTATGGGGGTGGGCCAGGCATGGTCTTGATGGCTCCGCCACTGGTCGCTGCTGCTGAGGCAGTGGCGCTGATGGCCGAACCTGTAGGCCGGTTGATTGCCATGACCCCGCAGGGGACACGGCTCAATCAGTCGAAGGTTCGCGAACTCGCCGGGGAACCACGATTGATTCTGGTTTGCGGACGGTACGAAGGCTTCGACGAGCGGATTCTAGAGACGCTTTGTCCCGAACAGATATCGATCGGTGATTACGTGCTTTCTGGAGGAGAGGTCGCCGCAATGGTTGTCATTGACGCCGTCATGCGACTCATTCCAGGAGTGCTTGGTGACGCCGAGAGCGCGATCGACGAATCGTTCAGCCCGGAGGTCGGGCTGGAGTATCCCCACTACACCCGCCCCCGCGAGTTCCGGGGGCTCCCGGTCCCCGAGGTCCTGTTGAATGGCGACCATGCGGCGATTGAACGCTGGCGTCGCGAACAGAGCCGAATGCGGACCGAGGCAGCACACGCACACGCAACCGGGGCGACCATAACGGTCGTCCCTCCCGAAAGGATAGGTTAAACGCATGCAAAACCGCTTCATGGAGCTGGTTGAGCAATCCAGCATGAAAGCGTCTCCGCCGAAATTTGAGATCGGCGATACAGTCGATGTTCACGTCCGCATCCTTGAAGGTGAGAAGGAGCGGATTCAGATCTTCAACGGGGTGGTGATCGCACGAAGCGGCACCAAGACCCGCGAGATGTTCGTGGTCCGCCGGATTGTCCAAGGCGAAGGCGTTGAACGTAAGTTCCCGCTCCACTCGCCTCGGATCGCCGATATTATTGTCAAGCGTTCCGGCAAGGTCCGTCGGGCCAAGCTCTACTACTTGCGTGGACTCTCGGGCAAGGCTGTCCGGCTTAAGGAACGTTTTCCGGGTGGAAAGGCCACAGCGGCCGAAGCCACCGCAGCCAAGGCCGAACGTCGCGCCAAGCGGTCGGCTCGCAAGGCCGACCGACTGGCAGCTCGCGATGCCGCCAAGCTTGTAGCCGCAACCCCGGCGACGACCGAATAATCGTCTGCCACCAGGGCTCTCAGAACGAGGACATGCACCCCTCCAACACGAGGTGCCTGTCCTCGTTTCTTCGCATCAGAGCTGACGAAACAGAGCCTCCTTCGCCCGGCTCTTCCCTTCGAGAGTAAGCTCCGACAGCCACCTTAATACCGCCTCCTCTCTTGAGGTTGGACTCATGTCGATCGAAACGCCCGAAGCGGCTCGAAATAATTCAACTCGCACCTTCAAACGGGTGCGACTCTGGCTCTGCCTAGGACTCGCGGGTCTGTTGGGCGGTATCACGGCTTGGGGTGCCGGCGAGGCTTTCGGCACCGTGTTCCTTCCACGCAAGCATGCCGAAATCATGTACGGTGGAGGGATTCAGCAAGTCGCCACCCCTCAAGACCAACTGCTGGCGGATTCGCGAAATGAGGCTTTATCCCTCGCACTTATGGGCGGAATCGTAGGCGGCGGATTTGGGATCGCGGGAGCTGCTCTGCGCCGCTCGATTCGGAACGCGGTCGTGGCTGCAACGTTCGGATTGATCGCTGGTGGTCTGACCGCGTTGATTCTGACTGCGTTCTGCTTGTTTCCTTTCAATAAGGTTCGTGATGTGGATCTTAATGACTTGATACCAGTCATGATGTTCCATCTCATCATCCTAAGCGGAATCGGCGCGGCGGCTGGGGCCGCCTTTGGGATCGGGCTAGGAGATCGTCGCATACTCATCCGAGCAATCGTTGGTGGATTGGTCGGCGGGATGGTTGGCTCGGTGGTCAGCGACTTCTCAGGGACTGTCTTCTTCCCGACCGCACAAACGCATTTACCAATCTCGGCGACCGCGATCTCAAGGCTCTTCTATCGAGTTCTTGTCGGGTTTCTGACGGCTCAAGGAATCGCACTTGCAGTGGGCGACCCACGTCACCATGTCGAAATCAAAACATGAACCATATCAAACTAAATTCATGAAATAGAATTCAGCCATGTCACCGGATCAACCCACAAACTTTGAGGAGCCCTCGGTCGAAGCCAACTCGGGGGGTGTGAATCCGAACTCTCCCCCAAGATCTCCGCATCGCCACAATTCCCATCGGAAGGTGCGGCTCGCGCTCTTAGTCTTTGGCGTGCCAGCGAGCGCCTTGGCCATAGTCGCGGGTGAGTTAGCGTTCACGTATTCCGTCGCCCCGACGAAAGAAGTCTCGGCCATGGGAATGACCATGCCGTCTCCGACAAAAGCCCTGACTGGGTATCTCGCCCAGACGGGTAAACTGCGGAAGATCGACCATAACCTACTGTGCCTAATGGCCTTACAGGGCTAGGATTGTCGATTCCTCTATTGATTTCGATCAATGGATGTGCACAGACGTTCGATTCTGTCGGTGACGTCAGGAGGGACTCTATCGCCTCTAGACCTGGCCGCCCTGGGGCATTCAGTGCGCGACGCAGGAGGGTTCGGACGCACCCAGCCGACCGTTGGAGAGTTCTAATCGAGCCAACTCCATCGCCGCTTGTGAACCAAGCTGTGATTCTACCGGGATGGCCTCCCATGCAGTACGGGCATTACCCGTCCTCCCGGCATCGATCAAGCAAATCCCCATTAGGAGATGCGCTTCGTCTCGATGGTGCGTTTTGAGGCTCTGCTCAAGTAGGGGGAGAGGGGAGAGGGGAGGTCTTCCGTTGACGAGTGTCTTCTTCACTCGATCGAAGCCATCGGCATTCCGGTACATGGTGTAGAAGTAGGAAATAAACGCGACCAAGACCAATACAATGAGACTTACCCCCACCGACCTACGCCGACCCAAACGCATCTATCGCTCCCGAGACTGAGACTGAGACTGTTGAGTCGAGTCGGCGGATGGACTCTCGCTTACCGAGCGTAGTCAAAGGGCTCGAAGGTTGCAACGGAAACGAAAACGAACCGACACCGGTGGTTGTGCCACCAATGCCGGTCCTTGGGTTCGATCAGCGTTCTCGTAAGAACGAGATCTTGAGAATTACTTGACCGGCTTGCGGCTGGCGACTTTGGCCGTCACGGTCGCAGGACCTTTCGGAACAGCGTTCGTGGTGTGGCTGGCGATGCCAGTCTTCGAGCTGGAAGCTGGGGTCCCGACTGGAGCATGGGCCACTTTGCTTGGCTTCTGCTTCCCGATCAATCCCACGTTTACACCCTTGGTCGTACCGGGAGGTGTGATGAACACCGGGTACGAGGTCGGGACAGCATTCGCGAAGATCTGGGAGGTTGGGTTGAACTGGGCCTTGAAGTCGCTGGCAGTGTTCGATCCCTGGCCGCTGGGGAAACCACCGGCAAAGTTACCAGACAACGCGTTTCCGGCGATGTCCTGGACCCCTCCGCTCAAGATCCCGAACACGTAAGTGCGCGACTGCAGTTTCGAGCCGCCGGACACGTCTAGCAGAACGGTTCGCGGCCCGTTAGGAGCGGCCGGCAAGGCCCGAACTCCACGGATCAGAACGGGTGCGGCAGCGTGAATGTGAACCACACCGAAGTTGTAGTTCAGCGGGTTCCCGATTGAACCTTGCTCCAGGCCCGAGCGGTCATCCAAGTAGGTAACGGAGATCTGGCCGGTGCGAACGTTCAGAGTCGAGGCAATGACGATCGGAGCGACGGTGTCGATGGTGATTGAGCCACCACTGACCACTGGGCCGGTCGTCACGCCATCTGCATAGTAAGAAGCCGTAGTGATGTCATAAACACCATCAGGCAGTGTGGAAGTCTTGATCGACCAGTGGCCCGCGATGTCGGAGGTCGTGGTCCCGACCAGGGTCGGGGCAGCCATGGAACCCTGAGGAACCGCGAACAGCTTGACCGTCAGCAGTGAAGGGGCAGTGCCGAAGTAAACCGGCGTGTTGTCCTTCGTGATGTGGTCGGTGTTCGAGATTCCAGTGTCGCTGGCGGGATCGAGAACGATCGTCGTCGCGGCGATCTCAGTCACGGTGATCGTCACCGTCGTCACAGCACTGGTCAACATCCCGTCCGAAGCACGATACGTAAACGTATCAAT
>JANXSX010000194.1 GCA_025356475.1 Isosphaeraceae bacterium | reverse complement strand
GGTCTGATTGCCGAACATCTTGGACGCGTTGTTCAAGCGGATCATGGGCGGAGTGGGCTCGGGCGGGAAGGGGGGCGGGCAATGAGCTATTCATTCTAACCGGCGACGCATGAACCGGCAATGGCGGATGCAAACACGCGCGTCCATGTTTCATTTTCGATTCGTCACAGTTTTGGCAACCCGCCAAACCTGTACCGGCCAGGATCCTTTTCTCAATCCCGGAGCAGGGGGGAAGGTGTATGGGGCGAATACCTTCCGACCCGATCCCACTTGCGCGGCCTAAAATAGCAGCAGATCGATCGGTGCAGAGAGCGCCGAGTCGAGCCGAATTGATCGTGAGCACCGGGGACATCAATGTCGGAGCGCGTTGCCTCTGGTGGGGCGAAAACTCTCGAAACTTATGTCGTTTCATGATTTTGACGATAAATTTTGGACTGACCTCTCGTTTTCGTCGCTGACTTCGCGTACTAATAAAAGTCGTCTTGCTAAAGTGATCGGACGGGTGCCTTGATTCTTAGATTGACTTACCTCTCCCATAGTCATGTCCTCCCTCTCCTAATACAGCCACCTCCTGAATCGGTCTTGCTCTCTGGACAGAATCCCCCTTTTGCAGAGATTTGCCCCATGCGAATCCGCCCTTCGGATTTTTTGCGGCGTTTCCGCGGCATTCTCATTGGTACCGGATTGATGATCGGGATCCCTGCTTGCGGTCCGAGCGATGAGGGGACGATCAATCTGTCCGAATCCAAAGCGAAAGCGGAAACATCTGCGGTGAGCAAGGAAGATCAACCCAAGTCCAAGCGGCCTCCCCGTGGGACGGTCGCACCCACAGCGCCCGATGTGCGAAAGAACGCATCGGTCCGCTAACCACCAGGTTGCCTCAATCCGAGTGATCGAGATCTCGATTGAGTCACTACTGGCGGTGTCTCAAATCGTTTCCTATCTTCATTTGCCCGGAGGCTCATGTGCGTACACTACGTCAAGGTCCCAGGCTCTCGCGTGGTTTTACACTCATTGAATTGCTCGTCGTCATCGCGATCATCGCGGTCTTAATCGCCTTGCTGCTACCTGCGGTTCAGGCGGCCCGCGAGGCGGCTCGCCGCATCCAATGCGTGAATAATCTCAAGCAACTGGCCTTGGGGGTTGCCAACTATGAATCGTCCTACGCGTGCTTGCCCTCCGGACACATTCCAGGACGGCGGATCACCGCAACGAAGTTTAGCCTTGGAATCGGTTGTTTCACGCTCTTACTCCCCCAACTCGAACAGTCCCAGGTCGCCAACGCCTACAACTTTAGTCTAGCAATTCGCGATGGTGCCAACGTGACGATCGCGGGGGTCGGCATGACTGCCCTCTGGTGCCCCAGCGACCCTCAGTCGAGCGCCGCCACCGACCTTGATCCAACCGTCTACGTCTTCAACCCGGGTAACATCCAGCAGAAGCACGTGAGCTACGCTGGCAATCGAGGCGAATACTACGGCGTCACGTACTACGACCAGACCGACCTTTGCTTCCAGCCATGGCGGGCCGCGATGACAGGCGTCATCTTCGACGGTAGCAGTGTTCGCCTGGCCGAGATCACCGACGGGACGAGTAACACGATGCTCTTCGGCGAGCGAGCGCGAGGAATCCTCGCGGCAGCCGACCTCGCCTATCTGGGATGGTGGCAGACCGGCTGGTGGTCCGACACGATGCTCGACACCAACTACCCGATCAATGCCCATCGGAAGTTCGGCGGCGAGATCGCGAATTCAGGCTGGTGGTGGGTGCCTCTCCAGGCGGCATCGAGTTTCCACCCTGGTGGTGTGAACTTTGCCATGGTTGACGGTTCGGTGAAGTTCCTCAAGGAAACGATTGCCACCTGGCAACCCGACATCAATAACGGCGGTGATCCGGTTGGAATCGATTACGGCGGCACATGCGGCGAGTACAAGCTGGGTACTGCCCAACCGAAGATCTATCAGTGGCTGTCGACCCGCAGCGGGAATGAAGTCGTGAGTTCCGACGGTTATTGAGGCAGGAAACAAAGCGAACCTCCTTCGCGTACGGCGAAGGAGGTTCGTTGAACATTTTGACAGACCTGATCTGTTATTCTTCGACTTTGTAGTCGTTGTGGCAGTTGGTGCAGGTCTTTGTCAGGACGTTAAAGGCTTCTTTGGCCTGAACCTGCTGTGAGTCGCCCTTGGCGGCGATAGTCGCGAGGTCTTCAGACGCCTTGATGAACTCATCGGCGAGCTTGACCCACTTGTCGTGCGGCGGGGTCTTGCTCGTGATGGCGTCCTTGAGGGGACGAGCTTCCTTGCCAAGCTTGGCGAGTTCCTTCGCCTCTTCTTCGACCTTCTTGAAGGTCTTTTTGTACTCGATGGCGTTGCGGGTTCCCTTACGGAGAACGCCGTTGCTCTTGTTGACCTTCTCCATCAAGACGTGGAGCGGGCCCTCATCATCATTCGCGGCCAGGGAGGCGGTTGAAGCCACCAGGGCGGTTGACAGCGAAACCACGGCCATTAGGGTCCATTTGCGGTTCATCGTCGCTCGTTCCTCGGGATGGAAACATCGTTGGGGTGGGATCACACACCATGGCTCAGTGTTCAGGGGAAGCCCGTAGCGTTGCACGGTACCCCGATACCCTCGGCAGGTTCCCTTTACCATACGATTGATATCCCTCCCGATCAAGCGTTAGTCGCGGCCCGGTTCCGTCGGAGACGATTGCCAGGTACAATTTCGTTTCGATCTTCGAGTCCGGAAACCCCTTGGCCCGCGACCATTCCATGCCTGAGCAGCCGACGACGCCGATCAGTTACAAATCCGCTGGGGTCGACCTCGACACCTACGAGCAGACCATGGCCGCCTTGCCCCCGTTGATGCGGCGGACCTATGGCTCGCGGGTGCTCGAATGGAAGGACGGTTTCGCGGGGCTGTTCCACCTCGACGACAAGATTGGCCTCTTGTCGCGAACCTACCGAGACCCCGTTCTCGTTGCCTCAACCGACGGTGTGGGGACTAAGCTCAAGCTCGCGTTCCAGACCGGTCGGCACAATACCGTGGGGATTGACCTGGTCGCGATGTCGGTGAACGACTGCTTGTGCGCGGGGGCCGAGCCCCTCCTTTTCCTCGACTATGTCGGCATGAGCCGCGACGACCCCGCTCTGACGAAGCAGATCGTCCAAGGGGTGAGCGACGGTTGTATCGAGGCTGAGTGCTCGTTGCTCGGTGGTGAGACCGCGATCCTGCCCGACTTCTACCATCCTGGTGAGTACGACCTTGCGGGCTTCTGCCTCGGGGTCGTCGAGCGAAAGCACGTCCTCAAAGGCCAAGACGTCCGGCCCGGCGATAAGGTGATCGGTCTGGCCAGCTCGGGGCTGCACTCGAATGGCTATAGCCTTGCGCGAAAGCTAGCTTTCGAAGTCGCCGGCCTCGGCATCGACTCGTTTGTCCCCGAGTTGGGGCGGACCCTGGCCGATGAGTTCCTCACACCGACCAAGATCTACACCAGGTCGATGAAGACCGTCTGGCGGCACTACCGCGTCAAGAAGATCGTCCACGCGATCGCCCACATCACGGGTGGCGGACTGATCGATAATCCGCCCCGTGTCTTGCCCGAAGGGTGCGCCCTTGCTCTCACAAAGACCTGGGATATCCCCAAGGTCTTCCCCTGGCTCCAGTCACTTGGCAACATCCCCGATGATGAGATGTTCCGTGTCTTTAACATGGGCATCGGACTCGTCTTGATTGTGGCCGATTACTATGCCGACGCGATCACACGTTACCTCCGTGAAGAAGCCAACACCCAGGCTTGGATCATCGGCGATGTGATCGAAGGAGACCGCACCGTCTCCTGGGCCAAGTCCGCAAGTTGAGCGGATGCTGGTGTCGCCTGGACCGCTTGGATAAGCTATCGAACGTCGACAGCTCAGGGCTTTTGCCTTGAGCTGTGTGACGTTATGTCGCCTATGCGGATCTCTGGGAGAAACACCGATGTCCTTGATCGAAGATGTGAAGGCGATTTGCGATCGTCTTGGGCCACTCGGTTGGCGAGACCTGTTCAAGGCAGTGAGTCATGATGCGCTCGATATCCAGCAAACAACGACCACAAAACTAAAGACAGCCCTTACGGACAATCTGGGACAAATTGATCGTACGCTTGTTGGATTTGAAGACTTCGACACAAAAGGTCAAAAAGGAATCACTGCCTACAATCCTGCTCAAAGCCTGCTCTATCACGCGTTCGCGAGCCCTAACGTGGTGCGTGGCGCCAATGGCAGAGTTCTGGGAGGGTTCCCCACGCTTGCCGAACTTGAGACGATCGAGAATTACGTCTTCGGGGTCGCACCCCGCGATCTGGCAAAGGTTCTCAAGGCGGCCGGAACGGCCCATCTTTCAATCGTCGTTTATGCGACGGAGTATCGACCGGCTCCTGATACCCCCGACCGAGCCCACGCTGATCTCGTGTTCTCACGCACGGGAATCACGCGGGTTGGCACCTCGCGGGCCTTGTATCTTCCCGAGGTCCGTGGCTTCTGGCCTGTCGACGATGGGAACGGTTTCCGGGTCATCCCAGCGCGATTCACAGTCTGGCTCGCAGCAACGGTAACCGGAGCCGAGGCTCGAGTGATGCGGCTGGGACAACCCGACAAGGAAGAGACCACTCGCAAGTTTTTGGTCCCGGTCCATAAGCTGTTCGAAGGGACCGAATGTCTCTCAGACGCAGGCCTCGACCTTACGTTTAATAGCTCGACCAAGTTCTTCAATGAGAAGCTGAAACGAGTCCGAACATCGGTGGATGGCACCCAGCCGACCGGATTTCCCTTCGTGATCGTGGACGCACAGCTCGCCGAGTTGAAGGAGCGGACCGAATTCGGCCGACTGTCGGTCGTTCCCGTGGTGCAGGAGAGCCTGGTCAAGCCCGCGATCATCAATGGAACGGCCCTGACCTACCAGGTGCCCATCGGTGGGAAGAGTCGATTCGCTTCCTATGAGCCTAAACCGCCTGAACCTCGACCCGACGACAAAGGAAGTCCTTACCCAGCCTATGTTCATGCTCGAACCAAAATCAAAATCGTAGATAAGCAACAGATCGAGATCGATCTCAATGACTTCCCCGATGTCAATGATCAGGTCAACGCGGGCGGCTACGAGGCGTTGCACTATCTCGACTTCACGGGGGAGGGCTGGCTGACGGTGAAGGTCCCTCAACTTGCAGGTCGACACGAGATTTCTGCGGAACCCCGTTCTGCCTACGTGCTCCTGAGCGGCCCCGATTTCTTCCCTTCGACCGGACAGTTTGAGCTCAGTCGTTGGAGCCAATCGCCCCAAATTCCTGGGAGTTTCCGAGGCGATCAGCTTTGGGGGGTTGCCCCCAAACCCCTCAGCGAAGTTCGCTTGCCTGCGAACTTGCAACTGATTGACAACCCATTTGATAACGACGACTCCATGCCTGCGGTGATCGGGATGGGAAAAGCCGTTCCGGGGACCGCCGCACTGGGTTTGCCGAGGAGCGACGTGGTTCGGGCTTCCACCCTCCCCGACGACGCAGCAGGCATCTTCGCTCCCGGCTGGGATGTCTCCACAGACACGACCCCGACAGGCACGACACACATGGCAGCCTACGCGCTGGGGAGCCCGTTCCCAGAGGACTCGAAGCTCTGCGCCGCGTTGAGCACATTCTGGCCGGCTGTCGCACCCGACGTCTACCGCACGATGTCACTGCACACCGGTAATAAGCAGCTTCGAGGCACGGTCGCCCCGCTGACCGACGAGGAAATCGGCCAGACGGGGGCGCTTCCCTGGGACGGTGTGCCTGGTCCTAAAATCGTACAGGTCAATGGCACTTCATTTGTCGAAATGGCGAGTTTTCTCAACGTTGATTATGTGATCAATGCGGTTGAGAACCGGTTCAGCCTTCGTCTGACATCGCAGATTACGGCAGAGGAATACGAGCGGCGAATGCTGGCTGTTGCCCGGGCCCACTTTGTGCTCTCGGGCGGGATGAATGTATGGCCCGCCCGTACGGAATGGCTAATCCTATCTTTCCGACCCGTCTCGGCAGGAGATCTGGAACTGCACCAGGCCCAAACCCAGTCGGCTCGGACCCTGACCGGACGGGTCTATCGTATCGAAGCCTGCTTCACTGGCCTGGGCGATCACCCTACCGTAGATTCACCCCGAGGCCCGCGATTTCGTTTGCTCCCGCTCCAACGTCAAAATTTCTTCTTCGTCTCGGCTAAGGACACTCAGGCCCTGCGTCGCCGCGAGATCGACAGTCACTGGACTGCGGTCGCTGCGGAGTGACCGATCCGATGACCTCCCCGACAGTTGATCTCTTGATCCTAGGTGCAGGCCCCGCCGGGTGTTCCGCCGCGATCCGTGCGCGGTCGGCGGGGCTGCGTGTGCTGATTATTGAGGGAAGCCCCGCTCCTCGCGTTGCCCCGGGTGAGACCCTGCACCCGGGGATCGAGCCGATCCTGGACCAGCTTGGCGTTCGCCAGGCTGTGCTTGCGGAAGGATTTCACCGACATCGCGGCGTCTGGGTCGAGTGGGACGGTCCTCGCCGGTTTGAAGCGTATGGGCAGGATGAGCGAGGGCCCTGGCTCGGTTTTCAGGCCGATCGTCAGCGGTTCCACCGACTCCTTGAGAAGGCTGCGGAAGACGCCGGGGTCGAGTGGCTCCGGCCCGCGTCACCAACGGCTCTGCTCCAGCAGAATGGCCGGGTTGTAGGGGTGGTCGTGAACGGTTCGGAGATCTTCGCGCGCTGGACCGCCGACGCCACGGGCCGTCGCTCGTGGCTGGCGAAGGGACTCAAGCTCGTTGAACAACGGGACTCTCCGCAACTCCATGTCCGATTTGGCTGGAATACGGACGATGATCTTAGCGAACTCGATGACCAACCGTTGTTTCAAGCCCACCCTCAAGGGTGGGACTGGACCGCTCCGCTCGGCGAGCGGCGTTCGGCCTGGGCGACCCTGCGGGTTGCAAACGCCTCTGAACCTGCTCCATCTCATAAGGATGGGGGACTCGACCTGGCATGGCGGATTCATCGCGAGTGCGCTGGACCTGGATATTTCTTGTTGGGTGATGCAGCGGCG
The DNA here is from genome assembly GCA_025356475.1 of Isosphaeraceae bacterium. Classification (GTDB taxonomy): domain Bacteria; phylum Planctomycetota; class Planctomycetia; order Isosphaerales; family Isosphaeraceae; genus JANXSX01. The sequence continues at coordinate 58,064 of JANXSX010000194.1, read as the reverse complement.
GTGCTTGACCCCTCTTCGTCACACGGCACGCTCCGAGCCCTGATGAGCGGCATCCTCTGCGCTCACTTGCTGGGCGGTTCCGTGGCCAACGGGCTCCCCGAGCCGATTGCCGCTCAGGAGTACCGGAATTGGCTGCATCAGCAGTATGACCATGATGTTGAGGCATTGAGATCGCTTTATGCGACTCATCCTCATGCGGTGAGCCTTTCGCCAGTTGACCACCCCAACGTCTCGACGTGAACCCTCCGGACAAGTCGTTTTCGGCGGAGAGAAAGCAGACCTTTTATGTTGGGAGTATCGACGGGCTGGCTCACTCCGTGGTCGGCTTCAAGCCGGCCAAGAGCCTGACGAGTTCCGCCGGGTCTACTGGCTTGACCAGGTGGTAATTGAAGCCAGCTTGTTCCGACAGGCGCTTATCCTCGTCTTGGCCCCATCCTGTCAGGGTGACGAGGACGGCCTTCTTGCCCCAAGCCTGTTCTCGGATTCGTCGGCAGGCTTCGTAGCCGTTCAACTTTGGCATCCCAATGTCCAGGAAGATGACATCCGGCCGGAACGTCGCCGCGACCGCGACCGCCTCCAAACCGTCGTTTGCTGTACGAACCTCGTTGCCCATGATTGTGAGAATCATCGCCAAGCTCGTCGCTGCGTCCTCGTTGTCGTCGGCGACCAAAATCCGACACTGGAGCGGAGAGGGCGGGACTGACTCGATGGCCTGGGTCGGCGGATCGACTTCCTCGAGCGCTGACGACACGATCGGCAGACGCACAACGAACTCGCTGCCTGTTCCGAGGCCTTCGCTGCGAGCTTCGACACTCCCGCCATGCATCTCGACCAACCGCTTCACAAGAGTCAATCCGATCCCCAACCCCCCCTGAGACTTCTCCAAGGACCGGTCCACCTGGGTGAACATGTCAAAGATTCTGGGCAACATTTCGGGCGGGATGCCTACCCCGCAGTCCTTGACGCTGACGACGACATCGCTCCCCTGACGCTCGGCGATCAGCCAGATCCGTCCCCCGCGCTCGCTATACTTGGCGGCGTTGTTGAGCAGATTGGCGAAAACCTGTCCGAGGCGGGTTTCGTCGGCGTACACGAAGACGGGCCTGGTGGGAAGACTGACTGTGAGTTCATGGGCGCTGGAGTCGATGAGGGGCCGGCTGGTTTCTACAGCGTTATTCACCACCGTCGCTAGATCGACCCGTTCCATACGAAGTTCCAGGATCCCCCGGCTAATCCGACTGACGTCGAGCAGATCATCAACAAGTCGTACCATTTGACCAATCTGCCGCTCCATCATGGTGAGAGCCTTGTCGACGGCCTCTCCAGACGCGTTAGACAGCCGCATAATTTGCAAGCCGTTGCGGATTGGAGCCAGGGGGTTGCGGAGTTCGTGGGCCAACGTCGCCAGGAACTCGTCCTTGCGGCGGTTGGCCTCGGACAACTCGGCAGATAGCATGCGCAAGTCTTCCGCAGTCTGTTTTTGCTCATGGATGTCGGTGTTCGAGCCAACCCACATCAGAACTTTGCCTTCAGGCTCATTCAGGGGAACTGCCCGGCTGATGTGCCAGCGGTACTCGCCATCGGCGCGCTGGAACCGATGCTCGAACTGAAACGACTCGCCCGTTGCGAGTGCGTGTTTCCAGCTTCGTACGTTTTCGGCGACATCTTCGGGGTGGACGAACTGTGTCCAGCCCCAATCTCTCATCTGCTCGAACGACAGGCCTGTGAACTGGGTCCAGAACGAGTTGAAGTAGTCCACATCACCGCCGGGTGTGGCGGTGAAGATTTTCTGAGGCATCGAGTCCATCACGAACCGCAACCGCTTTTCGCTCTGCTCGAGCCTGCGTTCGGACTGTCGACGCTCGGCCACGTCTCGGAACACCAAGACCACGCCGAGGATTTTGCCCCCCGCTTCTCGGATCGGCGAAGCGCTGTCCTCGATAGGGCGACTGCTCCCATCCTTGTTGATCAGAATCGTGTGGTTGGCCAGCCCAACACTCACTCCCTCTCGGAACACCTTTTCGACCGGACTCTCAACCCGCTCGCCGGTACGCTCGTTGGCGATATTGAAGATGTGATCAACGGGCTGGCCAGCCGCCTCTTCCTGAGTCCAGCCGGTCAAGGTGACCGCGACATCGTTGAGAAACGTCACCCGCCCCTCGGCATCCGTGGTCAATACGGCGTCGCCAATGCTTGCGAGCGTGGTACCGAGCAGTTCCCGCTCGTCGCGGAGGGCGATCATGACGTTCGTCAGGTCGGTTGTCCGCTCTTCCACCCGGCGCTCGAGGTCGGCGTTGGACCGCTGCAACAATTCCTCCGCCTGTTTACGGGCGGCGATCTCGCGCTCTAGCTCCTCGGGAGTCCGCATCGTCAGGACGACCGGCACAACACGAAAGAGGGCGAGGACGGTTGTCCACGAGACGACGGCGGTAACAAACTTCAAGACACCGGCAAGCCGATACGCGGGCCACCAGAAGAGGGCTGCGTCCATCAAGTGCGTCGTTCCGCACAGCAGGATGAACGCCCCGAACAGAACGAACAGGCCACGGAACGGCAGGTCTTTGCGACGCGCAAGGAAGTAGGCAAGGACCAGCGGAATGGTGAAATAGGCCGACCACACGCCCAGGTCGGAGAGAATGTGCAGCCAGCCATGGCCTGCAGACCAGAGGCCACAGGTCCATCGGGCGGTGAAATCCGAAGTATCGAAAAGCCGAGCGAAAAATTCCATCCTGCGGCCCTATATGCGAGCGATTAGCCGCTACGACTCAGCCTTCGTCGTTGGGTTCATCTGACCTGGAGTCGGGAACAGACGGCAAGTGCGAATCGTACTGGTGCTCAGGCGAAACCTGCAGACTCGCATTCTGGACAACGACCGGTCCTAGGTGACAATCGAGTATAGCAGAAACCAGAAGACCGAGTTAACCCTTCCCGGGCGTGATTGGTTGGGGAATCTCCTGCTAATGCTCAATCGAGCTTGCCATACCCGAACCCAGAATATTCCGATTGGATCTGAGGCCTCCACACCACCGAGGAGGAGGGCTTCTCGGTCTGCAGGAAGTCATGGATCACCTGAACAGCAACGTCCCGGGTGACAAAGCTCCTTCCAGGGAAATACGCAGGCTCTCCACCGAGATAATGCTCAACCAGAAAATCCCCAAGCACATCTTCGCGATAGACCATGAGCTTGACATTCGATGTGTGAGGCTGATAGTTCATGATCTGGTAACTAATGTTGATTCCATAAGGGTCGTGGACGATGAGATGCAAGCTGGGACGTTCCCAAATGTTGCGATAACCTGGATCCCTCAGTTCTACCCAGCCGAGATAGGCAGAACCCGACCCGCCATCCCAATAGTCTGATTCCGTGTTGAGAAGTGTACGCATCATCTCTAGTGATGGATTCAAGGTCAGTTCGCCGTCCGGACCTTCAAAAACAGGCGATTCCAAGGAGCACCTCCTTGAGGCTTCAAGATCAATTTGAGTGGTTCAAGTGAGCAAATGTTAAATGCAACAAAAGCGAACAGGTTTCTGCATAATGGGTTGTTTTCCCGCAGGCGACAACGCTCTGGAAGCGGGGGAGTCAAACAACGCCAGCTCGTCGATAAACTGGTAAGGCATGCCGACCGAGCAGTGGTCCTACTCGCTTTCATCGTCGGTGAACGGACTCAAACTGCTGAAACGCGGCTACGAATCAGGAGACGTTAGCAAAGACGCCCAGCGCCGCGAGCGGCAAGTCAACGACAACAAAACAGGCTGCTGGATAGAGGTAGTCTTCGCCGGACTCATCTCCCGTGGGCCTCGTACCAGTGAACCTCCGCCCGGCTAAGCGAGCCATCTTGAAGACGGATGTGGGCATTCCCCTTCCGCTTCAGCCAGCGACTTCCGCCGTAGAACCGCCGGAGCCGGGGCAGTTCGCGGATGTCCGATGCTTCCAATCTCTACTGACTTCGAAACGTCAGCTCTCGCAAGTTATGCGGGGAGCTGACGCATCAGAACTTCGACTTGGAATAGCGTACTCTCACTTAACCGTGATGAGCTTTTCTTCCTTCGGGAAGGTCTCGATCACGAGGTCCTTGAAGCGAACTTCCTGGGGAACCTTATTCGAGTGGAGTTGAAGGGCGATCGGTCCGGCTTTGATGCGGTTGGGTTCGGGGTCGATGTAGTCGACGACGGCAACTCCATTGACGGCAACTCGGACTCGGTTGCCTTGGGCCAGGATTTCCAGGTCGTTCCAGTCGTGCTGCTTGCCGACCTTTTTCGCTGGCGCTCCGTCGACGGGTAGCCCGTTGCGACCGTAGAGGTCGTACATTCCCCAGCCTGAGGGGAACATCACAAGGTGCCCGGCATAGGTTGAGGGATCATTCTGCTCGGTGGCGACCCGTCCCCAGAAGGCGATTCCAGAGTGCATCTCGGATTCGACGAGCTTGACCTTGGCGGTTAGGCGGAAGTCGGTGTAGTTCTTCTCAGTGAGCAAGTAGGTACTGACGGGAACAGGCTCGGTGTTCTTGCCGACGATCTCGCCATTCTCGACCGACCAATGTTTGAAGTGGCCCGCCCAGCCATTCAAGGTCTTGCCATCGAAAGGCTTGATCGTTTCATTCACGCCCGTCTTGGGCGGGACGATTGCGGCGGGGGCCGGGGTTGTCCCCTGAGCATTGGCGGTGGAGGCAAACCCGGCAAATCCCAGGGCGACGGACAGGCTGGTCAGCAAGGCGCACGGACGAATCGAGCGGTGCATGGGCAGGACCTCGGTGAAATGTCTCTGGGTACACGACAACCCATTCCATTGGGTCTCCCAGCATGCTCGGAAATGGCCCGGCATGCAAAAGAAAAACGGATCAGGTGATCAACCTGGTCGACATTTCAGTCGAGGAGCAGCCGAATCTTCAGGCGCTCGAAGCGCCAAGCCTCGCGAGCCTTACACCCCAATGGCCCTCCTGGGAATGTAGACGATTCCGCGAGAATCGGTCAGGTTGACATTTCCGAGGGCATTTGCCCCGATCCTGTTCTCTTGCACCACGGTGCCATTGGATAATCCCGAGGCATAAAGGCCGTAGCCTTGGTTATTGAGGATCCAGTTGCCGGCTCTTCCAGATCGGCTGCCGACGGTCAGATTCTTAGCTCTCTGAAGTGTCACGCCGTTTCCGGTATTGTGGCGGATCTGGTTGCCAAAGATCCGCGTGCCTGGCACAGAGCCGGAGACGTAAAGGCCGGACAGACCATTCCCCGCAATCGTGTTTCCGGCGGTCGCCGAGCCGATCAGGTTGTTCAGCCCGCCGGTCACCACGACCCCGGCTTTGGCATTGTTCTCGACGTCATTCCCGATCACCTCGTTGCCGCTAGACGACTGGATCGTCACGCCATTGCCACCACTATTGAGAATCTTGTTCTGCAAGGCGGCTGATGAACCTCCGATCGTGTTCGAAGCCGTTCCAGGTCCAAGATAGATCCCCCCTAGAACGTTGCCCAGAGCGGCAGTGCCCGACGAGTTCGTTCCTAGATAAGTGTGGGCAACGCGATTGTTGTGGGCTGAACCGACAATCGCAATCCCGTACCTGCGATTCGACGAAACCGTCACTTGGGGTTCGACCGAGGGCTGAACGCCACCGATGAAGTTCCCGTGCGCCCTTCCAGAAATCAGGATTCCACTCCCCTGATTCGGGATGGCTGTCTGGATATTGGTGTTCGTCCCGATCGCCGTGTCGGTCACTTGAACGCCGGTGGCATCGCCCCCAATCTCGATGCCATTCCCGAGATTCCCTGAGACGATACAGGTCCGAATCAGGTTGTTTCCGCCAGTCGAGGTGATCAAGATTCCATCGAGTTGATTGGGTGCTGCTCCCAAAAAGGCAAAGATCCCTGCGAACGTGTTGAACGAAATGAATCCGCTGGCCGAGTCACGCACCTCAATGCCGTTGCGGGTGTTGCCTGAGATGACGTTTCCCAGGGGGATCACGCCACCAACCTGAATATTCTTCGACGCACCTGAGACCAAGAGGCCGTCGCCACCATTGGCCACAACGGTCCCGTTATTCGCCCCGACACCGATGAAGTTGGCTTGGACGGTCGTGTTATTGGCATTGGTAATTCGCAGGCCGTTGCCACCATTGCCGCTGAGCACGTTGTAAAAGACGAACGGACTCTGCTGGTATGTGCAACCTATCAATTGATTGCCGTTGGCGTTCTCAATCGCGACGCCGTCCAATCGGTTGCCCAAGGCCGAATTACCCGATCCCGACGTTCCGACGAAATTCCCGCTCAGCAACGTCTGAGTTGCCCCCTTGTTGATCAGAACGCCGTTGCCTTGATTTCCCGAGATCAGGTTGCCTTGAGGAGGTCGGACGAACACGCTCGACGTGGGATCGTTTCCCCCGGTCGCCTGACCGCCAATGAAATTTCTCGCTGCTCCGTTCGTGACAAGAATGCCGTTCTTGGCGTTGCCCCTGATGAGAGTACCTGTGATATCGGTACCGATTTCATTCATGGCAATCTGATTGCCACTTGACCCGTAAATTCCGATCCCGTTACCACCGTTGCCGCTGATGACGTTGGAGAGTTGGAAGCCGATATTGACCGTCGACTCATAGGCGATCGCGCCTGCGGGGGAAAAGACCACGCCGACCACTTGGTTGCCGTAGACGGCATTCGAACTGGTGATCCCTGTGGAATCCGGGTAGTTGAGATCAACCCAGACACCATCGCCGAACGTGCCGTTCGGGTTGCGGCGGACGCTTACCCAAGAGCCCTGCGCAGGGTTAGTGGAACCGGTCTGGAGAGAGTCTGCGCTGAGGGTGTAGACACCCTTCTCCACGCTGCTAATACCCTCAAAGTGCGTGACGTAGTCGTGACCGACGAGCCCGTTAGGATCGTTGAACGACTTCCAGTTGGTGAACCGACCTGTGGCCGCATCATAATCGACGAGATACGCCTGGCCGATCGGTCGGCGTTGATCGTTGAGATTATTGAGAGGAAGATTACTGTACCCACCGCAGATCGTATAGTTACCCTTGCCGTTGTCCCAGATGCCATAGGCGGTATTGCTGACTGAGCCTGGGAAGACCAGATCGGTCAGAAACGTGCCCTTCGCGACGTCGTAGATGTAGGCGTGGCCCACACCCAGCGGCTGTCCATTTGCGGTCGGTCCATCGTAGTTCCCTACGGCAAGACCGCCCATCGTGCTGTGAACGTAGTTGAATTTTGCACCTGGGTAGTCGATCGTGCGATAGTTACCGCTGGTCGAGAGATCGGTAGTCGTTCCCTCGAAGACAAAGCCATGAACCACGTCCTCGCCGTTCTTGTAGCTACCCACGAGCCGCACTTGGTCGCCTGCGAGATTGTCCGGTCCGTAAACGCTGGTGCTCGCTGCCCCGGGATAATTGACAGAATAGCTTGTTCCCTGGCCATTGATCGTACCAACGAAGAATAGGCCGTTTGAGCTCGATGTGCCGGAGATCAAGTATTGCCCCGGCGTGTCGGCACCACGGATGCCTTGCCAGACCGAAACCGGCAGGGGACTCACGTTTAATGCGTTCGCATAGCTGATACTCGTCACTGGATTGCTACGACCGATCAGGTTGTCATGCGACGCCGCGTTGATTCGAATGCCATCTCCCAGGTTGCCGGCGACAGTGTTCCCATCCGAACGAAGACCGATGTCGTTGCCCTGGACCGTCACTCGCGACGCCGCAAGGGTGATTCCCGCATCGCCAGCGCTTACCAACGCAAGAGATCTGAGGGTCGATCCATCGGCTCCAGGATTGAATTGGAGTCCATTGGAGCCCTGAAAATCTACGGTCACAACGGGTGATCCGACAAATGTCGGCGACGAGGAACCGTCGATAGTCACGGTATCACTGATGAAAGGGAGGGAAGTCCGGCCAATCCGGATCGTACCGGCGACGCTAAAATCGATCGTGTCGGCACCTGCTCGCGCATTGGAAGCGAGGATTGCTTGACGGAGTGAACCTGCTCCAGAATCACCGAGGTTCGTCACCATGAATGTGGCCAAGAGCTCCCGGCGTTCCAGGACCTCAAGGCCACGTAGCACCGAGCAAACGGGCGACCGACGCTTCGAAGGTGTAAGCTCTTTTGAGAAGCTTGTTTTGATGCGATTCACGCGATGGAATTCATTCATGCTTCATCCTACTTTTTCAAAATCGACCTTGGCGAGATTTTCGAAAAGGCCGTTGGACGCAACTTCCACGATCTCGCCCGTATCACATGGACACGAACTCTCGTCGGGCCGAATGCCGGTTGGTTGGTCGGACGACACCGCCGCAGTACCTCTCCTTCCAACTCTTAGTACAAGAAATCAAGACTAGCCGAGGAAACGGAACTTGCCAAGGGTGACGGCGTCTACGACTAGGACTCGGAACCCCACCATCACCCGGGCATGAGCTATACCCAAGTGGGTGTGTAGCGGTGTTTGAGGGGGTCGACTGCAAGCTTGACCGGTGGGAGAAGGAATAGAATTTGCAATCCTTCTGCCCGGAATCCCCTGTCTGATTTCGATCACGTTTTGTAGAGTCATCTCGCGAGATTGAACGGTCTGAGCCCCTGAGGAGTTGAGTGACAGAGCAAGGGCAGGAGGTTCTCGCAAGCAATAACTGAGTCACATATGCCGGAATCGTCAACACTCGTTCCTGTCCTTTGTGTCGATCTTGATGGGAGTCTTCTGGCGACGGATCTACTCTGGGAGTCGTTCGCAGAGTTAATACGGTCGCGGCCCTGGGAACTCCCTCTGGTGGTTGGGTGGCTGGCGAAGGGGTTCGCCTCGCTGAAGCAGGAACTCGCCAGGCGGACGATGATCGACCCGGCGACTCTCCCCTATCACGATGCGGTGATCGCTCTGATCAAGAGCCGCAGGGAACGAGGTGACCGAATCGTCCTGGCTACGGCCGCAAATGAGAAACTCGCTCGGGCGGTGGCCGATTACTTGGGGCTCTTTGATGAAGTTCTGGCGAGCGATGGGACTGTGAATCTACGCGGTCCGGCCAAACTTATAGCAATTGAAGCTCGGTTCGGCAAACACGGGTTCGACTACGTGGGGAACGGCCCGGAAGACCTGCCGATCTGGAAATCCGCACACGCGGCGATCGTCGTTGGGCCCAACGACCGGCTCCGTCGCCAAGTTGAGACTCTCGGGGGCGAGGTCCAGATCATTGAAACATCGTCGGGAGGCCTCGACGCGTGGGTGAAGCTGCTTCGACTTCATCAATGGGCGAAGAACCTGCTCCTGTTCGTTCCGCTCGTGACGTCGCATCGAGTGACGGAGAACGCCTTGGTTCTAAAGTGCCTGACGGCTTTTTTCGCGTTCAGCTTCGGGGCCTCGGCAATCTACCTGGTGAACGACTTGGTCGATCTTCCCTCGGATCGAGTCCACTCACGAAAACGAAATCGACCGATCGCAGCAGGCTCAATCTCAATTCAGGCTGCGATGGCGGCCTCACTCGTGCTGTTCGCGTTGGCGCTGAGTTTGGCAACAGCCGTATCGCCCAGCTTTGTGGGCACCTTAATTGTCTACCTCATGGCATCCATAAGCTATTCGTTGATTTTCAAGCGTTATATGCTGATTGATGTCTTATGTCTTGCCGGACTGTATACGATTCGCATCCTAGCGGGGGGTGCAGCGACCGGAATCGAGATCTCAACATGGTTGATGGCGTTCGCGATGTTCCTCTTCCTGAGCCTTGCGTTCTTGAAGCGGTTTACGGAACTGATCACACATACGACCGAGAATGGAGCTTGGTTGCCTGGTCGAGGTTATCAGGCGATCGATCTCGATATGATTCGGTCGGTAGGGCCTGCCAGTGGCTACATCGCGGTCTTGGTTGTCTGCCTCTACTTAAATGATGGGCAGAGTGTGTTGCTTTACCGGAACCCTCGCTGGCTCTGGCTCTTGTGTCCAGTGATGCTCTACTGGATTTCGCGAGTTTGGTTCCTCGCCCAGCGAGGCCGGATGCACTCCGACCCCGTGGTTTTCGCTCTTCGAGACCCGACCAGCTTGGTCGCTGGAGTGGTGGTCGCGGCGATCATCGCGGCAGCGACCTTGCTCTAGGACGCCGATTTGACTCTGTGCCCATTCGATCGTGGGATTCGACCTCAACCGTTCGCCTATCCAGCCCCTCGCATCGCCCTCGACCGGCTGCTCCCGGGATTCGGCGAAGCGAGGTAGCTGGCAAAATCGGCTGAGACTCAGAGCGAATCGGCTGAGATCACTTCGCCGCCACCGATGGTGAGAACGGCTCGGAAGGTGGCGAGATTGACGGTGTCCTTGAGGAACCGAACCGAACCGTCACCAAAGAGGACGTTGATTCCTCCCTTGTGAAACGAAAATGGTTCCTCGTTCGCACCCGCCTGGTTGCCCGCCGAGCCTGAGGTCGAAGGCCAGGCTGAGCCTTCACTGGATGGGATACCTTTGTTGTTGGGTTGGCCCGAAGTCCCGAACGCGTTGCCCGGATCAGCCCAGCGCCAGAACCTGTGTTGGCCCGGCGAGGCACCCTGACCGCGAACCACAATCACGCCCGCAGAGTTCACATAGGTGTTGTCGGCGTACTGGCTGACGAAACTCTCGTCGCGACCGGCGCACTCAAGGATCGCGGCAGTATTGCTTGTTCCATCGACGACCTCCGCAATAGTCGTCTTACCATCTTTGAGCAGGCCCTTGGCAGCGCTATTCTTGTTGCGGTACGGCACGATCAGCGTCGCGCCTACCCCTCCCGATGCGGGAGATCCATTAACTATGTTGATATCGGTATAGATCGATGCAGAATAATCGGTGTAACCATAGCCGGCACTAGCGTTAACGACTGACTCTTCGGGAGAATTCGTCGTGTTCAACGAGTCGCGAGTACCACCCCCCGACTTCCGTGACGTCGAGGGGCAGAGGAACGCACTCACAACCCCCGAGGCCCCCGTGAAGTTCGCCCCGCTGCGATCGTTATACTCCAGTGAGAAGTTCAGCGCGTTGGACAGGGTCGTTCCTTCGATGAAGTTCAACACCCGAGCCTGAACGCTCCAACCGAAATCGGAAAAGTAGACAGCGGGCGGGCTGACGGAGAGGTTGACCGCCTTACCGCTCGGCGGAAACGCCCCGACGGAACTCTCATAGTTGTGCAACGCCAGGCCAAACTGCTTCAAATTATTGACGCACTGGATGCGGCGTGCTGCCTCGCGAGCCGCCTGAACCGCAGGCAACAACAAGGCGATGAGCACCGCGATGATCGCAATCACGACCAACAACTCAATGAGCGTAAATCCTCGACGCCTTTGACGAACGAATCCAGACATTTAAGAAAACTCCTTTGCAAGTGCGCGTGGAACGATCCAGGTCAGAGGTCAACTCGACCGCTAATTGATTTGGTGATCCTGTGTCCCAACAACGCCAAAACCAGGACACCCTCTGTTCCAGGTGTCAACAGAGGCAATCATCACTACCTCGTGCGATATTGTCAAGTTGCTTATCGTCTATCTTGATCGAATTGGTGAAGAATGATTTTTGGGTGAGTATTTTCGGACACAAACGCCCGAGCGGCGTGGTGGAGTCATCGTCGGATTTGCTTCAGGGGGTCCGGCGTCCAGCGCGGACCAGACCTGCGAGCACGTCGACGTCATCGTCGGCGATCTGTCCTGCCGCTAGTTTGGCGAAGGCGACGCCCGCCATTGCGGCGTTATCCGTACAGAGAGACATCGGCGGGATAAAGAGCTCGATTCGGTCTGCGACAGCCATTGTGGTCAGTCGATCGCGGAAGGCACCATTGGCTGCGACCCCGCCGCCGATCCCGAGTCGATTTAGCCCTTTCTGACGAAGCGCCTGGCGAGCCTTGCTGACCAGGATATCGACGACGGCCACCTGGAAGCTTGCTGCCAGGTCGGCCACAAGTTGGGCTGAGGGGGGGGTCAGATCCAGCCCCTTCTGACCGCGGAGAGCGTACAGAACCGCCGTCTTGAGCCCGGAGAAACTGAAGTCGAGCCGTTCGTCGTGCAGAAAGGCACGTGGGAAGGCGAAGGCCTTAGGGTTGCCCCCTTTGGCAATTCGTTCCACTTCGGGACCACCGGGATAGCCCAGTCCCAACAAGCTCGCCACCTTGTCAAAAGCCTCGCCTGCTGCATCGTCGATGGTACCTCCGAGCGGGATCGCCTCCAGCGGCCCAACACACTCAAACAGATGCGTATGACCCCCGGAAACGACCATTCCGACGCAGGGGTAAACCTCACGGTCCGGATGCGAAAGCTGACAGGCGTAGAGGTGGGCTTCGAGGTGATCGATCGCGATCAGTGGAACATCGAGCGCCAGCGCCAAGGCTTTTGCCGCAGTCAGACCAACGATCAAGGCTCCGACCAAGCCGGGTCTCGTTGCGACGGCAATGGCTTCGATATCCGCGAGCGTGACATTCGCCTGTTTCAGGGCCTCGTCGATCACTGGCAAGATCTGGCGGACGTGGGCCCGAGCAGCGATCTCGGGGACCACCCCTCCGAATCGCTGATGGATCTCGATCTGGGAGGCAACCACACTCGACCGGATCGTCGGCACCCCGACATCCGGGGGCCGAGGCCCCTCAAGTACGGCGGCCCCGGTCTCGTCACAGGTCGTTTCGATCGCCAGGAGCAGCATATCTTATTCGTTCATAGGTAGGCTCGGGCTACCATCTCTGGGGCCGCTCCATCCCCGACGGGAGCCCGACACTCAGGAGAGTCCGGGCCCAGGTCGGAGAAATTACTCACTCAATCACTCGGCGGCGGCGGCAAGCTTCTCGATCTCAGCCTTAACGACATCTTGCGCTTTGATAAGCTGCTTGTCGGAGTATTCCCGCTTCGGCTTCGCTCCCGACTTCTCCTTGAGCTTGCCCCCCTTGGAGGTGATCAGGTCGCGGTCGCGGCGACCCATCGCCCAGGTAACGTACTCTTCCGGTGTCAGCTTCACTTCGAGGCCGTCGTTGGGCTTTACACCCCACTCGTCGGTCTCTTTGGCATTCTTGAACCTGTGAATGTTCTTACCCGACGGCCTCCAGTAGGTCGCGACGGTCAGCTTGAGCACACTATTGCCATCGTCCAGGTCGATGATGTTCTGGACCGAGCCCTTGCCGAACGAACGCTGGCCGACAACTTGGGCCCGCTTCTGATCCTGAAGCGCGGCCGAGACGATCTCCGACGCCGAGGCCGAATTCTGATTCACGAGCACGACCATCGGGAACCCGGTGAACGTGCCAGGCTTCTCGGCTTGGTAAGTCCTCGGGGGAACACTTCGCCCCTTGGTGCTGACAATCTGACCCTCTTCCAGAAACAGGTCCGAGACCTCAACGGCCGAACTCAACATCCCGCCCGGATCGTCTCGCAAGTCAAGGATTAGCCCCTTCATCCCTTGGGCAGTCAGGTCTGCCAACGCGCCTCGGACTTCTTCGGTCGTGTTCTGGACAAACTGGGCGATCCGCACGTAGCCGATCTTGCGATCCTTCTCGATCATGAAGTCCCAGGTATCGTCGGGCTTGCGAGAGTCGCCCAGAACGCTGGGGATCTCGATAATTGCCCGGTTCATCGTGAGGACTTCGGTCTTGCCGTTGGTCTCGTGGAGCACGTTGAGCTTGACTTCGGTACCGGGCCGACCTTGAAGGACTTCGACCGCCTTCTCAGGGTCGAGGCCCTCGGTTGACTTCCCATCAATGTCGAGGATAACGTCACCAGCCATCACTCCTGCCGCATAGGCTGGAGTACCGACCATCGGGGCCATGACCTTGAGCCGGTTCAGTTCCTGATCCATGCCGACACTGATACCGATTCCTCCGAACCGACCCTCGATCGTCTTGCGAAAGTCTTTCCACTGTGAGGTGTTGATGTAGGACGAGTGCGGGTCGAGATCGTTGAGCATCCCACGTAACGCGCTCTCCAGTAACTCTTTGCGGGAGACCGGACGGACGTAGTTCTCTTCAACCTGTTCCACGGCATCAACAAAGAGCCCATAAAGCTCCATCATCTCGTCTTTGGGCTTAGGGCCCTGACCTCGGGTGGTCTGCCACCCCAGGAGAGCAACTGCCCCAATCATTGCGATCGCGTAAAGCTTGCGGGTCGACATCATACGCCCTCCTGGAACTCATCGGCGAGCAAGATGCATGGATGGTGAACAGGGGGAGGAAAGAGTCTTTGGTGAGCCGGACCCATTCCTCATACCTCAATCCTAGTGGACGTTCCGCCGAAGTGGCAAGGGGCGAAGGAATTCGGGGTCCGATCGATAGTTCGATGCTCTGATTATTTGTGGGGTCTTTTCAGCGAGGATTTGGCACGGATCTTGCTCCTGAATAGACCGGCATACTGTTGCAATCTGGTTTAACTCCTCATTGCTAGCAGACGCTTTGGGCTCCCTCAATATGGATATCGAGGTTTACCTGAAAGCAATCCCATCCCGCAACAGACGCAAGTCTGTCTAGACTCCGCTCAAAAGGACTTCATCATGAGCATCAACATTCGCAAGAATCGGTTGGCGTTTCGCCCAGTTCTCTCAGGATCGACATCAACCCTGGAAGAGCGAGTGGTGATGGCCGTTTCCGGCTTGTTCACTCCGCTACCGGCACCTCCGCCCATCAGCTCATCAAACGTGGGATTCGGGGTCCGACAGATCCAAGCCGATTATTTACAGGCGTTCCGGGCGGCGAGAGGTGATCTCCAAACCTCGATCAACACCCAAGTTCAGCAACTGTTTGCCAACGGAACCCCCACTCAGAAGCAGCTCAATGACTTCGCTGCTGGCCTGGGTGGAACGCTGAATGCGACCTCCTTCCGACTTTCCAGCCAGGGCGAATTGTTGCCGAACAGCCAAAAGCTTGTTCAAAATATCCAGAATTCGCTCCTCTCTGACGGCTCAAAGAGTCTTGTCAGTCGTCTCAATGCACTCGGGACCAATGCTCGGGCGATGCGTTCTGCGAATACATTCAATGCCGCAGTGAATGCGCAAGTCGCCCGCACGATGTCCGCGAATCTTGGACAGATCAACAACTATTTCAAGACCACGTCTGTGAATCGCCTTTCGGTGGACCAGAGTGGAGCCCGCATCCCGTTCCAGCAATACCTGGGCCAGCAAGTGATTCGCCAATTCACAAACACCCTCGGCGCCCTGGCAAACAGTTTCTCAACTGTTGCTACGACGGTTCTCTTTCCACGGACTGGATCAGGAACGGCGACGACTCCGACTGTCGAAGCACTGACCGCCTTTCAATCTCAGTATGGGCAGGCGTTGCAAATCGCGACCGCTCAACTCGGCAACGATCTGAGTTTATTCGGAGGGGGGAGGTCGGTCGTCAGCTCGCAAGTTCAAACTGCGTTCTACGGAAACTCGCCTCGGTCCTCCATTTTATCGGGAGCAGGCGATGCGACCTCTACGGGCCCAGGATCGATCACTGGTCTTTTCCAGAGCCTTAAGGGATTGAATTTCACAGACGTCAGCATGAGCTCAAATGCTTACAATTCCTTTAATCAGGCTGCCACGAGAGTGGCGAGTTCGCTCAATCAATTCTTCGGAATGAGCACTTCACCCAACCAGACTCTTGTGCTGCCAACGAGTCGGTTCAGTTTGCCATCCGCAGGGCAAAACTTCTTCAATACCACGCTCAGGACCGACGGAACCAATGTCGGGTTCAACAACGGTTTTGGAAGCGGTTTCCTGGGATTTGGGCAGACCCCGCCCGACTTCAACACAAATTTTTCGACACAATTTAATACAGTCGTGACCAACACTAACCGTAATTTCGGGATCACTCTGCCAAGTGACAACCCTGCGAATTCCGGCCTGATCGTCGCTTACTGAGAGCTTCGAATCATCCGTCAAAGTTCACTAGGCGAGCTTGGAACGCGGACGACGTGACTTCCCGATTTCGGGAGGGCGAAGTGTTGATTTCACAGAAATTGATTCATCA
The DNA here is from genome assembly GCA_025356475.1 of Isosphaeraceae bacterium. Taxonomy (GTDB): domain Bacteria; phylum Planctomycetota; class Planctomycetia; order Isosphaerales; family Isosphaeraceae; genus JANXSX01. The sequence goes on along the minus strand of JANXSX010000194.1, from coordinate 42,162 downwards.
GCGTTTCTCGCTCGTGGTTAGTTCGCCCTCGACTTCCTCACAACTCGCGGGCGTTCGCCAACCGTGAGGAAGTCTAGTTATTCGTTGAGTTCTGGGAGTGACATCCCCATTCACCCCGACATCCCTTCACTCTTTTTCCAAGAACCGTTGTTCGGGATCATGCGCCCTCACGAACCGACTCGGGTGGGGCCCATGGGGGACCGACAAGGCGCGGGCCGGCTTCTCTTGATCCAAGACCGGCGACAATGAGGTCGCGGTTCGTGGCTCATGGGCCTCAAACTGAACCGTCTGGATGGGAACCGCAAGCTCAATTCCGAGCTGGTCCGCAAGCTTCAAGATTCCGACGACTAGGGTCTGTTTCGCCTCGAGTTCAGAGTGCCAGTCCTTCACCAAGAATTGAATATTCACGACCAACTTGATCGCAATCTCGCTGAGTTCATGAACAGCGACCTCTTCCCCCTGGTGACGTGAATGGGGGTGGTTCTTGACCAGTTCGAGAATCCCCTCTTGAAACGCGAGCAAGCGATCGATCGGTGTTGAGTACTTGACACCAATCTCAAACTTGTTGCGGCGGAAGCGCCTCGAACCATAGTTCGTGATATGTGCCGTGGTGAGTTCCGAGTTGGGAATCGTTAGAAGCGAGTCATCGGGAGTTCGAATCCGGGTGCTTCGGACCCCGACCGACTCAACTGTCCCTTCATTGGCACCGATTTTGACCAGGTCGCCCACAAAGAACGTTCGATCTGCGATCAGGGTGAACGAGCCGAAGAAGTTCTTAAGTGTATCCTGCGCGGCGAGAGCGAATGCCAAACCGCCAATGCCCAGGCCGGTGAGAACCGCCGCGACGTCGAGCTCGAAGAGTTGCAGAACGATCATCAACCCCACGACAATGACCGTCACTCTCAGGAGCAACGACAGGACCGGTAACAGCATCTCGGTCATCGCCGAGTGCCTCCCTGTGGCAACGCCTCGCTGGCGAGCGTAATCGGCCACGAGATCAATCAGTCGATAAAACGCGTAAGCTGTCATGATCCAGAAACATAAGTTCAAAGCAGATAGCACCAGGCCGGCGACATCCCTCCTCAAGTCCAGCAGAGCGACTCCAAACTGCGAGGCCGCCAATGCGGCCATCCAGCCCACCGGTCGGAGCCGATCGATCGCCGCTTCCGAGTCGAGTTCCAGCGAACGGAACGCGAACACACGCACGATCAAGGCCATGCTCAGCCGAGCGACGGTCCGCTCCGCTGCCACGGCCATCAGAAGCATCAGGACCAATCCTACCACCTGATAGATCTCGATTCGCACGCTTGGCGAAAAGCTGAAGCCCCGCTCTAACACGTCAGGGATTCGACTCCGAACCCATAGGCCGGGTGAGGTCCAGAACTCGGCGAAAAGCGTATGGTCCTCGAACTCAGCCGCTTCGCGAACGACCGGCTTCTTCTTGTAGAAGTCGTAAAGCGGCTCGATCTGGCGAACCGTATCCTTGGTGAAAAGCCACTGCCCCTTGCGATGGCCTGCGACTTGGCGAGCGATCTCGACCCGGCCCTGCTCGACGGTCATCCACGCGAATGAATCGCCGTCGTAAGAGTCGGGAAGATCTTGGTAAAGCACGAGTGCATAGCGGTCGACGACTTCTCTGAGCTTGACCGCCAACGCCTGACCCAACGACTGGCGCGCAGGAGGACTGATCTCACTGAGGTCAAAACAGCTCGCGGCCTCAGACATGTTATGATCGTGAATTGACGTTAAGAAAGTACGAAACGTCGCGCGAGGCGAGCCGAACTGACTGGGGATATCGACCGGTGGCGAAGAACCCTGAGCCCTGCCGACGGTAGCCCCTTTCAACGTACCTCGGGTCAGTGCGTTCCGCATCTTCGGGATCATCTGGACGGTCCGCCCATCGAACCGCCAGCGGCCGTCCCTGGTCCGTTCGAGTGCGATATACTGATCGGGTTGATCTGCGAATACATACAAACGTGGAGCGTGTTTGTCGGGCATGAGGTCAGTGATCATTCCGAGCGAGCGCAGAACGGCCTCGAGCTGGACCGCGAGATTGCCCCCATTCTCAGTCTCGTTACTCACCCCGGAGAGGTCGAGACACTCTTCTGCCTCTTCGATCTTGCTGGGCGTATCTTCCGCCTGAGTTATGGCGTTCAAGAACGTCCGAACGGTCGCCCTCGGCGAGCTAAACCTGAGGTCGATCTCGCTCGGTTTGTCTTGAGAGTCCGCTTTCGGAGGAGCTTCAGCGACCTGGGCCGCGCTCAGGGCCGGGAACAGAACAGCGAGCAAGACGATTAGGGGTGAAACTGTCAAACGCATCGGTGCCGCTCCATCGTCCGACGGTGGGGGGGCCGGCCTGATCCATCAGTCGCCGGAGAGATCCCGCGTTATAGCGGTCAGCTTCGATTCGAGGAAGCCCGACTCGACGGATGTTGATTTACCTGTCTCTCGCCCCCAAGTTGCGTATCTTTTCTATTCTTCCCCCAGGAAACGTAGCTCAACGGATTGTCGCAACGTAAGTACTCAGCGGATTCATGATCTAGGTGGGAAGGATTCCAAGGGCTCCAAATCTTGGGAAATTCGGGCACGACAAACTCCAGCCCCTTGCTCTGGAAGGACTATCATTCTATTTTGATGAGACTGGTCTATGTCGCTTGTTCAGCCATATCGATCTCGAACGCAACACGCCTAAGGGGGACGCCATGACACGGGGGGACTTCAATCGTAGGACGTTCTTGGGAACGGCGGCGGCCGCATCAGTGGCAAGCCGATCCGTCTGGTCGGCGGCCCCGTCAGAACGACTCCGGATTGGTGTGATCGGCGTCCGAAGTCGAGGGCACGACCTGGCCAGAATGTTCGCGGGGCTCAAAGATGAGGTCGAGGTTGTCGCGCTCTGCGACGCGGACACCAACCAACTGGCAAAACCAGCGGCAAGCGTCGAGAAGATTGCCGGCAATAAGCCCAGGCTTGAACAGGATTTTCGGAAACTGCTCGACGACAAATCGATCGACGCCGTCGCCATTGCGACCCCCGACCACTGGCATGCCCTCATGGCCGTAATGGCTTGCCAGGCGGGGAAGGATGTCTATGTCGAGAAGCCGGTCAGCCACAATGTCGTCGAGGGGAGGCGGATTGTCCAAGCCGCACGCAAGTACAATAAGATCGTTCAGGCGGGGACTCAGAGGCGGAGTACTCCGCATGTGATCGATGCGATCTCCCATGTCCACGAGGGCAAGATTGGCCAGGTTGGCATGGCCCGGGCATGGATTCATCAGGTGAGGCCCAAGATTCAGCTCGGCAAGGAAGGCCCGGTCCCCGAAGGAGTCGATTACGCCCTGTGGCAAGGGCCCGCTGTCGATCGTCCCTTTATGCCCAGCCGCTTCCACTACGACTGGCATTGGTTCTGGAACTGGGGAACCGGAGAGATCGGCAATAACGGCATCCACGGGCTCGACGTTGCTCGCTGGGGGCTGAGGGTCGAAGCGCCAACCGCGATTACGTCAGGCGGCGGGAAATTCCTGCTCGACGACGATCGAGAAGTTCCTGACACGCAGCTTGTGACCTATGAATTTCCCAAGGCGGTCATCTGCTGGGAACATCGGATGTGGTCCAAGCACGGAACCGAGGGCTCAGGCTTCGGGATCGCCTTTTACGGCGACAAGGGGACCCTCTTGATCGACGATAAAGGCTGGCGGGTCGAAGATGGTGAGCCCGCCTCCGGGAAGCCGACCGACGGGGCACTTGACCATGTCAAGAACTTCGTTGAGTGCGTCAAGAGTCGCAAAGCCCCCAACGCGGAAGTCGAGATCGCCCACCTGAGCACCCGACTCTGCCACCTGGGTAATATCGCCTACCGGACAGGTCGCAAGCTCCACACCTTCAACCCGGCGACTGAGAACTTTGGAACCGATACGGAAGCGAACGCGTTACTCGCCCGGGAATACGGACCTCGGTTCGAGATGCCATCTGTTGTCTAGTCTCGCTGGGGTCGAGCCTCTCTGCGTCTCGGCCAATCGATGTATTCCACCCTCTCCTCCCCACGGAGAGGGTGCGTCTTCACTGATGAGCAAACGACCCAAATCTCCAGACCCGGAGCATTTCTCCTCTCCAACAATTACAAGGCAAGACGGGTCGAAAAAATGCCCAGACCTGGTCTTGCGACGAGAAAACAATATCATGCATGCAGACCTTGCGAACTGATCTCGCTTTGATTGCGTAATTCCGATAGAAGTACGTTCAAAGGTGGCGCTTTTGGGCTCTGGATGGTGATAAGTATGCTGTAGGGCGAGTTTTCTTTAAAGGGGTAGCCGCTGTGAGTGTTAAGGGACGCGATCTGGGTAAGCGACGATACCGACCGGCGGTCGAGGCGTTAGAAGCGCTTCGGCTTCTTGACGCTGCCCCGTTGGCTCTGCCGGGGTTGGTCGCTGAAATCACGACGCTACCGACGACCCCTCCCGGCCCAATCGTTTCGGCCCACCAGAACGACGCTGCGTGGGACCTCGCCCTTGATCAAACGGTCCGACTCTCCGACTGGTTATCGACGACTCGCTCTGCCCCCAACGCCACCGAGATTGCGAGTGGACTCAGGCAACTGGACAAATACCTGACGAGCACGTGGTATCGGGCGGGAATTACACCTCAAGCTCATGATGATTGCACTCAGGCGGTTTACACGAGCCTGTTGCAGAACCTCGGTCGGGACAAGTTTGATCAACTTGCCGGTGAGATCGGCCAGTCGGGAATCCCCCAAGTCTTGAGTCGAGAAACCAGCGAAGGACCCGACTTCTTCCGCGCTATCGGCGCGGTCAAGAAGCGAGCCCAGCGTGAGCGTTCGTTCCAGCCCATCGACAATTATGACCTAGCCGCAGGTGAGGATGGGGTTGATGCCGCCGCCAGTTGGCGGGGTGCCCTTCGCGAGGCAATGACGAAATCGCTCAACGCTCGCGAAAGCGACCTGATCGACTCGACCCTCAAAGGCGAGACTCCCGCCGAGATCGCAGCCCGCTGGGGGGTCGCTCCCAAGACGGTCAGCAACGAGAAGAGCCGGGCAATCCAGAAGCTCCGCGAAGCCCTGACCGCCGAACTGGATCAGTAACACACTCTGGACCGGAATGACTCATTCCCAGGGTCACATACGTCGTAGATTTCTCACCGCCGGGGACGAACCCACATCGGCACGCCCCCTTCTGGTCGAAGGGTGATGCTCGGCGAGAGATGGAGCGTTCCTTCGGAAGCGCGTTCGAGGCGGTATCGTCTGGCGACCGAGGCGAGGAGCAAGATCGCCTCCATCGTTGCGAAATGGTTGCCGATACAAACGCGAGGCCCATCACCGAATGGGAAGTACGCACCTCTCGGGAGCTTCTTGATCAGGTCGTGATCCCATCGTTCGGGCGTGAACGATTCGGGATTCTCGAACCAGCGAGGGTCGCGGTGGGTGACCCACTGAATCATCAGGAACTGGGTCCCCTTGGGAAACATCTTGCCGCCGACCTCGGCATCATGTGTCAGTTCGCGACCAATTCCCCAGGCGGGTGGGTAGAGCCGCATCGACTCTTTGATGATCCAGTCGGCATACTTGAGCATCGGCACGTCGGCAGGAGTGGGGGCCCGATCGCCCAGAACTTGATCGAGTTCGGCGGCAAGCTTTGCATCGACTTCGGGGTGTTCGGCGAGCAGAAAAAAGGTGTAGGAGAGGACAAGTGCGGTCGTTTCGTGCCCGGCGAGGAAGAGGGTGACCGCCTCGTCGCGGAGTTGCTTATCGGTCATACCCGAGCCCTCGTCGTCGAGGGCTTTGAGCAGAAAGCTCAGGAAGTCGCCGGGGTCGGATCCACTCGCACGCCGGTCGCGAATGATGCCGTACATAATCTGGTCGAGCCGCTTGATCGCTTTCCTGAAGCGTAGGGTCGACGGGGTCGGAATCCACTCGCGAATCCGCAGCCACTTCGTCGGGTCGAGATAATAGTCCATAATGATCTCAATCAAGCTGCCGACCTCGACGGCTTCCTCCTCGACGTTGGCGTTGAACAGGGTCTTGGCGACGATGGCCAGGGTCAGGCCCATCATCTCGGTATGGACGTCGATGGTTTGATCAAGCTTCCAAGTTGCCCCTCGCTCCTCGGCGAGGTCGACCATGACTTGGCCGTAGCGCTGGATCGCTTGGTGTGTGAAGGCCGGCTGGATCAGCTTTCGCTGCCGCCTCCAGAACGTATCCTCGCTGGTGAGCAATCCCTGACCAATGACAGGTTCAAGGATTCGCGTTAGCTTATCCTTGATGAAGTCTTCAGGATGATTGCGCAAAACTTCACTGATATCATCGGGATGGGCAAGCTGCACCGCCGTTGTGCCGCCCAGCTTCAATCGCACCATGTCGCCGTGTTCGCGTGCAACACGGGTCATGTAGCCGAGCGGATCGCGCATGTAGTTGAGCGTATGCCCGACCAGAAACTGGCCTTTCGGGCTGGGCAACGGCGGCTGAGCGATAGCCATAACACAGGTCTTTCGGGGATGATCGGAATCGTAAAGTGCTTCGTTAGAGAGGCTTCGCCACGTTGCGAGTGATTTGACGAAGAGCCAAGGAGAGCATGATCCAGGTCCATCCGCTGAAGATCATTTCGATCCCCAGGAAGAGGCCAATCACCCAGAGACCGGAGAAGGGCAACTCTGCATAGATCATCAACCCGAGTGCGAGGTTAATCACGCCTCCGATCAACGCATAGATCCAATGATGGAACCGGTGGGAGATCGAGGCGATGATCCGAAAAAGGCCACCGACCATCAGGAACGCAGAGATCAGAAGTGTGAGCCCCACAGCAGCGTCGCCGGGATCTCGGACGAAGAAGAGTCCGACAACCAAGTAAAGCACGCCGGTGAGCAAACCACCGAAGACTCCGGACCAATCGCGGGCCCAGAACGCGCTCGCAACTTGAATCGCACCTCCCATGAGCATCAATATTCCATAAAAGACCATTGCGACCTGTGTCACCAAGATCGACGAGCCTATGGCAATTGTTCCAATGACGACGAGCAAGATCCCCGCGACCAGAAAGTAAATCCAGCTTCCACGAAGGGCTTGGAGTTCGTGTCGAAGCGGTGGTCTTGCCATACGTTCCATCGGCAGAGGTGCTGACATTTCGGGAGTCTCCCTAGTCTTAGAAATCAGGTTGTGAAGAGATGCTCTTGACGTACAAAAAGCTGAACAACACATATGCCTATGTGATACAGCGTCTTGATATGCCCGGATCGATCGTGGATTCTCGACTGCTCAAAACGGGGCGACTTCCCGTTAGTTCTTACGTTCCAAGATGTTCCGCGATCGAACCCCTCGGCGTCAACACGATTGGGAGACTTTGATCAATCCATCCGAAGTCCAGAAACACAAAGGCCCCGAACGACCAAGGGGATCGTTCGGGGCTCGTTGATTCTCTTCTCTGGGGTGGACAGTCGCCTGCTTAAGAATGGATCAAGGCTTGGCTTCAGTGACGGGCACAGTTACCGCATGCCAGACGGACTTGTCCGCGTCGTCCTGGACAAAGGCAACGACCGAGAGTCCTTCAAGTTTGACCTGGGGAAGGGGGTTCGGGTAAGGGCGACCCTTCTTCTCAAAGTTGCTGTTATACTCATCTTGGGCGGCACGAACATCAACGAGGTTCACCGTCAAAGCCTGCTTCGCTTCGCCTGCTTCGAGGGCCACGCCTGCAGCTCCGCCAGGGAACGAGCGAACGACGTGGTGATGGAACCGGAGCTTGTTGCCGCCGGTGTACTTGACCTCGTCTTCGACAAGGACGAGTCGCAAGGTTGGCTTGGCGTCCTTGACCTTCGCGTCGGTGCTGGCCTTGGCGGTGATCTTGATCACGTCGCCTGCACGCGTTGCGGTCAGGTCGATCGAAGCGGTCTTCGACTCACCGAGGATCTTCTCGATGACTTCCTTGAATTCCGAATACTTGCCCTCGGAGTTGGCCATGCCACCACCGCCGCCGGCTTCGGACTTACCGTTGAAGAAGGTCGAGGGAGTGCCCCGGACGGACTCCTTGTAATACTCCTCGCGAGCTTCGCTAGCGGCGTTCGTCAGAGGATCAGGACCTGGGATATGCAAGTGATACTGGAGACCGATGAACTCGGTTGGCTTGAAGGACGTCAGCAAGGCGTCGTAGCCCACGTCTGCGGCCACACACGGAGGGCACTGGGCACCTGTGAACAGTTCCATCAACACAACCTTGTCGGCTTTCTTATTGGTACGACCCTCGAATGCAGCCGGCTTGAAGGGGGGGACCTTCTCGTGATACTCGGCGTCGAGCTTTGATTCAAGCTTGGCGAGCCGTTCTTCGGCCGTCTTGGCGATATCCACTTTGCCCACAGCCTTGGCCGACCGAGCGAGGATCCCAACGATCTCGGCTTGCTGGTCTGGAGAGGACTCCGGCGGCAGAGTCTTCTCTGCTTCAAGCGCGAGTTCAAACGCGAGCGGAGCATAGGTCGCCTTGGTCCCAAGAGCCTTCACAACCTGGATCCGGACGTCATTGACGAGAGCCACGCCGTATGGCTTCGAGAGTGAGAGCCATTTCTCGACATATCCTTTGACTTCATCGGCGGGAACGTCTGCGGTGGGGGCCAGGCTGAGAACCTGACCGAAGAGCATTGCATAACCTGGTCCGTCGGCACCCTTGAGGATCTCAACAAGACTGGCAACGCGTTCCTTGGGAGAAGCCGTCTGATTCTGCATTGCTGCCATCAGTTTGGGCATGTATGCCGGCTGACTGGTGGGGGCGAGGCTATCCCCCTTTTCAAGCCGAACAGGGACCACGCCGCCGGGCAACTTCAACGTGCCATAGACCTTACCGTCTTTGGCCGTCGTGCCGGTGAAGGTGCTCCCACCTTGAAGTGTCAAGGTCAAGGTGACCTTATCGCCCTTCTGCTCAAAAGCGGTAAGTTTCACGTCGCCGAGTTGGGGGATCCCCGACTTGGTCACTTCGGCGGTGGTCTTACCATCTTCGGACTTGGTCTTGATCAGGAACAAGTCTTGATCGGAAAGCTGGACGGCGACAAGCTTCCAGGTGACCTCGTCGGCCGCGCGGACCACCGGACTGAAGGTCGAGGCCAGGGCCAAGGCGACAGCCGCCAGGCCAAGTGAGCCGCTACGCATGGAGATACTCCGTCAGGTGTTCGTCATGTTGAGGCCGCATCGAAACGAACGGTCGATGCAGAGCCATCTGCCAAAAAAGCTTAACAGAAGTTGCACGAAAGCCACAACCAACTAGGCCGTGTTCACATACACTTTTCCATCGAGATCACGATCCCTGTGTCCCATCTCCGAGGAAACGTCCTCCGTCGACGCGATAGCATGACCCCGTCGCATAGTCGGTCCCTTCGAGCAAGTAGAGGATCAGCCGATTGACGTCCTCAGCCGAACCAATTCGCCCAAGAGGAGTGGCGGCGATCACGCCCGCTCTGTCCGCGTCGGAGAACGTCGGGGGAGGGTCGATCGTCGCCGGTTGAATCATGTTCACGGTGATGTCCGGTGCCAGCTCCTGGGCTAACGCCAGTGTAAACGTCGTCAGCCCTCCCTTCGCCACCAGGTAAGGAAGGTAGTTCCGGTAAGGTCGCTCGGTCGCCCAGTCACCGATGTTGATGATCTTACCCTTGAGCCCCCCTTCGCTCGGCTGAGTCCGCATCTGCTTGCCGGCGGCAACCCCCACGTGATAGGGGGCCGCCAAGTTCGCAGCCATCATCGCGTCGAAATCCGCCGACTCTAAGGTGTCGAAAGGTGTTCGCTTGTAAATGCTCGCCATGTTGACGAGAACGTCGAGCTTCCCCAAGGTGTCGACGGTCTGAGCGACCACGGCCTGAGCTTGGGCAGCTTGGGAAAGATCGGCCTGAAGTGTCCGAGCACTGACACCGAACTCCCGAACCCGACGTGCGGTCGCTTCGATCGTCTCTCGGCTGGTATGGTAAGTCAACGCAATATTGGCCCCCCGATCGGCGAGTAAAAGGGCCAATGCGGAGCCGACACGGCGGCCGCCGGTGATCAGGACTGTCTTGCCGGTCAGGTTCATACGCCACTCCAGGGTACGTCGGCCACCCCAGCTCGGTGATTCAAGGCCCGGGCCAGGACGAACAGTAAATCGCTAAGCCGATTCAGATAAATGATCAGGTCGGGGGGCACATGCTCGCCGGGTTGACGGGCGAGATGAACAACCTGACGCTCTGCCCGGCGAGCAACGGTCCTCGCCAGGTGAACCCGCGACGCTTCCTGCGTACCGCCCGGCAGAATGAACCGGGTCAGCGGTTCGAGCTCCGCTTCCATGGTGTCGATTGCAACCTCAAGACCCTTCGAATGCAGCGGAGTGACCAAATTGTGGAACGGACCATCGGTGACAGGGTCGGCCAAGGCTGAACCGACCACGAACAGTTGGTTCTGGATCGAAGTCAGGAGAGCATCCGCAGCCGAGTCCACCCCACCCGAACGAACCAGGCCCAAGAGCGCGTTCAGTTCGTCGACCGTTCCATAAGCCTCGATCCGAGCATCGTCTTTCGGGACGCGACGGTTGGCCAATAAACCGGTGAGACCGTCGTCGCCGGTTTTCGTGTAAATCTTCACCCAGTCCGATCCTCCGTCACGTGCGATGCCGCCCAGCCATTGGCGACGAGTAAGCCCCCCCCTATACTACACCCATGCTAAGCGGTCGGGGAGGGTCCGCGAACCCTCGGGACCGCCTGACGACGAGACGCGAGATCGTCCTCAATAACATCCAACTCTTTCCACTGACCCAATACGGAGCCGAACCATGCTGACGACCCTGCTGGTGGCCACTTTGAGCCTCTTGACGACCTTCGATGACCCCAGCCCCCAGCAGAAGCCCGCCTCACCGCACGGTCCAGCGACATCCGCAGCACCTAGCCCCGAGGCCATCGCTGAAGCCGATCGGCTCGAAGCCAAACACCTCAAGAACATCCGCCAGATCACGTTCGGATTCGGTCGAGCAGGGGAAGGCTACTTCCGACCCGATGGTAAGGCGATCATCTTCCAGGCGGTCCCATTTGTCAGCCCATCGATTTTTCACACACCCGCCGAGAATCAGGACGACTATCAGATCTATACCGCCGAGCTGACCCCCGAGGCCAAGCCCAAGATGGTCAGCACGGGCCGGGGCGCATGCACCTGCTCGTTCTATCACCCCGATGGAAAGTCGATCCTGTTCGCCTCCAGCCACTTGAACCCGACTCCAGGCCGAAAGGGGCCAGCCTATAGCCGGACCGATCGCTATAAGTGGGAGTTCCCGATCGGCATGGATCTCTTCAAGGCGGACCCCGACGGATCCCACCTCGTCCGACTCACCGACACCTCCGGATATGATGCCGAGGGAAGTTACTCGCCCGACGGCAAGCAGATCATCTTCACTTCCTTCCGAGATGGTGATGCCGACATCTACATCATGAACTCCGATGGTTCCAACGTGCGCCGGATCACCAAGAGCAAGGGTTATGACGGCGGCCCTTTCTTCTCGCCCGATGGCAAGTCGATCATTTACCGGAGTGATCGCAAGGAGAACGACTTACTCCAGCTCTACATCAACAACACCGAGGGAACCGCCGAGCACGCCCTGACCCAGAACGACGCTGTGAACTGGGGGCCATACTTCCATCCGGACGGACGGCATCTCGCCTACTCGACCAGCCTGCACGGTCACGCAAACTACGAGGTCTACCTCATGGACGTGCAAACCGGAACCCAGGAACGGCTCACCTTCCGCGAGGGGTTCGACGGCCTGCCCGTCTTCAGCCCGGACGGGACCAAGATGATGTGGACCTCAAAGGGGCGTACTCCCGAGAATACCAGCCAGCTCTGGATTGCTGACTTCGTGATGACCACCGACAAGACTGCGTCGCGTTGACCGATTTGATCTCACCCAGGAACTCATGACATGGACATCAAAACACCGATCCGACAGTCGCTCAACCTGAGCAGTCGCATCCTCGACAATTATGTTGGCGACCTCTCGGAGGCCGACTTCTTCGTTCGACCTATACCTGGCATGAACACAATCGCATGGCAGCTCGGCCACCTGCTAGTGTCTGAGCACGGTATGATTGAAGCGATCCATCCAGGCATTTCACCGCCTCTCCCGGACGGATTCGCCGATGCGCACAACAAGGAAGCGTCGCTGATCGACGACCCGACCAAGTTCGACACCATGCAGACGTACATCGAACTGATGCGTGAGCAGCGCAAGGCAACCCTCGCTGCGCTCGAAGCCATGTCGGAGGAAGATCTTGCCAAGCCCGGCCCCGAGCGGATGGCAAAAATGGCCCCCACCGCAGGAGAGGTCATCAACATGATGGGGCTCCATCTGCTGATGCACGTCGGCCAGTTTGTGGCCGTCCGCCGTTTGGCCAAGAAGCCCGTCACGATCTGAGCGGGGAAGACTTCGGGTCTCCTGTGCTCACACCGGAGACCCGATCCACGATCAGTTGCGGACATCCTCGGCGTTGAGGATTCGGTCAAAGAGGACTTTATTGATGACCCCTCGGAAGCGAACCTTGTCATTGATCGTCACCACCGGGACCGTCAGCCCATAGGCCGCAACCAGTTCGGGATCGGAATCGACGTCAATCAGGTCGAGACGGAACTTCAGCCGACGCTGGTAACCTTTCAAGAAGTCGATCGCCGTATGACAGCAGCAACACTCCTTGCGAGTGTAGACCGCAACTCTGAGGTGGTCGACCTTGGGCTTGGGTTGGAACAGACGAGCAAGTAGGGAGGTCATGACTCAACCTCTGCAAGGGAACTCTTGCCGTTGGATGACGTTTCTTCGTTGTGAAGAACCTTGCGAACTTCCACGAGGTTATCAAAAAACGTCGCACCGCCCCCCATGTCCGTAAGTGCGGTTGAGGTTGTGGCGTTGACGTTCGTGCCACCCGGGCTGAACTTATTCCAATAGACGCTCTGGGCCACGGCGACCCCGGACCCAACCGAGCCACTCAGGTCGACCCTGGCGAGGAATTTACCCCGATCGTTGAAGACTTCGGCCCAGTCGCGATCGTGAAGTCCTCGGGCGCTGGCATCTTGGGCGGAGAGTTCGATTGTGGGGTCGCCCGCTGCGCGACGATGACTCTCGGAGTTGGCGAACGTCGAATTGAGGAACTGAGCCCGAGGCGGGCTAAGCAGTTGAAGTGGATACTTCGCTGCCAGCTCCGGATGTGAAATGGGATCTTCCCGAGGAGGAGTATAAGTGGGCAGGGGGTCGAGGCCAGCCTGCTTCATCCGCTCGGAATAGAACTCACACTTGCCAGTTGGAGTGGGGAAGACCCCCTCAGCAAAAGGGGCATATCGCTCGGGAAGGTTCAGGCGGATCGAACCCTCCAGCTTGAGCTGTTCCAAGCTGATCCCCGAGACACTCGGGCCGCCGTCAAGGCACTCCCGGATCAACGTCTCGTCGTCGGGGAAGAGCTCGGGCTCAAAACCAAGCCGATCGGCCAGCAAACGAAAGACATCATTGTTCGAACGAGACTCACCGATCGGAGCGATTGCCGGGGCGTTGTACATCACGAAGTGATGCCCGTACGAACTATGGATGTCGGCATGTTCCAACTGAGTGGTCGCGGGAAGCACAATATCGGCATAGTCGACGGTATCGGTCGCAAATTGTTCATGAACCACGGTGAACAGGTCTTCACGCTTGAGGCCATTGATGACTCTGGCCCCGTCGGGCGCGACCGCTGCCGGATTGCAGTTGTAAACGTACAAGGCCCGAACCGGTGGGCCGGGGAGTTCGCCGTGAAGAGCTTCCCCCAACTGATTCATATTGATGCAGCGCGTCCCTGGCGGAGAGAGATCTGGACGGGTCAGCCGATCCATGTTGAAGTCGTAGGAGCCACTGGTACTCAGCAACGATCCGCCACCGTGGTGACGCCACGCTCCCACGAGAGCCGGTAGGCATGCGATCGTCCGGACCGCCATTCCGCCGCCAAAGTGGCGCTGGAGGCCGTAATTGAGCCGGATCAATGACGGTTGCTCGGTGGCATATCGTTTCGCCAGCAACTCAATCTCGGACGGGGGCAACCCGGTGATCGCCGCGACGCGGTCGACAGGATACTCATCGAGAACACGTTGCCGAAGCTGGCCAGCCCCAACGGTTGAGCGATGCAAATAATCATCATCTTGGAGGCCGTCGCGCCAGATAACGTGCATCAGCCCAAGGGCGAGCGCGGCATCGGTCCCAGGACGAATGGCCAGGTGCCAGTCGGATCGGGTGGCGGTCGCACTTCGGTAGGGGTCAATCGTGACGATCGTCGCGCCCGCCTGGCGGGCTTTGATCATCAGGCTCCAGAGGTGGCTGTTGGTGTGAACTGTGTTCGATCCCCAGTTGATAATTAGCTTGCAACCGGGCACACCCAGCGGATCGGCACCGAGACGCCCCCTCCCCATCGTGTACTCATAACCGAGCGAGCCGGCCGAGGCGCAGATCGTCCGGTCGAGCGTTGAGGCTCCCAGACGATGAAAGAACCTCCGGTCAAGGCTCGATGCCTGGAGCTTGCCCATCGTGCCGTAATAGCTATATGGGAGAATGGCTTGCGGACCATCTGCGGAGTCGGAAATCGCCCCGAAGCGGTCGGCGATCTCTCGGATTGCCATCTCCCATGAAATTGTTTGGAATTCGCCTGTCCCTTTTGGGCCTACACGACGTAGTGGATGCAACAGTCGCTCATTGCTGTAAACACGATCGAGGTACTTGGCCATCTTCTGACAGAGGAAACCACGCGTGAATGGATGATTGCGATCACCTTTAAGGGTGACAGCTTTCCCATGCTCGACCGTAACGACCATCTGGCACGTGTCCGGGCAATCCAGCGGGCAGACGGATTTGGTGATGGTCTGCGGGCTGTGTATCACGGTCACGATGTTGTCCTCCGTCAACAAAAGTGGACAAATCCATCTTTGTGGGATACACTACGAGACTAACGACGGAAGCATCAGGTTTTCTTGTCTGATCGTTTCGGCATGGGCGTTGCTTGAATCTGACAAGGACGTTAACCTTCACGTTGGAATCACAACGTCAAGGCCTACGTACTGGCGATCTTACCAAAACCGTGGTCGAACGGGGAATCCGCTCTCCACAGAACTGATCGGTGCCTTAGACAAGACACGACGGAGTCATCTCATGGTTCGCTCGCTTTCGATCCGTTTCGGTCTGATGTTGAGCATCGGCTTGGCGGCGACATTCCTCCCGGATAGAGCATCGGCCGCCCCTTATGACCTGCTGGTTTCGAGCATCGGCTCCAACCACATTATTCGTTTTGATGGCATTCTGGGCACGACGACCGGGCTGGTCGGAACCCAATTCGACAACTATGTCGGCCCAAACAACCCACTCGCAAATCCATTCGGAATGGCATTTAGCCAGGATGGATCGAAGCTCTTTGTTGCGAGTTTAGGAACCGCGAGTATCCTTCAGTACAGCGCAGCGACCGGAGCCTACCAGCGCACAATCGCCAATTCGGCCAGCGGGATCTTCTTGCCGAACGATCTAGCGGTTGGGCCGGACGGCAATCTGTATGTCTCCAATTACGGTACAAATTCTATCCTGCGATTTAGTACCGGTGCCAACCCCACACTTCTGGGGACATTCGTTGCAAACAATAACAACAACAATTGTTTTGGCCCGACGGGTCTTTCGTTCGGCGTCGAGAACGGCTCAAGCGTTCTCTACGTTTCGTCCTCTCTGAATAATAGCGTCTCAAAGTTCAGCTCAACGGGTGTCTTCCTGGGCTCAATCTATAACTCGGGAGCCGGAAGCGCGAATCCTCTCAATGGACCGGCCGACATTGCCACGAACCCTATCAGTGGTAACGTGGCTATTAGTAGTTATCGAAGGGGTGGAATTGGGGGTACTACAACCGTCGGCCTGACGGTAACAATCCAGGATCCCACGGCACCAGCCACGAATCCGAACGGGGTTTCGAGCTTTGTCTCGCCCTTGCTTCGGGGTCCTGCAGGGTTGGCATTCAACCCGAATTCGCCAGCCAACGATCCTTCAGGGCAGCCTTTGAATGACCTCTTGGTCGGCAGTTTCGATAACAATCAGATCGTGACGGCCCACCTCTCAGGGATTGGCGGTCAGGAAAGTTACACGGTTGATTCAACTCCGTTTGTATCGAGCTCGGCTGCTGCTCTCAGCGGGTTGGATGGTCCGATTTACATGACTTTCTTCCCAGCAATTCCTCAGGGGCCAGGTGGCGGGGACTTACTTCCTGCCTCGGTTCCCGAGCCGGCGAGCTTCGCACTCACTGGGTTGGGGATCGCCGTCATGGTTGGATACGCTGCTCGCCGTCGCAAGCCGGTCTGACCCGACGCAGAAGGTGCCACGTCAGCCAGCCGACAATGAACCCAGGAAAAATCGAGAGTCCCCCGCGAAGCTCGGAGAGCATCGCGGGGGACTTTGTCGTCCCCTGGCGTCTTGAATGCTTGACAAATGGTGAAGACCATGCGAGCGTCGACTTGTTCAATCCCGCCTGCCCACAAGCTCGCCTTCCTCCCCAAGACCAGGTGCCGAAGCCCTCGACCGTGTCGAACACCTACCAAGATTGCTTGGTGTGTGGACACGATCCGACGACATTGAACCGAGGACTCCTCTCCCATGAGACTCACCCGATCCCTGACGCTCCTGTGCGTCATCAGTGCCATCCTGGCAACGTCGACTCTCCGAGCAGAGGCCCCCAAGATCGATTCAATCAGTCCATTGGGTATCCGAAGGGGAGAAGTCACCGAGATCCAGGTCAACGGAGCCCGGTTGGGAACCGATCCCAAGTGGATCGCCCCATTCGCGGGGACGGTCGAGTCGGTTAAGGCCGAGGCGGGAAAGTTTACCTTCAAGCTTAATGTCGGACCCGATGTTCCACTTGGGATCTACCCGATCCGGGTCCGGACCGCCGATGGGCTCTCGAACCCATTTTTGTTCGCAATCGGCCAGGTGGAGCAAGTTCAAGAGAAGGAAGACAATAGCACCTTCGAAACCGCTCAAACCGTGCCGTCTCCGGCTGTAATCGAGGGGCAGGTTGCGGGCAACGATGTCGATTATTTCAAGTTTCCGGGCAAGAAGGGCCAGCGAATTGTCGTGGATGCCCAATGCGCTCGGATCGGGTCGGGGGTCGATCCTTCCATTCGGCTGACGACCTCCGCGCGTGCCTATGTCGCCTCAGCCGATGATACGCCCGGCCTCTTGACCGACGCCCGACTCGTGACCGTCCTGCCCGAGGACACCGACTATGTGATCGAACTCTCGGACTCGCGGTATCAGGGCTCGAATCGACCTGTGTATCGTCTCCTGATTGGAGCGATCCCGATTGCGGAGGAGGTTTATCCCCAGGGGGGGCGCCTGGGTGAGACGCTCGGTGTTGAGCTTCGCGGGGGAACCCTCGATGGCATGGCCACAGCGGCAACCGCCTTGAATCCCCCCACGGGTTCGTCGCAAGTTCGGATTCGCGCGGTGGGCTTCGGTAATCTCGACATCGAATCACTGCCACCCCTTGTGGTTGAGAATCTCCCCGAGCTTCGCGAACCCACCGACCCGGATGCGCCACCCCTAAGAGCGGTCCCACCCGTGATCTTCAACGGACGGATCGATCCCAAAGGGGATGAAGATCGGTTCACGTTAGTTGTAGTGCCCGGTCAGAAGCTGAGGATTGATGTGACAGCCGCCGATCTCGGCTCGTCGATCGATGGTACGCTCCAGATCCTCGGTGCCAAGGATGCTGTCCTCGCCACAGCCGACGACACGACGGCGAACCCCGCCGGTCCCAAGAATCGCCGCGTTCCGACGATCGTCTCGCCCGACCCTGCGCTCGATTTCACCGTCCCCGCCGACACCACCGAAATCACCCTTGCCCTGCGAGACCTTCAGAATCGTGGGGGGATCGGCTACCCGTACCGAATCCGAGTTGAGCCCTCGGGGTCTGGATTCGAACTTTCGACCGCTGATGCTCAGGTGAGCATCCCTAAGGGGGGTGTTGTCGCAATCCCTGTCGCAGTCATCCGATCAGGATATACCGGTCCGATCACACTCAACGTGATCAACCCACCTGCCGGCCTTACGGTTCGGCCCGGCACGATCAACGAAGGGCAACTCCAAGGGGTCTTCACCGTCTCCGCCACGGAAGCCGCCGACTTCGGGCCTTTGATCTTAAACGTGATTGGCGAGGGCGGGACTTTCAAGAAATCCGCCTCGAAGACGGTGATCTTCTCGCAACAGGCAACCTTGCCCACCAACAGCATGGACCAGCAGGGATTGTTCGCCGTCACGGCTCTCGCCCAGCCAGCCAACCTTGATGCACCTGCCACCCCCATTGAGGTCCCCCACGGCGCAGGGGGGACGTTTGTCGTAACGGCAAAGCGGGGCGAAGATGCCAACGGACCACTCGCGATTGCCCCACTCCCACTCGTTCCAGGTCAGGTTCTCCTTGCCGGTCTGACTGCTCCCGCTGTCACGATGGCAGAGAAGATCAACGAAGCGACCATCACCGTCAATGCAGCCCCCGAGGTTCCACTCGGCCTGATGACCGTTGCGTTCACCGCCAAGGGGAAGCTCGCCAACGAAGATCGAACCCTGTACATCCCGGCGATCACACTCAACATCGTCCGACCGGTGACCATCGAAGTCGCAATCGCCACGATCGACATCAAGCCCGGCCAGACCCTGGACGTGAAGGGCAAAATTACTCGTAAAGGGACCTACAAGGAGCCAGTCACGATCAAGATCGATGGACTCCCCGCTGGAACCAAGGCGGATGCGGTGACCTTGAAGCCGGAAGAGATCGAATTCACGCTCAAACTGATCGCCGACGAGAACGCCGCGCCCGGAATGGCGGCGGCCAAGGTCCTCCCCGCCATTCAGATCAACAAGAAAGACTACGCGGTGCCACCCATTGAGCTGACTGTCAAGGTTGTGCCCAAGTGATCAAACGTTAGTTGTCGCATGATCCCTACGGATCAGAGTCTCTCCTGATCTCTCCATATTCCGAGGATGCACACCATGACTCGTCTCATTCTGATCGTTGCGTTGTTTCTGGTGCTGCCGCGACCGGCGATGGGGGACGATCCGAAGCCTGCCGACGCTCGCGTGAGCTTCCTCAAAGATGTCGCGCCGATCTTGGTCCAGAACTGCATCGCGTGCCATAATGCCAAGAAGTCGGAGAGTAAGTACATCATGACCACGTTCGCCCAACTTGCCAAAGGTGGGCAACAAGGCGACGGGGTAACCCTCACTCCTGGCGATCCCGATGGCAGCTACCTCGTCGAGTTGATCCGTCACGACGCCAGCCCGCGTATGCCTTGGAAGCAAGATCCACTGCCACTCGACAAGATTGCGCTCGTCGAAACCTGGGTCAAGCAGGGGGCCAAGTACGATGGCGCAGCCCCCACCGAAGACTGGCCGACCGTGCTACGCAAGAATGCCGTAGTGAACATTCCCGAATCCTATCCAGTCACCGTTCCGATCACTGCGTTGGCGTTCAGTCCTGATGGAACCGAAGTCGCGGCCTCGGGTTATCATGAGGTCAATCTCTGGAAGTCAGAGACCAGCGCAGTGACCCGTCGACTACGTGGGGTCGCGGAACGGATCTATGAGATTGCTTACAGCAGTGATGGCAAGTGGCTCGCCACAGCGAGCGGTACGCCGGGTCAATTTGGAGCGGTCAAGCTCTGGCTGGCCGAGCCCAACGGTGGAGGTAAGCCGATTCGCGACCTTCTGGAGACCACCGATAGCGTCTTTGCCGTCGCCTTCAGCCCCGACAATAAGCTACTCGCCGCTGCCGGTGCCGATCGGGCGATCCGAATCTGGGAGGTCGAAAGCGGCAAAGAAGTTGCCTTGATCGAAGACCACGCCGATTGGATCTTTGATCTTGCCTTTAGCCCCGATGGCAAACGCCTCGCCTCGGCCAGTCGCGATAAGACGAGCAAGGTTTTTGATGTCGTCAAGAAAGAGTCGCTCGTCACCTTCCCAGGTCATGCGGATACGGTGTATACCGTTGGCTTCAGCCCGGACGGCAAGTTCATCGCCTCGGGAGGAGGAGACAACTCGATCCGCATCTGGAATCCGGATGACGATGGCAAGCAGGTCCGTCAGATTGGTGGCTTCGGTGGTCCTGTGTTCAAGCTTCAATATGTTGGGGCCGACGGCAAAACGATCGTTGCTTGCGCTTCGGACAAGACCCTTCGCACCTTCGACCCCACCGACGGCAAGGCCAAGCTGACACTCTCAGGTCACACCGATTGGATCTATACATTTGCCGTCTCACCCGATGCCAAGACGATCGCGTCGGGAAGCTGGGATGGTGAAGTCCGGCTCTGGACACTCGATGACGGCAAGCCGATCAAGACGATTGTGGCCGCTCCAGGATATAAAGCGGTGGCAGTCGCGAAGTAAAAGTAATCCTCAAAAGCCGCCGGCTCGTCGCCCGTCCCAGAGGACAGGAACCAAGCCGGTTGCGACAAAGGGGTAAGACTTGCCGGGGGAGCAAGCCTCTCAGGCGAACAACTCGCGGATCGGCCCCCAACCTTCCAGGAACGAGGGGCTGAGCCCCAGGTGTTGACCGATCGTTGCGAGCAGCTCTTCGGGACCAACAGGCCGGTCGATGGGTTCGCCGGCGTGTGCATCGGTCTTGCCGACGACTTGGCCACCCGAGATTCCACCCCCGGCCAGAATCGCACTCCAGGCGGAGGGCCAGTGGTCGCGGCCCCCTTGGTTGTTGAGTTTGGGTGTGCGCCCGAACTCACCTGTCGCGACGACCAACGTACTCTCCAACCGCCCAACGCGTTCGAGATCGTCGATGAGTCCGCTGAAGGCCGTGTCGAACGTCGGCAATAAGGTCTGACGATAATCGGAGAGTGTGCTGAACGGCTCGCGACCGTGACAGTCCCAGGAAAGGTGCTGGAACACCGTCTCGAACATATTGACGGTCACCACGCGCACACCGGCCTCGACGAGCTTCCGAGCGAGCAGACAATTACGGCCGAAGCTGGATTTTCCAAACGAATCTCGGACCCGATCGCTCTCTTTGGATAGGCCGAGGAGCGTGGCGTTTGCTCCATCGCCACTGAGGATCAAGGGTTCAAAGTCCGCACCCAGACCAGCCGCCGACTGCCCATGAGGGATATCGACCCCGGTCGGGCCAATCGGTCCTGGCAGGATCGCCCAGGACGGCAACGGACCACGGCCACCAAGTTCTCGAGCGGCGAGCGCACCGACGTGAGGGTACTCGCTGCCTTGTCGGCAAAGTCGACCTGTTTGTAAAAGTTGATAGCCTGTTTCGTGGATGGGTGCAGAATCGTGGTGAAGTGTGCGAATGAGCGCCAAACGATCCATCCGCGCAGCAATTTTTGGCAGGTATTCATTGATGCGAATCCCAGGCACCGAGGTCTCGATCGCCCGGAATGGGCCACGAATCTCGGAGGGGGCCGAGGGCTTGGGATCGAACGTTTCAAGCTGGCTGGGGCCGCCCACCATCATGAGGAAGATGACCGATCGCTCACTCGGGGCGAGTGCGAAAGCCCCCGATTGGGCGAGGCTGAAGCCAACTGCCCCAACGCCGCTCGCCTTGAGAAAGTCGCGGCGAGTCGAGTTTGGCCCATGCTGTTCTAATGTCGTCATCGTCCTTGGCCTCAGATCGTGGGGAGGAGCCGATATACGGAAGTCCTTCATAAAGTAATCCGTGCCCCGCCCGAGGTGAAGGACCGAGTCCAGAACTTGGCCCGTTAAGAGGCAGGTCGCAATGCATCGGTTCTGCCGGTTGCATGGTTCCGTCTCGTCAGTCCTTGGGAATTGCTCTCGCCAACTTTGTGGAATCGATCCGATCCAATCAGGTATTAGGTTCGCAATTGGTAAGCGTCGCCCAGGATGGTTGGCGATCGGCCTCGAGCGGGTCAGGAGGACGTAAAGGCCATGCGATCTCGTGGAATCAGGTCGTACTTCGTTGCGAGTATGGCACTTGTTGCCCTCGGACTCGTGTTAACTCCCGATGCGGCCGGACAAACTGCAACCATTGACTCGCCGCAATCGTATCCTCCTGGGAGCGGCATGTCCTTACTGGGGCGAGCCCCAGGTAGTGGCGCTTTTCAATCGGATAGCTCACCGGGTGGCGGTAGCCAGCTTTTGAGTACAAGCCCGGGACCGTTCGGGCCTCGTGTCCCAACCTCGATTTCGAATCCCGGAGCGGGAACTCAAGCGACGCAATCTCAAGGGATCGCCGCGCCGGTTCCTTTGCCTGTGACCGACGTGCCGATTTATGGTTCGCTCTCGCTCCCAAACGGCGTAGAGGATGAGGGTCCGGCCAACGGACTGACGCTCGACTTGGCCATCGATCACTTGATCCGAGAGAATCTCGACCTTCGAAGCAAGTTCTTCGAGATCCCTCAAGCCGAAGCCGACGTGTTAACGGCAAGCCTTCGCGCCAACCCGATTTTTTACGCAGATGCCCAGCTCATCCCTTATGGCCAGTACACCAAAGAACGCCCTGGTGGACAAACGCAGTACGACGTGAATATTTCCTATCCCATTGATGCCTCGCGAAAGCGACAAGCGAGAACAATTGTGGCTCGACGAGCCAAGAAGGTGGTTGAAGCCCAATTTCAAGATGCCGTTCGTATGACGATCGACAACCTTGGGATCGCCTACGTCGATGTTCTAGCGGCCCGTGAGACCGTTCGATATGCCGAAGCGAGCGTGGAAGGCCTGACGCGAATCTTGACGATCACGGAGACTTTGCAAAAGCGCGGTACCAAGAACAAAGCCGATGTTGAACGAATCCGAGTCGATCAGCTTGCGGCGGAAGTGGGGCTAGCAGATTCCAAGGAAAAACTGAGCGCCGCGAAACGAATCCTCGCTACCCTTTTGAATCTTCCCGACGAGCAGCTCGATTCAATCGACCTCTTGGGCTCGATTCACGATCGTTACTCAACGCCAGTTTCGGGCGAGGAGTTAGTACGGATCGCCTTGACGGCCCGACCTGATTTCAACGCTTACAAACTTGGTATCCAGCGCGCAGAGTCGGATGTCAAACTTGCCTACGCGAACCGTTATGCCGACCTTTATCTACTCGCCCAGCCCTACACGTTCCAGAACAACACTCCCAATGGTCTTAAGAGCCCGACCTCTTGGGCAATTGGGCTGACGGTCCCCTTGCCGGTCTATAACCGGAACCAGGGAAACATCGCGCGTGCGAAAGTGAATGTGACTCAGACCCAGGTCCAAACGGTCGCCCGTGAAAAACAGATCAGAACCGAGGTTCGTCTCGCAGAGCGGGAGTATGCAGTCACCCGAGCCGCAGTCGAACGCCTTGAGAAGGAACTCCTCCCCGCAGCAAAGCAAGTCCTTGATACCACCGAACGACTCTACATTGGTGGGGAACAAGATCTCGTCGCCTTCCTGACAGTTCAGCGCGACTACAACGACCGAGTCAAACAGTACCGAGATACCCTGGTCCGGCATCGCAGAAGTATGCTGAACTTGAACACCGCAGTCGGACAACGTGTCTTACCGTGAGAATGCGACAACGCCTCAGTATGAACTCACGTCCAGAGATCGACAAAAGCCGATACCACCCAGATTGGGTGGTATCGGCGTGTTCGAAGCGAGAGATTCGGTTTTCTAACGAATCGACTCAGGCCATCAGGTCTTTGACAACTTTGGCGAGGTCGGTACCGGTGTCGGTCAGGCTGTAGAAATTATTCTTACCCTGACGGCGAGGGGCAATGATGCCACCGTGGCGGAGCAACGCGAGGTGATGGCTCACCGCAGGCTGACTCTGGCTGAGCTGTGCACACAGAGCGCCCACATGCTGTTCGCCATCAGACAAGATTAAAATCACCTGAAGCCGGGTCGGGTCGCTGACGTGCTTGAGCAGGATCGAGGCCTTGCGGGCCTGCTTAAACCGCGCATCGACATCTTTGGCGGCCTTGGCCTTAGGAGCAGCCTTAGGAGCAGCCTTCGGAGCAGCGGCGGGGGCGGCTGCAACTGCGGATTTCTTCGCCATTCCAAGAAACTCCAGCCCCGAAACGACCTCGCTTCGGGGCGCACTTAAGAATATCCGTAACCATCCGGTGGATGACGGAGGGGACAGAGCGACCGGATCTACGCGATCCGGCCATCGATTACCACAGTTTAGAGATGGGAGTGTAGTCCCATGTCCAAAGCTCGTGGAGACTCGTAAGTTTGTATGTGGTTAGTTGAAAGACTCAGACCCGTCGATCTACTGTAATGTAACATGCCTTGGCCTATTGACAATAGTACTCTTAATATTTTGTCAAGAGTCGTTTATTTCCAATCGCTATCTTACCCTCACGCGAGCAAACGATTGCGTTTGATTGCCGAATCGGTTGTCCCACCCGGCAACGGCAAAGACGAGTTGAAATGAGGGAGACGCCTTCATGTTGCCCAAGCCGACCGAAGTTTTTTTGCGAGTCGCAAGTGGGATCTGACGTTATTTTGACGGATTTGGAAGCAAGCTGCGAACGGTCTTTGACACGTCAACGGCTGTCCATGTCCCCCCCTCAGGGCCGGTGATCAGCCTGGCGAGTTTCCCATCGGCGGCAATGACAGCAACGACGCGGTTGTGCATGATTTCGTTCGGGGTCGGACCATACATCAAGCCTAGGCAGGTCGCCACCTTACTCAACTCGTCGTGCGAGGCCACTGCGAAGGTCCAGAGCGGCGGCTTCGCCCCTTGAATTTTGGCGTGCTGAGCCAGAATCGTCGGTGTGTCATGTTCTGGATCGAAGCTGATCGACAGCAGGCGGACTGCTTTCGCTCGGTCGGCCGATCGCCCTTCGATCTCGGCCAATTCCCGAAACTTCTTGTCCAGCAGCGGGCAAAATTCGGGCAAGGGACATCTCGTGTAGATAAAAGTCAACACGATGACTTGTCCACGTAATTCCGAGAGCTTGATTTCCTTCCCTTCTTGGGTCGTCATCGCGAAGTCGGGGACAAGTCCGCCAATGGTGAGCGCCTTGGGTTTCGAGTCGAGCCGGGTCAGGCCGCCCTTCGGGCTTAGACTCAATGTCGGAACTAGCGCCGGACAGGTCACGGTGAGTTCGGTCAGAAGCGACGAGCCTTTCCCGATCGTTAGCTTGCCCTCGACCTCGTCGCCTGGTTCCAGATCTTCGAGCATCGCTTTGTCGGCGACACCGAACGGCATGGTCATCGCTGGCATCAAGCCTGGGATCTCTTCGTGCCGAATCGTAACAAGCCCCTCACTCACTTCAATCGAGCGCACGACGCCCTTCATCGCGTAGACCTTAGGCTCGGCCAGGGCG
The DNA here is from genome assembly GCA_025356475.1 of Isosphaeraceae bacterium. Lineage (GTDB taxonomy): Bacteria > Planctomycetota > Planctomycetia > Isosphaerales > Isosphaeraceae > JANXSX01. Next base: position 16,868 of record JANXSX010000194.1, on the reverse strand, counting down.
ACTGGCCGTGAGGGCGACACTTGCGAAGGGGCTGCGGCCTCCTTCCCACCACATCCTGACAGAACGAACAGACTCATCAGCAAGACCGATGGACAGACACGTTCAAATGCAATCGTGCGAGCAAGCATTAGGAGCTTCAATACGGAAAGTGTTCATCGATTGGTGAATGTGCCAGATCAACCAAGAAGTCGGAGATGCGACCAACGACCAGCTCGAACAGTGCCGCGCCCTTCTGGGCGGTGGCTGGCCGGGGGTCACCGACACCCGTGTTGGTGGTCGCCAGGTGCCAGGGACGTGTGATTTGGACCCAACCGTGACGCACGGCGTCGAACCGACTGATTGCCTCGGTGCCAGGGTCGGCCTTCTGAAGCTCAACGAGGTTGGGCGCCAGGTGGAGGATCATACTGGTCTCAAGCTCATCGGCATGGTCACCCACTTTGGTGAAGATCTCTGCATGGTGGTCAGCGCCGACACGGTACCAATTGCACAAGAACAGGTGAACCGTGGTCTTCAGGTTCAACTCGCGCAAGACCCATTTGAGGTCATTACCGCCGTGCCCGTTCAAGAGCACACACTTCTGGATTTTGTGCGTTTCGAGCGAATCGACCAGGTCGGTGATGATCCGAGCCACCGTGGTCGGTTGCAAATTCATGGTCAGGGGAAAGCGCATCATGTTGGTTTCGGTGCCGAACGGGATCGCCGGCAAAGCGACGACCCTGGCACCGCGTTCATAGGCGAGGGCACAGGCCCTCTCGGCCACCGCCTCGACCTGGATCGTGTCGGTTCCATAGGGTAGGTGGAGGTTATGAGGTTCGGTCGCACCGAGGGGTAGGACTGCGACATCGAATGGTGCCTGATCACGAACGTGACTATAATTCAGTTCCGAGAGAATCCAAGGACGCATGGGGAATCGTTCCATGTTGCGGTCTGGGTTGCTCGTCCGGTACGATCACCACTCTCATGGGCGAGGCGTCGCGAGGCCTCGCCGAATTCCCACATTAACCATAGACCGGGCCGACGATGCAAGCCTTCGAGGCAACAAACCACTATTTCGATCAAGCTGCCGCGCGCATGGACCTCACCGGCAACATGCGCACGATGATGGTCACCCCCGACCGAGAGCTTCGCGTTGAAGTCGCGATCGAGATGGACTCGGGACAGATCGGCAACTTTATCGGCTACCGAGTTCAACATGACAACGCCCGTGGTCCCTTCAAAGGAGGCCTGCGCTATCATCCTCACGTGGATGTCGATGAAGCCCGATCGCTCGCCAGCTTGATGACTTGGAAAACAGCCGTCGTTGATCTTCCCTACGGTGGTGCCAAAGGTGGCATGAATTGCGACCCAAGTAAACTTAGCCGGAGTGAACTCGAACGACTTACTCGCAAGTTTGTCCAACAAATTCACGATTTCATCGGTCCCGATAAAGACATTCCCGCCCCTGATGTGGGTACGGATGCCCAGGTCATGGCCTGGATCATGAACGAATACGCCAAGTATCACGGATTTCATCCCGCATGCGTCACGGGGAAGCCGGTCGAGTACCACGGTTCGGCGGGTCGGGAGGCAGCCACCGGATACGGAGTCTCGATCATCACGCGCGAGACGTTGAAGATCCTGGGGAGGCTGGTCGCGGGCACAACCTTCGCGATCCAAGGCTATGGGAACGTGGGTTCCTACACCGCCCGTTTCCTCGCTGCCCAGGGAGGGAAAATCCTTGCGGTCTCCGACGCATTTGGAGCAGTCAGTAACCCTGATGGGCTCGATATTGCCGCGCTCGACGCCCATGTCGCGGCTGCTCGAAAGGTGGTTGGATTCCAGGGAGGAGATGCGGGGAGCAATGAGCAACTTCTGACCATGCCGGTCGATGTCCTGATCCCCGCCGCACTCGGGGGTGTCTTCGACGCGGCGATGGCCAAAGAGGTCCAGGCCAAGCTGATCGTCGAGGCGGCCAATGGCCCAACCTGGCCCGAGGCCGACGAGGTCTTCTCTTCAAAAGGGATTGTCGTCGTACCCGATATCCTGGCCAATGCCGGCGGAGTCATCGTCAGCTACTTCGAATGGGTCCAAAACCTGCAACACTTCCGCTGGCCGCTCGAACAAATCCAGCGAGAGCAAGAGACCCGCATGGTCGATAGCTTCACCAAGGTCTACGAGATGTCCCAACGTAAGGGAGTCTCTATGCGTACCGCCGCCTTCATGCTCGCGATCGGTCGTGTTGGCCGCGCTCGCGCTTTGGGGGGCATCTGAGATCTACGGTCGGCACGTCATTCCGACCTCGAACGACACCAAAAAGTCCCCCCATATATCGCCATCACTCATCGCAAAGCACTGGTCAACTGAAGAACATGCACGACTACGACGTCTACGATAACCCGCTAATTGTTCGATACGCCTCGAAGGCGATGGCGCAACTCTGGTCGCCTCGGCGGAAGTTCTCGACGTGGAGACGGCTTTGGGTCGCTCTGGCGGAAGCGGAACGAAGCGTCGGTTTGAACATCAGCTCCCAGCAGATCGATGAGCTGAAGGCGAACATCGATCAGATCGACTTCGCCGCTGCCGAAGCTCACGAGCGACGCGTCCGTCACGATGTCATGGCGCACGTCACTGCTTATGGCGAGGTCGCTCCGCTGGCAAAGCCCATCATCCACCTGGGTGCGACCAGTTGTTATGTCACCGACAACGCCGACCTGATTATGCTTCGCGATGGCTTGACCATGATCCGCGATGGACTCGTCGCCGCGATCGATGGTCTCGCTGAGTTCGCTCTCAAGTGGAAAGATCTTCCTTGCCTGGGCTACACGCATTACCAACCCGCCCAGCTCGTGACGGTGGGCAAGCGCGCGACCCTTTGGTGTTACGAGTTCGTGATGGATCTGCGCGAGGTTGAGCGTCGGCTTAACGACCTGAAGTTCCTCGGAGTCAAAGGGACGACAGGCACTCAGGCGAGTTTCCTGGCACTCTTTGATGGTGATCACGCCAAGGTCGATGCCCTCGACCAGATGGTGGCTAAGTCGTTCGGGTTCGACGAGATCCATGCCGTCTCGGGACAAACCTATACGCGAAAGGTCGATTCCCAGATCCTTGCCACTCTCGGGGGACTTGGGGAAACCTGGCACCGGTTCGGCTCGGATCTCCGGCTCCTGGCCCATGAGCGTGAGGTTGAGGAGCCCTTCGAAGCGGATCAAATCGGTTCATCAGCGATGCCCTACAAGAGAAACCCGATGCGTGCCGAGCGGATGTGCTCGATCGCTCGCTTCTTGATGGCAATGCCGGCACCGATGGCGCAGACTGCCGCGACGCAGTGGCTGGAACGGACGTTGGACGACTCAGCGGTCCGTCGCCTGATTATTCCCCAAGCATTTCTGGCCGCCGATGCGTTGCTCCAGCTTTCCTTGAATGTGATCCCCGGGCTGGTCGTGAACCCGGCTGTGATCGCACGCAAGTTGGCAGATGAACTCCCCTTCATGGCGACCGAAAACGTGTTGATGGCCGCCGTCCGCGCAGGAGGCGACCGCCAGACTCTGCACGAGCAGATCCGTGTCCATTCGCATGCGGCGGGAGCGAGACTCAGGGCAGGTGCCCCGGACAACGATCTCCTCCAGAGGATGAAGACCGACCCAGGGTTCGCCGCCGTCGACATTGATGCTGTGGTTGACCCCAAAAAATTCATCGGTCGAGCCCCCGAACAAGTGATGGCCTTCATCGCCAACGAGGTTGAACCGATCCGCAGGCGTTATCCCGAGATTCGTGGCGTCCAGCGGGAAGTGCGGGTTTAAGCGGGTAGGGTCAAAGAGACCTCGTACGTCACGCTCACGAAGTTGGAGACTACTGCGAATGTTGATCCTCCGCGTTTTCCTCGTTGTGACTCTGTTCTCGGCGTGTTGCTTGGCAGTCGAACCCCGACTGAACCAGATTCAAGTCATCGGCACCCACAACTCGTACCATGTCGCGCCACATGCCGACCTGATGGGGTTATTGAAGGCGACCTCGAAGACGTTGGCCGAGGGGCTCGACTATACCCACAAGCCTCTGAGCGAGCAGTTTGGCAGGCAAGGGATTCGCCAGATCGAACTCGACGTGTTCGCCGATCCCCAAGGGGGCCTGTTCGCCAAACCTTCTTCGCGGAAGACACTCAAAGCGTTGGGGAAAGATCCGGGGCCAGATCCTGATGTCGATGGCGTCCTTCGTCGACCTGGCTTGAAGGTCCTTCATGTTCAAGACATTGATTATGTCAGCACAGTTCGCACGTTCACAATCGCTTTACAGCAAATTCGTGAATGGTCTCAACAGAATCCCAATCACGTGCCAATCATGGTACTGGTTGAAGTTAAGGATGGATCAGTCCCAGCGTTGCCCACCAAGCTTGTCCCATTCGACAGGGTCGCTCTTGACAGTGTCGATCGTGAGATTGATGCAGTTTTCGCACGTGAAGCGATTTTCACGCCTGACGACCTTCGTGGTCGATGTGAGAGCTTGCCTCAAGCCATCAAGGAACACGGTTGGCCGATTCTCGACACGGTGCGAGGTAAGGTGATGTTCGGGCTCGATAACGAAGGGAAGACCCGGGACCTCTATCTGGAACGACATCACGCACTTGCAGGCCGGAGGATGTTCGCCACCGCGCCTGAGGAAGATCACCCTGCCGCCGCTTGGTTTAAGATCAATGATCCCATCAAGTCCTTCGATCGGATCCAGGAGATCGTGTCGAAAGGCTTTCTCGTCCGGACGCGGGCCGATGCCGACACGCGTCAAGCTCGGACGAACGATCTCACCCAGCGCGACAAGGCACTCGCCAGCGGTGCCCAGTTCGTCAGTACCGACTATCCCGAGCCCCGGCCCGACTTCTCGAGCTATTGTGTCCAATTCGAGGGAAAGGTCGTCGCCAGGCCAAATCCCGTCAACGGCAGGAGCTTGAACATCACTGGCGATGTTGAGCGTCAATGACGATCAACGACCTGATGAACGCGATCCCATCAGCGTCGGAGTCGGTAGAGCATATACGTGGGAATGAATGCCGTTTCCCGAACGCGCCACTGCTGAAGATGGTCGGGGGTGTACATGCCTTTAACGGCTTGGTCAATCTGTTCGCCCTCAATCCCGACCACGTACCCGCCTGATTCGAGTCCCTCACGAACCTTGGTCGCCTTTTGGTCGGGTGGAATTGACTCCAGACTCGAGACCTCGAGGTCCGCTCGGCGCATCGTGAACATCTGGATCGGCTTGTATGACCACCAATCCTGGGCGAGCACGCTCGTCACTGGGGGGCGATTCGTTCGCGAGGAAAGATCTTTCCTGATGATCGTAGCAACACTCTGGACCGTGTTGGGGGTCTCCGATTTGAACGTCCAAAAGGACTCGTTGGGCTGGCCGGCAACCTTGGGCCAGTAATCAAAGTAGTTCGTTTTATAAGAGAATAGGAGAGTGAATCCAACAAAAAGCATCGCCGCAAGTTGAACACGGCGACCCCGCTCCATCCATCTCGTATCGACTGGAAGAAGGACTGCGTTAGCCAGTGCCGCGACTGCCACAACGGCCGGAACGACCAGGAACAAGCCATAACGCGGAGTCAGTGGGTGAAGACCAATCGGGCCAATCGCCAGGTAGAAGCCGACCAGACTCGCGAGCCAACCCAGTGGGAATGCCAGGAGATCCCATCGTTGTTCGCGAATCATTCGATAGGAACCCACGACCGTCAGAGTCCCGATCGACCCCCAGAAGATCCAGAACAGTGTGCGGCCCGTCTCGCTCGGCACCTCCTGACAGAACCCCAGCAGCAGCCGCATATAGAGCGTCAAATACGTATCCCACCCCGCAGTGGCAAGAGCAGCGGTCACGGGAGAATCGAACGAGGCCTTGACCCGTGGGCTACCAGCGATCGTCAATCCGTAGAGGATCGTCACCCCTGTAAGCACAATGATGCTCTCGAAGTACCCTCGTGCTTCGTCATGATTCCTTTGAAGCTTGGCACGGACCCACTGACCCGCCAAAATGCAGAGTGGTACTGGAGCCATGGTGACGATCGTGGGGCTAATGTGGAGCCCAAACATGAATGACAGGAATAAGAGAATGCGTTGATTGGTATAGGCACCAAAGATAATGAGTACGCAAACGGCGGGAACCTCGCTGTACTCCCACCCGAGCCTGGAATAGATGATGGCGATCGGCATGGCGGCAAGTAGCCCGGCGGCTAAGATGGCTGTTGTCCTGTCGAGTGATCGGGCCGCCAACCGATACAGAAGCACCACAGCCAGAACGCCAAAAAAGACTGCGGGAAGGCGCTGGATCACGAAGGAGGGCTGCCAGAACAGGTGCAGCGGAGCCTCGACCATCATATAGAGGGGATCGACGATCTTACCTCCACCGGTTTTCAGTTCGACGGCCTGGCCGTGAGCCAACCGCTCCGCCTGAACGCCAAAGAACGCCCCATCGGCATCGTGCCCGACCATGGGGGACGTATTCAGGCTGGTCAATCGACACCAAAAGGCGAGACAGAAGAATGCAACAAGAATGACGACTCGACCAACTCTTATTAGCGAATATGTCTTCATTATCAAGTCCGTTTGTAGTCGAGATCAAGGTTGAAAACTGCCCAGGAATCGTCTTCCTACAACCCAATCACCTCGGGGCATCCCCAGGGATTTGCGTCTGCTCCGTTCAGATTCCGAACCCTCGTTAGCCCAAACGGTGCGGGAATCTCTCAGGAAGGGGGCTCTTCCGCAAGTCGAGATTCGCTACCGAACGAGGACTGGACTGGTCATTGATCGCCAAATGGAGTAAATCGTGCAGGTCGCAAGAATACGACCGACTCCTCCTCAGCCAAGGATTGGCATCAGGAGGAGGCAACTCAAGTCGGACCGTCGAGAGGCCGATCTCAAACTGGTCTTTCTTGCGATTCTCCGGGTTGCGGTGAGATCCGTCGTCAGGGAAGGATTCCCTCGCTCATGCGCCAAGGTTGGCGAAGTCGTCGTAAGGCTCTTGGTGCATTCCTGTGGATTGTCCTGGCAACGTTGCCAGGGTGTGCATCAATGCGCAACAGGGCTCCGGCACTTGACTTGCGACCTTGCACCGAAGCGTTTACGACCACCGACGATGGTTGGAAGCTTGGCATTCGTCACTACCGAGCGGTCCGCCCCGACCCCGACAAACTCCCGGTAGTCCTCTGTCATGGGCTGGGCCTGAACGGCACGTTCTGGACGATCACGGACGACCACCTACCTCAACAACTTGCGTTGGGGGGGTATGAAGTCTTTGTGGTTGACCTGCGAGGTTCGGGGGCAAGCCACCGCGTTGGCACGATCGGGCAGGTCAACTCGATCTTGCGTCAGACTCCGTTCAATGAGTGGGACGAGTCGACTTGGACGATGGACGACCTCGTACGGTTCGACGTTCCGGCGGTCCTTGACCATGTGCGCGACGTCACCGGCAGGGATCGGGTGAACTGGGTCGGCCATAGTCTGGGCGGAATGTTGATGTTCGCATTCCTAGAAACATCACCGCAGGCCTACCGGATCGCCAACTTCGTCGGCATGGGGAGTACACCGATCCTCGAAGGGGCCCCGAAATCCAAGATGCTCATGGCGAGCCGGAAGTTGCGAAGTCTCTTGACGTTAATTAGCACCGGACGGATCGCCCGACCGATGACCGTGGCTCGGATACCGGGCCTCGAAGCGATCGACAGGTTCTACTACACGGCGTCGAATGTTGACAAACGAACGATCTCGCGGTTCTATGGGTACACGCTCGAGAATCCAGGCCGGGGTGCCATGAAGCAGCTCGATCCCTACCTCGAGTTCGGCCACATGCTCTCAGCCGACGGCACTTATGATTACGCCAATCATCTCGGTGAGATCTCAACCCCCACCTTGCTCGTGGCAGGCGAAGGGGACATCATGGCCGATGTCCCCTCGATGCAGGCCACGTTCCAGGCTTTGGGAACGAAGGACAAGTCACTAGCCTTATATGGCGTGGGCCATGGAAATGCCCACGACTACGGCCATTGCGACCTGGTCTGGAGCCGACACGCCCCTCGGGAGATTTTCCCGGACATCGCCCGATGGCTCGATGGTCGTCAGGGGCCGGTCGCCTCTCCCCAGAGGCATTGATTTCAGTTCTTGGTCAGAAGAAACGCGCGAAGGCAGATTTGCGACCAAGTCTCGAAACCCTCGACTTGATCGCGGATTTCGTCCAGGGATAGGAAACCCGCGTCGGCCAATGCATCCTCGCGAGGTATCACCGAAGGACGATCGAGTTCGTAGAGATGGACCACGCCGAGGTGGACCTGACCAACCGGTGTCGAGTCGTCGTTGATCAGGCCGACCAACGTGAGGATGCCCGGACAGCCAACCGACACTTCCTCGTCCAGCTCGCGGCTGAGCGCCATTTCGTAGGCTTCGAAGGTCCCCCGACCGTCGGCGTCCTCTTCATCAACGTGGCCTCCGACCCCCAAGGAGCGCTTGGCTCGAAGTCGAGACTCGCCACCGGACTTGCCACGGGTGTAGCAAAAGATCTGATCGCCCGCGCGAAAGATCACGTAAGGGATGAGTTGCTTGAGACTTGGGTCGTCCTCCACCTCGGCCCGAGGGGCGAAATGGGCCAACTCGGGAACGAGTAAGGTCTTCAGGTACCGGTCGGCTTCGGAAGAGAAGCCCTGAAATCGTCCCAACCGATCGAACTCGGACCCCGGCACGACCAAAACGCGTTGCGACATCACGAAACGTCCTTGAGGAAAGCCCGAACCGTTCGATTGGAACAGACGAGGCGGAATTTGTTTCTCGGGCCGACGAGACTCATGGTACCTTGCATGTTCTGCGACAACACAAGCTTCAGGATTTGACTCGATTGGGGGTGGGCGATCTGCTCGCCACCCCAAAGACGACCGACCGGTCTGGTGGAGCAAACAGGCTTCGCGGGTCGATTGTCGGGTCCGGTTTCGCTGTCGTAAGATGGTGGGCCGGTTGACTCCACAGATTGCGAAGTCTAGCAAAGCACTGAGAAGGACTCCCCCACAGTGATCGGCACGACCTTCAACGGGCGATTCCTGCTCGAAAAAGAGCTCGGCAAAGGAGGCATGGGTGCGGTCTACCAGGCCACCGACCAAGTGCTGGGTCGGTCGGTCGCGATCAAGGTCCTCAAAGACCAGACTGGCGACCAGGTGGGGAAGAAGCTTCGGCTCGAAGCCCAAATCCTCGCGAGGCTACTTCACGATAACGTTGTTCGCCTCTACGACTTCGGTGAAAGTGACGGACTCTATTTCTTCGTCATGGAAGAGGTCGATGGGACCAGCTTCCAAAAGCGGTGGCGTCAAGTCAACCTGTTCGGTCGGCTCAAGATCTTGATCCAGGTGGCTGAGGCTCTCGACTATGCCCACCGCCAGGGGGTGATCCACCGAGACGTCAAGCCCGCCAATGTGCTGATGACCTCGGGCGACCAGGCGAAGCTCTCCGACTTCGGCCTCTCGCTGCTTGCCGATCATACCCAAGATACGGGGATCATCCGGGGCACTCCTCACTATATGAGTCCCGAACAGGCGAAGGGGAAGCGGCTCGACCATCGGACCGACCTCTACGCGTTGGGAATTATGCTCTATGAATGCAGTACAGGCTCGACCCCCTTTCAAGGGCCGACCCTGGCTGTGATCCAGAATCACGCCAATACCGTGCCAGAGTCTCCTCGATCGCGGAACCCGGAAGTTGCCCAAGACCTCAACACCTTGATCATGAGGCTCTTGGCCAAAGAGCCGGTTGAACGCCCCTCGACGGGTCTTGAAGTCGCGCACCAGCTCAAGGACTTCCTGGTCGCGAATACCACAGGGCTCAACTCCTTCACGGTAGCGATTGATCATTCGATTGCGGCGGTGCCGGCCGAAGAGGTTGCAGCCGGCTCGAAAGATCAGCCTGCTGCGGCTGTGACAGGGGCGACCCTCAAGAGTCCCCCCGAAGGGCTGGTCGCCTCCATCGACAGCAAAACCGCCGTCGTCGCCGCCAGCTCTGAGGGCGCTTCGCGTTCGTTGCCTCGAAGATTGCTCGAAGCCGTGATCGCCGACCCGCTTCAGCTCTCTGCGAACGAACGTTACCTGAGCGGTCACTACCTCGCCTACCTGTTGGGGGGCTCGCGACGTCGCGGCATCCTCCAGCGTCGACCTCTTGACCCCTTGAATGCCGATCGCGCTCGGTTATTGCTCGCGATGACCTGGCTGATGGCTGCCGATGGCTCATCGGATGCGATGGACTCCGCAGTCGACCTGTTGGAACTCAAGCCAGACGTCCGCCCACTCCTCAGTCCCGTGGTCGTTGTGAAGTATCTCACAAGCCGAGACACAGTCCCCAAGCGGAAGCGGTTTCGCCAACTCCGCAAGGATCTGCAAGCGGCGAGTGGTTACGCCTCCACCAAGATGACCGACGCGAAGGGGGTCCTCAACCCAGGGTTAATGCCTCAAGCTCTCGACGACCTTCGTCAGCTCGCTCCCGATCGCACCGAGATTGATGACGAACTTGTGGCACGATGGAATCGCGTGGCCGAGGTCTGGCGCGAGCGTCCCGACTTCCGCCAGGCCGTCCTGCGATACGCAACAACTTCTTCCTGGAAAGACCCTGCGAGTGCGGAACTCTGGCCCGAGGTCGTCTATCCGCTGATTGAACGCGCCCGCTGGCAGCGCCGACGACGGACCTCCTCCGAGGCGGTCTGGGATAACTTCTGCGCCACGTTGCGGTTGCCCGACGCGGGGTTGCGGCTCGACACGGCCATCAGGGTTTCCGTCCCTGCCCCGGTCCTTGCCCAGTTCGATCTTTCGCTCTCCGCCTTCGATGCCATTCCCGCCGAGGACGCAGAATACTCGGGCTCGGAGATGAAGGCCGATCGACTCGTGGTCTCCGGACGGTCCGATGCCGCCAGCTTTCATGACCTGGACGTCAAGCTCGCCGATGGAGCCGAGGGGCCCGCACTCATCAGGCTGGTGAATCGTGACCCGATCCGAATCACGATGGGGGAGCTACGCACCCTCTGGAACGAGGCCATGACCTCACTCCGCCAGGCGGGAAACCTCCGCGCGACCCACAAACCCGTGCCAGTCGGGCCCTATCAACTCACCGTCATCCCGTCGATCCGTGGGCGATCGGCCGGAACAGTCGCCATTCAAGGAATGCGCAACAAGCAGATCGAGATGCTCACCGCATCGATCCAGGTCGGCGGCTCCGCCTCAAAGCCGATCATCGCCGCCTGGACTTACGAGGAGCTAAGTCTGGTCGTCGCTTATATCAACTTCCAGGGCGACACGGTTTACACCTTCTGGCACGCCCCGACATCCCATCAAAACAACTATGAGGATGCGGGCGTTCTCAACCATGACCTCCTCCAGCGCGGGATGGAAGCTCCCGACCAGCTCGGGGTCGCCCTCACCAAGAAGTTCCGACCCCGGAACCCGGCCTAAGGAACAAGACGGGAATAACTTCCCTCTTTTTCATCCGATCTGCTCACGAAACTCGTTCCCACGGTCCTCCGTGGGAATGCACTCTGCGACGCTCCTGCGTCGTCTTCCATCCGGTGTCGCAAGTGAGATCATCGTGCCTCCCCAGTCAGGCGAACGAGTCCTTCCATGACTCAACCGGGGAAGCAGGAGCGTCCCGGACGGCATTCCCACGGAGGACCGTGGGAACGAGTTTTGGTGTGTGATTCGTAAGGCAGAGTAATTCATGAATGGATGAGAAATCGAAAATTTATTTCCGTCCCGTTCCTAAGCCAATCAGATCGAGACCGGCTTACCCAAGATCCGCCGGACAGCCACGAACTGCCCCAAATGCATGAGCACATGAACACCTAGCATGTTCATCAAGGCTGCGCCGTTGGGCGCATAGTCTTTGCCAGTGGGGGCTTCGAGTTCGGCGTCGGTCATCGTCTCCAGCGCTTGCAACGATGCGGCGCGTTGCGTCTTGGCCAGGGCGAGGTAGTCCGCCAGGGGGAGCATGCCCGTGAATTCCCCTTTTTTGGCTGCGTCGGTCGAGTGCGCATCATCGAAGCCCGCAGGGAGCGCCGGAGAAACGCCGGGACGCACCTCTTCGAGCATCCCACGCTCAGCGGAGATCAGGTGCCCAAGCTGCCAGGCCATCGGGTTCATTCCGGGGACTGGAATGAGGAGGAGATCGGCATCGCTGAGCCCGTCCAGATACGCACCAAGGATCTGGTCACTTGACGCGATTGTCGACCGAATTACATCTTTGGCCTGCATCGTTTCACTACTCCCATAAACATCAAAGAATCAGCATGGCATCGCCATAACTGTAGAATCGGTACTTCCGAGCGATCGCCTCGACGTAGGCCGACCGCATCAGATCATAACCGGCCAAAGCGGCAACGAGAACTAGCAGACTACTTTTGGGGAGGTGAAAGTTGGTGATGAGCGCATCCACTGCGCGGAAGTCGTGTCCAGGCTTCAGGTAAAGGGCGGTCGGCCCTTCGAATGCCTCGAGCTCACCCGAAGCCGCCGCCGCCGTCTCTAAGGTCCGAGTTGAGGTCGTCCCCACAGCCACGACCCTGCCACCCGCCTCGCGACGTTGGCGGATCGTTGCTACCGCTTGGGGCGAGAGGCTCGCCCATTCTTCATGGAGAACGTGGTCGTCGATCTGATCGACCTTGATCGGTCGGAACGTCCCCAGGCCCACATGCAACACGGCATCGACCCAGGTGATCCCACGCTGATTCAAGCGGTCAAAGATCCGATTCGTGAAGTGGAGCCCTGCCGTTGGGGCGGCCACACTGCCCGGCTCGACGGCATAAACGGTCTGGTAGCGGAGGCGGTCCTCCGGCTGTTCTCGGCCCTTGCGAATATACGGGGGCAGGGGAATCTGACCACAGCGTTCGAGCAGAACTGGCATCGTCTCATCCGAGATCGGCCGAACCGTCCAGTGACCATCCACCCCCTTGGCCTCGAGCCGAAGCTTCAGGCCGTTCACATCAACCAACTCACCGAGGGAAGGTTTCCCCCTGGTCGTGGCCAGGACCTCCCAACAGCCGTCGGCCAGGAGCCGCAGGAACAACCCTTCCCACGCACCACCGGTCTCCTCACGCAGGCCGAGCAAGCGGGCGGGAACCACTCGCGAACGGTTCCGGACCAGAACATCTTCAGGAGCAAGCAGTTCGGGTAAATCGGTGAAAAGATGGTGGCGGATCGTGCCTTGAACCCGATCGAGGACCATCAGTCGCGACTGATCACGAGGTACGACTGGATGCTGGGCGATCAGTTCAACGGGGAGATCGAAGTCGAAGGCCGAGGTCAGCAAGCGAAGGCTCCAGGTTTGGTGGTCAGAACGATTCCGGAAGGAGTACAATTGGCCTGGAAACCAATCCCCCTCGGCGAAGATCGCCCTATTCTGCCATGCCGAGGCCCCCGACGTGCAAGCCCTCGCCCGCCGAGTCCGCCTCGCCCCCCACGATCCCTGGCCCAGTAAGCCGATACCCATCACGCTGGCAATCACCGACCTTGACGTCGGTGGAGCCGAACGGGCTCTGGTTGCACTCGCCGTCGGGCTCGACCGGGCACGTTGGCGCCCATCGGTCATTTGCCTCGGTCCAGATGCCGAACTCGTCCAGACTCTCCAAACGGCTGAAATCGAGACGGTCTGCCTGGATATTCGGACCAAACGACCGTTTCAGGGACTTGCCCAACTCGTCAAGGCGTTGAGGCGATTCGAGCCGGCCCTCGTTCAAAGCTTCCTGTTCCACGCCAACCTGGCCACGAGGTTGGCGGCTCCCTGGGCTGGTCACCCCTGGACGCTCGGGGGCCTCCGAGTCGCGGAAAAGCAGCGCGAGTGGCATCTCATGCTCGACGGATTGACCCAGCACCTCACTTGCGGTCAAGTCTGCGTTTCTCATGGGGTGGAGCGCTATTCTCGACTCGTCGGTCGCCTCCCCCCGGACCGCCTCGCCGTGATCCCCAACGGAGTCGCCCCTCGCCCCTTCGACGCGGCCAGCCCTATCGATCGTGCCACGCTTGGGATCGCTTCTGACGCATTTCTTGTGCTATATGTCGGTCGGCTCGATCCTCAGAAGGGGTTGCCGATCTTGCTCGAAGCGGCGAGCAGGCTGACCAAGGCTCGACCCGACTGGCACCTAGTACTCGCTGGCGATGGGCCACTCCGCGAAAGCTTGTGCGAACACTCCGAATCGCTCGGATTGGGCGAGAGAGTCCACTGGTTGGGACGGCGGCGCGATGTCCCTTCGCTGCTGCGAACTGCGGATTTACTCGTGCTTCCCTCGCTCTGGGAAGGGATGCCGAACGTGGTTCTGGAAGCGATGGCTGCGCGCCTGGCCGTCGTCGCAACGGATATCGAAGGGACTGAGGACCTGGTTCGTCCTGGAGAAACCGGTTGGCTCGTCCCGCCCAACGACGTGGACGCTCTGACCCATGCTTTGTTGGAGGCCGCTTCCGATCGCGACCGGCTCACTCGCTTTGGAGAGGCTGGCCGACACCGAGTCGAGGCGGACTTCAGCCCATCGCGAGTTGTCGAGACTTACGAGCGGCTCTGGGCACGCGTTCTCGGCCTGAGGTTCCCCGAATCATGAGCCTTCACCCCGCCGCACGCACCACCGAAGCGCTTCTCACCGATTGCTCGATCCAGTTCAGCCGAGCCTCTGGCCCCGGTGGACAAAATCGCAACAAGGTCGAAACGGCCGTGATCTTGACCCACACGCCCACAGGGATCAGGGCCGAAGCGAACGAGCGGCGAAGCCAATCCGAAAACCGCGAGCAGGCTCTGTTTCGGCTCCGGTTACGGCTGGCACTTGAAGTCCGTCATCCTGCGGAGTTGGAGCCCTCAGAACTCTGGAAATCACGCTGCCGAGGGGGGAAAATCCTTGTGAATCCTGCCCATGAGGACTTCCCCTCGCTCTTGTCGGAAGTCCTTGACGTCCTCAAGGAACGTGAGGACAACCTGGCCGCGACCTCCGCGATCCTGGGCTGTTCCACCACGCAGTTGGTCAAGCTCTTGAAAGACGAACCGAGGGCTTTCAAAGCTCTGAATGATCGCAGACTCACGCGAGGACTCCATCCTTTGCGATGATGGCCTCTTGACCCGGCGCGACCGACTCGACGCAATAGGGGTCCGGTTGTATCGAGGCATTTCGACAGTGAGGAAGCACGTATGACTCTCTCCTTTCGGTTCGGGCTGGTGGCCTTCGTGGGCCTCAGTCTTAGTGTCGCTTCTACTTTCGCCGCAGAACCCACCGTCAACGCCCAGAGGAAGCTCTCCATGGAGAAGGTCGCCTACAAAGGTTGGGCCAACAACCTCAAGATCAGCAACGGCGAGGCCGAGTTGATCGTGACGCTCGACATCGGTCCGCGCGTCATCAGCTATCGCCTCAACGATGGTGAAAACGTCTTCAAGAACTACGCCGAACAGATGGGCAGGACCGGTGAGTCCGAGTGGCAGATTCGTGGCGGACACCGCGTTTGGGCCGGTCCCGAAGACAAGACCCGGACCTATGCCCTCGACAACAGCCCCGTGACCAGCCGGGAAATCGCCCCCGGAGTGATCCGTTTCGCCCCCGGACCCGATACCGAGTACTCGATGCAACGCGAGCTAGATCTCGCCCTCGCCCCGACCGGTTCGAAGGTCAAAGCCACGCACCGGATCACCAATATTGGCAAGGAGCCAATTGAACTCTGCGTGTGGGGCATCAGCGTCATGGCTCCCGGCGGAACCGAGATCATCCCGTTGCCCCCGAAAGCTCCCCACCCCGGCAGTCCCAAGAACGCGCGGAGTGCTGCGGACTTTGCACCCAACCAGCTCTTCTCCATCTGGTCCTACCTCGACTTCAGCGACACTCGCTGGCATTGGGGGTCGAAGTACATCACCCTCAAACAGGACAGCAAGAAGAGTCCCACCAAGCTCGGGATCGCTCATCGCTTAGGCAAGATCGGATACCTGAACAACGGCACGCTTTTCGTCTCCTCGTTTGACTACATCGAAGGCAAAACCTACCCCGACGCCGGTGTGAACTTCGAGACATTCACGAATGAAGACATGCTCGAAATCGAGAGCCTCGGACCTGTTCTGACTTTGAAGCCTGGGGAAACCGCCGAGCACGTCGAACACTGGGAGTTGTTCGGAGGAATCGGCGAGGTCAAGGACGAGGCCGAGATCGATGCCAAGATTGGTCCCAAGCTGAAGTGAGGAGCCCGAGGGGGATTACCTCCTGCAGGGATACCCGCCATGAGCCGGTGGGCAAGCGAGGAACGAGCGACACCACCGGACGAGGGGGATTCGCTCTCGATGGATTTCATCCCGCAGGGATGTCAGCCCTTAGCCGGTGGTCGAGCGAGGTACGAGCGATACCACCGGTCGTGCAACGCGATAAGAAGCACTCCAGAGGTGTGCCAGCGGCGAGGTTGGAAACGCCCTGTTGATCCGCTGGATCTGGAGCGCATCGTCGCCCAAAAACGGCCTCACACCGTCAACTGTCTTCCGAATTGTCAAAGAGCCTTCGGGCAACATCTATAAGAGCGGCGAGGCGACCGGGGCCTCTTCCGCGTCGGCGGAAACGGTCGAAGCGGAGGAATCGCTCGGATTCACTTCAACTTGAGGATCTTCTTTGGTGGCCAAGAGCCGTTCCTTTTCCAGGACGCGAATACGTCGCTCGCAATTGTTGATCTCGCGTTCGGTCTTATTCAGGAACGGGTCTGTATCGAAGCTCGACCACCGGCTGATCGCTGGCATCCCCTCGTGGAATTTGGGGCTCGACTCGTAGATTCTCGGGACTTCTCTCGGACACCTATCGCTACTATATTAGACATTGCTTGTACCAACCCCTCGGCGATGACCCTCTGGCTGATCCACCCATAGATCGAGGGAACCTCCCTTGCTTCGATCGGCTTA
>JANXSX010000187.1 GCA_025356475.1 Isosphaeraceae bacterium | reverse complement strand
CCAGAAGTGGAATCCCCCGATAACACGAGAAAGTTAGCTCGTGGCAATCGCCGGGCTCATGAAATCTCTTGACGGTCTTGGGATCGCTGTTCATGGACAACAAGCGTAACGCGGCAAGTGTCTTTGAGCAAGGAACGAGGTCTGTCGATCGCTCCGCGGAAAGCACTGGTCGGGTACGACCAGTGCCACCCAGAAATGTTCACGTGTGCCAATTGCTGCCATTCGTCGTTACTCAGGAGCGGAATCCCTTCTTTGGATCGCCGTTTGGGAACGACAAGCGTAACGCGGCAATCGCCTTGGAGCAAGGAACGAGGTCTGTCGATCGCTCCGCGGAAATCACTGGTCGGGTACGACCAGTGCCACCCAGAAATGTTCACGTGTGCCGCCTGCCCGACCTTCTCGTAAGCATTTCGCCTCTTGTCTCAGGCCGCAGAAAGCGTCATGATATCGGTTTGCCGGTGAATCGGCCTCGCGGCCAGCCTAGAGAACTTGGAATGCCTCCCGCCCCGATTGTTGACCCTTCAACGATTGATACCACTCGCGTCCTTTTCGACCTGGAGACGATCCGTCGGACGAATCTGCAACGGTTCGAGATGGAACAGCTCACGGCGATCGTTTATGCGGATGCTCAAGAGAACTTGATCATTGGCTACAAAGACGTCTCAAACGACGAGTTCTGGGTCCGTGGTCACATGCCCGGCTTCCCGCTCATGCCGGGCGTCATGATGTGCGAGACAGCGGCTCAACTGTGCAGCTACTTTTGCCACTTCGTGAAGCTCGTGGGTGAAGATGCCATGATCGGCTTCGGCGGGCTCGAAGAAGTCCGCTTCCGAGGCACAGTTCGGCCAGGCGATCGACTCGTGATGATCGCAAAGGCGACCAAGCTGCACCGGCGTCAAACGACCTTTGAAACCCAAGGCTTTGTGGGAACCAACCTGGTCTACCACGGACGAGTCATCGGGGTGACCCTTAACACCCGCACGAGTGAATGAGCGACGTAACTCCCCGCCCACCGAGGCCTCTCAAGCCTCTCCCCAAAGCGATCCTTGCACTCAGCCAACAGTCGCAGCCACTCGACTGGTCGATGGTCTTTGGGAACGACCACCCGGTGGAACTCGAAGTCGGTTCCGGCAAAGGGCTCTTCCTCGCCCGAGAGGCCAGACGTAAGCCGGAACACAACTTCCTGGGGATCGAGATCGCCGTCAAGTACGCCAAAGAGGCAGCGCATCGGATCGACAAGAACGAGATCCCTAACGTTCAGGTCCACCCTGGCGACGCCCTCGACTTTCTGGCCAGGTACGTCCCGACCGAGAGCCTGGTTGCGGTCCATGTCTACTTCCCTGACCCTTGGTGGAAAGCGCGTCATCGCAAGCGTCGCGTGTTCCGCGAGCCTTTGGTTCTCGACGTGTATCGGACCCTCAAGGTCGGCGGTGACTTCTGGGTGGTGACTGATGTCCATGAGTACTACGAGGTCATTCTCTCACTCATGGCGACGCACCCGGAATTCGACGTCCAGCCCGAGCCCGAGCCAAACACGCCCGAACACGAACTCGACTATCTCACGAACTTCGAGCGGAAGTATCGGATTGAAGGCCGACCGATCTATCGGGCCCATTATCGTAAGCGATAGGGAGAATCCGACGTCTCGGCCGTCAGATCAGGATGGCAGGCGTGTCAATGCGACTCGCCTGTCCGTCCATTCGTATGTTCACTGGCCTTCGAGTCCGCGTCTCGCCGGCAGAGCCGAGTCCCTGCTGCGGTCGGGTAATGACCGGTGACGCAAGCTCGGCAAAGTTGGTCGGTTGGCAGGCCAATCGCCCGGCCAATCGACTCGACCGGGAGGTAGCGGAGACTCTCGACGCCTAGTTTGTCGGCCATCGCTTGCTGGGCCTGTTTCGAGACCCCGCTGTTCGGAAGGTCGATAAACGGAGGCGCGAAAAGCTCGCGTTTCTTGGACATGTCGATCCCGTAGAAACACGGAGAGATGATCGGTGGGCAGGCGATTCGAAGGTGGATCTCCCTCGCACCGCCCCGGTCGCGGATCTCGTTGACCAGGATCCGCATGGTCGTCGAGCGGACGATACTGTCCTCGACGAGGAGCACCCGCTTCCCCTTCATGACCTCGGGGAGGGGGGTGTATTTCATCCTCACCTTGGCCTCACGGTCGCCATCCCCTTCGATGAAGGTTCGGCCCACATTTCGGTTGCGGATTAGGCCTTCCACCGAGGGAAGCTTGAGTTCGAATGCCATCGAATCCGCAGCCGCTTTGGCGGTGTCCGGAACAGGGACAACGATCAGATCGTCACCAAGGGGGATGTCTTCGACCTTGGCCAGCTCGCGTCCCAGCTCCTTACGACTGAGGTAGACCGATCGGTCGTCCAGAGTACTCGCGACGCTGGCAAAGTAGATCCACTCGAAGAAGCAGTG
The DNA here is from genome assembly GCA_025356475.1 of Isosphaeraceae bacterium. GTDB lineage: Bacteria > Planctomycetota > Planctomycetia > Isosphaerales > Isosphaeraceae > JANXSX01. Next base: position 32,623 of record JANXSX010000187.1, on the reverse strand, counting down.
GGCTCGGCTCGTGGAGGGCGCGAACCGCTCGAAGCGGACCCCCTTCTCGTTGGCGATCGCCATCATGCCAGGTTCGAGCGAGTGGATCTCGCGGAACCCGAGGTTCGCGAGCGGGACGCTTTCGCTAGCGACCGCGAAGAGCCCTCCCTCTCGCGCATAGCAAAGGGGTCGAAGACCCAAGGGGTCGCGTGCGACAATCAGGTCGCCGACAGCCGAGAGGAGGACGATGTTGTAGGCTCCGTCGAACCGCTTGGCGATCCGCGAAAACACCTCAACCCAGTCAACGTCCTCGCCCTCTTGCTGGATCTCCTGACTCAAAGTGTGCTGGATAATCTCGGTGTCGTTGTCGTGCCTCAGGTGGTAGTCACCCTTGGCCAGCAACTCCTTGCGAAGCTCATCAAAGTTTGCGATCTGGCCATTGAAGGCGAACGAGAACCAGCGGGATCGGCGTCCATGTTCGCGGTCAAAAGGCTGGGCGAGTCGGCGGTCGTCTCCGCCCGAGGTGGCGTAGCGGACATGGCCGATCGCGGCGGGTCCGTCCTGACCACGCATGATCTGTTCGTATTGGAGCTTATGATTGAGCTGAAAGGCCTCGGCGACCATGCCGAGCTCTTTGTGGGTGCGCAAAATGGAAGGGTGAGAAGGGTTATAGCTCGTCATCCCGGCCGCAAGTTGGCCTCGATTCTGCATGTCGAGCAGCATTCGCGGGATCAGCCGAGCGGGGCTCTTCACGTGATCAAGAGAGGCAAGGGGCTTCGCGTTCGAGGTCCCCGGAGCGTGGTAAATTGCGGCCACGCCGCACTCATGAAAGAGTTCGCCCATCCGTATTTGGCTCGATACAAGGAAGGGGAGGAACCTGAGCCAATTGATCCGGCGAGCCGGTTCGGCTAGGCCCCATGTAAGAATTGATTATACTCGGGCTGTAGCCCTTCAGACAATCTTCATTGATCAAAAGCCAGCCAATGGCCGAGAACGAGAGGCCCCGGATGGCCCGCGACCTGGTCCGCGACGAAATCGTCCACTCCTCCCCTGTCTGGGTCGTCAAGGTCGGCACCAGTGTCTTGACCGGTGCCACTGGGTCGCTCGACCCTGTGCGGATCGACCACCTCGCCGAGCAGATCAGCGCGGTCATCGATTCAGGACGCAAGGTCGCGCTCGTCAGCTCGGGAGCGGTCGGGGCTGGGATGGGGCGACTTGGACTCTCCAAGCGTCCTGATAACCTCCGCCAGCTTCAGGCGGCTGCCGCCGTTGGTCAGGCCGACCTGATCCGTGCCTATGATGACGGATTCCGCCGCCATGGCCGACACGCGGCGCAACTGCTCCTGACCCATGAAGACTTCGACAATCGTACGCGTTACCTCAACATGAGAAACACCCTGACCGCTCTCTTCGAGTGGGACGCAGTTCCGGTCATCAATGAGAATGACACAATCAGCGTCGATGAGATCAAATTTGGCGACAATGACCGCCTCGCTGCGATGGTCACGAACCTGCTCCGCGCCCCGCTGCTCGTGATCCTTAGCGTGGTCGATGGCCTCTATCAAGCCGATCCAGATTCTGGGGGAACCCCCGAAACCATCCGGCTCGTCCCCAACCTTGATGAAGAGGTTTTTGGTCTCGCCGGTGATAGCAAGAGTAGCCTCGGCACTGGTGGTATGAAGAGCAAGCTCCAATCCGCCAGCTTGGTGACTCGGGCTGGTGGGTCCGTGATCATCGCCTCGGGTCGCAAGCCCGAGCCACTCACCCGCATCCTGGCCGGTGAGCAGGTAGGCACACTCTTCCTGGCGAATGGCAAGACCCAGGCGGCTCGCAAGCGGTGGATTGGGCTAACTGCGAGACCCAGGGGGCACTATATTGTCGATGCTGGGGCTCGAAACGCCCTCGAGTCTGGCACCACGAGCTTGCTGGCGATCGGAGTCATCGGCATCCTGGGCGACTTCGAAGGGGGAGATGTCGTCGGGATTCGAGACAGGGAAGGCCACGAGTTCGCCAGGGGGCTGACCAATTACAACTCGGTCGCGGCCTCGACCGTCCGTGGCCTCCGGACTGAGCAAGTCCGTCTGACCTTGGGAGTCGCAGGGGGCTATGACGAGATGATCCACCGCGACAACTTGGTCCTGACATCAAAGTAAGGGACATGGGTTCTGAGCTTGGTGATCAAGGCCTAGCCTTTCGTGTTCTGTCCCCATCTTCCTTATCGAGCTGGACGTCGTTGAACTGGAAGGCGACCTCGGTCACGACCCGGATCATCCCGTAATAGCGGATTTCGACCGGGGCGGGCTGACCGTTCGCTGGCAGGACGATCGAGATTCGCGACCCCTCCGCATCGGTTCGCACGTCGCTCGGTAACCAGAGGAGAGCCTGGCCTGTGGCGTCGATGATCTCAATCCGCTGCGCCTGGATCAGGTCGGAACGACCGGGATTTACGTCGTCCTGGCCCCCAGCCTCAGCCGCTCGGGGCGTTCCGATCGGTCGGAGCTGGATGAGGATGGTGCGCTGGGGGCCGTCAGCGCGTGACTTGACCTCGCTCACCGTAATCGCGACCTCATCATTCCGATGAACCTTGTCGGCAGGGTCGGAGAGTGCGATCCGGAGCGGTTCGGGCCTTCGAGTCGAGACGGCGAGGGGAATGACCCCCTTCATTCGCCGAATCACCTTGCCAACGCTCTTGGGTCGGGCCAGCTCGGCCTGGAGCTGCAACATGGGGACGGGGTTCGCATGAAAACCTGCGTAACCTGCGAACCGAGGTGAGTTCTGGTCTCGTCCGGCAGTCGTGAGCATCTGGCCGTGTTCGTCGAAGGCTTCGGTGACCCTAGGGGCACCCCTCTGATGGATCATCAGCCTTGGCTCAGCAATGAGCTGAAGGGTCACGTTAAACTGCTCAAAGACGTCGGGCCGATCGGTCGGCACGGGTGCAATTTCGGCAAAAGCCGGCTGGAGGGGCATCCGTCTCCCTCGCAGATAGGTCAGGTTCTGGCTGTAGTTGAACCCGACCAAACTGACCCGGAACGGACCTTGATCGCTGACATACGCGGAGCGTTCGCCCACACCGTCGGAGAGCCCCAAGCTCGCCTCCCGGCGACCATTTGTGGGCATTCCCCCCGGATTGATGTGCACGCTGGCATCGGAGCAAAGTTGATCGACCGCTTTCCAAAAGGGGAGCGGCTCACCCTGACTGGCGGACGTGATCCGGCGCGTATCCCAGATCGTCGGGTTCTCTGGACCAAGGCTCAAGTGGGTGGAAAACCGTTTGTTCAGCGAGTCGACGACCCCCCTGATCGGTTGGTCTTCATAGTCGAGCGTGATCATGGTTGGCTTGGTAAGCTGGGCCGACTCGATCTTTTCGATGAGAATGGCAGCGCGGGTGCGGATCTCAGGGTCTGTGCTTTCGCTTGCCAACCGAATGGCCGGCAGCGACTCTGGCCCGATCGCCACTAAACGCTCGGCGGCCGATTCTCTTTCCTGATACTTTGGTGAGCCGAGCTGGGCCACGAGCGACTGAAGCGACTGCTCGGGCTCGACCAGGCATGTCGCCATGACCATGCAGCAACAGGCTAGAACGTTCATCATCACGCCTCGCTCCTGACTCAGAACGCACCGCAGCGTCTCAAGCATAACTGAGTTAGCGACAACCCGCTGGGGTTGAGTCAAGAAATCGTCAGAATTCTCTGGAGGAGGAATTTCGATGTACGCCCACTTGCCACTCAAGGGAGGATCCGCCGAGGGTTGGAGTACAGCTTCAACCTCAATCCGCACCTGGGAACCGGCCCTCGACCTTTGGCGAGAAGAAGACGTACCCCGTCTCTACGAACCAGCCGGCACACTCTACGCAGTTTGCCTCAGCTCCACCCGACTAAGTACCGATCGGCGGGTAGTGGTCGTCACCCGAGGAGACTTGATCATCGTTCCGCAAGCGGTCGCGATCGATGTTGAGACCCCAGTCGACTTGCTCTGTCTCTCCCACAACGGGGTTCCACCGTTCCACTTCCGAGAGCGATTTATCCAGATTTGGGGCTTTGAGAAGATCGGAGCCGAGGAGGCTCAGGACCCCTTGCGAACCGGCGAGCATCGATTTACGTATCAAGTCCTTGACCTGAATCCTGGGCAGAATCACCGTGAGCCCGCTGGCCTGGACATTCGGATCGTGCTCGTCCTCACCGGTGGTTGCAATCTGTCCCGAGTCGGCGAAACCGAGGTCGAAGCCCTGAATGTCGATAACTTGTGCATCCTGGGCGCCGAAGAGGACTTTCAACTGCACGGTCAAGGCCGCTTGGGAGTTCTTACGATCCCTACCGAACTTTTACACGAGTACAGGTTGCGTCAGAAACACCTGCTCAAACCTCCTTCGCCCGATTATCCGGTCTGGCCTCAGGAATCGTCGAGACCGGACTAGGACCGAGTCAAAAGGATGTGCTAAGATATAGGATGGTGGCTCTGCGACGGTTTCTACTCCCCAGATCCTTCGATCTAGGCCAGTGGAATCGGATGCGAAAGGGAGGCATGCGATGCGGCCTGACGGGACCATTCGGCAACGATACATGTTCGTAGTCTCGCTGGGATTACTGGCGGGACTGGGCCAGTCGGTGTTCGCCCAAGGAAATGCCTTTGATCCGTTCGGCAATGCCACGAACCCCTACCAACCATTTGTCTATCCTTCTGCCCCGTCCAACTTCGCCCTTCCAGGCGCGGCCCGCAACGAGATGGATGCCGAACGCGGCGTCGGCTCGCGATACAACCAGTTCGACCGGGCCATGAATCCCGATCGCTTCTCGGACGATAGCAACGCGGCTCGTCGCGGTAACGGCATCGGCATTCCCTACACCCAAGCTTATCGCCAACTCGATCGCGCTGCGGGTCGACTTGATTCACCCAACGAGCGAGTCGAAAAGTCCTACTACGAAGGACAGCAAGAACGCTACCAACGCTACCTCGAAGCCACGCGAGAAAAAGACCCCAAGAAGCGGGCTCAGATGCTGAAAGAGGTTAACTCCCAAATCGCCAAGGCGGGGCGCGATACCTCTTTTGACAAGAAGCCGACCTCGAAAACGGCCACCCCCGCTGCCAAGGCCAAGTCGTCAACGGCGAGAGGTCCATCCTCGCTCCTTGACCCGCTCGGTCCAATCGGCGGCTCCGCCGGTCGTCGAACCATCGTGCCTGCTCCCAAACCGACCACCGTCAGGCCGAACGAGGATCGCCCGGCCCCAGAACCCGAGCCCATCGACCGTTCCAATCCCGAGAACGCCCGACGAGCCGGACGCCGCACGGGTTCACCGGCTTCCCAGCCCTCGACCTTGTTGACCGCCCCACTCGCCAGCGATTCTGTGGAGAAGCCCACCGCACCGCGTCCGTCACCACCTAGAGAACTCCCCCGGTAAAAACCTAGTGCAGCTTTCTACGCGTTGACTCCTTGGTCGAGATGAGTACACTCCCTGTGTGAACGAACGTGGTGATTAAGATCGCTACCCCCTTGCGACACTCTCGCAAGTACGTATGATCTGTGCATCGATCAAGAACCCGGCCTCTGCTCGAGGTTGGGAATTTTTTTACGATACATTGTGAAACTGTTCACAAACTGCGAGTCGGCGTCGTAACTGCACTTTGGTGGAACACCCATGGGTCTCGAATCGACACCCGTCTTCTTGTTCATTCTGGTTGCCGTCATGACTGCGGTTGGGATGCTCGGCGCGAGCGCCATCATCGGCCCGCATCAACGAAATGACGTCAAGCAGATGCCTTATGAGTCGGGCATGGACCCGATCGGCGACGCTCGCCAACGGTTCGACGTGCGTTATCACTTGGTGGCGATCGTCTTCCTCTTGTTCGATGTTGAATTGCTTTTTCTGTATCCATTCGCAGTCGCGCAGTGGAGCCTTGGATCGCCCACAGCCTCTGGTACATCCGTCCCCGAGCGGATCATGGTTGGCATTCCGCCCGAGTTTCGGTCGCTGGTCTTCATCGAGATTTTCATCTTCGTGATTGCCTTGGCGGCCGCTTTTGCTTATGCGTGGAAGAAAGGGGTCTTCGAGTGGCGCTGAACCCTGTCCAGGGTGGTTATCCGACCACCGCAGCCCAGATCACGACCAGGGCATCTCTCGCCAATGTTCCCACCGGAACTGTTGAGGTCCCTGAGAATACCATCCTGACCAGCCTCGACGCGGTCGTGAATTGGTGCCGCAAGAACAGCCTCTGGCCGATGCCCTTCGCGACCGCTTGCTGCGGAATCGAGCTTATGGCGGTCGGTGCCAGCCGGTTTGATATCGCACGTTTTGGCGCTGAGGTTATGCGATTCAGTCCCCGCCAATGCGACCTGATGATTGTCGCAGGCCGGGTTGCAATGAAGATGCTTCCAGTGCTGCAGAGGATCTGGTTGCAGATGCCGGAGCCCAAGTGGTGCATCAGCATGGGGGCATGTGCCTCAACGGGGGGGATCTTCGACACCTATGCCGTAGTCCAGGGGATCGACCGATTCATTCCGGTTGACCTGTACATTCCCGGCTGCCCACCTCGCCCCGAGCAAATCCTCCGGGCTGTCATGGACCTTCAAGCTAAAATTCAACGTGGAGGCGGGATCGCCGAGACTGGCCTCCCCGAGTTGGCCGACCGTGAACAGCATGTGATTGAACTTCAGCAGCTTGGGATCTTGCCTTCAGCTCGAGTTGAGCGCGGCGATGAGGATCGGTTCGGGTATCGACTACCAGGCGGTAAATCACTTGTCGGTGTTACTGAGGTTCAGTGACCCCCACTCACTCTGACGGGAAGCCTCCGACGGATGACTGCCACAGCCAAACCTCTCGATCCCCACAGCGCCACGCTGACCAAGCTCTCTGAGCGGTTCGGCGAAGGTGTGCTCTCAACATCGATTTTCCGGGACAATCTCAGGCTTTTCGTACCCAAGTCTCAGCTCTTCTCGCTTCTCGAGTTCCTCAAGAACGAGTGTGGTTTCTCATTCCTCTCCGAGTTAGGTGGCGTCGATTACCTGGGATATCCGGGTTGGACGCGAGATCGCTTCCAAGTTCATTACGTGCTGCGGAATCTTGAGACAAATGCTTTCCTCGTCGTCAAGGTCGGCGTGACCGCAGCTCAAGCGACCCTCCCGAGTGTGATGCCTCTCTGGATGGGGGCGGACTGGATGGAGCGCGAGGTTTTTGACATGTATGGTATCAAGTTCGAAGGGCATCCTGACCTTCGACGCATCCTCATGCCGGACGAGTTTGAAGCGTTTCCGCTTCGTAAGGACTATCCGCTTCGTGGACGCGGCGAACGGCACAACTTCCCTAAGCTGTCACGTGCCCAGTCGTAATCTCGTTTTCATCCGTAGACTTGTGAACGCCCTGGATCTTTGAGTACAACCCATGCCGGCGAATCTGCTCGACGATCCTGAGGTTGGTGTCGAGTCCAAGCAGTACCTCTGGACTCTGAATTTCGGGCCCCAGCACCCAGCGACCCACACGACGCTGCGTCTCGTGCTCGATCTCGATGGCGAGCGCATCGTCAAGGCGACTCCGCACATTGGTTACTTGCACTCCGGCTTCGAAAAGCTGGGTGAACACCTCAACTTCAACCAGTATGTCACAGTCGTCGATCGCAAAAACTACATCAGCCCGCCGATGAATGAGGTGGCCTGGCACCACGCGGTCGAGTCCGCCCTTGGTATCGAACTCACCGAACGTTGCAAATATATTCGTGTGATCATTGGTGAACTTGCCCGAATCAGTGACCACTTGCTCTGTACGGGTGCCGCGGCTCTCGACTTGGGAGCCTTTACCGCTTTCTTGTTCGCATTCAACCAGCGTGAGATGATCTACGACATCTATGAAGAGATGTCAGGATATCGGTTCCACCCTGGATATACCCGGGTTGGCGGCGTGCTTCAGGACTTCAACGATGAGGTGATCAAGAAGATTCGGCGGTTCTTGGGCGCGATGCCCAAGGTCCTCAGCGACATGGAAAAGCTCTTATTCCGGAACCGGATTTTCCTCGATCGAATGAGGGGGGTCGGTACGCTGACCAAGGCCGACGCGATCAGTTACTCTTGTTCAGGCCCGATCGCCCGAGCGAGTGGTATCCCGATCGATCTTCGCAAAGACGCGCCATATCTGGTGTATGGGGACCTCGACTTCGATGTTCCCTACGCCACGGAAGGGGACTGCTACGCTAGGTTCCAGGTCCGGATGGAAGAGATGGTCCAGAGCATGCGGATCCTCAAGCAGACCGTAGAAAATCTGCCTACCGGGCCTGTCAACCTGCCCATTGCTGAGAAGTTCTCACTTCCTGATAAGGGGACTGCCTACAACAGTATGGAAGGGCTGATCCAGCACTTCGAGCTGATCATGCCCAACCGTGGGGCGGAAACACCTCGGAACGAAGTCTACTCTGCGATCGAGTCGCCCAACGGCGAACTCGGCTACTACCTGGTGACCGATGGGACTCAGACGGCCTGGCGGACTCGCACCCGTCCTCCCTCATTCATTCATTTTCAGGTCTTTCCCTTGATCATCAAAGACCATCTGATTGCGGACATTGTGGCTGTTCTCGGTAGCTTGAACATCATTGCTGCCGAACTCGATCGCTAATATTTGCGGGATTTGACGGGATTTCTCACTCTTGAGGCGTTTCGACCGATGAGCACCGTGGCAGCACCACTCCTGAACGAAGGGATTCGCGCCAAGATTCGGGCGTACATTGGTCGCTATCCGAGCAAGAAGGCCGTCACTCTGCCTGCGCTCCATATTGTTCATGAGTCGCTCCGATGCGTTCCGTTCCAAGCGATGGCCGAGATCGCCGAGATCCTGGAAATCACCCCCGCCGAAGTTCATGACACCATGAGCTTCTACGGCTTCTTTCCCCAGGCACCCATCGGCGATGTCCGCTTATGGGTCTGTCGCTCGCTCTCCTGTATGCTCACTGGCGGTGAGGAGATGCTCGAGGTCACCTGTGCGAAGCTCGGCCTTCATGGTTCCGGCCAGACCTCTTCGGATGGCAAGGTGACCGTCGAGTTCGCCGAGTGCCTGGGCATTTGTGACTTCGCACCTGCCGCCCTCGCCGACGATGGTCGAATCTACGGGCCGTTGACGGAAGAGAAGGTCAACGCCATGATCGCCGATGTCAAGCGCGGCCCTCAGCCGATCCTGTAACCTCAAATGATAGCTGTGGTTTACTTCCGCCGCTCGCTTGACCTCGCTGGAGTTGTTTGCCGTGGCCGCATTTGAACCAGTCCTGTCCCGCAACTGGAACGTCGCCCAGAGCCATACGCTCCCGGTGTACGAGTCGCGTGGTGGTTACCAGGCTGCACGCAAGGCCCTGACTCAGATGGACCCCGACGGAGTGGTCAATCTGATCAAGGACAGTGAGCTTCGTGGCCGAGGTGGCGCTGGGTTCCCCTGCGGACTGAAGTGGAGTTTCCTTCCCAAGGATCGGAAGGAAACTCTCATGTGCATCAATGCCGATGAGAGCGAGCCAGCAACCTTCAATAACCGTATTCTGATGGAGAAGGATCCCCACCAACTGATCGAAGGGATCATCATCGGCTGCTTCGCGACCAAAGCGACCGCCGCTTACCTCTATGTCCGCTTCGAGTACATCAAAGCCTATCAGATCCTTGAACGAGCGATCGACGAGGCTCGGGCCAAAGGTTATCTCGGCAAGAACATCTTCGGCTCCGGTTTTGACCTGGAGATCTGGGTCCATCGCGGGGCAGGGGCCTACATCTGTGGCGAAGAAACCGGCCTAATCGAAAGCCTTGAAGGCAAACGAGGCTGGCCACGGATCAAGCCCCCGTTTCCCGCCGTTGAGGGAGCCTTCAAGAAGCCGACTGTTGTCAACAACGTCGAGACCTTGGCCTGCGTCCCCCATATTGTTGAACGTGGGGCCGATTGGTTCAAGTCGATGGGCACCCCCAAGAGCTATGGTCCCAAGCTCTACTGCATTTCTGGTCACGTGAACAAGCAAACGTGTGTTGAGCTGCCCCTTGGCATTACCTGTCGCGAATTGATTGAGGTTCACGGCCAAGGGGTCTGGAAAGGCCGAAAGGCCAAGGCCGTTGTTCCAGGAGGGATCAGCATGGGCTTACTCTCCGCCGACGAGTTGGACACCCCGCTCGATTTCGAAGCCATTCGCAAACCCGGATGCCTCGGACTTGGCACCGCTGCAGTGACCGTGATCGATGATCAAACTTCGATCGTTGATTACCTCTACAACTGTGCCCGTTTCTTCGCCCACGAGAGTTGTGGGCAGTGTACGCCTTGCCGCGAAGGGACCGCCTGGATCTACAAGACGATGAAGCGGATCAAGCTCGGCGGCGGTCGGATGGAAGACTTAACCGTACTGGGCGGGATTCAGGCGAACCTCGGAATCACGCCTGGCACCACCATTTGTGGACTTGCGGATGGTGCCGCTTGGCCGATCAAGAATGCACTCGCCAAGTTCCGACCTGAGTTAGAAGAATATATCAAGACTCACCAAGATCCACGCTACGCCGTCACTCCTTTGCAGACGGCTATCACGATGGGATCGCCCACGACTGCTGCGGTAACTCCTGTCTCCATCGGTATGTCGTCCCCGACCGGGGCACTCCGTTCACCGCACTCGTCCTGACGCGAAAGGTCCGCGAACCGATGGCGACCATGATCCTTAACGGGCAAGAGTATACCTTGCCCGACAACGAGAAGCTCAACGCCATCCAGGCTGCGCAGCGGTTTGGCGTTGAGATCCCCTATTATTGCTGGCACCCCGCACTCTCCGTGGTCGCGAACTGTCGGATGTGCGAGATCGAGGTTGGAAGTAAAGATCCGAAGACCGGCGAGATCAAGATGATCCCCAAGATGGTCCCGGGTTGCCAGACTCCAGCCAGGGATGGGACGGTTCTGGTCACCAACTCGACCAAGGTCAAAGATCATCAGAAGATGATCATGGAATTCTTGCTCTTGAACCACCCACTCGACTGCCCGGTCTGCGACCAGGCTGGCGAATGTGGTCTGCAAGACTACTCCTACGAATATGGTCAGGCTAACCACCGTTTTGTCGAAGAGCGGAACGTCAACCCTCGCAAAGATGTCTCGGACCTGATCCAACTCAATCAGGACCGATGCATCATGTGTACGAGATGCGTCCGATTCACTCGCGAGATCACTCAGACGTCTGAACTTCAAGTCACGCGTCGTGGTAGTCATGCTGAGATTGATATCTTCCCAGGTATCGAACTCGACAATCCGCTCGCCGGCAACGTTGTCGATTTGTGCCCGGTGGGCGCATTGCTCGACAAAGATTTTCTGCACAAACAGCGAGTTTGGTTTCTCGCCAAGCATGACTCAATCTGCGCTGGGTGCTCAACCGGGTGTAATATCAGTGCGGAAGAGAACCGGGGCCAACTTTGGCGGTTCAAGCCTCGCTACAATCCAAACGTCAATGACTATTGGATCTGCGACGCAGGCCGATACAGTTATAAGGTCGCCAACGACGTCAATTTGCTCAATAGTGCATACCTCCGCGAGCACGGGGTTCTCGGCACAATCTCGATTGATAAGGCACTGACTTCTGTTGACCAATCGCTCAAAGCAACCAGCAAAGACGGTGGCAAGATTGGGGCGGTTCTGTCGCCCTTCCTCACGGTTGAAGAGGCTTTCCTCCTCTCCACTTACATCAAACAACTGAGTGCGAATTCCGTTCTCGCCCTCGGGCCAGTTCCGATCGAAGGCGAAGACAAAACCTATCATCCCGACAAGACCACGGGGCGAACCGGTGATGTAAGTTTTGTGGTTCCTCGCCCGTTCACGATCCACGCGGAGAAATGCCCGAACCGGCACGGGGTCGAAGCGGTCCTCAAGCACTTCCAAGGCGAGGTGATCGAGTTTAAAACCTTCACCAATGAGGTTGCTCGCGCCGATTACGCAGCGATCTACCTCACGGCGGGAGGGCTCGAGCCGTTCCTCGATCAAGGTGTCGCGGACTTGCTTCGTGCATCCACAAAGATGTTAATTGTGCAAGATGTGCATGTGACGCCGCTGGCTCAGCTTGCCGACATCGTCCTTCCCGGAGCGACTTTCGCCGAGAAGTCGGGCTCCTTTGCGAACGCGGATCGAAGGCTCCAGTCCTTCGACGCCGCCCTTGCTCCCCGAGATGGCAGCTTGGCGGATCTGGACATCTTCGCTATTTTACTTGGTAAGTCGGTTGCACCGATTCTCTCGAACGAAATCCTGGCCGAGCTTGCCGAGATTATCCCCGATTTTGCCGTCGCCAAAGGTGGGAAACTTCCCGAGTTCGGCGCGGTCTTAGGGACGACTCCCGCATCGACCACCTCCGGTTCGGCAGAACGATTTGCCGACTCTTGGACCAAGCATCGTATCAGTTCGGTAGGCTCCTATGCGTAATCATTCTCCAGCTCCGACACCGCCGCGAAAGGTTGTCCGCGCATGACATTCTGGGCCATCTGTCTGATCGTCCTGAAGATCGGCGTCGTTGTCGGCGTGAGTCAAGGGGCAGTCGCGTACCTCATTCTGGTCGAGCGTAAGGTTGCTGCTTACGCTCAGGATCGCATCGGCCCCAACCGCGCCGGTCCGTTCGGCTTGTTGCAACCCCTTGCTGACGGTGCCAAGATGATCTTGAAGGAGGATGTGATTCCTTCTTATGTCGATAAGCCTCTGTACATTCTTGCTCCCGCGATCGCGATCATCGCCGCCATGATCGGCTTCGCCGTGGTTCCCTTCGGGCCTGTCGGGGCGACCGCTCCAGATTTCCTGGATGGGTCTCGGATCGATTTTCAAATTGCTCCGGGCATCGATATTGGTATCCTCTACGTTTTCGCGATCGGCAGCCTGGGAGTCTACGGCGTTGTTCTCGCCGGCTGGGCTTCGAACAACAAATATTCATTTTTGGGTGGGATCAGGTCGAGTGCTCAGCTCATCAGTTACGAGATTCCGCTCGGAATGTCGATCCTGGGCATGGTTCTCCTCACCGGATCGCTCGACCTGAACTCGATCATCAACTGGCAGGATAGTCACGTCTGGGGGATTGTCGTCCAACCGATCGGCTTCCTGCTCTTTCTCATTAGCGGCTTCGCCGAAACGAATCGTTTGCCATTCGACTTGCCCGAAAGCGAACAGGAACTTGTTGGCGGATTTCATACTGAGTATTCTGCGATGAAGTTTGGTATGTTCTTCCTTGGGGAATATCTCCATGTCATCACGGTCAGCTATCTGATCGTTATCTTGTTCTTTGGTGGCTGGGATATCCCGTTCCTGCTCGATCAAACTCAGACCGGTTGGTTCTGGGCATTCATGAAAGCGAGCGTGATGTTGGGCAAAGTCGGCATGCTCGTATTCTTCATCATGTGGGTGCGCTGGACCCTTCCCAGGTTCCGGTACGACACCTTGATGGAACTCGCCTGGAAGAGCTTGATCCCACTTGCCATCGTCAATTTCATCGCGACCGCAGCGATTGTTCAACTCGTCTACTCGTGAACTCCACACGGAGTCACGAACCGTTAAACTCTTCACGGGAGCTGGATTGTGCGCCTGGACGACCCGAACCTGAAACGTGTGAGCCCACCCAAGCTAAGTTGGGTGGAGAATCTCTACCTGAAGCAGATCGTTCAGGGGCTGATCGTCACAGGTAAGCACATGGCCGGAGTCGCATTTTTCGGTACCGAGATCACAGTCCAGTACCCTGAAATGCAACACATTCCCAGCGCCAATTACCGGGGGGTCCATCGGCTCAATAAGGATGATCAGGGGCGGGTTCGTTGCGTCGCTTGCATGCTTTGTGCAACCGCGTGTCCCGCGCATTGCATTGATATCGTGGCGGGGACGGCTCCCGACTCGTGGCCCGATCGCGAAAAATACCCCGAGAGCTTCGTCATTGACGAACTCCGCTGTATTTATTGCGGCATGTGCGAGGAGGCCTGCCCTGTTGAAGCGATCGAACTCACTGGCCTCTACGACTTGACCGGTCTGTCACGTGAACAGATGATTTTTGATAAGACCAAGCTGCTCTCCGTCTTCGACCTGACCAAGGACGCCGAGCCAATGCGATACAACAAACCTCCGGTCGGCACACCGTCCACCGAAGTGGTATCACTACATTCCTGAGCCAGTCCAAGTACTCCGATCGGCACCGAGACGAGATGATCGAAATGCCCGATAATTTCCCCGCGATCTCTGACTTATTTCGTGCGATTCTCGCGATCGTCTGCGGGGCGATTGGCACGTATCTACTGCTCCCTCATCCTCATGGCCGGATCAAGGCAAGAAATGTCCATATCCTTGGTGTCGGCTTGACGGCACTTGGTTTAGTGCTGTTGGCCAGCTTCTGGAATGCGCCCGCATCGTTGATCTCAGGATTCTTTTTCTACTTATTCGGGCTCTCCGCTCTTGGCGGTGCCGTTTTAACAGTTACCTCGCGGAACCCGGTCTATAGTGCGCTTTGGTTCGCAGCCGTTGTACTCTCGACGGCCGGTCTCTTCCTACTCGCTGGTGCTCAATTTCTCGCGGCCGGTACGATTATCGTTTACGCTGGTGCCATCATCGTCACGTTCTTATTTGTGATTATGCTCGCGCAGATGGAAGGCAAGGCTCGATACGATCGTAGCTCGCGGAGTCCTGCGGCTGCGACATTTACGTCGTACTTGCTTCTCTGGAGCCTGGTGTTCGCGGTTCTCTGTTTGCGAGTTCCTGTTGGAGGAGTTTCCCCAGCCACGAATCAGGCCTCACTCGCAAATCGGCTCCGTCCTACCACGTACCTGCTCGATATTTACGGTGGCCAAATGGGCTCTAGGTCTATCAATTCGGTCCTCCGTGAGTCCGTTCGACCAACTGCACTGCTTGACCCTCGTAAGGATCGCTCGAAGGTCGCAGATGCGGATCCAACCATCCCCCATGTCGCTGGCTTGGGGGCGACCATGTTCACAGACCACCTGATCACCGTCGAACTTTCAGGGATCTTGCTGTTTGTCGCCCTCGTCGGCGCGATCGCAATCGCCCAGCCCAAGAAGCCGATTCGCCCCACGATTGCAACTCCCTCAGCCTGAACTTGAACCCGACTGCCTTTTTCCGCGACTCCTCCTTATATTTCTCAGCGATGTACTTGATCGAGAACGTTTATGAATGATCCAGTCGAACTCTTTGGCTTTGATATGATGACGAATTATCTCATCATCGGCGCAGGCCTGATGACGCTCGGCATGCTCGGATTTCTCACCAGACGTAATCTTATTGTAATGTTCCTTTCCGCTGAAATGATGCTTCAAGGGACAGCTCTCACCCTGGTTGCATTCGGACGTTATCATGGGAATTGGTCGGGACAAGTCTTCACCATTGTCATATTGACCGTGGCGGCCTGCGAAGCTTCGGTTGCGCTGGCTTTAATCCTGGTCCTCTTTGCTCGAAAGTCCTCGCTCGATGTTTCGCTCTGGCAGGAGCTTCGCGAACCTGGTCTTCGTGCGGAGCCTGTCTCTGTAGAGGCCATGGCTGAGTCGTATGAACCCGCTCCCGGCCCTGAAAGCTATCCCCACCTGACTCCGGCCGGGATCGAGCCCGCCCACCCCGGCCCTCACGGCAATATCCTTCCTCGTTAATCCTTCCTCGTGTCCTTTCAGCTTTGCTAGTTGAGTCTTCAAGGAGTCGCGACGTGTCGAGTGCCCTGATCAATAATGCCTGGCTAGTCTGCGTCTTCCCACTGATCGGAGCGCTGGTTACCGCGCTCGCTGGTCGGCAGTTGAAGCAGCATGCGCACTGGCCAGTGGTCGTGGGTATCGGGGTCGGCTTTCTGTACGCCTTCACACTCCTGCTGAGGACCCCAGAAGGAAAAGACCTTGTCGCGTTCTCCTGGCTGAGCGTAGGAGATTCCCTGAAAGTTCCAATCGAGCTTCGGGTCGATGGACTCTCGACGATGATGCTATCAATGGTGACTTTTGTTGCCACCCTGGTCGCTATTTTCGCATCGGGATATATGGCCGGCGACCCAGGTTATACTCGGTTTTTCACACTGTTCGGGTTGTTCGTCTTCTCAATGACTGGACTTGTACTCTCAGGAAATTTCCTATTAACTTATGCCTTCTGGGAAGGTGTTGGTGTTTGTAGCTACTTATTGATCGGTTTCTGGCACGAGAAGCCGGCAGCGGCAGCCGCTGCTAAGAAAGCATTCCTGGTCAACCGGATCGGTGACGTGGGATTTGCGCTGGCGATCTTTTGGATGTGGAAGGTCTCTGCAGGACATTCCCTGAGTTATCTCTCGATCCTAAGTCACGAGGGTTTGGCCGCCCTCTCTGAATTTGATCGAACGGGGATCTCGTTACTGCTGTTCTGGGCGGCTGCCGCGAAGAGTGCCCAGTTTCCTCTTTATGTGTGGCTTCCTGATGCGATGGAAGGCCCGACCCCAGTGTCGGCCCTCATCCATGCGGCAACGATGGTGACAGCGGGTGTCTATCTGATCGCACGCTCGAGTGCATTAATTGTCGGGTCGCCGACTGCTCAGTTGGTCATATGCGTGACCGGTTGTGTGACCGCTTTGCTCGCGGCTCTGATCGCTCTGACCCAGACCGATCTGAAACGCGTAATGGCCTATTCAACGGTCAGCCAGCTCGGGTTTATGTTTATGGGTCTAGGCGCTGGGGTAGGGACAGTTGCACAGCTTGCAGTCGTGGCCGCACTCTTTCACCTCTTCACCCATGCCTTCTTTAAAGCGTTGCTGTTCCTCGCTTCTGGAAGTGTGATGCATGCAATGGGTGGAGTGATCGATATGCGGCGGTTCGGCGGGCTGTGGCGTCGGTTACCAATCACCTGTGCGACATTCGCTCTGGGTGGGCTCGCCCTTGCGGGCATCCCCCCGATGGCTGGCTTTTGGTCGAAAGATGAAATTCTCACTGCCCTCAATAAGGCTTCCTCGGTGGCTAATCAACAAGGGGGACCGGGTTGGGGGGTCGTTTATGGGATCATCTACTGGGTCGCGATTCTGACCGCTTTTATGACGGCCTTCTACACGGGTCGCGCTTTCTTCATGACCTTCTTCGGGCCAGAAAAGCTCCCAAGCCCGAACGATCCTGAAGCCGAGCCGGTCGACGCTTCTCACGATAACGGTCACGGACACGATGACCACGGTCACGCGGGGCACGAGGTTGGCCATGAGTCGCCAGCAATCATGACTTACCCACTGATCGTTCTAGCCTTCTGCGCGGTCTTTGTCGGTATGATCTTCGGACCTTGGACCGGCTGGTTCGAGGGCCAGATCGAAACAATGATCGGTTTTCATACCCTGAACCCGAGCGAACATCATGGCGGCCACGAATGGGACTGGCTCTCAATCGGTGTTGGCACGCTCGCAGGATTGTTGGGACTGGGGTTGAGTTACCTGTTCTACGGGCAACCGAGTCCGATCCCTGGACGCCTTGCGAAGGCGATTGCTCCACTGTATCGCCTCTCGCTCGACAAATTCCGGGTCGATGAGTTTTACGGCTTGCTGATCGTCAAGCCCACAACCCTCCTCTCGAAAATCGCCGCATTCTTTGATACGAATATCATTGACAATCTTGTCAGATTAGTAGCTCTGATGCCCCGTCTGTTCGGACGAGACCTGCTCGCCCCGTACCAGAATGGTCTGATTCAGTATTATGCTGCGGTCACAGCTTTCGGTGTCGCAGGATTCCTGACGATCCTGCTCCTGTTCTGACCGATCTGATTACCGCTGTATACGTCGGATTTCGTGTGCTCGACGAGGATTTTTCGATGGCGACGTTGCTGATACTCACCACGATGTTGCCCCTGATCGGGAGCCTGATTCTAGGCTTCTCACCCGGGATGGACGCCCGCGCCGCCCGTTGGCTGGCCATGGCGACCGCCCTTGCGACGCTCGGCCTTTCTCTCGTTCTGCTCGCTGCCTTTAACGTCGGTATGGTCGAGCCCCAGTTCACGATTGGCAGGCCTGGTGCGTATGGATTTTCATGGATCGCCAGGCCCGATATTCGGTTCGCACTCGGGCTCGACGGGATCAGCCTCTGGCTCTACGTCCTGACTTCATTGCTGATGATCACTGCGATCAGCGCGTCTTGGGATTCGATTAAAGAGCAAATACCTAGGCACTTCTGCCTGCTACTCGCTCTGCAGACAGGACTCCTCGGTCTATTCTCTAGCCTCGATGTGGTCGTCTTCTACATCTTCTTCGAGTTCACCCTGATCCCGCTCTTCTTCTTGATCGGCTTCTACGGAGGGACGGAACGGCGGCGAGCATCGGTCACGTTCTTCCTTTACACCTTGGCGGGCAGCTTGCTCACCTTGGTCGGGGTCGTCGCTCTGGTGGTGCTCCACTTCCAGCACACAGGGAACCTCACCTTCTCGATTCCTGGTCTAACTCAGGGTTTAGCGGCGATGGAGTGGTCTCCCTGGTCTCAAGTGACTCCCTGGCATCAGAGTCCCCAGGTCTTGATCTTTTTGCTCCTGTTCGCTGGTTTTGCAATCAAGGTTCCGCTGTTTCCGTTCCACACATGGTTGCCCCTGGCACACGTTGAAGCTCCCACCGCCGGATCGATTCTGCTCGCAGGAGTGATGCTCAAAGTGGGCGGTTATGGATTCTTACGATTCAATATCGGCATGACGCCTTTAGGTGCGAACGCCCTCGCCCCTTTCATGTTAACGCTTTCCGTGATCGGCATTCTTTATGGAGCCCTCGCCGCTCTCGCCCAAAGTGATATGAAGCGATTGGTGGCTTATAGCTCGGTCAGTCATATGGGTTTCATCGCACTCGGCCTCTTCTCGCTGAATGGAGTTGGGGTCGAGGGGGCCGTAATGCAGATGGTGAACCACGGCCTCACGACGGGTGCCCTCTTTGCTTGCGTTGGGATCGTTTACGAACGATATCACACGCGTGAGATGGGCGAGATGAGCGGCCTGTGGATCCGGTCGCCGCTGTTCGCATTCTTCTTGATATTCGCATCACTTGGATCGGCAGCTCTCCCTGGCCTGAATGGGTTTGTGGGGGAGTTTCCGATCTTGATCGGCACCTATGCGTCCAACCCAATGGCTGCAACTTTCGCCTCCGTCGGAATGGTTCTCGGTGCGTATTACCTCCTGGCAATGATCCAGAAAGTAGTCTTCGGCCCCCTCAAAGAACCAGGCGGTCATACCCACGGTGACGATAGTCACGGCCACTCCGAGATCAAGCCAATCACATTGATTGAGATCATTGGCCTCACCCCCTTACTTTTCTTGATTCTCTATATTGGTCTGAACCCCAGCCCATTCTATCGCCGGATTTCGCCTTCGGTCACCGCGCTCGTAAAACGAGTGGATACGGCCAAAGCGGGTCCGCCGGACACCACCCCACAACAGACGCAATCGCTCAGGATCTCGACCGATGCCCGTGGTACCAGCCGCGATTGATGTTGCCAAGCAAACCCTGCTGATATTAACGCCTGAACTCCTTCTGCTCGCCATCGCTACCGCGATGATGACCGCAGGCGCGTTCGTGAAACTCCCTCGACGAGTTTGGGCTTCGATCGCCACCGGCTCAGTCGCGTTGGCTTTCGTTCTGCTCATTCTCTTGCGCGGTGAATCGACACCCATGTATTCGGCGGTGGCACTCAACGACACCTTCTCCCTCGTTGTTCGGGGCTTCCTCTTATTTACCGGCTTGATCCTGCTCGGTCTGGCCCATAATCAGGTCGACGAGAGTCGAGCCGCTGAATTTTTTGGAAGTTTGCTCGTCATTCAGGCAGGGGCGATGATCGTAGCTAGCGCCAACGAACTGGTATTCATGTTCGTCGGTCTTGAACTTGTGAGCATCCCGACATACTTGCTCTTCTATCTCTGCCGTCGAACTTCGACAACAACTGAGTCCGCAACAAAATACTTCTTTCTGAGTATCTTTTCGTCGGGGTTACTCCTGTTCGGCATGGCCTACCTGTATGGGTTGATGGGGATTACCAATCTCAAGGCACTAGGGTTCTTGCTCCATCACGTCTCAACCGGGCCTAGCCTTTACGTCGGCCTGATCGGGGTTGTGTTTGTCCTCGCCGGTCTTGGCTTTCGGGTCGCGGCCGTCCCATTCCACTTTTATGCCCCCGACGTCTATCAGGGTTCGGCCACGATTCTGACCTCGCTCTTAGCGTGGGTTCCGAAGGCCGTTGGCTTTGTGGCGATGATTCGGCTCCTGACGGCAACCCTATCCCCCGTGAACTCGGACAATCCTCTGATTGCGAAGGCAATTCTCGTTTGTTGGGTGATGGCTGCGATCTCGATGACCTTGGGGAACCTTGTAGCACTCTTACAAGATAACCTCAAACGGATGTTCGCATACTCTGGCATAGCCCATGCCGGCTATCTGATGATTGGGATCACTGTGGCTTTCGCGAATCGACCGGGAACTGGCCGAGTCGCGCTTGGTACCGAGGCCGTGCTCTTTTACCTTTGTGCATATGCCCTGATGACACTGGGCGCTCTCGGCGTTCTTATCGCCCTCAGCACTCCCGATCGCTCCATTGAGACGATTGATGATGTCGCTGGTCTGGGCAAGAGTCACCCCTTACTTTCTGCATCCATGGCCATCTGCTTGTTCAGCTTGGCGGGGATTCCTCCGCTGGCCGGCTTCTTTGGTAAGTTGTTACTCTTCAGCTCTGCCTTTTCGGCGATGACCGATGACGAAGCTTGGAAGTTTCAGATCCTGGTCGTAATCGCAGTTCTGAACTCGGCGGCTGGAGCGTACTACTATCTCCGAATCATTGTCGCGATGTACTTCCACCCTGCTGTCACACCTCTGACGACTAAGGTCGCCTGGCCGGCAGCGATCTCGGTGGGGACTTGTGCCGTTCTGTCCCTGGTCTTCGGATTCGTCCCGGGGCCGGTCTCGTCGGCTTCCCGGGCTTCTGCGGAATCCGCCATGTTGCACCCTGTCCCATCAGCGGATCAGGGTGCAGATTCGCCCAAGACCGTTATGCTTCCACTCGAATCATCCGAGCGATAAACATCGCGTCAGTGTCCGCTTCCTGGGGCCAAATCTGAAGCGTTCCTTCAGTGGGGGTCCCCAGGAGTGGGTGCGGGAATGGATCAAGCTTGAACCCAGGTGTGGCTTCGAGGAACGATTGGACCACACCCGTGGTCTCTCTTGGGGTGAGAGTACAGACCGAGTAGACCAGGGTTCCGCCCGGCTTTACGCCTCGCGATGCGATTGTGAGAAGCTTCAGTTGGGTCTCAGCGAGCCGGACAATCGACTCCTGTTCGAGAGTCCAGCGAGCGTCGGGATTGCGTCGCCAAGTGCCGATCCCCGAACAAGGGGCGTCAACGAGAACGCCATCAAACGTCCCAGACTTGGCCGGCATTCGCTTCCCATCCCAGAGCTTGGTTGAGAGGTTCCGGAACGTCGTTCTCCTAGCCCTTCGAGCAGCCTCCTTCAGGGCTTTATCATTGACATCTGTCGCAAGGACTGACCCCTTGCCCTTGAGAAGCGCACTCAGATGAAGTGCCTTCCCTCCTGCACCTGAGCAGACGTCCCACCAGCGTTCTCCCGGATCTGGATCGCAAGCCCAGCCAACACCTTGAGACGCGAGGTCCTGAATTTCCAGGTCACCTCGTACGAATGCTGGGAGGTGATAGACGTCAACATCAACCGCTAGCTTCGCCGATCGCGTCAGCGTCCGGTGGATCCAGGGTTTGACTCCCGAAGTCGCCAACTCGTTCCAGGTCTTCTTTTCATCTTCACCTTGGGCGCGGACCCAGAGCGGAGCCGGTCGCTGAAGAACATCGAGAAGTTCTAGATATTTGAGCTTGATGGAACCGGTCCCTGGTGGAATGGGCAACTCGTCCCGAAACCAGGTTGGGAAGAGTCGCCAGGGGTCGGCATTGATCGCCCTCATATTGAGCAATCGCTTCAAACCCTCAGCGCGGGCGGTCCAGTTGGGGGCGTCACCCAGTGGGATCAACGATGCGACATCTCTTCCGGTGACCTCCGCCCAGATCCGGCAGGCTGGGTGAATCTCTTTGGCATCGAGCAGCCACGAGACGAGAAGTCGATCCTCAATGGTCGGTAAGTCGAGAGAATCGACCCAACCCCGCCAGCGAAGCAAGGCGAATACCGATCGGCTGACGAACCGCTGGTCGGGCAACGCGAGATCACGTCGTCCTTTAAGAATATAAGAGAGTGCTCGATCGGCGCGCCTTTTTTCGAGGTCTACCGATCGTTCGACATCTCCAGCAATCCGCGCGGCGGACTCGGCAAGGAAGCCAAGCGGGACCACATGTGTCGGTTCATAACCACCAGCTTGCGGTCGGTCGTCAGCCTCTCGTCTCATGTCCGGGCGATCGTGCCGATCTGGTCGATCCGGGGAGGGGCGGGTGCCGAAACGTGGGCTGGTTTGCTGCGGACGGGGACGAGGACGTGACCCATTGGGACGTCGGGGCGGAGGCTTCATGAGGGCAATCCAGAGTGTTCATTCATCAAAGAAGCTTGAGTCAACGACTCGTTGATCAGGGTCGGGGACGGCGACGAGCAGTCTTCCGTCCCGGTCGGTAACCGACAGCGGTCTCGGGGCGAGGCGGCTGAGCACCAGCCGGTGGGGTGGTTCCGGGATCGATCGTGTGAACGTATCGCCCTTCGCTAAGGCTCTGGCCCGCCTTCTCCATTCGCGCCCGGAGGGCGGCTTTGGGAGGCTGAGAGGGAATCAATGCGTCGCATCCCGACCCGATCAATTCACCACGGCCTGCTTTGAGGATCGCTTCGCGAACCTCAAAATAATTCTCAGGCTTGAAGAATTGGAGCAAAGCACGCTGAAGCTTTCGATCACGCAGGTGTCGAGCTGTGTAGACTTCTTCACCTGTGAACGGGTCAAGGCCGGTATAATACATACATGTCGCGATATCAAACGGGGCAGGGATAAAGTCTTGAACTTGATCGGGACGATATCCGTTGCGCTTGAGAAAAAGCGCCAGGTCAATCATGGCGTCGAGATCACTTCCGGGATGGGAGGCGATGTAGTAAGGCACAAGATACTGTTTGGGCTTGCCTGCCTTCTGGCTGGCCTCTTTGAAGGCATCCGCGAAGCCTGCGTAATCGGCTTGATCGGGCTTCTTCATCCGTTTGAGGACTTCTGGGTCCGTGTGCTCGGGAGCAACCTTCAAGTGGCCACCGACGTGGTGGGCGGCAAGTTCTTCCATGTATTCCGGATACATCTGGGCCAGGTCCATTCGGATGCCTGAAGCGACGAACACCTTATTGATGCCTGGGACTTCGCGACTCTCACGCATCAGTTGGACCAAAGGCCCATGATCCGTTCCCAGGAGTTTGCAAATGCTAGGGTGAACACACGAGAGACGCTTGCACTTGACCTCAACTTCGGGTCTGGTGCATTTCATTTGATACATGTTCGCGGTCGGGCCACCGATGTCGGAAACGACCCCCGAAAAGCTCGGGTCTTCGCCCATCGTCTTCAACTCGCTTAAGATCGATTCTTGCGAGCGTGATTGAATGATCCGACCTTGATGGGCAGTAATTGAGCAGAACGTACAACCGCCGAAACAGCCACGCATGATGGTCACTGAGTCTTTGACAGTCTCGTATGCGGGGATCTTGGCCCCTTTATACATTGGGTGTGGCTTCCGGGTGTACGGGAGGCCGTAGATCCGGTCCATGTCGTCCTGGCTGATCGGTAGTCCAGGGGGGTTACACACGATCGCCTGCCGATCATGGAATTGGACGAGTCGCTTGGCGTTGAGTGGGTTGGTCTCGTTGTGGATGACCTTCGTGGCCCTGGCGAACTTGATCCGATCAGTTTTCACTTCTTCATACGAGGGGATCACGATCGCATCTGCGGGCGGAGTCTCCTTCGCGCCCAGGGCATAGGCCACGGCCCGCATGTCGCGGAGATCACGCACAGTCTCGCCGACAGCGAGCCGCCTTGCAATTTCAACGATCGGCTGCTCACCCATCCCGAAAACGACGAGATCGGCCTTAGAGTCGAGCAGGATCGACCGCTTGACGGTATCGCTCCAGTAGTCATAGTGGGCGAGCCGACGTAAGGAAGCTTCAACACCACCGGCGATTACGGGCACGCCAGGGTAAGCCTCGCGCGCTCGCTGACAATATGGCATTGTCGCACGGTCAGGGCGCAGCCCAATCTGGGCACCAGGTGAATAGGCATCATCATTGCGAACTTTCTTGTTCGCGGTGTAATGATTGATCATACTATCCATGTTGCCCGCGCTGATCCCGAAGAACAGACGTGGCTTGCCGAAGGTTCGCCACGGCTCAGCACTTCGCCAGTCGGGCTGGCTGAGAACCGCGACTCGAAAGCCTGCGGCTTCAAGCACTCGACCAAGAATCCCCATCGCGAAAGCAGGATGATCGACATATGCATCGCCACTCACCAAGACGATGTCGACTTCCTTCCAACCCCGTTGATGCATCTCAGTCGCAGAGGCGGGCAGGGGGGGTAGGGTCAGGGGAACAAGAGAGAGGATCGGCAATTGCGTCGGCGCAACATTCGACTCCGCCTGACGCGATGAACACGGTGGTGATACAATCACATCAAGCTTCATCAAAACACTCAATCCCGGGCACATGGGGCATCGATCGACCGCAATCAGTTATTATCCACCAATTCTACGTGCAAGGGCAAGGCCGGATCTAAGATCGCTTGGTGTCGTTATTGGGAGAAGTGCGACCGGAGCCTGCCATCTGTCCCCTTGTCAGAAGCTCTTGGGGGCCGAGGAATTTGGCAAAAAGAGAACTTTTGCCATTAAGCCTGCAAACCTTGGGTCTTTGAGCATTAGTGACCAACTTCCCGGGTCGAGCCGCCAGGCCGAACCGAGACATCGCCGGGTTAGCTCCCGATCCCGGTGCGAACCAGCATCATAGGCCCTGTTCAAGTAAGCTCGTGCGAGTCGTTGTTTTGCCTGGCGTCTCAAACTCCTCCATCCCGCGATCGAAGAAAGGTCAAGACTATCGAGCAGACGCCTCGTTTCCTCAAGATCCTCTGTGGACGACTTGAATCGATGCGTCTCACTGGCAAGGTGCCACCGAATCGAGACGGTCGCCTGGGGAAGCCAGGCAACTTTCCACGTTGAGGCAACTCTGAGCCAGAACTCCCAGTCGACCACGTATCGATAGCTCGGATCGAACTTGCCGACTGCGTCGAAGGCTGCTTTCCGTAAGGTTACCGCCGAACACCTCAGGGGATTGGCCTCGACCATGTGGGGGAGAGCTTCTGAAGGGTTGTAGACATGTGGGATTGGTCCGAATCCCCCTCTTGCAACGATCGACGCGGGAACCTCTCGACCGGATTCGTCGATCACATCGGCAGCACTCGCGACTAGGCCCACTTCTTGGTCCGCAAACTCGGCGAGATGCCCTTCGAGGTGTCCTGAACGCATCACATCATCTTGATGAAAGATCGCCACAAGTGGCGTGTCGCTTAGTTCGACACATCGGTTCCAGTTTCGGGCGAGGCCAAGCCGTTCGGGATTACTCTCGATTCGAGCGTTGTCGCCTACGAGCTTCCGAGTCAGGTCGATAGATCCGTCGTCGGATTGATCGTCGCAAATGAGCAGATCGAATCGTACACCGGCTACGCGTTGTTCGAAAATACTGCGCAAGGCGTCGCTCAAATGCCTTGTGCCGTTATATGTGGGTACAGCCACAGTCAATTGAGGACGTTCGTTCACGATTCATGCTCACGTAGGTGGAGCGAGACTCATCACCTAACGAGACAACTCCGGAGGCTGACCAAGACCTGGCGAGGCCGTAATGGCGGCCAAATTTGCCAGGTTCTCCCAAGTGAATAGGCCGGAGGAATGACCATCATTCCAAGCAAAGCGAACCGCATAGCTGCCGACTGGCTCCATCTCTTCGAGCTTAAGGTCTTCTCGAACAGAACCCGGGTCCAAGATTCTGGCACCAGTCCACTCGTCTTTGCAGACAGCGCAGGGACACTCGCTTCGAATCGTGTGATATGCGAGGCGTTCGATCTTGCCTTCGGGCCAGGTTAGCTCCAAAATCTGATCAGACTGTAACGCGCGGATGTTGGTCGGGGGCAATATCATCGTCAAGGGGCTCACCATGGAAAGGTTCTATGTCTCTGCGAAGAGTGTCAGTTCGGTCCGGAAGGCGCTGGCCAGGGGGCCGGGAGGGGTCGAAGTGCTCGGCCGATTTGATCGAGATACGATTGAGTGTCGACATACAATGAACGACCATAGTCTCAGCCGACATTGGATGGTGATCGTCAGTCGGCTCGACAAGGCGGGGTTGCGGATTACCGACCGGCCCAGGTCCAATCCCGAGTCGATTAGCTGAAGATCGCCGTGATCGGCTTGCCCGCCGCGATTGGTAGTGGTCTGCCCAAGGTATCAACGACTTCGGTATTTGGGTCGATTCCGAGTGCCCAGAACATTGTGGCCGCAATATCATCGGGCCGGACCGGATCGAGCGAGGGGTAGGCCCCGATCCGGTCACTGGCTCCATAGATTGCGCCCGGGGTGATCCCGCCTCCCGCGAAGAGCGCTGTATAGCATTTGGGCCAGTGGTCGCGACCGTCAGGGCCAAATTGAGCGGTGTTCGTTACTCGGGGAGAACGTCCAAACTCGCCCATCCAAACGACCAGGGTCTCATCAAGCAGCCCACGCGATTTCAGGTCGTTGATCAGGGTCGGAATGGTTTGATCCGTACCGGGCAGGAGTCGAGTCTTGAGTTGATTGAAGTTATCTCCATGCGTATCCCACCCGCCCGAGCCTTTACCGCCGATCGAAGCGGAGTAATAGACGGTCACGAACCGAACGCCAGTCTCGATCAACCGACGGGCCAGCAGGCAGCTCTGACCATAGGTTGTTCGTCCGTACGCATCCCGAATGACGTCGGGCTCTTTACTGAGGTCGAATGCCTGCTTAACCTTAGGAGAACCCAGCATCGCCAGGGCCTTGTCGTGGAAGGAGTCGAGCCCCTGGGCGGTCTCCGACCAACCGATCAGCTCGCCTTGTCGATCAATGAGATGCATCAACTCTCGGCGATCATCGAGTCGTTCCAGCGAGAGGCTCGCCGGCAAGTTCAACTCCGGGAGCTGGAATTTCGAGGAGTTCGGATCTTGGGCAACGAAGAACGGGTCGTTACTCTTGCCAAGGAAACTGGCGGTCTGCCCGGGAGTGACGCTACCATCACGGAGCATGTAAGGATATGAAACATAGGTTGGGACGGCAGGATCTTCGACCGGCTTGAACCGTGAAATTACGCTCCCATAGCCTGGATAAAGCTCGCGAGTATCACGAAGTCGAATATCGTCCAACGGAGGCGCGTGTCCGGTGAGGGAGTAGTAGCCCGCCGCGTTATGGTTCTTCATCGTATGATTGACGGAGCGAACCTGAGCAAACTGATGGAGAACCTTCGAAAAGTTAGGCAAATGTTCGGTGACCATCACTCCGGGAATCTGAGACGAGATCGGCTTGAATTCACCGCGAATCCCGTCGGGTGCGTCGGGCTTCATATCGAAAGTGTCGATATGACTGGGACCACCCCACTGATGCAGGAAGATGATGCTCTTAGCCTTGCCGGTCGTCGAGGTGCCGATAGCATCAGCGCGGAGAATCCTCGGCAAGTTCAGGCCCGCAAATCCTGCTGCGCCGACCTTGAGCAGGCTCCTGCGTGCGATCTTGCCATCCTGATAAAAGTCTGGGCAAGCGACTGTACGGCTGCTCATATGATCAACTCCGTGCCATCGAACTCGCTGACTCAATGACGCAACAAGAACTCTTTGCTATTGATCAAGGCCCAAGCCACATCTTCCCACGCCTTCCGACGATCTGTCGCCGCCGAGACAAAGCCCAGCAATGACTCCCGACGCGAACTCGTCGGCAGTTCCGCGAGAGTCGCCAGGCTCAGTTCGGTTAGGATTTCCTCATCGCTCTTTCCTGCGTCCAGCAATCTACCGATCCGGTTGTCCTTCGATTCCAATTTATCACGGATGGCTGCCCCGTTAATGAGCTGAAACGCCTGTGCGAGTGTTGTCGATTCGGATCGTTCGCACTCACAAGTCAAGAGCCGGTCGGGCTTGCCAAAGACCTTGAGAAATTGCCCACCCATCCGAGCACCAGGAAGTTGGGAGGCTCGAGCAACGCGTGGAGCATCCTCAAAATTGTCACGCTGATCAAGAGCTATCGCCACCGCGTCGAGCAAGACTTCCGCAGGCAGAAGTTTGACCGCCGCGCGAGCGAAATTGATCTCGTCGTTGGCATTGGTCGCGTCGGGAGTCGCGCTCAACCCGTAAGCGGTTGAATTCATGATGAAGGCAACCAACGGTTTGAGTTGGAAGTCATTCTTGACGAACTCTGCCGTGATCGCACTCAAGATGGCAGGGTTAGACGGGGGGTTAGACTCGCGAAAATCATCGACTGGCTCAACCAACCCGCGACCGAGCAAGTGAAACCAGACCCGGTTCGCCATGTTCTGGGCGAACTGAGGGTTGTCTCGTGTGAGCCAGTTTGCGAGATCGTCAAGGGCGTCGACCGATTTGTCCAGGTTACGTTTCGGCCCGTGAAGCGGAGTCGGAGCCATCATCTCGCCAGTTCGCGGCTGTGCTAGCTCAGGACGACCGCTGAGATAGATGATCTCGTCACCGTTGATCTCGTGAGTATCAAGAGCATCGAATCGAATGTTATTGACTTGTTTGCGCCGGACGTTCGAGAAATAGGCTGCTAGCCCGAAATAGTCGTTCTGGGTCCAGACGTCGAAGGGGTGGTTATGGCAACGAGCGCATTGAAGACGGACGCCAAGGAAGACCTGGCTGACCGTCTCGGCGGATGTCATCGGGTCACGATTGGTGCGGTGAAAGCTCGCGGCGGGGTTGGAATAGGTGGATCCCACGGTGGCCACGACTTGGCGTGCAAACTCGTCCAGAGGGAGATCTCGGCTAATCTGGTCGCGCAACCAACGCTGATAGATCCAGACCCCTTTCTCACCCATGGTCTTTTCTTCATTGCGGAGCAAGTCGGCCCATTTGAGAGCCCAAAAGTCGGCGAATTCGGGCCGAGCGATCAGTCGCTCGATCAGCTTGGTTCGCTTCTCCGGGTCGGTATTCGCCAAGAACGCCCGGGCCTCATCGACACTGGGAAGTACGCCGATCGCATCAAGATACGCACGCCGCAAAAAGACAGGTTCGGTGGCCAAGGGGGACGCTTGGATCTTCAGGGCACTGAGTTTTGTGAACAGGGCGGAGTCGATGGCATTGCGAATGGGCGGCTGGCGAAAGGTGAAGTCGGGCCGGTCCGCGACAAAAGCGAGCCGGCTTACTGCACGACACGACCCGTAACGCATGGCAACGGCTGTCTCGCCTGGACCTGTCATGGACACCCGACCATCGACGCTTACACTCGCCTTGGTGGGGTCGTGGACATCGTAGGTTGATTGCCGAGAAACATCTCGTTTCGTCCCATCAGAGAAGGTCGCAGTCACCACGAGTTGCTGGCTCACAGATGGTGCGGCCAATACTCGTTCCACCGGGTAAACGTCGATCGATTTTACGATTGGAGCAATCCCAAGATCGTCCCCGGAACCGTTCGCAACCCAGCCAAGAAGTGTTTCCGCCTCGGTCGACCCAGGCGAGAATCGCAGCCCCCCCTCGTGGGGGAGCAAGCCCGTGGGTTTGAGGAAGACCAAGCTCTGGAGGGGGTTCGCTACGTCGACGCGCCTTCCCTGGGTATCGCGGGTGATCATGGCCAAGTCGAAGCTTGGATCATCACCTCGGAGACTCAGCTTGAAGCCCCCTTTGCCATTGATATTTCCATGGCAGGCACCCATGTTGCACCCGGCTTTGGAGAGCAAGGGGCTGAGATCGAGTCGAAAACTCACCGGCTGGCGAAGTTCGGAATCTACAATGGAGAGTGGGACTTGCTTCGTCAGCGACTGATATGTGACTCGTAAGTAGCCGGTTCCGTCATGCCGCGATTCGACCACCCCAGTCGAGGATGTAAACGCGAGATTGGGCGGCTCAAGATGGAACGAAGCGGAGTCGGTGACATCCCGAACGCCGCCGTTAGCGTCGGTCAACGTGATCGCGAGCTGCTGGCGAGGATGATGCGAACCGAGCTCGATGAGGCTTGGATAAACATCGAGACGAGGTTCACCCGCAGTCGAAACTGCGGCGAATTGCCCCAACCAGAGCATTATGCAAAGCGTCATGGCAATTCGAGCCATGGCTGACCCCCGCGTTAATCGAGCGAATCCAAGAATCATACAGGAGTTTAATCGACAATCTCAGGCCGGGTCAACCAGTGATAAATGCCCTCAGAGACTTCGAAACGGACCGGGCCGCCCTGGTTGGGGCGGCCCGGCGTAGTTTTCAACGATTCTCGCTCGATTACCGTTTCACGGCCACAGGCTTCTTGTGGACAGGACCTTGAGGGGTGGGGACGTGAGGCCGACGGGTCGGCTTGTGAGGGCCGGGCTTACGAGGGCCGGGCTTGGTTGGCGTCGGAGTCGGAGTCGGTGTCGGTGTCGGGGTTGGCGTGGGGGTCGGGGTTGGGATCACCACAACCGGACCAGTCAGATTCAGGTTGTCCGAGTAAGCCAGGAGTCCCGACCCACTCGTGCTCCTGATTCCGGAAGGGTTGAAGTTGATGAGCAGAGTTCCCGATGGTCGGTAAGAACCAACGATTGTGAAGACTGCGGTATGGTCGTTCGCCCAGTAGACGCTGGTGGCGTGGGGAGCATTGAACGGGTCTACGCCTGTTCCTGAGATGACCAAGGAACTGAGCCGAACCGTCGTGGGATCGACACGGCCCGAGAAGGTCACGACAACCTGGTTGGGAACATTTCGGTAGTCGATGGAGGCTCCACTGGCATGGGCGGCCCCACCGTTGACGAAGGAAGTGCTGGCAATTCGGAAGGCACCACCGACCGGGCTACCACCCGACCCGTTGAACTCGAACGCTCCGATGTCGGCTGGACCATGGCCGGGGAAGCCCCGGCCTGGAACCCGTACTCGACCGCGACCCAGGAAGTCGGTTGGCGGAGCGATCGTCCCGAGGGCGTTATCGACAGCGGCCGAGTAGAGGGTCAGGTCGAAGTTGCCGTCCTGGAAGAAGGTCGCGGGACCATCACCTTCGGGCCGCGGGTCGCGAGGTGCGACGAAGAGCGGATTGCCGACAAAGTTGCCGAGAGCGTCCGGCAATGCGTTGAGTGCGGCAGGGTCGAGACCATTGCCGACATTCACCACATCATCAAGGCTCGACGCCTGGCTAGGACCGTTGCCGAAGAACAGGTTGTACCGAACGGTCGCCTTGTTCTGGATGTTCGCGAGGATCCCTGCGCCATTTCTGGCGGAGGTCAGGTCGTGATTCTGCCAGAAGATGTTGTTGACCATATCGGCCAGGATCGGGTTGAAAGCGTTGGCCGCAACCTGAACACCGATCGTGTTGAACCCGACCGTATTGTTGATAAAGGCGGTAGGAGCCTGAACCGATGTCGTTTGACCGGCATCGGCGAAGACAACACCCACGATGTTACCAAGGATCCCGTCATTCTCAATCGTCGGGGTGGCCGAGTTGCTGTCGTTGGTCAACACCTGTATGCCAACACCCGAGTCGATGAAGTAGTCGTTGCTGACCAACAAGTTGGACTTGTAGATCTGCATGCCGACCGAGTCGCCTCGAATCGTACCTTGGGCTGGGTCGCCCAGGAGCGGGTTGGCCACCGTGAAGCCTGAGAAGCGAGTGACAAGCCCGTTGGTGCTTGTCACATTCCTGGCGATCACAGCGATTAGCGGGTTGGCCGACGGATTCGGTCGGATGATCGTTTCCTGGGCGTTGCCGGAGACCAGGTTTGTCGCGGTGCTTGTCGGATCGACCGAGATCACCGACACGAGCGACTTCAGTGTCACCGTCTCGTTATAGACGCCCGGAAGGACTGCGACAGTGTCGCCGGCACCGGCAGCCACCAAGCCCAACGAGATCGTTGCGTAAGGATTACCCCTGGAACCGATCACTCCGGAAGGAAGGGTCGGAGCGGTGCTGCTCACAAAGATCACGTTCGACAAGGCTGGGTTGTAAACGATGAAGGTGGAGACAAAGTCACCCCCCACCTGATTATTACCCGAGGGGAAGAGCCCGTTGAACTCGCCATCCAGGGCGTTACCGGCGATGTCAGAGACGACCGCAGCACCCGTTCCCTTGAGGGTGAGTTGGTAAAGGTCGTTCTTGAGTGTCCCGGGAAGGACCGAGAACGAGATCGTTTCGATCCCCGTGTTCGCCTGGTAGGAGAACGCAAGGGTCGTGGGGTCGAACGGAACCGAGACATCGTTGATGTTCCCGAAAATGCCGTCTCCACCTGCACGGACGAGCAGGACTGAGGTGGCATTGATCGAGGACGGGTCAATGTTCTCGCTCAGCGTCAACTTCATGGTCAGGCGACCCTGAGCGTCGAGAACAGCCAGCGAGTTCGGGGCCGGTGAGAGGTTGTTAACCTTGGGACCCGTCGTATCGACGACAAAGCTGGTGTAAGCGTAGGTCGCCGACTGGTTGCCGCTCTGATCGATCACATAAGCTCGTGCCGAGCTATAACCGCTATCGTCAGCCGTTCCGAGGATGCCGTCTGGACCAACGTTGTACTTCGTCTGAGGGAGGGGCAGGTTCGGCAGAACCCGGAAGGTTCCGGTCGCTGTCGTTGTTGTCTGACC
>JANXSX010000157.1 GCA_025356475.1 Isosphaeraceae bacterium | reverse complement strand
TCTGGAAAAAGAGGGATTCTCGCCCAAGTACCGAAAAGGAGGCTCGTCTCAAGGTCGGAAGATCGCCGAAATGTCTAGTCTTCATAAATACAAGATATCAAATGGTTTGTGTCTCTATCGTTGCCTGATACAGTAGAACTATCAGCTTAGGTTTTTTAAGATTGCATTGCCTGTCCTCTTCCTCTCCTTCCTCATCGCATTGCCTGTCCTCTTCCTCATCTCTATCGCATTGCCTGTCCTCTTCCTCATCTCTTGTCTCAGATACAGAACTTTGATCATAGAATCTCCAAGTTTGAATTAGTTGGGACCAGACTGCACAGCGTTCGACTCAATATCAATGCAGCACGGCTTGACGAATCAAGGATTCAAAGAAGTTGTAACATGCGACATCAGCCCAGTATGACTCACTTCGTAAACACGCCAGGGATTCCCATGTTTATCAGCTTTCCGACCCCGATTATGAAGCATACCAAGGACCTGATTACGCCAATAAGAATCTGGCTCTGATGCGATTTTCTGACGTACCTGAGCAGATACGAACATGACATCATCGGTATCTTTCCCAACCGCCCCTAAAACACGTTGACCTCCATTAATACCATCACCAATGTAGTTCCAATCGTTGCGACCGGGGTCCCAAAAACAATAGACACGTCCCACATGCACGCCGATCCGAAAGTGATATTCAACTGGAATTTTGCGGTGGGCATGTAAATGCTCTGTGAGCTGAGCCAAATAAGCAGCGAATCGGGTCGCTTTCAATGCATTACGGAATACAAATATATATCCGTCACCGATGCAAATCTTGGCATCCATATCTTCGCGAATATCGGAGACTGAAACTGGCGCCCAGTACGTATCGTTTTGAACAATATGTACAATCGAATTGATGACAAGCGCTTGGTGTCCGGGAAGCATTCGCGAAAAATCCGAGACATCAAAATACACAAAACTCCGCTCGATGGGCCAAGTGGAAATCTTTCTAGCGGGGTGGGCGTCGTCTTGAATCTTTTTATTCAAATCGACCCAAAGGTCTTCCGTTATCCAAGTCTTGGATGGCGAGCTAGAAAGCCCATTTGTCTCCTCTGCACCAAAACCCGATAGAGTGAAATCGGGATGTTGTTGTTGAACTACACCCTTTGGGACGTTAATTACTCGATACTTCTCATTAAAATGGAGATCTTCAATGTCGTTTGATACGGACCTTTCGGGATTCTGAACATTACAATTCCAAGTCACATAAATAAGGCTTTCCCTTTTCTTAAAATGTTCAATCATCCTATCCATATCTGTAAAATAGTATGACGTCTCGAGTGACTTCGATGTTTCGTAATCCCAGTACGATTGGTGTGCTGGATCCTCCACAATAGATCCTGCAGAATCAAAGATTTGAATTTTCCCAGCTTCGGCTTTGGTTGTATATGGCCCGTTCATGGAATTGTCCTTTCACGCCACGAAAATATCCCCAAGCCCTCCCCCTATTGAACCATATAATGAGAGAGCTGTCGAATCCGGCGCGTCATCTCTCGCTCCCGGGGCGACGCCCTGATGGTAACACGCTCGCCCTCGCGTGGTTCCAGACGGCGATCCCACAACGCGGCGTCCTCTTTTCTCCACGGGGTCCAGGAGGGCTTGTTCCCCCGCTTCATCGATAGTACGAGACGCTCCGACTCCCAACCGTCCATCTCGCCGCGCTTCGTTTCCTTCGCTGAGCATTGGGGATAGATCTGGTCCGGTCTCCCGACCCGTACTCCGTAAACGCTTGCTGGAAAAGAAGGATGCGGCTTAAGTTCATGCCATTCAAGGATGTCCCCTTCACTGTTCCCCCCTTCAGCGGCCTGGCAATCTGTGCGAGCAGTTCGGCCGCCGTCGTCGGCACGCCACCGTGAAAGAAAAACGGGCGTCGAGGCCGCCTTGGTGAGAAGCCATGTGGAAGGTGATGCGGGTGGCGATACCGAAGCAAACTGTAGGCCAGCTTCAAACCATCGGTTCGGCAACGTCGGGTCTGATCAAGTCGATCACGCGGACTGTGCTAGTGGGGCCGGTCTCAATTCCGAAGATATCTACCGTATCTTCGACTCCCAGCATTTCGTAAACATCGTCCCATAGGTCAGGCTCAAATATACAAACACGAACTAAAACATTCGGGGTCGTCTCGTCGTGCAGCTCGAATCGCATCAAGTGTTCGTTGACTTCTCTAATTCTCCCTTTTAGTTCGACTCGATGCTCCTTCATAGCCGGTATTCGGGAAAGCGCTCCGTTCAGAATGCTGCGATCGCTGCGTGTGAGTTTGATCGGCTCGACCGATTGAGTTGCCATTTCACCTCGGATCTCCATATCCCGTATCGAACTGCGGGGAGATGGGGTGAGAAACTTAAGTGCCTTGATGATGGCACGGCTCAATTCTGGGTTGCCAGGCACTGGTAAGGCGGAGGCATCCGCTGGGGGCGATGTCAACCAGTTCAGACCAGCCTTGAGATGATCGGCCACACGTTTCAGGACTTCACGCTCTTCGTTGATTTCATTCTCACCCAATCCTACGAATAGATCAGGTTCGTTTAGGGGCGAACGGAATTGGACCTCGAAACTTGCGGCAAGAGTTCTCTGAACTGGCAGGTCATACAGTTTTTGGAGAGCACGCGAAGGACGCCCTCTTTGATCTGGCATCTCCATCTCGTATTCAGCAAGACATTTGATCGCGCGCTGCGCTCCTTCGACCGTACTCTTAATGACGCTGCCTGGAATCTCACCGGTACGGATCGTCGGACCAGTAGCACGTAGGCTAAGTATGGGATCTAAAGACCGATGCAACATGGTGCGAGGATGGGGCTGACAATCTTTTGGAACGTCTTTTTGCGATACTAGCCAAGCACCGACGAGATCGCCGTCGATCGCCCAATCGACTACCCAAAGACGAGGCTGTGCCAATGCCTCACTTACAGACAAGAGGCCGCTTTCCAGCCCACCGATAATCTCATTAGTAGTCGCGACCACCAGGAAACGGGAATTCTTGTCGTCTTCGTCGCTCCAACAGGCCAGGCACAAAGCATCATCCGCGTCGTAGAAGGTGAAAATCCGGGGGCCGTCGTAATAGTTTAAGACGTGGAGCGGCTCGAACGGCATAAACCGCTTCGGGCCGACAGATTTACCCGTAATCTCCCACATTACGACAAGTCCCGAATGACGACGAACATCGCAGCTCGATCGACCCCTTCGTATGGCCACCAGGTCGTGTGAGTACGCTGCTGACCTTCCGTGAGGCACGCCTTACCATGTTCGGCGAGCAACGCGGCCCTCGCTACAATGTTGCCGAGCCTTGGCATTAGATTATGTTGATTAATGGCATCTTCTAGAGCCCGAAATACGGAAAGCCCACAACGTAAGCACGGGTCGGCATTGGGCAGTCGACCCGATTCATAGTGACTTTGCATGGACGCCGCCGTAACTGGTTTCTCCTTCGAGATTCGAAAGACATCACCTGCAGCATCGGGCGTATCCTCGGATGGACAATTGGGAGGCCAGTCCTTCGAGAAGTTCATGCGTGCAATCCAACACCAATTCCTTAGAAAAAGGGCAAGGCGGTTCAGCGCAGAACCGAGGCCCTCTTGACATCTTACCGGAATAGAGTGGTCCGTACACCAGGCACCAGGCACTTCATTATTTGGTTTTTTCGATAGATCCCACCGGCGGCTTCATCTAGCTCGAAACTGGATTTAAACCCGTGTCCACTTTACGCCTTGGGACCGGTGAAGGGGTCAGGGACCAGCGAAGGGCCGGGTTGCCCTGGGAAGGTGCCCTTCCAGATCTCCCACAGATCCAGGCGTGCAGATTTTCCGCATCTGACTCGTCACGTTATGGTGCCTGCCCTCAAACGGTTTCGACGCCCTGATGGTGACACGCTTTTGAGGTCCTACGCCCTCGCGTGGTTCCAGACGGCGATCCCACAACGCGGCGTCCCCTTTTCTCCACAGGGTCCAAGAGGGCCTGTTCCCCCGCTTCATCGATACTACGAGACGCTCCGACTCCCAACCGTCCATCTCGCCGCGCTTCGTTAACCATTGCATCCAGTGTGGGGGATCGCCGTCGCAATGAGGCCTCAGCACCAGATGAAAGTGGTTAGGCATGAGGCAGTAGGCCAGGAGTCGCATCGGCAACCGCACGGACGATTCGTTCAGGGCCTGGAGAAAAGCGATGCAATCCTCTGGCTTATGAAAATCTTGGGATCGGGCATTGCCTCGATTTAAGACGTGATAGCGTTACACACCGAGACCCGCCCGCACCGTTCGAGGCATTCGATCCACTCCTCGCCACAAGGATCTCACGGAATTTATCTAGAACACCTGAAGTGCGTCAATGAATACCAATGTCTCATTCAACACACATGTTCTTTTTAGCACCTGTCAATGAATAAGTATGTCCACTTCAGCACCTGCGAAGAATCCAGCCGAGTAGCAGCATAACCTCAAGTGAGATGAATTATGCGGGGCTGACTAGACCAGCGAAGCGAAACGGGCGGCGTTGCAACCGTAGCCCAAAGTAGTGAGGCGAGGATCACTCTCCCCCGCGCCAAGTGTGACAGATACGAAGGCGATAGGACCCTTCCGCCCTCAGGTCGCCCCGACCGCGAGCTTCGCCGCTTCGGCATCGATCATGTCGGGCTCGCCGATCTTCACGATTAATTGATCGGTGCTGGTCGGGTCGACGACCCGGCAGCTCTCGGTCAGCTTTGCGGCCAGTTCGTGCAGCTCGGTCCGCCAGGCCAGGGTGGAGGGGGAGGCTTCGACATCAAGGGCGCAGGCCCGTTCGAACTCGGCGCAGAGCATGATCATCCGTTGGACGTGGCGGAAGATGATCCCCTCCTGCTTGGTCAGGTCCATGGTCGTCACGAACTTATTGAAGTTGCCGCCGAACTCGACCAGCTCGCCGATGCACCAGAGCGGGTGTGTGCGGACGTCAGTGATCTCGGGGTAGCAGTGGTCGAAGTAGGACCGGAGCTTCTCCGCCAGGGCCGGAGGCCTCTTCTCCCAATCGTCTTCGTCGTCATCCTGCTCTTCCTCGACCGGCGCGACCATGAGACCGCGCTGGATCAGCTCGGCGTCGAGCTTCGAGGTGGCGAGGGCACCCGACTCCAGCAGCTTGAGCGGGACTCGCAGACGCTTCCGGACTGGCCCGGGCACCTCCAGGACGCTCTCCATCGCTTGCATACGCTCGTCGGCATCGGCCCCGGCCAGGATCTCGGTCAAGAAGGCACCGTAGAGGGGATGGATGCTCCGGAACGCCAACAGTTTCCCCAGCGCGGGCGTCGGCTGGGCCAGGGTCGGCTTGTAAGGTGTCGGGGGCTGACCAGCCTCC
Organism: Isosphaeraceae bacterium; assembly: GCA_025356475.1. Classification (GTDB taxonomy): domain Bacteria; phylum Planctomycetota; class Planctomycetia; order Isosphaerales; family Isosphaeraceae; genus JANXSX01. Next base: position 42,520 of record JANXSX010000157.1, on the reverse strand, counting down.
GGTGGCGGTGGAGGCTCGGGGCTCAAGGTCACGAACCCGCCGGTGTGCAGCGCCAGTAACATCCGGTCGAGCGCCTTCTCGCCAGCGGCGATCCGCGGTTCGTCCATCATCCGCTTACGAACCGCGACGCGGATGCCCTCGACCTCCGGCGAGACCTCGAGCAGATAAGCCAGCAGCCGCCAGGGGAGCGGCCCCTTGCTGTAGAGCTTCCCGGGCGGGGCGGCCTGAAGCTGGTTGAAGTGCCCTTCGACCCAGTATTGCTCGGTCTCTCGGCGCTTCGGCTTCTTCTTCTTGAGAGCCTTCTTCGCCTTCATCAGGCCCGGGTCGCGGGTGTCCTCAGGAATGGAATCGTACTTCGCCTTCCACCTCAGGATGTCGACGTCATCGGGATGGGCCAGGGCGTAAATGAAGCCCCGGTCGTCGAACTGCGGTCGGCCAGCCCGGCCGAATATCTGGTGGGCGATGCTGGAGTCGATCAGCTTCTTCGCGCCGAAGGGGCCCTTCACCAGCGATGAGAGCACCACCGATCGCGCCGGGAGGTTCATACCGGCCGCCAGGGTCTCGGTGCAGACGACGACCGGGAGGAGTTTGCGCTGGAAGAGGTCCTCAACGGCCAGGCGATACTTCGGCAGGAGCCCCGCGTGGTGGACGCCGACCCCTCGGTGGAGCAATCGCTTGAGCTTGGGGCCGGCACCCTGGCTGAAGTCAAGCGCATTGACCCGATCGTGGAGGTCCTTCTTCTTCTCGTCGGACAGGTTGAGGTCCTTGCCCATGACGTTCTCGGCGACGCTCCAGCACTCCTCGCGGTCGAAGCAGAAGACCAGGGCGGGCGTCCGAGGACCTTCCTCGTCGCCGACCGCCATCACGACGAGTTGTTCGTTGAGGAACTTGTCGGGCACCCATTCATAGGTCAGCGGCACCCGGCGTTCCTTGCCCTCTACCAGCGCAATCTTGCGGTCGTGCTGCCTCGCCAGCCAGCCGACGAATTCGGTCGAATTCCCGACCGTGGCCGAGAGCAGGAGCAGGCGGACGTGCTTGGGCAGCATTCCGAGCGACAACTCCCAGACAATCCCGCGATCCATCTCGGCGAAGTTGTGGAACTCGTCCATGACGCAGGCCGTCACGTTGGAGAAGTCGGACCGGTTGAGCAGCCGGTTCAGGAGGATCTCGGCCACGACGACAAGCACTGAGGCCTCGGGGTTGACCTTGCGGCTGCCGGTGACCATCCCCACGTCCTCGCGGCGGAAACCCCACTCGACTGCGCGGTCCTGCATCTCCTGGAATTTCTGCTCGGTCAGCGCGATCAGGGGCGTCGTGTAGTAGGCGACCTTCCCCGTATTCAGTGCTTCGAAGAGGGCCGCCTCTGCGATCAGGGTCTTGCCCGTGCCCGTCGGCGCGCAAACGAGGATTCCCTGTTCGGACTCGAACCAGGCCGCCAGCGCAAGGTCCTGGACTGGATAGGGCTCGAAGGGCAACTGGTCCATATACCGCACGTACAACTCGTCGCGCGACGGAATCTCCAACGACATCGGCCACATTCTCCCAGGCAGTTGGACAATGACTCTATCGCATAGGGCAAGCTGAAGCCCATCCTACGATATGACAGACGTCACCGACAAAATTGAACGCCTGTGCACATCCATCGATCGAAATCAATGGAAAAATCACAATCCTAGCCCTGTAAAACCATTAAGCACAGTAGGTTATGGTCGAGCTTCCGCATTTTACCCATCTGGCCGAGATACCCAGTCGGAACTTTTGTCGGTAGCGTCAAGATTCGCTCGATTGGGACAACTCGTCGTACGAATCCCATAACGACTGGACCAGCTTTGTGGGGACAGCCCAGACGGCTTGATCCCTCACTCTCCGCTCCTTTTCGGTGGGTGCCCGACTTTACCTTTGGGTTCCTTGGAGAGAGCGGAAGGTACCTTAGGGGTACGCTTCTTCGGTTGAGGCAGGCTCATTTGACCATCGGCGGCATAGGCTTCATACAGCTCGAAGAGATATCGAAGCCGGATCGCTTCCGTCGTGAAGGTACTCGTCCGGTAGCAAGAATCCACAGCCCGATCTAGCACTCTGTGAGCGGCTGTCAATTCAGAGGGCATGGAAACGGGATCGTAGAGATCCTCAAGCGATTCATCCGGGTATTTTAGCCGTGAGGCTAGTACGCTTTGAGCAGCTATCCGTACGTTCGCTTGCTTCGCCTCAGTCGGGGCTTTGGGCCAGGGGAAATTATTGTAAACAATCTCATTTGAGTATCGGAAGTCGCTCTTGATTCTCCCGCAGACCTGTCGGACCCACGCCATGTGCATCGCCGACATCAGGACGCCGAGGACATAGAGATCCTCCGAGTACACCGCCGCGCACGAATCGGCTACGATATCGACCGGCTCGCAGATTGCGATGGGGATGCAGCGGCGATGCTCCGATGTGTGCCTAGGGATGAGGATGTAACGACTCCCCGGCTGACGAATCTCTCCGAAGAGATAAGGAGTCTCAGCGAGCCTCCTGGTTTCTGCCCTGCCGCTGGCTTCTCGATATGCCTTGACGGCCTCAACCCGCTTACGAACTTCCGGCAAGGCGTTGATTTTGCTAGGTGCCACCCCATCCAGCCAGAGGCACCATCGGGGAATATTCTGGAGGAATTTCTTGTCGCTAAGGAATCGACGGATATAGAGAGCAGCCCCCGGCTCGGAGGCTAGGAGTGCCTTCTTCTCATCATCCTCCAGGAGAAGATTCTGACCATCGTTCGGCATGTTCCCGAAACGAATCGTGGGGGCACTGCTGCAGATTGACGTCCGGCGCGATTCAACGAAGACGTCATCCGCGTCAACGAGGTAAGGATTAATCCTGGTCGGTCGGGCCTCGACGGGGTCGGAGTCGGGATTCTGGTAATCGTAGAGGAACCTACTGGTCGGTTCAAACGCGGCAAACCCCACGATGACGCAAAAGACGCTCGCCACATTCGGGGCGTCGTTCGTCCATCGAAAAGTACGATGGGCGAAGTGAATCCTGAGCCCCCTCGACACGAGAGTCTTCCAGAGGATGCCGACTTGCTCCCCCTGGGTGATCGAGTTCGTGGCGACTAACGCGCATCTTACTTTGGTACCCTGAATGTACGAGAGGGCTTTCACGTACCAGCAGGACACGTAATCCAACTCGCCGTGATTCTTCCAGCTACCGAAGACGGTACGCATGTCGGCGTTCTGTTCCGGGGTCCGTTTCTTCTTCCCCAGGAACGGCGGGTTACCGACAATACAGGTCAATTCCTCGGGTTTGACGAGTTCCGCCCAGTCATAATCGAGGGCGTTTCTCTTCTTCAGGTGGGGCGATTTCTTCAGCGGCAGGCGAGTATAATAGTTCCCGAACTGGAGTGAAGCTTTCATATTCATCTGGTGATCGACAAGGTAGAGGGCCGTCTCCGCGATGCGGACGGGCAGTTCGTCAATGTCGATGCCGTACATGGAATCGACATCGATCCCTTGTGTGAAATCAACCGTCAGGACTTGCTGGCGGTGGAGAGCGACAAGCTTCGCGTGGATGTCGATCTCAAGCTGTCTCAACTCGCGATACGCGATGATGAGAAAGCTACCGCAGCCGCAGGCAGGGTCGAGTACTTTGACCTTCGCGATCTTGTCTAACATCGCATTGAGGTCGGATTCCGTCGCGATCTTCCCGAGGTCGGCCCGCAAAGGGTCGACGAGAAGCGCCCGGATTGCCTTCAGGATGTTCTTCTCCGAGGTGTAGTGACCGCCCAACTTGGCGCGAAGATCGCGATTCATTGCGAGCTGAAAAAGCGTTCCAAAGATAGCAGGCGAGACCTCGCTCCAATCGAAGGCGCAGCACTGGAGTAAGATCTCTCGCGTCTCGGCTTTGAATGACGGTGCCTTGATCGACTCCTCGAAGAGGTGCCCATTCACGTGCGGGAAGACGGCCAGGTCGGGGTCCAAGTCAATTTGACGTTCCTGGATAGGTTTATTTAGTACTTCGAAGATCTCCCTCAGATGGATCCCGAGGTCGGACCCGTTGGCTTTCGTCTTCGTCTCGATGTAATAGCGAAAGTCGTTCTTCCTGGCGAAAATCCCTGTGTAGTCGGCGAACAGGCAGAACATAATCCTGACAAGAAAAATCTCCAGATCCTTACCCTCGTATCGATTCGCTTTAAGTGCGTCGTGAAGCTTCGCCATGAGCCCTGCCGCCTTGATGTTGATCGGCGGCGCATCCTCATACTCCCGAGGGATCTGCCCCAGAACGAAGGCAAAGCGTTCAATATGCTTCGGAAAATCCTCAATGGCGAATTCGTGGTAGGCGTCCCCAGCCCTTCGATCATAGATCCGAAAACGGGCGAAGTCTGAGACCACGATATGCTTCGGATGGTCCTCTTCGGGAATCCCCTCGAAATAGTCCGTCGCTTGGACGTAAGCGGCATCAAGGTTTTCTCCTCGCGATTTGTGCTCTGCGAGGAGTGTCCCCTTCCAGTAAAGGTCGATCCTCCCTCGCTTGCCATCAAGGAACTTGATCGGGACTTCGAAGCTCGCCAGCCGCCTCCGATTGAACCCGAAGACCTTGAAGAACTGGTCCCAGAAAGTTCGGGCCTCCGCCTCTCTCTTCTCCGCTCGCCATTCCGTGACGAACTCAACCGCGTTCCGACGGATTTCGGACCAAGGAATCATCTGGAGACCCTGCGTCGAGGTTGAGGGATGGAGAAACAGTAATCATACCATCCTTTTCCTTGCCTCAAATCCCACCTCCAGACATCATCCCTCAGTATCCGAGAGGTTTAGTTTTAAGAAATGAGTGACCACGACGCGTCCTGTTCCTCCAAAAACCGTCCTTGACTCAACCATTTCGCACGCGACCCAAAAAATCGGTCGCAAACCAGCCCCCAATGGTCTCTATGTCATTAGTGCTGAAAATCGCGAGGTGTCACGGGGCAAGGCCATGATATCGGACGCGGAGATCGTTCGGTCGATCATCGATGGCGACCGCGAGTCGTTCGCGCTGTTGGTCGCTCGGCACGAAAGCGCGGTTTGGGCGACCGCTTGGCGGGTCCTTCGCGACGACCATGCCGCGTCCGACGTGGCGCAGGAGGCGTTTCTCCTGGCCTTTCGGGGATTGGTCGACCTCCGGGACCCGTCGCGATTCGAGCCCGATACGATCGATGACTCCGCCTTCGCCGCTGCCGTTCGACGGGGCCTCGAAGATTTGCGGGAGTTCGACAAGTTGGGCGACGTCTTCCTCGGTGGCCCAAGCCAACCGGAATGACGCAGCCCCCCTTCCAAGGGTGCGATTGTCGCTCCGACGAAGGTGATCTGGGTGGCCCGCAAAGAATATCCTGATCACGGAATCCTTGTCGTCAATAATGTGATATCTTTCACGTAATGGTTGCGTATGCGGTCCAGCGAGGTTCCTGGACTTATTGGCACAACCCTCACGGAAGGAACCTCCCATGTCGTCACAGAAGCAAATTGATGCCAATCGGCGCAACTCTGCACTCAGCACCGGTCCTCGAACAGAAGAGGGCAAGGCGACGTCGCGGCAGAACTCGCTCCAGCATGGAATGACCGCAACGATTGTGACGCCCCCGACGCAGGAAAGTGCACAAAGGGCGAGATTTCAGACCTGGAGCGAGGCTCTCAAGCCGGAGACCTGTGTCGAGGTGTTTCAGGTCAACCTCGCGGTTGCCGCATCGCTACGGATCGAGCTTTGCCACACGAGTGAGTCGGAACGAAGAGCCGAGATTGCTGAACTCGCGATGAGTGCGGATTGGGATACGCACCGCTTGATCGAAGCCTACAAGTTGGGCGACTCCCTTAAACGCAATCCCGCACTCGTGCTGCTCAAGCTCCGATTGACTCCCGCAGGACGAGACTGGCTGATTATGCAGTGGAAGCAGTTATTGGTCGCTTTCTCAGGCGATGGCGTCCCCAAGTGGACGGATACCGAGTACCACGTGGCCCTCGACCTGCTGGGGGTGCCTAAGACCTTGCGAGATGCGCGGACCGACCTCCAAAACACGTTCTACGAGAAGGCGTCTTCGATGGCGTTGATCCTGGGCGAGATCGCCAAGCTTGAAGTTGAGCAGTTGAAATCCGAAGCGCAGAATGCCAAGCTCCGCAAGATGCATATCCAAGGTTCGATCCATCTCGAAGACGCAAGTCTCAAGTTGATCCGACGTTACGAACGCGAGTCGATCCGCTCGTTCGAGCGAGCCCTCAAGGCGTTGGAGAAGTCCAAGCCCAAGCCGGTCACGATTCCGGCTCCCGCCGTTACCGAAACGAAGCCAATTCCCGTTGTCGCGGTCCCTGTGGTTGCGGTCAGTAACGTCGAGCCGGCGCGGTCGGGCAATCGGCTTTACCGTCGCAACCAACAAAAAGCTGCGCGACATCAGGAGTACCTGAGCCGGACTTCTGCCTGAATTTTACGCCGAATCGAAGCCAATCCCCCCGGCTCAGCAACACCGTCGGTCAATCCTTACTGAGCCTTGCTCGACACGGCCGACTCGTTGATGGTGACGGCCTTGCCCAGCAGGATCTTGTCGATGAAGAGGCGAGTTTGTTTAGCTAGCTCGGGGTTGTGGAATCCGCCGTGCTCACCTCCCTCGACCCTGATGAAATAGACTTCGACCCCTGCGTTCTTGAGTCCCTTATGGAACCGGACCGACTGATCGTAAGGAACAATCGGATCGGCACTTCCATGGATGATCAAGAATGGGGGAGCCTCTTTCGTGATGTATGTCATCGGTGATGCGGCTTTGGCTTGGACCTTGAGGGTTTGGATCGGTCCGCCCAGGAGCCGGGACTCGGGCGAGTCAGGCCCGTTGTGATTGATTCTGCTGGGGAATTCGCCCATCGCGAGCAGTTCGGTAGGTCCAAACTCGTCGACAACACAACGGACGCGTGTATTCATGCCCTTGAACTCGCCGAGATCGCCCTCAAGCTCAGCAACGCCCGCAGTTGTCCCCAGCATGGCGACGAGGTGGCCTCCCGCAGATCCTCCCATCACACAGATCCGTTCCGGGTCGAGGTTATACTTCTTGGCGTTCCCCTTGATCCACCGGATCGCAGCCTTCACATCAAAGATCTGAGCTGGCCATTTCGCCTCGCCGCTCAGTCGGTAGCCGATCGCGACCCCGGCATAATCGCCGCTGCTGACGAGGCCCGAGAGGATTGGCAGACCCATCGTCTTGTCGCCTCCTTGCCACGCACCCCCATGAATGAAGGCGACGACGGGGAGCGGTTTATCACCCTTGGGCTTCTTGGGAAGGAGCAGATCGACCGTTTGCTTGGGATTCGTCGTGGCCGCGTAGGGGATTTCGCGTTCGATCGTGACGGAGTTGGGGATTGGGAAACCGGTCGGCAAGCGATTAACCTCTTGCGCCTTGCGAATGAACGCCATGGCTTCCTCCTTGGTGACCTCGCCATCCTTATCGGTGTCGATCTGGTCGAAAAGGTCCCGATCCTTCTCGGGCATCTCGTCTCGGCTCAGCTTTCCATTCTTATCCTTGTCATACAGTTCGAACGGATTACTGGGACCGTTCTGGCCGAGAGCTACCCCTACCAGGAGTGTTGGCAGCAACAGAAGAGACCAACGGATGAGGTGGAGCATGGGGACAACCTCTTGAGATGAATGAGAGCGAACTCAGTGGACTTCATCAGCTCAGGTATACAAGGCATTCGAACCAAAACAAAGATCCCAGGAGTCAAACCCACGAGTGAGTCTGGTCCTGGGATTTTTTGGGAGAGTTGAGTGACCGGGCTGGGACTCGAACCCAGGACCAACGGATTAACGTACCGCATCGGCTTTCACCGACCGCTGAGTCCTCGACCGACCAGCGTTGCAAGTCTGGACTATCTCATCGCCATCGCAGGCGTGTCGCGTTTAGTCTCTGAGGCTGGGCCCATCGATCCGACGGGTCCTTGCCTGCTGATTGCCCAATCCTCAACCTTTTCAAACCGTCACGATCGCCGTTGCCAGCCGCGTTGTGGTGGTTGAGGTTCTCAGGGTGTTCCAGCAAACTGCGACATTCACTCTTCGCGGTTCGGTTTCTACCCGCGAGAGGCTCCTATTTCGACACTCCGATTGAAGTCCGTTGCTCTACCGACTGAGCTACCCGGTCAGTCTCTAACAAATAACAATTTAGGGTCTCTCGTTGCATTCGTCCAGCCCCTACTTCCCATTTGGCGTCCAACTAACGTTAAACAAACGGGTTGAACCCCCTCAACAATCAGGTAAGATAGTAGGGATTGCAGAGAATGACAGCGAGCGGGATACCCGCGATCATGATCCTTCCGGGGGCCTCTCGATGCGGATTCGATTGATGATCATCCTGAGCGTGACCCTCCTGGCAGGCGGGTCCACATCGGCAGGTTCAATCGTGAAGGTCTTCCCCGAGCGTGCGACTCTCCGTGGGCCTGACGCCGTTCAGCAGCTTGCGGTCGAGATCACTGACGAGACGAAACCCAAGGACCGGACTGGACTTGCGACTTACATAAGCTCGGACGAGGCAGTGGTTACAGTCGATTCGGGCGGGATTGTCACGGCGCGGGGTGATGGCGACGCGAAGGTCATTGTCGCGTTCGACGCTCAGCAGGTTGAGGTCCCGGTCACGGTCAAGGACTTTGCTCCTGGTCCTCCGATCCACTTCGCCAACCAGGTCGTGCCCATTTTCACGAAGCTTGGGTGCAACTCGGGGGGGTGTCACGGTAAGTCGAGTGGCCAGAATGGGTTCCGGCTCAGTCTACTTGGATTCGAGCCTCCGATCGATTACGAGACCCTGGTGAAGGAAGGGCGAGGTCGCAGGCTCTTTCCTGCCGCGCCCGACCAAAGCCTTTTGTTGACCAAAGCCACCGCGAAAGTCCCCCATGGTGGTGGTCGCCGGATGGAACCCGGCTCGCACGAGTACCATATCGTGGCTCGATGGATCGCCGAAGGGATGCCCCAAGGAGCGGCCGATGCCCCGAATGTGGCGCGGATCGAAGTCTATCCTCCCACTCGGGTCCTCGATCGGGGGGCCGAGCAACAGATCGTGGTGACCGCTGTCTACACCGATGGCTCGACGGAGGATGTGACGCGCTGGACGCAGTACCAGTCGAATGATACCGAGGTGGCGGCGGTCGCCGATGGCGGGCGGATTGCGGCTGGCCAACTTTCCGGCCAGGCCGCCGTGATGGCCCGTTACCAAGGACAGGTCGCGGTTTTCCGCGCGACCGTTCCTCGGGGGCAGGTGATCGCTGAGTCCAGCACCTTCTCGACACGTCAACCAATCGATGCCTTAGTCGCCAAACAGTGGGGAATGCTGGGCATCAGTCCCTCCGAAACCTGTACCGATTCCGAATTCCTGCGCAGGGCGAGTCTCGACATTGTTGGGACTTTGCCGACCGCCGAGCAGGTGAAGGCATTCGTTGCAGATCAGGACCCTCAGAAACGCGTCGCCCTGATCGACCGGTTGCTGGAACGTCCAGAATACGCCTCATTTTTCGCGGTCAAGTGGGCCGACATCTTGCGGAACAAGCGAGACGGCAACCCCGCCTTCCAGCGCGGGACGTTCTCGTTTTACGACTGGATTCGCGAGAACATCGCCAGGAATACGCCCTACGATCAGTTCGCGCGAGGGATTCTGGCCGCTACAGGGACGCCAGAGATGTCGCCGGCGGTGATGTGGTACCGGCGAATCCGAGCCACTGACGCATTTGTTGATGACACCGCCCAGGTTTTCCTCGGGATGCGGCTCCAGTGTGCCAAGTGCCATCACCACCCGTTCGAGGTCTGGAGCCAGGACGACTATTACGGATTTGCCGCCTTCTTTGGTCGGGTTGGTCGCAAGCCATTCGGCGCCGCGGGTGGCAATAATGGCCAGCGAGGTCGGGGCGAGGAGGCGATCTTTAACGCCCGATCGGGATCGGTCACCAATCCCAAAACAGGCAAAACGATGGAACCCAAAGGCCTGGGAGGTCCGGTCTTCAAGGTTGCGATGACCTCGGACCCCAGGCAGACGATGGTCGATTGGATGGCCGAGCCCCAGAATCCGTTCTTCGCCCGCGCCCTCGTGAATCGCTACTGGTCACACTTCTTCGGCAGGGGGATCGTCGAGCCGCTTGACGATCTGAGGCTTACCAATCCACCAACCAATCCCGAACTCCTCGATGCCCTGGCCGCTGGGTTCCAGCGCAGTGGGTACGACCTCAAACAACTCGTGCGGACCATCTGCACCAGTCAAGTCTATGCGCTTTCAAGTGTACCCAACGACACAAACACAACGGACAAGCAGAGCTTTGCCCGTCATTATCCTCGCAAGATGTCGGCGGAAGTTCTGCTCGACGCGATCTCACAACTGACCGCAGTGCCGACCGCATTCGATGGCTTACCTCCTGGAACTCGGGCGATCGAACTCCCCGATGAGAGTGTCGCTTCTGCATTCTTGGATACGTTCGGTAGACCCAAGCGTGACTCCGCCTGTGAATGCGAACGAGCCGCCGACGCCAGCCTGGGCCAGAGCTTGATGATGATCAACTCCGCCGATGTTCATGCCAAGCTGAACGCTCCGGAAAACCGAGCAAAACAGCTTGTCGCCGACCCTCGAACCGACACGATCAAGGTTGAAGAACTCTTCTGGTCGGCCTTCGCCCGAGGTCCGTCGAGTGGTGAGTCCACCACCGCCAGCGACCACATTGTCGGCAAAGGTGATAAGAAGGTTGAAGCCTATCAAGATATCCTATGGGCTTTGATCAATGCCAAGGAATTTCAGTTCAACGACTGACCCTCCGACTGGCGAAGGTTGCTCCACCACGATAGTCTGCAAAGTCGAACCTCTCCATAGACTCGACTGAGGACGACCTCGATGGCGCAACTGGGCACTGGGGGTTTAACTCCGTAATGTGATGCCCGATGGATACACTTGAACCTGCTTCATTCCATGCTTAGCTAACAACATTTCGACAGACTGAACAGAGAGCTCCGGATGTAAAGTTGGCCCGCAACGTATGGACACAATCTCAATTTCTGGAGACACGATCGGCAATTCAAGATACGGCACCAAAATTCCTCTCATGTCCCGGAAATTGAGTCCGTTTGGATCTTCCTCGAAGCGTTCGACGCACAACCGCCACTCGCGTTCGCCAGAGAAATCAGGCGACTTAAGTTGGATCAATGACTTCCGAACAAAGACGTTTGCTAATGTTACCATATCCTTCAGATCTGGGTTTTCCTCATGTTCGACAGTGGAAAAGTAGGCGGAGAGAATGTTACGCAGGCCTTTTATGAGCCCCTGCGTTAAGGTGTGCTGCTTCTTCTTGTTATAAAGTACCTTGCGAAGACTGGCATTTGTGTGAGTACTCCCTTCTGATTTCTTGATCTTGAACCCAATGGCGTATCCGCCACCATTATTTCCGTATCCTCTCCATTGTGACAGAAGATCACCAGACTGGCAGAACGATACAACGTAATAATTTAGTATCTTATCGTTGCTAAGTGACTCATGCAAATCGGTAATTATTTTTATAATTACTTTCTTGTCCTTTAGGGATTTAGGCTCTTCTTTATCGTACGGCGGAAAGATGGAATTGGGTAATTCTTCATTAAGAATCCTGCATTCCTCCCTCAAAACATTAATAGCTAGAGTTCGCCCATATGCAATCTCTGATGGGTCATTCAAATAATCTGTGTTCGTCGCCCAAATTTGTTTTGATCTTATAATCCCTTCTAATCCAGTGGCAGTCGTATAATGGAACAGCGGTTTTGGCCACTTTGTCAGACTGTCGATTCCCGCTTCTTTCAGAAGTGTTCGAATCAACTCACCCAATGGTTTTATGAGATTTGAATCAAAAGCGTCCGTTGTGTTCATATTGGTGTCCATAGTATAAGTTTCTGGAAAGGGGTCTGGGCGACCCAGTAGGTGTATTGTTGTGAGAGACAGGCTATACTAAGTGCCAATGAGAACTATCTCCAAAGGAGCTATACACTATGACAAATGAGCGCGCGGTTTCCTACAGTCTGGGCACGATCACCTACAATATCGCCAAAGACTGGGACCTACCGACCCTCCTGACCAAGCTTGAGGCTCTCAAGTACGAAGGAGTTGAGCTTCGGACCGGGCATAAGCACGGGGTTGAAGTCACTCTGAACAAAGCTCAGCGGGCCGAAGTTCGCAAGCGGTTCGAAGATAGCCCGGTCGCACTCGCGGGGATGGGGAGTGCCTTCGAGTACCAGGCGACTGACCCTGCCGAGGTCAAGAAGAACATCACTGAGACCAAGGAATATGTTCGCTTGGCCCATGACATCAACGCCCCCAGTGTGAAGGTTCGCCCCAATGGGATCCCCCGAGGCGCGGACCTCGACGCGACCTTGAAGCAGATTGGTCGAGCCCTCCACGAAGTTGGCGAGGATGCCTCGGGATTTGGGATCGAGATCCGGGTCGAGGTTCACGGCGGCACGACCCAGTTGCTACCGAACCTGGCCAAGATCATCGAATACGCCAATCATCCCAATGTGTACGTATGCTGGAACTCCAACCAGACCGACGTGGTTGACGGCTCGATCAAATCGACATTCGCCATGGTTGCATCCAAGATCCGCGAGGTCCACCTCCGCGACTTGACCGATGAAGCCTACCCCTGGCGCGAGCTCTTCACCCTGCTGGCCGCCAACAATTATATGGGCTTCACCCTGGCGGAGATCCAGGAAAGCACCGACCCCGAGCGAGTTCTCCGTTACTTCCGTTCGCTCTGGAAGGCCTACCAACCTGCCCCCAAAGCCTGACGCTTTTAGGTCTGCAAAGGGGCTGATGCCATGACAGGTTCAGCCCCTTATTTCGACCTTCGATTCTCGTTTTCGGGTCGATCTCGAACAGACCGGTAACATCTGGCGTCTAAGGGTTTTGGGGGGTTGGTCGTTCTGACCGATCCGTGAGGCCACCGACGCTGGAGTTCATCATGATCGCCTGGAAATGGCTTGCCGTCTTGTCGGTTTGTGCAGGGTTTGCCCGTGGTCAGGCACCTTCGCTCCCTGTCGAAGTGACTGTGCAAGCTGAGGAGGTGGTCGAGGATTTACCGGTCCCCAAATCGGCCCCCAGCAAGGTGGTCGCGGTGACTGTGTTCCGAGGTAATGCCCTGGTGACTCGTGAAGTGACGATCCCCGACGGCAATGGGTTAGTGGAGGTGGTGGTCACCCCGCTTCCCGCTGCGACCATTGCCGGTTCTCTCTATGGGGAAGGGGCGGTCGGGCTTCGGGTCCTGAGTACCCGGAACCGAACTCGGGCTGTGAAAGATGACGCTCGCGCAGAGGTGCGGAACCTTCAAGAGGAAATCAAGGCGCTATCGCGCGAGGCCGAACAGTCGACTCGCGCATCTCAGGTTCATAAGCAGAATCTAGACTTCCTGGCGAAGCTAGAGAACTTCACATCGGCAACAATGCAGAGTGTGACCGACAAGGGGAAGCTCGACGGCGAAGCGACGATCGACCTGAGCAAGTACGTCATCGAGAGTCGGACCGAGGTCTCGGCGGGTCAGGTTGAGCTTGAGCAGCAGCTCGCCACAACGACTGAGGCGATCAATTTCGCCAAACGCCAACTCAAGGAGATCTCGGCCGGCTCGGTCCGTAAAGAGATGGATGCGGTTATTGTTGTCGACCGAGTAAATATCAAGGCTGGGACTGTCAAACTCAACTATGTGGTTGGGTTCGCGAGCTGGGATCCCTCGTATCGAGTCCGGGCTGGTACGGCCAAAGAGCCGATGCAGCTTGAATATCTCGCGTCGATTGAGCAAAATTCGGGCGAGCCGTGGACCGATGTGGCGATTACGCTTTCAACCGCTCAGCCATCGCTCAACGCGACTCCTCCCTCCCTCAAACCGCTCGTAATCTCCGCGATTGGGCCTGCAGAATCGAACAAGCCTGGCGGTGCTGGACCGGCCGTCGAGCCTAGCGCATCGGACAATCGACTCCAGGCCCAGCAATATCGAGGCATGGCCGAGCAACAAACGCTGGTCAGGAACGCCAAGGCAAACGGAGCCCTCCTGAACGAGGCGGCCGCACTTGATCAAGCAAACGAACTGCTCGCCAAGGACGACGATAAGCCCGCAGTTCCCGGTGACGACGAAGAACTCGTCGAGGGGCCAAGTGTCACCTACCACCTCAAAGGGGTCTTCAGCGTCCCGTCTCGACGAGATCCACAGGTCATCGAAGTTGCCCGAGTCGAACTCGCTCCTGAGTACTATGCCAGAGCCGTCCCGGTCCTATCCCCCCACGTCTATCGCCAGGCGAAGCTCACCAATTCCAGCGAATTTATACTCCTGCCAGGCGAGGCATCCATGTATGTTGGTAGTGACTTTGTGGGACGAATGAACTTGCCTCTGGTGGCGATTGGTGAACAATTCACAGTCGGGCTTGGGGTCGATCCTCAGTTGCAAATCGCCCGTCGGTTGGTTACTAAGAAGCGAACCATGCAAGGGGGGAATCAAGTTTATGACTACGAGTTTCGGATCACAATCCGGAGTTACAAGACCACGCCCGTCACAATGCAAGTCCATGACCGATTACCGAAGGCTGAAGCCGAATCGGTCGCAGTCAGCCTGACGAGTTCCAAGCCCGAACTCAGCATGGAACCCGGTTTCGTCCGCACGTTCAAGCCCGACAACTTGCTCCGCTGGGACCTGGAGATCCCCCCCAACTCCACCGGCGAGAAGTCGGTCACAATCGTCTATCAGTTCAAGCTTGAATATGCCCGTGAGATGACACTTCAGTACCTCTCATCGGGTGGCTTGATGGAGGCACCGATCGGAGGAATGGGCGGCGGGATGGGAGGCATGGGCGGCGGTATGCGTTGATTCGTCGATCAGTGGGTCTTAACTGCGATCGGGATCTGGTCAATCTTGGCGGCGAGAATGAAGTCATTCTCGGAGAGGCCGCCGATGGCGTGGGTCCAGATCTCGATCGCCACGTTGCGATACCCTTCGAGGTGAAGGTCGGGGTGGTGTCCCTCCTCCTCGGCGAGTTTGGCAACGGCGTTGAAGAACTCAATTCCCGCCATGAAGTTCTTGGTCCGCCAGTCACGCCTGATGCGTTCTCCGTCGTGGGTGAGGCTCCAGCCAGTGACGTTCTTGAGCAGACCGTTCGCTTCGTCGGCCGTCAGCTTCGGGACGCCCCCTTCGCATGGGACGCATTTCTTGCGGACGAGTTGTTCGGTGGTCGAGGCAATGGTGCTCATTGTTGGATCTCTTATGGTTGGACGTTACCGAAAGCTCTCGGAGGGATTGGGAAAGTTGCCGCTCTGGACATCAGCGACAAACGCAGCGGCGGCCTTACGGACCTCGGTGCCGAGATCGCTGTATCGCCTTACGAACTTGGGACGGAAACCCTGGAAGAGGCCGAGCAGGTCGGGGGTCACGAGGACCTGGCCATCGCAGCCGACCCCTGCGCCGATGCCAATCGTGGCTGCCTGGACCTGGGAACTGATCTTGGCCGCAAGCTCGCTTGGGATGCATTCGAGGACAATCGCAAATGCCCCGGCTTCATCGATGGCGAGGGCATCGGCGAGGATCGCTTCCTCATCGCGCTGGACCTTGAAACCACCGAGACTTCGCACCGATTGAGGGGTCAACCCCACATGACCCATCACCGGAATTCCTGCCTCAACCAAGGCATGGACGGTCGCGGCCATGCGGCGACCCCCTTCCACTTTGACGGCCCCGCACTGAGTCTCCTTGAGGAACCGGGTGGCCGAGAGCATCGCCTGTTCAATCGAGACTTGATAGCTACCGAATGGGAGATCGCCGACGACCAAGGCTCGTTTTGTGCCTCGGGCGACCATCTCGAGATGATAGATCATCTGATCAAGCGTCACGCGCAAGGTTGTGTCGTGCCCTTGAACGACCATCCCTAGAGTATCGCCGACGAGCAAGCAATCGACGTTCGCCTCGTCGAGGAGCCGGGCCATTGTGTAGTCATAGGCCGTCAGCACGGCGATCTTCCGCCCCTCCGACTTGAAGCGGGCGAAGTCCGGCGAGGTGATCGGCTTATCAACGGGGGGCATGGCTTGGTTCTCAAGGTCGTTCGAGCTGGGCAATCAAGACGCCGGACTCGTCGTACCAGATGATGAAACGCTTACGGATGGAGTTGTGAAGCTCAGTCCTACGAAGGTCGCTAGGGTCCAGAAGGTCTGCAAAATAGACCGCCCCGTGGTCTCGATAGAAGTCGATAAGGGCGATCGGGTCTGTCGCAACAATCCGCTGGCCCCACTCTCTGGCCGCTCGCTCCTGAGCTTCGCGACCGATTTCCAGACGACAGCCGTGCCGATCGGCCAAGTAAAGGAGGGCCTCCGGGGCGATCAGCGGCTCGTCGCGCGGGACGAAGCGGGCGATCGCGGTTCGAGCCTCTCTCCAGGCCGCCCATTCCACAGGAGTCGCCCAGGTCGATCGGGATTGAGCCAGCCCAAACACGATCAGAACGAGGAGGCTCGCCACTCCCGCAACGGGCCGCCAACGGCTGACTTGGGCGATCGCTCGACCAATACCGACCGCAGCGACAGGCGCGAGTGCAACCCAATAGTATTCATGGTGGGCCTTCGCGGCCAAGCCCCCTAGCATCGCAACTGCCGATAGGCCCCAGATCACGAAGAGCCGGTCCATCCGAAACAGTCCCCAGGCCGCCAGCACAAAACCGACGGGAGTGAAGGCTCGGATGAAGAGATAGCGGGCGAAGTTGCTCAAGGTCGCAAGCTTGAACACCGCGACCGGAATCAGGGATTGGAGCCAGATTGAGCCGTTATCCAAGGAGGCAAGTGACCCGCCTGGCACATTGATCAACTGCCATGCATGTAGATACCAGAGCCCAGTCGGGATCACGACCACAGGCGCGAACCACCGCCATCGGGGTCGATCCGCAACTAAGACAAGACCCGTCGGGATCAACACGTAGCATGCTGTCACTTTGACCGCAAGACCGCTCGCGAGGAGGATTGCCCCTAGGGCGACGCCCATTCGGGACCTCGGTTTATCAACCAGCGCCATGCCAGCGATCATCAGGCCGAGCATCAGCATCTCAGGCTGACATGCTCGCCCATAGCGGATCGTGATCGGGAAGCAGGCGAAGGCAGCTAAGGCGATGATCGCGACGATTGGCCCTTCGCGTTGCCGGGCGAGTCGGTAGATTCCCCAAGCGGCCAGGGTCGTCGCGAGTGCGGAGATCAGCCGCCCCGAAGCCCCGATCTCAAGGCTGGTCAGCTCATGGACCCACGCTGTGAGTTGGGCGAAGATCGGGGGCTCGACCAGGAAGAAGTTGGGGGCAGGAGAGGTATCAAGCTGAGGGTAGAGGAAGCCCGAGCCACGCGTCAGGTTCTTGGCGACCATGGCCGTGGGAACCTGCCGCCCGACATAGTTCTCAAGGATCGGCTGGTCCAGACGTAGGCAACGACCGACCAAGGTGAGGAGCAGCACCGCGCCGACGATCATACGTTCATGCTTCAAGGAGAAGGTCATAACCGCCCCTATTGGGGACTCTCGGACACTTCGCGATGAGGATCCAGGACGCGAAACGACCACGACCGCTCCCCGGAGCAGTCGTGGTCGTTAGGATTTCGCCAGTCTGGCCTTAGAGGCCGCTGCCGAAGCCCCCTTCGGAGCGTTCGGAGGAGACCCCTTCATGCTGCGCTGGGTCTCGGCGTGGCGAGACGTGAGGTCCACGCAAGACCGTGCTTCGGGCGTGCTGGGTGTGGCCACGAAGCGGCCCGCGACGCAGTGGGGGCTCGCCCGAGCCAACGGCTTCTGGGGTCGAACCTGGGACCGGAACGTCGAATTCGCCGCCGTCGAGATCATCGTACCGAGAGACATAACCCGGCAGTTTGGCGCGTTCCAGCTCGTCGGCGTAGGAGGCCAGCACGGAGGCCTGGATCTTCTCTCGACAGGTGGAGTTAATCGGGTGGGCGATGTCGGCGTGCAGCTTGGCACGACCGTCGGCATCGCGAAGGGCTCGGTTCTCATCCAGGCGGCTGCCGCACTGGTTGCAGAACCGGCTTCGCAGGTGATTCTTGGTGCCGCAATGACCGCAGCGATCCGTCAGCTTGCGTGACGGCATGGCGACGAAGAAGCCTTTGGCCCCTTCGATGATCTTCAGGTCACGAATGACGAACATGTCGTCAAACGTGATGCTGCAGAAGGCCTGCAGGCGTTCATTGCTGCCCGAGTTGTCTTCCATGAGCTTGATGCGAACTTCGGTGATTTCCACAGCCGGTACTCCTTTACGGGGCGTTCTCCACTCAATTGCTGCAGGCGACGACCCGGACTGTTCCCAGTCCGCTCGCGCCGAACCGCTCGGCGGCGTTCCATGCCGCGTCACGGGTGCGGGCCAGGCCGAAACTGGCCGACCCGCTTCCACTCATCGCGTACCCATCGAGTAACGATGGGCCAAGGGTCTCCCATTCCTCGCGGACCCGGATCAGATCCGGTTCCAGTGATTCGGCAACCGGTTGAAGCCGGTTGAAGATCTCGGAGCCAAGAGCCGAGGAATCTCCTCGGGTCAGGGCATCCACGATGGGGCCGATCGACCGGGGTCGAGCGGGGACAACTAGACGCCGATAGACATCAGCAGTACTGACACCCAGGGGCGGACAGACGAGAACGAACTGCAAGGGGGGCAACAACGACAGGTCGATCGGCTCCACAATCTCACCCCGACCTCGGCAAATGGCAGCCGGAGCGTGGAGGAAGAATGCGACGTCTGAGCCAATCTCTCCTGCGATCGATGCCAATGTCTCTGTGGGAAGCTGCAAATTCCAGACCAGATTCAAGCCAACCAGAGTCGCGGCGGCGTCACTCGATCCACCGGCAAGTCCAGCCTGGGCCGGAATCGATTTCCTAAGATCAATCGAGGCTCCCAGCGGTAAGTTCACCCTGGCCCGCAGCCGCTGAGCGGCTTTGACGACAAGGTTCGACTCGTCCGTAGGTAACGCGGGATCATCGCAGACCAAGTGGATCTGTCCACTGGGATCATTCTGGATTGTAAGAATGTCGTACAGGTCGACCGTGACCATCAACGACTCGATCTCGTGGTAGCCATCGGGCCTTCGCCCAAGGACTTCAAGGAAGAGGTTCAATTTGGCCGGAGCACGCACCCGAAGGCCCAATTCCGTCGGCTCAACGATCATGGTTGGTCGCGGCCGATCATGGTCCGTTCCTCAGCGTGTCTGGCGCTCGATCAATTCGCTGCCGTCCCGTCGTCGGAGATTCCTTCCCCCTGCGATCTAGGACGGGCGACCTTGTACCTTGCCCCCGAAAAGCTCGCAAGGCCGAATTGGCAAGGGTGGGCGATTGACCCGCCAGTGCCTTGGCTCTTAGGATTGAACCCAGAGGTGGAAGAAACGATTCTAGCCGTGGCAAACTAAACCTCCCTGCGAGACGCTTGAAGAGTTAGAGACCCTCGATCATCGCTCCACCTCTTAAGCAGATCAGGATGCAGTTCGGCTCGAAAGAAAAGCCGAGTTTGAGCGTCTCTCCCGACGATGCAATCGCTGAGACCTCTCGAAATCTGGACCAGCTCAATCAAAGGAATCCGGACACCAGGGATCATTCTTCAGACGCGGCTCATGAACCAGACTTGATCGAAGACGACTCCTCCACTGATGTCAAGTCGGACGTTCCTTCTGTTGGGAAGGCGGAAGACACAAGACCCCGAGGTCAAAGGAAGAAGAAGGACTAACTATGCCAACATCCTATCAAGTCTCTCTCATTACAAAAGCAGGTATCGATTCCAAGCAGGTTGAGAAAAAGTTCAACATGGCCCTCGATTGGTTTCGTTTTAACCCTACGTTTTGGATCATTTATACCTCGAAAGATGCGGAAACTTGGAATCGACGGCTCTCGGTGTTTGTGCGTCCAGGTGGAACTTTATTCATCTGCAAGCTCGACGTTTCTGACCGAAAAGGTTTGATACCTAGGGAATTTTGGGAGTGGCTGGAGAAGGATCGAGCCAAGTCACCGAAGGCAAGTTGAAGCATCAAGAGTCGGCATTTTCCACTTACATGAGAGTACATCGATGAAGCATTTTGACATTTCCCGACGTGATTTCCTCTGCTCCGCGATCGCTAGCGGCAGCCTACTCGCGCTTGGAAGCAGCCGAAGCTTTGCCGCCGATGTCTCGGGCGCACCCGCCTCGGGCAAGATCGGCGACTTCAAGATCTCGCTCGCCGAGTGGTCGCTGCACAAGGCGCTGTTCGCCAAGGAGATCGATAACCTGGACTTCCCTCGGGTCGCCCGCGAGAAGTATGGCATCGAAGCCGTGGAATTCGTCAATCAGTTCTTCAAGGACAAGCCCAAGGACGAAGCCTACTTGAAGACCCTCAAGGGTCGGGCCAACGATAATGGCGTGACCTGTGTCCTGATCATGATCGACCGTGAAGGCGACCTCTCCGATCCTGACAAGACGGCCCGGGACCTGGCGGTCGAGAACCACAAGCGCTGGGTCGATGCCGCTGCGGCTCTGGGCTGTCACTCGATCCGGGTGAACACCGGCAACAACTACAGCCCCACCAACACCGGTGCCGCCGCCGAAGCATGTGGTGCTTTGACTGCCTATGGTGCGACCAACAAGATCAACGTGATCTGTGAGAACCATGGCGGACCTTCGAGCGATCCCGACAGCCTGCTCGCCCTGATCAAGGCCGTGGGCAAGCCGACGTTTGGCACCTTGCCCGACTTCGGTAACTTCCCCAAGACCAAGAACTCGGGCGACTATTCGATCGACATCTACGACGCGATTGCTCGGATGATGCCGCACGCCAAAGGCGTTTCCGCTAAGAGTTATGACTTTGATAGCTCGGGCAAGGAGACCAAGCTCGACTATGCCCGCATCCTCAAAATCGTGACGGATAGTGGCTATAAGGGTTACGTCGGGATCGAGTACGAAGGCGACAAGATGACCGAACCCGAAGGGATCTTGGCCACCAAGAAGCTCCTGGAATCCCTCAAGGGTGCAACTTACACTGCCTGAGGAATCTCCACAATTGGCCTGCGATCGCTACTCGCGAGGGTGGCGATCTCAGGAGGGTCAGTCCCGAAACTGGAGAGACGGAGCCTGACCGTCCGTGAGCGAGTCTTGGGCCGGGATTGACTGACTGGGCTTGGGTTCGTATGTTACCCGCCGAACCGGTCCCGGAATGGACCGGACGCGTGCCGAGCGAGGGATGGAACCCATGCGGACGCACGTCCTCGTCCTGAACTATAACGGTCGAGACCTGCTCAGTCAGTGCTTGCCCTCGCTAGTCGAGGCCGCTCGCAATGCGCCTGGGTCTTGCCCGATCACGGTTGTGGATAACGACTCGACCGACGATTCGTTGGCCTACCTCGCCGAGGTTTGGCCGGGTATCAACGTCATCCGCGAGCCCAACCGGGGTTTGGCTTCCTTTAACTTTGTTCTGAAACGAATGAACGAACAGACCGTTCTCCTCCTCAATAACGACGTAAAGCTCGACCCTTACGCGATTCAACCGCTGCTGGACGCTCTAGAAGTCCACAACGACGCGCTCTTCGCTGCTCCGCTTTGCTGGACGTTCGATGGGAGCGTCTACGAGGGGATGAGGACTCTGGTCCGCACTCGGTTCGGTCTGATCCAAGGTCTAGCACGCGTCCCCGGCTTCGAGTCGGCGATTCACCGTGAGGGGCTTACGGCATCGGCGGGACCGATCTTGATGGTCGATCGAGAGAAGTTCCTATTTCTCGGGGGGTATGATCCTGTGTACTTCCCAGGCAGGATCGAGGACCTTGACCTCGGGTTCCGAGGCTGGATGGCGGGTTTCACCGGTCGCTATGTCCCCCAGTCCCTGGCCTACCACAAGGGATTTGGCTCGTTTGAGCCCGCCTTTGGTCGGTCGGGCTGTGATGACCTCGCACTCAGGAACAGCATGATCTTCGCCTGGAAGAACCTCGCCGGTGGTAAGCTCATTGAGCACCTGGCCTGGCTCCCGGTTCGGGCTCTTTACGCATTTGGTGGCCGTCGTTGGGGGTTCTTTCGGGCACTCCTAGGTGCCTTCAAACGCCTTGGGGATGTCCGCCAGAAACGTCGCAGCCTGCACGAAAACAATCCCGGCTGGGCCGAGCGACAGGAGGCCTTCTTCCGGGAGTTTGCCTGGTAATATTGAGTCAAGGCAGGGTGGTCCGTCCATGGATGAACGGTAACGCCGCCCGTAGGATCGATTGGCGCAGGGAGGCGCCCCGATGTCGCGTGTTCCTCTGATCATCGACGCTCGCCCACGTGGCCCACGTGGCCCGCTCGCGACCGAACTGATCGGTGGTCGGCCTGTCCTGGCTCGCCTCGTCGAACTCGCACGTCTTGCGAGTGGCAACGATGTCGATGAGCCAGTCTCAGTCCATGCTCGCATTGAGGAACAAGCAAGTTTTGCCGCCCTGTTTGATGAGTTCGAGCGTCCCCGGCTGGCATTTGTAACGGGACCTCCGCCTGCGAACGCCTCGATCCTCAGGTCGGACCGAGTCTACGACCCGATCAAGCTCAAACGAGCCATCGAACAGGGTCGCGACCCAGAAATGGCAGTCCTCTGGCGACTTGACGGGCCACATGGCCTCAAAGGGGTCGAGGAGGAACTCGTCCGTCGGCTGTCTTACCAACCGCTCGGTGCTTACTGGGCATTCCGGCCCGCTCAGGCGTTAGCTCGGGCACTCGTGCCAACGCGAGTCCGTCCCAATATGGTCACTCTCGCTTCCGCCGCCGTCTTCTTGATGGGAGCTGGAATCGTGGCTTGGGGCGGTATGAACCTGGCTTCACGATGCCTTGCGGGGCTGGCCCTGGCCATCGCCCTCGTACTCGACACGACCGATGGACACCTGGCCCGTCTCCAGGGGACAGCAAGCGATTTTGGCCGTTGGCTCGACTCGAATCTCGACGAAGTTTGCGACATGACCCTGCACGCATCGATTGCATGGGCATGTTTCGTCCACGATGGCCGGGCCGGTTGGCTACTGGTCGGGATGATCTACGCTATGGGCAAGTATCTCTTTATAGTTGGTCATCAGGACACTGCAACCGCTGCCGACGCCGCGACCGAAGTCGCCTCCGAAGTAAGCCCCATCAAGCAGGCTGTTCGTCTTGCAGGGCACGCTGATATCCGTTGGCACCTGTGGATATTCTTAGCCCTGGTGGGACATCTCGAACTTGCCCTTGTGGCCTACGCATTCTACTTCCCAATCCGGGCGGTCGCGCGTGGGATCACGAAGGGGGTGGCGCATGGCTGAACCCCGTGTCAGTGTCTTGATCCTCGCCAAGAATGAGGCGGAGAACCTGCCCGAGTGCCTGGCCACTGTCGGTTGGGCGAACGAGGTGATCGTGGTCGTCGATCGAGCCAGTCGAGACGGCACGGAACTCATCGCACAGCGAGGTGCCGACCTCGTGGCCATCCGCACGTTCGACGATTTCGCGAGCCAGCGCAATGCCGCTCTCGAACTCGCCTCGGGTGACTGGGTCTTCGCGATTGATGCCGACGAGCGGGCAACCCCCGAGCTCGCCACCGAGGTCCGCCGCTTGATCAACCAGGTGGCCAACCCCTTTGTGGGCTTCCGCGTCCCGATCGAGAGTGTCGTCTTAGGCCGCTCGTTCCGATTCTCGGGAACTCAGCACGATCGTCCTCTTCGCCTCTTCCAGAGGGGCCAAGGACAGTGGTCCGGGGCAGTTCACGAGACCGTTCAAATCGAGGGTGAAATTGGCCTGCTTGAGCATCCGCTCAAGCATCGGACAATCCCTGATATGCAGACGTTCCTCCGCAAGATGAATCATTATACGACTTTGGAAGCGATCAAGTTCGAGCGTGAGAGCCGTCGATTCCGGACGTTGGATATCGTCTTACGGCCAGGTTGGACCTTCTTGAAGCTCTATATCGGCAAACAAGGGTTCCGCGATGGCCTGGAGGGTTTCGCCTTCTGCGCCCTCTCGGGAGTCTCGGTGGCCGTCCGACACTGGAAGCACCGCGAGCTAATCCAGGCAAGGAGAGCGTCATGACCTCGATCAAATACGAGGCCGAAGTCGCTCTCCGCTTCGACCGGATCTCCGACCGTTTCAAGCCGGTGGTGGGCGAACACGACTTTCGACTCGAAGCGGTTCTGAACAAGGTTGGAAAGCTCACAAATCGGAAGGTTCTTGACCTGGGATGCGGTCAGGGACGGTTCGCCCTCAAGCTGGCCGAGGCCGGTGCTTACGTGATCGGTGTCGATCGGTCGTTGGGCATGCTTAAGCGCGGAACCAACCAGATTCCCCGTGTTCAGGCATCGGCGGGCCGGCTCCCGTTCGCGACCGACTCGTTTGATGTTGTGGTGTCGATCGAAGTTCTTGAACATATCTTCCCCATCGAGCCAATTCTCAAGGAAGTCGCTCGCTGCTTGAGGCCGGGTGGCCAATTCCTGGCGATCGACAAGAACGCCTCCTGCCTGAACGCCCAGCGCCCTTGGTTGCCCGGCCTCGCAGTGAAATGGCTCGACGAGCGGCGAGGCCTCTGGATGTATCCCGCTGGGGGACCCGTTCGGGAACGATGGTTCTGGCCGGGGAGGCTCAAGAGCCACCTTAGCCGGCACTTTGCAGATGTTGCGGTCTCATATCTCGAATCGCCTGACGAGTCGGGAATCGTGTTTCGGTCATTTCCCGCAGCGCGACGGTTCGTCCTTTGGTCGGGCCGTGCCCCCGGGGAGGCCCTCTGAGTTCCTCTATTCCTCTGCTACCACTGGTCCTTGATGCGACCCCCCCTGGGCTGGCGCTCGCGCTCGCCCAGGAGGGAATTCCCTATCGAATCGTCAGTGCGGACGAGCCAGACTCAAGTCGAGCAGGGCGATTCGTCCTGTTCGATGGCAGGTCTGAGTCGCGTCAACGTATCGAAGCGCGTCTCTGCGCAGGTCAAGTTGGAATCGACATTGATGTCCTTCGCCAGGACCAATCGACCGATCCGTTCCGAGCCTTGGTCGACCTCAAATCGACACGGATGGCATGGACAGTCAATGACAAGAGTCTCGTTGAGCGGGTGAGTCGACGCGACAAGGGATCAATCCGGCGTCGGCTGATGTCCAAGCTTCGTCTCTTGGTCCAGACGCAAGGTGGACTCTGGGCCAGGCTTAGCCCTTACCCCCACCCCTATCGATCCGCCTTCAACCTGAGGGTGGATCTCGACGAGCGAAATCCCACCGATTACGCCTTGTTCGCCTCGGCTCGGAAACCGATCGAGGATTGCACAACCCACTTCGTAAGCACCGCCGCTTATGGGCAACTCCCGGCAGTTCTCGCCGACCTCAAGGGACTCGACACTCAGTCGCATGGTCACCATCATGTGGTCAGCTCAGATCAGGACTTCAATCGCATCAATCTGCGCAGGGCTCACGAGATCCTGACCAACGCGGAGATTCGGGTCTCGGGATACACCGCTCCGCACGGCCGATGGAATCGCGGGCTCGACGGCGTACTTGACGAGCTGGGCTACAACTACTCGTCGGACTTCGGTCTGGGGTACGACGACCTTCCATTCTTCCCCTGGCTTGGCGAGCGATTCTCCTCGGTCCTTCAAGTTCCAGTCCACCCGATCTGCGAGGGTCTGTTTCTTGATGCGGGGATTAGCAACGCCGAAGACATTGCTTATCACTTCGAGAGCATGGTTCGAGCGAAGATTCATGCACGTGAGCCTGCCTTTGTGTATGGTCACCCCGAGCGGCGACTCGCCCGCATGCCGGAAGTCCTTCGGGCGTTGAGCCGTTCGATCCTCAACGAGTCACTCGTCTGGCGCACGACCATGACGGCATTCGCCGAGTGGTGGCGATGGCGATCGACACGTCGGTGGTCGGTCGACGATCTCGGTGAGGGGCAGTTCCAGGCTCGATTCGAAGATTGGGACCCCCGGTACCCGCTAGCGATCGAGATCGCCGCCGGGGACCATGTCGCCTCGGTTCCAGTGCGTCGGTCTCGTTTGCAGTTCGATCGTGAGAGTCTGGTCTTTGAGCGTTGGGAGACAGAAGCGGCCGCACCGCCACCTCGGCGGGTTCCTCGGGCCGGCGACTGGAAGTCTCGACTCCGTGAGTCCCTCGATTGGGAGACGGTCACTCCATGTGCAGAACTGCCAACCAGCACGATCCAGGCTCGGGTCAAAAAGGGGCTCAGACGCTGGAGTGACGCGACCCGAGGGGGGAGTCGTCCATGACCACGGCGCTCGCCCACGACTGGCTTCTTGAACGATCGTCCACTCCGATGGAGCTGGGGGGAATCCTCTGGCATGCCCCGAGCACAGTGTTCCAAGCCCCAGGCGGGGGTGAGAATCAACTTGTCCAAACGGGATCGGAGCTTCATGAGCTTGGTTTGCCGATCCGTCTCTTCTCACGATGGGTCGATCGCATTGATCAGGCGAGGTTGATCCATCTCTTCGGGATGTCGCGTGAGGGGTTGGACGTCGCTCGGCTGGCAAACGCCCAACGAGTCCCCGTGATCGTCTCACCGATTTGTTGGTTCGAGCCGGCGGCCCTTCGGGCTCTGGCAACCAACCCGGTCCGGGGTGGGGTCGACCTGGCAAAGTGGGCGGTTCGCCGCGTTTTCCCTCGACTACCAAGCTGGCGTCGAGAACTATTGGATCTCGCCGATGCGGTTTTGCCGAACTCTCAGGCTGAAGCGGACCAACTCATCGGCATGTTTGGGACCGACCCGCGTAAGATCCAGGTCGTGCCGAATGGGGTCCAGCCCGCGTTCGCATCCGCTGATCCATCACTCTTCCGTGCGACCTACGGTGAGGATGACTTTGTCCTGTATGTCGGTCGGCTCGAACCACGCAAGAATGTTCTCGGCCTGATCCGAGCCGTCAGACCGACGGGCTACCCTCTAGTGATTCTTGGCGAGATGCCCCCCCGTCAGGACGAGTATCGCGCGGCATGTCGGGCTGAAGGCCAGGGCTTTGTCCGATGGTTAGGCCGAGTGGAACATGACGATCCGCTCCTGGCCTCAGCCTATGCCGCTGCCCGGGTCTTCGCGCTCCCGAGCTGGTTCGAGACCCCTGGTCTGGCCGCGCTCGAGGCGGGTCTGGCGGGGTGCTCCGTGGTGATCACACCGTTTGGTTGCACCCATGAGTACTTCGGCGACCGGGTCCTTTATGCACGTCCCGACCGACCAAAATCGATCCGGTCAGCGATCCAAACCGCCTGGATGCAAGGGGCCCACCCCGAGCTTTCCCAGCATATCGCCGACCATTTTCCCTGGGCGAGAGTGGCCAGGATCACGGCGGAGGTTTATGAACACATCACCGCTTGAGATCCGGCCCGTTGTTCTCGGTCGTTATCGCTATAGTAAGTGGCGATGGCGTCTGCTCGTCGGCCTGTTCGACATGGTGGGAACCGTCCTCGCACGGATCTGGCGCATGTTTCGCCCGAAACCAATCGTCAGTGAGCCTCGGCGGATTCTCGTCGTTCAACTCGACCACCTTGGCGATGCCGTGCTCTCCAGCGTCCTCTTCCCGAGGCTTCGCGAGGCGTACCCTGAAGCGATGATCGATGTGCTGGCCTCGCCCTCGAATCGAGAAGTCTTCGCCAATGACCCCACACTCAATCATGTGCATGTCGCGTCTCGAACCTGGTTCGAGCGAAAGCCGGGGCGTTTTGCACTCTGGTCGGCGGTTTTCGCACTCGGGCGACGTCTTCGCTGCGAACGGTATGACCTTGGGATCGACGTCCGAGGCGATATCCTGACGGTGCTCGTGCTGGCAATCGCTGCGATTCCCCGTCGGGCAGGCTGGTCGATGGGTGGGGGAGGCTTCTTGCTGACCGATGTCGCGGCCTGGGTCCCAGGTCGGCATGAGGTGCTGTCTCGGCTGGCGATCCTGGAAACCCTCGGGATCGGTGGCGATGCACCAGCGAAAGTCTCGGTGACGATTTCGGCTGAGGACCGGCTCGAAGTGTCGCGGGCTCTTCGCGAAGCCTGGCCGGACCGATCACACCGCGCGCTCAGCATGGCTCGGGTCGGTGGAGGTCCGGGAGTCGTCGCCCGATCGAACCGGAATCGGCCTGAAGAACACGACGAGCCCGAGTGGCTTCATGCCGGTCGCTTTGGGGCGGAGGCACCTCTGCTGGCAATCCACCTCGGCGCGGGTACTGCCGCCAAACGCTGGCCGATCGCTCACTGGCGGCTTCTCATCGAAAAGTTCCTGTCCGAGGGGTGGCGCGTCGTGGTCGTGGGAGGGGTCGATGATGCCGAGCTGGCGGGGTCGCTCGACCGGCACTCGGCGCTTCGGGATTGGACCGGTCGGTTTGCCTTGGCCGAGACAGCGGCTCTGCTCGAACGGGCCGATCTGTTTATCGGTCCCGACTCCGGGCCTGCCCATCTGGCAGCCTGTGCGGGAGTTCCCTCGGTCGTACTCTTCAGCGGCACGAATCGAGCTGCCCAGTGGCGTCCTTGGTCGAGACGATCGATGGTTGTCCGGCATCGTGTCCCCTGCGGACCGTGCCACCGCAAGATCTGTCCACTCGTTGATCACCCGTGTATGACCGGAATTACGCCCGAGCGGATCCACCGGGCGGCTAAGTGGTGGTGGGCTCGGTTAAACAACGCGGAGTCGCCCCATGCACCCTTCTAATCGACTCAAGCCCATCGACTGGAGAGCGTGGGTCACCCTGATCTGGGCGATTTGGTTCGGGGCTCAATATGTGGAGATGGTCGCGACCGCTCGCCGGCAGCAAGCCGTGGCGATCGTTCGATCGATGCTGGGGATCGGTCGTTAGAGCGATCAGAGACTTCCTGTCATGACCCGGAAACCCCAATAGGGGTCGTACAAGCGACCGCAGCCGTCACATCGATAGACGATGATCCGACGCAGTCCACCACGACCATCGGGCTGGGGCACCCAGCCCGTGGGTGTCATGTTCGAGTCACAACGATCGCAGGGCGGTGTCTTCACTTCACCTGGATGCGTGATTGGATTCGCCAGAGCGGACCGTTCCATGGAATGATACCTCGTTGAAGTCACTTACTTGTACCTTAGCTTTGAAGAAATACAAGCTCGATCACCCTGAAGATTGAGAAACCCTGAAAGGCGAGTCTTCTTTCAGGCACGAAATTGGCCCTCCAATCGGAATGATCTGGTATTTTACAGGTCGTTGTGGTCTTGAGATCACTCGATGAAGCGATATCCAGGAGCGACTTAGGGCATGAAGTACCGAACATTGGGCCGAACCGGTTGGCAGGTCAGCGAGATCGGCTATGGCATGTGGGGTATGGGAGGTTGGACGGGCTCGGACGATGTGGAATCTCTGAACTCCCTGCGTCGATCGGTGGAACTTGGCTGCAACCTGTTTGACACCGCTTGGGGCTACGGGGCTGGCCATAGCGAGGGCTTGCTCGGGCAGTTGGTCCGGGCCTACCCCGCCCAGAAACTCTACGTCGCCACCAAACTTCCTCCCAAGAATTTCATCTGGCCCTCCCGCCGTGAGTTCACCCTGGATGACTGCTTTCCGCCTGAGCATATTGTTGACTATGCCGAGAAATCGCTTGTCAACCTGGGACTCGACCAGATCGACCTGCTTCAGTTCCATGTCTGGGAGGATTCCTGGGCATCCGACGAACGATGGCAGCGGGCAATGGAAGACTTGAAGACGTCAGGCAAGGTGGGAGCTGTCGGGGTCAGCGTCAATCGGTGGGAGCCGTCGAATGTGCTGGAGACCCTCAAAACCGGAGCCGTTGACGCGGTTCAGGTCATCTACAACATCTTCGACCAGGCTCCCCAAGACGAGCTTTTTCCACTCTGTAGGAAACTCAACATCGGAGTTCTGGCCCGGGTTCCATTCGACGAGGGGACCCTTACGGGAACTCTCACTAAGGAGACCCGATGGCCTGAAGGGGATTGGCGAGGGACGTACTTCGTTGCCGAAAACCTGGAGGCCAGTGTCGATCGAGCGGAAGCCCTTCGACCCCTCGTGCCTGATTCGATGACCATGCCCGAGCTGGCCCTTCGCTGGATTCTAGAGGATGAGACGGTCTCGACGATTATTCCGGGGATGCGGAAGATCAAGAATGTCGAGTCCAATACCGCGACCAGTGATGGTCGCAAGCTCGACGGCAACTTGGTTGCAAAGTTGAAGTCGCATCGCTGGGATCGATCACCGACGTCCTGGTCCCAGTAAAATAGGTTGCTTCCCTCTCGACCATCGAGAGGGAAGCGGCGATCGACTAGACGCTCCCGTAGAGGTAACTGATCAGGTGATTATTCTCGGCTTTAAGCCGTTCGGCCATTAGTTTGATGACATCGCCAACTGAGACGACACCGACCAACCGATCTCCGTCGAGGACCGGGACCTTGGCGACGTGACGCTCGCTCATCTTGGCCATGACCAATTCGACATCGTCGCTGGGCTCGCAATAGATCGGGTCGCGAGTCATGACCTCTGAGATCCTCACCGCGCGAAACGCCTCCCCACGAAAATGTAGCCCGCGAAGTACGTCACGTTCACTGAAAATTCCGAGGAGATGCCCTTGGGCATCAACAACAGGTAACGAGCCGATATTATGGCTCACCAGGGTCGCAATCGCGTCCGCCACAGTGGCATCGGGGCCGGTTGCGATGACGCGGCCCGCTTTGGAAATCAGAACGTCTCGAACTTGCATGGGGGGACCCTTCCAACGCCAGGATGGGACGCGGATGTGCTCGGCCTTGCGAGGCGAAGTGAAAGTAGGCCGGGCTAATCAGTCGTTCGGAGCAGAAATGAGATTCGCACGACATCTTGAGCGTGCCACGCCCAGTCCAATCTTTCCAGACAATTCTTTGGAATTCGCCGAATCGTGGCTGGAAGTATACAATTTGTGCTGTCGATGCATCCCACCTGCCAGGAATTCCTGATCCATGCCTAACTCGAACGTCGTCGTGATCGGAGCCGGGCTCGGTGGTCTCTCGGCAGCACTCGAACTCCGCCGGCGCGGCTACGAGGTGACGGTTCTTGAGCGACATCCCGAGACAGGTGGCAAGGCTCGGCAGCGTCATGAGGCCGGGTTCCGCTGGGATCGGGGGCCCAGCATCGTCGTCATGCCGTGGGTCTACCGAGAGTTGTTTGCGGCGTCGGGCCTCGACCCCGAAGCCTACCTTCCCCTGGTTCGGCTCGATCCTGCGTTCCGGGTCTTCCTCTCCGACGGTCGAGCGCTAAACATCCCCGCCGCCCAATCCGGGCTGGCCGACGCCTTCGCCCAGATCGATCCGGTCGATGGGGCGAACCTGGGCCCTTTCATGGCCAAACTCGATCAGTTTGCCAAGTTGATCGGCCACGCCTTCTGCGACCGTCAATATACGAACTGGGGACAAGTGATGTTCTCACCGCTGGCGCTCTCGGCGTCGGTGATCTCACCCCAAACGCAGTATAGCGACTTCATCAAATCCTATTTCCGATCGCCGGCGATTCGTGAACTTCTTTATGGATTCCCCACGTACTCGGGTTTTGATCCCAATCATGCACCTGCGTCGCTGGCGATCATCCCTTGGACGATCATTCGTGAAGGGGTTTGGTACCCCAAGCAGGGGGGGATCGCCGCGATCCCTCGATCGGTCGAGCGAGCCTGTCGTGACACTGGAGTTGAGATCCGAACGAATGTTGAAGTCGAAGCAATCGAACGTGATTCGACTGGAAGAGTGATCGGAGTATCGACATCGGCAGGGTCAATCGCGACCCAACTTGTCGTCTCGAACAGTGATTACGTGTACACTCATAAGATGATTCGGGGAGGACCTACTCTCTCGGCACCCATTGAAAAGCTCCGGCGAGGCGAAGCACAACCGTCGGAATCCTTCTTCACGATCGAGCTTGGCTGTGACCGGGTGTGGGAGGGCCAAGCTCACCATGTTCTCGTCTTGACCAAAGGGTCTGCCAATGTTTATGAAGAAGTCTATGTATGGAACGACTATCCGGCTGATCCGCCCATTTATGTGAACACGACTTCGGTAACAGACTCCTCCGATGCACCCGAGGGTCAATCCAACCCGTTTGTCGTGATTGGAGCGCCTCCACTCATGCCCGGGGCCAACGGCGACTCGATCTTTGAGGCTGGCTACGCGGACCAATTGCTGACCAAGCTGGATCAGACGGGGCTGCCTGGGCTCTCCTCAGCGATCGTGACCCGTCGGGTGTCGGCACCGTCCGAGTGGCAGGATCAATTCTTCGGCTTCCGCGGCTCGATCTACGGACTTGGGACGAAGCATAACATCCTCGCGGGTGGCTTTCGACCTGTGAACATGCTTCCCGAAGTGCCGGGTCTGTTCTTCGTTGGAGGGGGCGTCCAGCCAGGGGCGGGGATGCCGATGGCGGTGCAGGGGGGTAAGATCGTCGCGGAGACGCTACACTGGTCAATCCCTGCCAAGGCACGTCCCAAGGTAAAATAGGCATGCACACGCTTGCATTTGTGGTAGCACTTAGCGTCATGCTGATTTGGACCTATGTCGCGATCGTCGGCATCAGACGGGCGTTTGCGTCGCCTTGGATTGAGGTGGAACTCGATCCAATACCCGAAGATTCCCCGTGGGTCGATGCCGTCGTGCCGGCGAGAAATGAAGCGTCTGAGATTGGCGCTTCGCTCCGTTCGCTGCTCGACCAGGAGTATCCCCAACTCAGGATCACCGTGGTCGACGATCAGTCGCTGGACGAAACTCCGTTGATTGTAGAACAGCTCGCCAAGCACGACGAGCGGCTCAAATTGGTTCGGGGCGTTGATCGGCCAGCCGGCTGGGTGGGTAAAACCTGGGCACTCCAGCAAGGAGTCGAAACGACATCGGCCCAATGGCTCTGGTTCGTTGACGCCGATATGGTCCTTCATCCTCGTGCCCTCTGGACAGCCCTCTCGGAGGCCAACCGAACCGGGGCCAATCTGGTTTCGCTTCTGGGTCGGCCCCGCTGCAAGACGTTCTGGCAGGCTTCAATCGCAACGGCAGTTATCGAGACACTCTCGCTTGTTTATCCATTAACGCGAGTGAACGATCCAACAAGTCCCGATGCCCTCGCCCACGGCGCATTCATGCTGGTTCGCCGTGAAGCCCATGACGCGATCGGTGGGATGAATGCAGTCCGGGGCGAGATCATTGAGGACATTCAATACGCGAGACGGATCAAGGCGAGTGGGAGACGGATCATCGCACGACCCGCGCCATTGCTCTCGCAGACTCATATGTATGGAAGTTTCCAAGCGATCTGGAGAGGGTTGCGTAAGAACGCCTATGCGGGCATGGATTACCTGTTCTATAAGTATGCGTTTGGGATGATCTACGCTCTGACCATGGTCTGGACACCATTGATTACGGTTGCACTTGGGGTTGCGGACTGGGACCCCAGATTCATCTTCGTTGGGCTTGCAGGTTGGGTGATGCAAGTCTTAGCCGTGGTGCCGATCACGACCTATCTCGGTCTGGGGCCTTGGTGGGCTTTGAGCTTGCCTTTTGGGGGAACAGCGTATGTTGGAATCATCACAGCAAGTGTCTGGCACTACCACCGAGGTGGTCAAATCCTTTGGAAAGACCGCGCATTCACCTCGGCTGATCAAAGCCTATAAGCACGGCTGGCCCCGTCACGCGGTCAACGCAATGATCGTGCGGAAGATGAAGAAGGGGCTATTCCAGGTGCGTGCCCAGGGAGTCGAACAACTGCGGGCTACACTCGATGCCGAACCTGGCGGCGTGCTCTTCTTGGCGAATCATTCGAGTTGGTGGGACTTCTTCCTGGCCCACTACTTGAATACAGCAATCCCAGTCGATGGGTACGGAATGACCGAGCATTCGAATATGCTCAAATTTGGCTTCTTTCGCCGGATCGGCGCGTTCTCCATCGACCGTACCGATCCCGCCTCGGTCCGGGCCTCAATTGAATACACCGCCGAGCTACTTAACGGTCCACGTGCGGGGGTTTGGCTCTTCCCCCAAGGGAAAATCATCTGTAACAATGCACGCCCACTTGAATTCCAGGCCGGCCTGCGAGTGCTGCTGGCAAAGGCCGGTCGGCTCAGGATCGTTCCGACAGCACTCCGATACGAGTTCTGGCAGGACGAACGCCCCGAGGCTTGTGTCCGATTCGGAGCGCCCGTTTGGGTCGACAAGTCGGAACGAGCGACGCTCATCGTGGATTGGCAGGAGCGACTGACGACCGAACTCGACTCGTTGACCGCCGATGTCCTGACTCAAGATGCAAACCGATTCACGAGCCTTTTTACCGGCCAGGAATCGGTCCACAATCGCTTCTCAAGACTCACTCGCTGGATCCGAGGTCAAGAAGATGAAAGGACGACAAAGCAAGTTTGAAGTCATGTCGATGCTTTACGGACAAAGTACTTCAAATCTTGAAAACTATTAGGACAACTGACATCCTGCACATGGATCACGTTCCCTGCATTCTCTTCCATGAGGGACACGACCTCAGCTTTGAGAATCCAGTACATCTCGATGGTTGGAACAAAGTCGGCTGAGCCGGTTTCGACATGGATCGAGGCGCGTGCGGTGGGGGAGCCCTTGTGTCCGAACCAGCTCACATATTCCTGAACCATGTCGATTTCTAGAAGATATTGTCCCGGCTTGGAAGGGGCAGTCACCACGAGTTCGATCTCAACTTCCGCACCCGGAGAGATCGCGTGAGGCAGTCGGGATCTGGCGTCGTCGAATCCACCTGGGACCGGTACGCCCCCCTCATCCAGCCAATGATTTCCCAGCTTGATTCGAAATTGGTCGTTCTCGAGCCCGTTGGGATGCCAGGTTGCGTCACCCTGATTCCTGACCCGGACCCGAATTGGCGTGGGGGTAGACCCGTTCATACGAGTCGGCGGATCGATGATCTCAACCTCTGCCTTGAAGCCGGAATCGGGGAGAGCCTGGTCCTGAACGGTCGCATCGGTGCTGGTCTGGCTCGTCGAGGCGTCGTAGGCGGACAACTTCAAGGGCTCGCCGGGAAGCTGGAAGACAAGCAATCCACCGGGTGCAAGAACTCGGAGGAATTCCTTGAGATATCGCTTCATGTATTCAGGGCGCATATGCTGCAACACGATGATCGAATAGATGAAGTCGAAGGAATCGTCTTCAAAGATCGAGAGATCGTCGCGCCCGTTCAAAACATACCGACAACGTGAGCCATGTTGGTTGAGTCGGTCGGCGGCTTCGATCATTGAAGGTGAGATGTCGACACCACAGCACTCTTTGCAATGCTCGGCGAGTGCCTGCGTGAGCCGACCGACACCGCAGCCAAAGTCCAGGGCCCGACCGGTGGGTAATTCGCAGCCGAGGCCTTTAAGGTACTGGCGAAGCTCATCAATCTCGACCGTGCCGTATTGGAAGAATTCGGCCAGATCCCACTTGCCGAATCGTTTCTCGGGCAACGAGAGGATCGCCCACAGGGGGTCGGTCTTGCCGAACGCATCCCAATGTTTCTGGAGTTCCAGCAGCTCCATTCCTCACACTCCTTTGACTGTGAACCTTCCGCAATGAACTCCATATCGCGGGGAATCTATCGCAAATCGTCCTGGCCCACAATCACAAATCAGGTGGGCTTCGCTGGCGGAGGCACTCATCGGAGCATTGATCCAGTCTCGCGAGGCTCGCTCGCGAGACTGGAACGCTTTGGTCAGACTTCAAGCTTCCAAGGAGCCCGCATCGGCCGAGTCAACATGCCGTTCGCTTCGGCGTCGTTGACAAATTGTTCGGCAGCGGGATCCCACTGAAGCTTACGACCGGTCCAGAGCGAGATGTTGCCAAGGTGGCAAACACTGACCGAACGGTGGCCGATCTCGACATCACAGATCGGTCGTTGGCGATCCCTGACGCAGTCGAGGAAGTTGCCCATGTGATCGTTGGAGACCTGGAGCGCCTGATCTTCAGGGCGTAACGGCTCGTCGAGCAGCTTCTTGTTGCTGGCTTCGATGCGACCACGACTGACGAAGATCCAGCCGTTCTCACCTTCGAAGATTACGCCGTTCTCACCGTTCGACTTCGTGATCAGTTCAGCACCATTCGCATAGGTGTAGGTGATCTTGAAGTGTTTGGGAAAGTTGTAGCTCTTGCCGTCGGTGGGGGTGTGATCACCTTTGGCTTCGACCGAGACCGGTCCTGAGCCATCCATACCGAGACCCCACTGGGCAATATCGTTATGGTGCGCGCCCCAATCGGTGCTCTTGCCGCCCGAGTATTCACGCCACCAGCGGAACTCGTAATGACAGCGCTCGGGGATATAATCGACCTTGGGGGTCTGGCCCAACCACATATCCCAATCGAGCCCTTCAGGAACGGGAGCACTCTGGAAAGGACCACCGACCGGATTGTCGCCGATTCGGGCTTCGACACTGCGAATCTTGCCGATCCGACCGTTGCGAACGAGCTGACACGCGAGTCGGAACCGAGCGTCCGATCGCTGCTGGCTACCGGTCTGGAGGACCCGGCCCGTCGATCGGGCCACCTTGACCATCTTCTGACCTTCGGACAAGTACAGGGTCAGTGGCTTCTCGCAGTAGACGTCCTTGCCGGCCTTCATCGCGGCGACCGCAGTCAGCGCATGCCAGTGATCGGGGGTGCCAATCGTGACGATATCAATGTCATCGCGAGCGACGAGATCGCGGTAATCGTTGTAAGTCTTGATGTCCTGATCGCCACCGAGCTCCTTGGCAATCTTCTCGCGACGCGACTTGTCGACGTCGCATACCGCGACGAGTTCGACCCCCTTATGTCGCATTGCACTCTTCGTGATTCCGGTCCCCTGACCACCGCAGCCGATCTGGCCGAGCCGCAGCTTATCGTTCGCCGCGACCGGCTTCTTGGCCTCGGCAGACTTCTGGACTTCCTGCGCAACGACCTGACGCGCGTACCACAGCGGCAGACCCGCCGCGACGAGTGTTGCGACGGAGCGATCGATGAAGCCTCGCCTCGACAACTTACTGTTTGTCATCTACCCAACCTCCAAGAATGTGAACGGTGAGGACCGACCCGCAGGCCCATCGGAATCGAAAAAGCCCGTGCTCGCACCTGAGTGAGCGTAAACCATGCCTTCGCCGCAATCAAGGAACGAGAATCCAACTTGAGGGGAGTTGCTGCGGACACGCCCTTTGCAATCCCGCCTGGCTCTTGTACTCTGATCGTCGGTGTTCTGAAGAAGAATGAGATTCTTCGGAGCTCCGTCACTTCTTTCTAAGGATCTCGTTTGCTCTCACGCACACCCAAGCCCCCAGCGATGTCCTCGACCGACCCGGCTCACCCCCGGTTCGCAACCGATTATGTGGATAAGGTGCTGTCCGACGCACGTCAGGCTGGGGCAAGCGACGTTCACCTGATCCCAGCCGCCGAAGGTTTAGAATCCTATTGGCGGGTTGATGGGACACTCCGGCGTGTCGGTCTGGCCCCCTCGTCCGTCGCGAGCAATATCGTCGCCCGACTCAAAGTCATGGCCGAGCTCTTGACCTATCGAAATGACATTCCCCAGGAGGGCCGGATTCGCGGCGTCCAGGGGGATGTCGAGATGCGCGTCAGCACCTTTCCGACCCTGTTCGGTGAGAAAGCGGTCATCCGGCTCTTCTCCTCCGCCGACACCCATCAGCGCCTCGATGACCTCGGCCTGCCCGATGAAATCGTCCAGACTCTCAAACGTCAACTGGGAGAGACCGGAGGGGCCATCGTGCTCTCGGGCCCCGCCGGGAGCGGAAAAACGACAACGATTTACGCATGCTTGCGTGAACTTGTGCGAATGAGCGATGGGCGTCGCAGTTTGACCACTTTGGAAGACCCAATCGAGGTGGCGCTCTCCGGGGTCGCTCAATCGCAGGTGAACCCAGCGGCGGGCTTCGACCTGGAGATGGGTTTACGGTCGCTCTTGAGGCAGGACCCTGAAGTGATCGCAGTGGGCGAAATTCGCGACAAGGCGACGGCGGAGGTTGCGTTTCAGGCCTCGTTGACCGGACATCTCGTAATGACCACGTTCCACGCCGGGAGCGCCGCCGAAGCGGTCGGTCGACTCCTCGATATGGGGATCGAGCCCTACGTGTTGCGGAGTGGGTTGCGAGTCGTCGTGAGCCAACGACTGGCTCGGAAACTCTGCGAATGCGCAGTTCCTGACCCCAGCCCACAGGCCGCACTTGGGCTGCCGGTTGCCCAGGTCCTTCGACCCGTCGGTTGCAACCGATGTGCAGGGACAGGCTACTGTGGGCGAATTGTTCTTGCCGAGCTCCTTGACCCTGAAGCAAATGGGGTAGGGCGCGCGATCCTGGAGCGGCAGGAAGTCCACCGGATCGAGGCACTGGCCGTTGAGGCCGGCATGGTGTCGCGTTGGGGGCGAGCCCTCGTGGCGATCGGGGAGGGACGCACCACTCCTGCGGAAGCAATTCGAGTCCTGGGATTGCCAAGGAATCGCTCCACGGATCGTTAAATATCGATTCTCGCGAGAATTCGCAACTCCATATTGACGAGCGTGGACAACTGTCGTAGGCTGTCCATGACATTCGTCGAAGGTTGGGCTTTCGGGGTCATAAGCCGTGTCCGATACTTACGAGACTGAGCGGTTAGACCTCATCGAACGTCCGGGCCGTTCAGGTCCGATTACTCTCGATAATCTCATTGCGCTCAATGATGAGATTGTCGCTTTGGTTCGAGCGGGCGTCCCGCTTGAGCGGGGTCTGGCGGCGGCTGGGCGCGACCTTCACGGTCGGCTTGGTTCGGTAACGACCCGGCTTGCCCAGCGCTTGCAACAAGGCCAGAGTCTGCCCGAGGCGTTGGACGGTGAGCGGGACTACCTTCCGCCGATCTATCGCGCCGTGGTCGCAGCCGGAATCAGCTCCGGGCGGCTCTCTGCAGCTCTTGAAGGCTTGGCCGACTTTGCGAGCGGTTATGGAGAGCTTCGGCGAGTGATCGGTCTAGCTCTGCTTTATCCACTCCTCATTCTAGCCATTGCTTATAGTCTCTTTGTTGGATTTGTCGTGGTCATTTTGCCTCGGATTCTTGACGCCTTTGAGACCCTCAACCTGGCAGTTCCAAAGCTTGTCTATGGCCTGAATCTGGCCGGCGAATACGCGATCTATTGGGCCCCAATCGGACCGATCCTGGCGATCCTGACAATCCTTTGGTGGAGTTGGACAGGACGATCTTCGTTGATCGGTCCTAACGCCGGTCCGAGTGGTTTGGGCTGGCTCCCCTGGATGGGGGGAGTGCTCAAGAATGCTCGAGCAGCCCACTTCTCCGACTTGCTCGCCCTTCTAATCGATCATCAAGTCGCCCTGCCCGAGGCCCTTGTGCTGGCGGCGGATGCCTCGGGGGACCGAGCCCTCGTGGCAGACGTGAAGCGGATGTCCGAATCGCTCCGCCGAGGTGCCCCGCTTTCGGAGACTCTTGTTGGGGCACACGCTGTGCCCGCGTTGCTTCGTTGGTTGATGGCCGCCGGATATCAGCAGGGATCGCTCGCCAAAGCGCTCGGATTGGCCGCTCAAACGTATCGGAGACGCGCCTTGCACCAAGCCCACGTGGTGCGAGTCTTTCTGCCGACGGTCCTGCTGCTCGGTATCGGAGCGACCGCCACGATCATTTATACGATGACGCTGTTCATCCCAATGGCGAGCCTGCTCCAAGAGCTATCCGACTAGTTGGCTTTGCTACAAACGCACGCTTCCCAACCCAATCTGAGGGGCTTCCCCGATGTCGGCTTCCTCGAATAAAGCAGATCGTCTCTCTGGAGAAGAGGTGGTGGACCTGGTCCATCTCGTCTCGGGTCTGACCCAGGCAGGATTGCCACTCGGCCCGGGGCTCAAAGCGCTTGGGGAAGAGATCCCGTCTCCACGTCTCGCCAGGGCGTTTCGCGATCTTGGCACTCAGATCGAGCAAGGCAAGCCGCTTGACGAAATCCTCGGAGACTCGAATCACTCCTCGCGGTTTCCCAGTCATCTGCGAGGTCTCGTCGCGGCAGGTCTAAGGACGGGAAGACTTGGGACGATCCTCGATCAATTCGTGCGATTTGAGCAGACGGGCTCCGAGCTCAGGAGGAACTTCTGGCTCAGCCTGACATACCCGTTGATTTTGCTTGTGGGGATGGTCTTTCTGTTCGCCTTTGTGGGCACGGTGATCGTTCGCGACATGAGCTCGATCTACAACGACTTCGGAATCGACCTGCCCAGGGCAACCATCTCTGTCATTCAGACCGGTGAGCTGATGGCTCGGCATCAGGAATCGATCTACCTCCTTGCGGCAGTCCTGAGCGCAACCTTGATCTTTCTTCTCACCAGTAAGTTCTTCTTTGGCGAGCGGTTGAGCCGGTGGTTCGCATCACGGATTCCGATCATCGGCTGGGTCGCTGTGTGGACCTCCCTGGCTGAGTTCTTCCATCTGCTCGGCCTGCTGATCGAGAGTGACGTACCGCTGGACGAAGCTCTCAAGCTGGCCGGTGGAGGGATCCGCGACTCGGATATCCGAATCACCGCAGATCGTCTCGCCTATGAGATCGAGCAGGGCCAAACCCTCAGCCAGGCGATCGGTTCTGTCCGATGGCTGCCGTCGGGCTTGCCGGTTTTGTTGAACTGGGCGGAAGGAAACCAATCTTTGGGCGAGACCCTACACCTGATCGCCGGGATGTTCGAGAGTCGAGCCCGAGCCTATTCGAACTCATCGGCATCCTTGATTTCCATCATTATCGTGACATCTGTCGTCATCACTATTGGTGTGGTCGCCGCATCGCTTTTCATTCCAATGATCAGTCTCATTAGCAAGCTGTCGGGGTGATTTGATGAGTGTTCCCTCAACCGGTCGTCGCGGCCTGTCGATCCGCCACCTGATGTGGTGGATCTTGATCATCGCGCTTGTCCTGGCCCTGATCGGAGCCTTTGGATGGCTCTCATCGCCATTTTTGGTGATGGCGGTCGGGGCGATCATCAGTGGGACAATCTCAGTACTTCGTCAACAAAAACAGGCTGAGCAAGATTCCTTGCTGTGGCTCCTGGCGATTGCGACCGAGAAACATATGCCAATCGCGGTCGGCGTTGAAGCGTTCGCAGATCAGTGGGGGGGAAAGGGTCGTCAGCGTGCCCTTTCCGTCTCCACGCTCTTGAATCTCGGCCTTTCGCTACCCGATGCCCTCGATCGAGTTCCCGACGCTGTTCCCGAGTCCGCCGGGGTATTAATCCGGGTTGGGGGCGAAACCGGCCTACTGGGCGAGTCCTTGCGCGAGGCTTATGAGTATGAAGTTAAGAGGCCGTTAAGCTTTTGGGCGATCATGGAGAAAATTGGCTATATCGTGTTACTTTTGGCAGTGATCCAGTCAATCACGGGATTCATCCTTTACTTCATTATCCCAAAATTTGAAGCGATCTTCAAAGACTTTAATGTCGAATTGCCATGGGTCACGATCCAAGTGATCAAGTTCAATCACTATGGCGTCTCGTATTTTGGTACTCCACTCGCGCTCTTTACCTTGTTTTTTTTCTTCGCAGCATTAGTCGAGCTGATATTAATCATCCCGCGAGCTATCGGGCTGATCCGTTTCAGCCTCACCGGGCTGATTATTTCGTTGGTGTCGATGGTTTTAACATGGGTCTTCAGCCAGGCCCACACAACGACAATCCTCCGGTCACTCGCCCTGGGAGTCGATGGTGATCAGCCCATTGGCGATGTCCTGAATATCCTCTCGAAATGCTATCCCTCCAGCCTGCTCAAGCGACGACTCTCTGTTGCTGCCGAACGCGTGAGTCGAGGAGGAGATTGGATCGAGGCGCTGAAGCTGGGCAAACTCATCCGCGGCAGCGACGCTTCCGTTCTTAGTTCTGCACAGCGGGCTGGTAACCTGGCCTGGGCTCTCCGGACCGTTGCCTTGACCGCAGAGCGACGCGCAGCGTATCGGCTTCAGGCGTTTGCTGAGATGCTCTTCCCGTTTGCGATGCTCATGGTCGGCAGTTTTGTCTTCGTATCTGCAATTGCTTATTTTAGTCCACTTGTCAACTTGATCGGGAGGCTTTCCCAATGAGGCTTCGGCCCCGTCATTTCTATGCCGCCCGGCGTGGTTTCACTCTCATCGAGATGGCGATCGGAGCATTGCTCTTTGCCGTCGTCATGTCCCTAACCGTCCAAGTGCTAGCATGGTCCGCCTCGGAACGTCGCGTCTCGGAACGTCGACAGCGAGCCCTCTATGAGGCCACAAACATTCTCGAACGTCTCGCATCGCTTCCTAAGGACGATCTGAGTTCCGAGAGCGTGAAGGGGGCCAAGCTGTCCGACGAGACGCGGAAGGCCCTTCCGGGTGGTGAGTTGAAGGTGAATTATACCGAAGCCGTCGATGGGTTAAACCGACTTACGGTCGAGGTCCACTATCTCGACCGAGCCGGCCTACCGGTGGCACCTGTTCGCCTCGTGGCATTTCTCGCACCGCGGGAGAAATCGCAATGATCAATCGTACTCATCATCGTTCACGCGGCTTTACACTCGTTGAACTTGTCACTGCGATCACCTTGATGACGATTCTGGTTGCGGTCGGAGTCGGGATCATTAACGTCCTGATGAAGGTTGAGCAATCAGGTCGCCGCCGAATGGTCGAAGCAAGCACGGCCGATGTGCTCGCCCACA
>JANXSX010000146.1 GCA_025356475.1 Isosphaeraceae bacterium | reverse complement strand
GAGGGACCGGCCTGGGTACATTCCTCGCTCAGCAAGTCGTCTCTGTCGGAGCGAACCCGCGAGGCATCGCAGTTGCTGACCTGAATGGCGATGGCAAGCCTGACTTGGTGACCGTCAACGACACTTCAGGCAACAACGTCTGGGTCTTGGTGAACACAAGTCCGGCAGCAGGAA
Organism: Isosphaeraceae bacterium; assembly: GCA_025356475.1. Classification (GTDB taxonomy): domain Bacteria; phylum Planctomycetota; class Planctomycetia; order Isosphaerales; family Isosphaeraceae; genus JANXSX01. Next base: position 9,179 of record JANXSX010000146.1, on the reverse strand, counting down.
CTGTGTCGTTCGCGGCGGCTCAGGGAAATGCGACCGGGGGTACGAACCTGTACCAGGTTGTCATCTCTGACCTTGATGGCGACGGCAAGAAAGATCTGGTGGTCGCGGGATACGGTAGCAACCAGATCACCACGTTCCAAGGCAATGGCGACGGGACCTTCAAGTCGGCCAGTACGTACTCGATTGCCAGCAATCCAATCTCAGTCGCGGTCGGCGATTTCAACGGTGACGGTCGGCCCGATATCGTCGCTGCACTCTACAGCGCTGCCGCGATTACCCTGCTGACCGGCAACCCGACCCAAACTCTCACCGAAGATCCCGTCGGCTCCGGGCTCCGTCAGGGCTACGGTCGGGGCAATCTCTGGAGTACCAGTGATGCCGATTACTGGTCGTTCTCGGGCAAGGCCGGCGACACCTTGACGCTTGCCACTGAGATTCCGGGCCACCCCGGCGCAAGCCAACTCTACTTCCAGATCAATAAGCCCGATGGCAGCACGCTTACCTCCTTCTACGGTCTCGATTACTACGGGAATCCCAGCCAGTACACAGGAATGATGCCTGTTAGTGGCACCTACACGATCTACGTCAGGTACAACTACGATTATCAAGGTGAGTACCAGATCAAAGTTGTGACGACGTCTCCTTCACTTACCCAAGAAGTCGAAGGAGCTGCGGCGGCTGGGAACGACTCGGTGGCGACGGCAACGCCGGTGACTCTGGCTGTGAACGGCACAACCCAGTTCGCCAGCGTGACCGGTTTCGCCCGATCGAACAGCGATCTCGACTACTTCAATATCGGCAACATCGCCGCCGGCCAGACGATCTTCCTGACGACGCGGAAACCATCAAACAGCCCGTTCGATCCATCCGTCAGCATCTATAACGCCCAAAACGGATACGTGGTTGAGTCAGGGAGCGGGCGGCCATTCGACGGCGTGGCCCAAGTCAATATCACGACGGCCGGCACCTACTACGCGGTGATCCGACAGGGTAACAATACGGGTGGCATGTCCAGCCAGTACATCATGGACATCCAGGTCGTACCGACTGGGAGCGTGAATTTCCCGAACTTGCAGGTCGCGAGCGTCGCGGCGCCGACCACGCCCGGCCTCCAGAGCGGCCAGCAGGCGACGTTCTCGTACACCGTGCAAAACGTCGGATCGATTCCGACCCAGGTCGCCTCCTGGAGCGACCGGGCCGTGCTCTCCACGGACCCAATCTTCGGCAACGCCGACGATATCCCACTGGCGATCTTCTCGCATACTGGCATATTGAATCCAGGACAGACCTATACGGCCACCCCGACGGTGACCTTGCCCGATGGCATCACGGGCGACTACTACATTTTGGTCTACACCGACAGTACCAATGTTGTGAACGAGTACCTGCTCGAAGGGGACAACATCACGGCGTCGGGCTCGACGTTCCACGTGAGTCTCTCACCCTATCCCGACTTGAAGGTCGAGAGCCTGGCGATCAGCAACCCGGACCCGGCAGGGGTCTTCACCGCAACCTGGAATACCGCCAACCGAGGTAATGCCCCTGCGACTGGAAGTTGGTTCGAGCACATCACGCTTCAGAACCTCACGCTCGGTACCACCCCTGTGAACACCGACCAGGTGATCTCAGGCCCGATTGCTGCGGGTGCCACTCAAGCACGGTCGACGACCTTCAGCGGCCTCGCCGTTGGCAATTACCGACTGACGATCTCGACCGACTCCCAGAACCAAATCTACGAGTTCAATGTCAACGGCCACACCGACGCCGAACAGAACAACACCACTCAAGGCACTTTCAACGCCACACGTGACTTGCAGGTCACAAACGTCCAGATCAGCCCGAGCTCCGGCATCCAGTCCGGAAACACCTTCACCGTCCAGTGGAATGACACCAATTCCGGAAACCTTGCTGCAACCAGCCCGTTTTACGACCTTGTGACGATCGTCAACACAACGACGGGTCAAACACTTGCCAGTGCGTCGGTCCTCTATGATGCGAACACTCTCGGGGCGATTGGCGGTGGCCAATCGAAGGCCCGACAGTACGCCTTGACACTCCCGGACGGTGCCTTGGGGGTCGGAGTCATCCAGGTGACGGTCAAGACCGACTCGACCAACACGATCACCGAGTACAACGCGACCGGCGACGCCGAGACAAACAACCAAGCAGCGCCGGTTTCGTTTACATCAACGATCGCGCCCTATGCGGACTTGACCGTCATCAATGTCGGACTCGTCGCAGCCTCCGGACCGCTCCAGTCGGGGACTTCCGCTGTCGTTTCCTGGACCGACAAGAATCTCGGCAACCTCGCGACGTCAACCTCGTGGTTTGACCTTGTGACTGTGGTGAATACTACGACCAACCAGACACTTTACAGTCAGTACATTCCGTACAATCCGGCCAGCCAAGGCAACGGAAACGTCGCAGCCGGCGACCAACGGGGCCGGTCGGTCAGCTTCACCCTCCCCGACGGCACCGCCGGGGTCGGGACTCTTGCTGTGACCATCGTCACCGACGCGACCAACAACATCTTCGAGTACAACGCTGGTGGAACTGGTGAGACAAACAATACCGGGACCGCTTCAGCGACTTCGGTCTTGGCCCCGTACCCCGACCTGACCGTAACCAACGTCGGACTCGCCGCTGCCTCGGGCACACTCCAGTCGGGTGCATCCGCAGTCGTGTCCTGGACCGACGTGAATAACGGTAACCTCGCGACCCCCACGTCCTGGTTTGACCGTGTCACGGTTGTCAACACCACGACCAATCAAACACTTTACGATCAGTACATCCTCTACAACCCTGGCGCTCAAGGAAACGGCAACATTGCCGCCGGCGACCAACGCACTCGGTCGCTCAACTTCAACTTGCCAGATGGGAATGCCGGGGTTGGATCATTGGTCGTGACAATCGTCACCGACGCCACCAATAATATCTTTGAGTACAACGCCGGTGGGACGGGAGAGACGAACAATACAGGGACGTCCACGGCGACCTCAGTCCTGGCTCCTTACCCCGACCTGATTGTCAGTAGCGTCTCGCCCACACCATCCTCTGGCCTGATCTCGGGAAGTCTCTTCACGGTCAACTGGACGGACACGAACACAGGTAATCGGGCAACCGCTGGGTCGTGGTACGACCGAGTGACTGTGACCAACACGACGACCAATTCGACTCTCTTCGACCAATACGTTTACTACGACCGTGCGACTGGATCAAATGGGGACATCGCAGCTAACGACTTCCGGGCTCGATCAATCCAGTTCAACCTGCCAAATGGTCCAGCAGGCGCTGGTGCTCTCCACATCGTGGTGACTACCGACGCAACCAATAACCTCTATGAATACAACGCAAGCGGCACCGGCGAGACCAACAACACAACGACTGCCGATGTCACTTCAACGCTCCCGCCTTATCCCGACCTAATCGTCAGTGGACTCGGTGTCACGCCAGCGGGGCCGCAGTCGGGCGGGGCGTTGAACATCGCCTGGGACGACAAGAATACAGGCAACCTTCCCACATCCGGGTCGTGGTACGACTATGTTGTCGTCACCAACACCACGACCGGAGAAACCCTGCTCGCGACCCCGATTCTCTACGATCGGACAGCGGAGGGGAATGGAAACATCGCGGCCAACGACAGTCGTCACCGATCAGCAATGTTTAACCTGCCCGACGGACCTCGTGGGGTTGGTAACCTCCACATCGTCGTGACCACAGATTATTATGGCGCATTGTTTGAATACAACGCTTCGGGCACCGGTGAGACCAACAATTCCGCGAGTACGGATACTTCATCGACTCTCGGTGCGTATCCAGACTTGACTGTCACCAACGCCCTTCTGACTCCGTCCGCAAATCTTCAATCCGGTAGCGCTGTAACCGTGAGTTGGGCCGACAGTAACATCGGCAACCTTTCGACCTCTGGCTCTTGGTACGACCGGGTTACGGTGGTTAACGCCAGCAATGCAAACGACGTCGTTTATGATGGCAACCTCTACTATGACGTCAATGCCGTTGGTAATGGAGATATCAGCGCGGGTGGCAATCGTGCCCGTTCACTCGGATTCACGATTCCGAATGGACCACGCGGTGTGGGCAATCTGGTCGTGACAATCAGGACAGATGCCTACAACTATATCCCCGAGTACAACGCGGCAGACACCGGCGAGACGAATAACTCGGCCACAATCACGACGACCACAACTCTTGCCGCCTATCCCGACTTGCAAGTCACCCAGATCAGTGGGCTACCGGCAAACGGATCGCCTGGTCAGCAAGTGATCTTGAACTGGACCGATGCCAATACCGGGAATGCTTCTACGAACGGTGGCTGGGTCGATTCGGTCTTCGTTGCGGACAACGCCGCCGGAAACAATGCGACCTTCCTCACATCCGTCACCGTTGCAGGTCCGCTCTCAGCCGGTACGACACAACCGGTGTCCAGCACGATCAACTTGCCGAGTTTCGGGATCGGCAACCGGTGGATTGTCGTGAAGACCGATGCAACGAATCAGATCTTCGAGAATAACGTGAGCGGGACTGGCGAGACAAATAACACCCTTGTTTCGTCGCAACCGGTCAACCTGACGTCAAGCCTCACACTGACGCTCTCTGCGAACCAGATCGCTGAGGGGAATGTCGTTAACCCCAACGTGGCCAGTGCGACGATTAGTCGCAATGATGCGTCTGCCGCTGGCGACGTGACGCTCGCATTGACAACCAGCGACGGCAAACCAAGCCGTATCACGGTCCCCTCCCTCTCGGTCCACTTTAACGTTGGTGAAGCGACCAAGCAGTTCCAAGTTGGCATTCTTGGCAACGATCTTGTTGATGGGAACCAGACCGTCACCATCACCGCCACTGCGACTGGCTTCGCTTCGAGTGCTCAGTCGCTCACCCTTAACGACGACGACCTGCCGACTCTGACCGTGACGCTGACAACTCACACGCTGACTGAGGGGGCGAATACCACTGCAGTCGTCCGTCGTAACACGCCGACGGACACACCACTGACCGTGTTCGTGACCAGCGGAAACACCAGCCGAGCCACTCTCATTACCACGGTCGCCGGCCTGGTTACGATCCCCGCAGGACGCGACACCTCCGATCCGTTCACTGTCCATACGGTGGATAATACAACGCTCGATGGCACTGCGAACGTCACCATTGGAGCTACGCTCAACGGCTACATCGGTGGTGCAGACCTACTCACGGTCAACGACAACGACATCCCCACATTCTCTGTGATGATCAACCCGGTGTCTGTCGTTGAAGGCGGCGTTGCCACTGCGACGATCACGCGAGTCGGTGGCAATATCAATCTTCCTGTTGATGCTGTCCTGACCACTAGCAACTACAACAAGGCGGTGCCCAGTCAATCGACTGCCAGCTTCGGGGCAAACGTCACCTCGATCAGCGTGCCGATCAACGCAATCGACAATACGATCGTGGACGGTAGCTTCGTTGTCACCATCACGGCCTTGCCAAGCGACCACAACACCCACGCGACCTTCAATCAGGGAGAAGGTTCCGCCACCGTTACCGTGACCGACAACGACTCCAAGACGTTGTCGATCCAACTCCCAACCCCCTCGGTCGCGGGAGGGGGCACGACGACTGCATACGTCACTCGCAATACCGCCTCCAATCCAAGTCCGCTCACCGTGCATCTCTCGATCATCGGACCAGACGCCGCCTGGGCGACCTTCCCGCCAGGCGGAGACACAGTCGTCATTCCTGCCAACGCAACCTCTGCTGCGTTCACCATCCAAGGCGTGACCGATCCGACCGGGAAAAAGCACACTCCAACGATCGAGGCCGACGCCGTTGATGTCGATTCAACGGTTTATGCACCAGGAACTGCGGCGATCAGCGTCAGCAGTCTTCCCGACCTGATCGTTTCCACTGCGAGCCTGACAGCACTTGATGGTTCGGCCTCCGCCCTCACAGGGGCGTACGCCAGAGCCACTTGGACGGTCACCAACGTCGGCGTCTCCCCAGCGAGCGGCAATTGGAGCGACTCGATCTACCTCTCCGCGAGCAATACACCAGGCAGCGGGCTCTTGGTCGGAACCTTCCCACATACAGGGCCGCTCTCGAACGTCGCGGGCTCGAATACGTACACGGTGACCCAGAGCATCCCACTCTCCGCCAACGTCGGTGGGTTCTACCTGCTTGTATCCACGGATATCTACAACAGTGTTGAGGAAGGACTTGAGGGGAACAATAACGGTGCCTCGACAACCAAGCTGGACGTCCAGCCTGCATACACCGTTGATGCGTTGAGCGTTTCCCTCCCTGGCGGTGCCCACACGGCCACGTCGGGAACACCGATCCCGCTGGTCGGCCATGCGAAGAACCGCGATGGTTCGGACGCTGCGTATGACCTGGTCACAGTCCGGATCAATCACAACGGAGTGCGTCGGGTCATCCCGGTGGTGACCGACGCCTCGGGCAATTTCCGAACGACATTCATCCCCTTCTCGAACGAGGGGGGGACGTATGTCGCCAGCGCCAATCATCCTGGCGTGAACTCAGATACACCTGTTCTCGACACGTTTAAGCTTGTCGGACTCCAGTTCATCCCGTCACAGGCAGGGTACACCATCTTCCCAGGCCAGCCATTGTCGGCGAGCTTCACACTTCAGAATCTCGGAGATGTCGATCTCACGAACTTGACGATCACAACGATCGGTGTGCCCAACGTTCTGACTGTGACACCCACGCTTTCCTCGACAACTCTCCTCGGCTCAAGCAACGTGACCCTGTCGCTCACAATGACGGCAGGAAGCATCACCCAGAACCTCGTCGGTCAGTTTCAGATCCGTGTCACGAGTGCCCAAGGCGCGAGCGTGACCCTGCCCATCGACCTGAGCATCCGCCAGCAAACCGCCGTGCTCGCCGCCGCAGCCGTCGCTCCGCTGGCACCAGGATCGTCACTGGTGTCTGGTGTCGTTCAAGGCGACCAGCAGACCATCGCTTTTGATGTCACCAACCTCGGTGGTGCGGCCTCCGGCCCGATCAGTGTGGCCTTGCCCAAGCTCGCAAACGGGGCAGGGCAAGCGTGGCTCACACTCGCGTCGGCAGGCACGATTGATGCGAGCGGCCTGACCGCGATGATCGACCCAAGCGGGAATGGTACGGGGCTCGCGCCAGGGGCAACGACTCGCATCATCCTGCAACTCAAGCCCGATGCGACCGTCCCCTTGAATCTCTACAACGGGGCAGTGGTGCTGAATGGAACCAATACCAGCCTGAGTGTGCCGTTCTCCTTCCGAGTCCGAAGCGATCACGTCGGTGACTTCTCGGTCGATGTGACCGACGAGTACACCTACTATGGAGTTGGCAAGCCCCACTTGGCGGGTGCCAGCGTTCAACTGATCGACCCGATCGACGGCAGAGTGATCAAGAGTGGAACGACAGGTCAAGACGGCACGTTCTCGACGCTGGGAGTGCCAGTTGGGACCTATGCCTTGGAGGTCACTGCCGCTGGGCACGGGACCTCACGGGCGGCATTCAGCATTCTGGCAGGCGTCCTGAATTCTACCACGGTCTTCATCAGCCAGCAGACGGTCACCTACCACTGGTCGGTTGTGCCAACCCAAGTCCAAGATCATTACCAGATCACGCTTGAGGCCAACTTCCAGACACAAGTGCCCTTCCCGGTCATCACTCTCGACGATCCCTTCCTCATGCCACTGGTCGTTCGGACCGGCACCGGTGTCGGTGCCGTCAACGAGGACACCGTCATTCAGGTGCCTGTCACGAACCACGGCTTGATCGCAGTTAATCATGTGCAAGTGGTTGTGCCCAACGACCCCTACTTCGATTTCATCCCGCTCATTCCTGAGATCCCTGTTCTTTCCGCACAGAGCACGATGACCATTCCTGTCATCGTCAGGGCCAAGGCCTCGGCCCCCGATAACATCTTCGCCAAGACTTCGGGGACACCCGACCAAACGCTCTCTTGTGTGAACATCTCTCAACTCTTGGTCCGGTGGTCCCTGCAGTGCGGCCCGACAACCCAGTGGTATACAGCCCAGGCCGCCATTGACCCTGTACCGGTTTCCGGAGCCCTTCGCGACGCCGCAGTTTCCGCGTGTGCCGCTGTCGGGATCGACGCAAGCAACAACTTTGAAGGCCCGACCGGCTACAACAAGAACATCACCAGGGCCCCGCAAGCCTTCCGTGATACGCTTCGGCCACATCTAGACGCTCGCCAAGCACTCTTCCTCAGCTTGGCCAGCGGCGACACAGCCGGCACCTATGATGATGCGGCAAGAGCAGCGGCTCAGTTCGGTGCCCAGTACTGCCCGAACCCAGCGCCCCCAGCCTACTACCCCGGTGGCGGAGGCGGCGGCGGCGGCGGAGGCGGTGGCGGCTTTGGTGGCGGCGGTGGCGGTGGTGGGGGTATCTCTCCGTGGGCAGCACCGGTTGACTGGGGGATCGCTCCGCTCGGTGGCGTTCTCGCTCAGGTCCGGATCCGGATCACACAAGATGCCGTCGTTACGCGGTCTGCCTTCGAGGGAACGCTCATCCTCAATAACGGGCACACCCACGAAGGTGAAAACCTCACCAATGTCCAGTTCATTCCGGACATTCGTGATGACAGCGGCAACCCCGTCCCCCAGCTATTTGCCCAACGAGCACTCGTATTGAGTGGCTTTGGGAGTGGCGACTTTGGTGACATCACTCGGGGCACCGGCCTCGTCGGTCCGGGAGGAGAGGGAAGCGCCAAATATACTTGGATTCCCACCCACGACGCAGCCGTGAATGGTCCAACCACTTACCGGATCGGTGGTACCCTCAGGTACACCGACGCAAACGGTCAGCAGGTGGAAGTGCAGGTCCTCCCTGCGACGATCACGGTCTTCCCCGACCCCGTCCTTCACCTCACGTACTTCTTCCAAAGGGACGTCTATAGCGACGATCCGTTCACTGCGGTCGTTGAGCCCTCGGAGCCGTTCGATGTCGGGTTGCTTGTAAGTAACTCCGGCAAAGGTCAGGCGATCGACTTCTCGATCACAACCAGCCAACCGAAGATCATCGAAAACAGTAGAGGCTTGCTGATCGACTTCAAGGTCATCGGCACCGAGGTCAATTCAACTCAGGTCTTGAACCCGTCGCTAACTGCCGACCTCGGAAGCATCGATCCCGGTAAGACCGCTCAGGTCGAT
>JANXSX010000130.1 GCA_025356475.1 Isosphaeraceae bacterium | reverse complement strand
GTGAGTGAAGGGTCGGACCTGCAATCCCCCTGCGTGTGGGCTACGACTGCATTGGCAAGTTCCGCTCATTTCTTGCAAAGAAACCAGGTTCGCGAGCGAAGATCTCCCGGCTGTCCCGTGTTCTCCAGGAGGGCTCTGGTCGATGCTGAGGTCGGCGCTGGATCGTCTGATTGTGCTCGGTCGGTTTGCCGACTTCGTCTTGAACGTGGTCGCGGCCCTTCCACAGGCCCTTTTTCGGCGAACTCGCGAGACATTGAACCAGTTTGAGCGTGTGAGTTGGGGGGGGCTGCCGATCGCCAGTGTCGCTGGGCTGTCGGTTGGGCTCGTGACTTGGCTCCAAACTCGGCGGCTGCTTGTGGAGTACGGAATCGAAGCGACCCTTCCCAGCGTTCTGGCTGTGGCCGTGATGGTTGAGACGGGCCCTCTCCTCGCGAGCCTGTTGGTGGCAGGTCGGATGGGGGCGGGGCTCGCTGCGGAACTCGCCTCAATGACGCTGACCGAAGAGATCGAGGCTCGCGCCATACTGGGTGCCGACCCCGTCGCGACCCTGGTCGCCCCTCGGGTGTTGGCCTGTGCGGTCGCTCTGCCGTTGCTGACGATCGTGCTCGATGCCTGTGCAATGCTCGGGGCACTGGGCGCTGAACTTGGGGCGGGCTCGCTGACGATCGAACTCTTTGGGGCCCGCTCGCTCGCGTATCTTCGACTCATCGACCTGGTGCCTGCGACCCTCAAGACAGCGCTCTTCGGAATGATCGTCGCGATCATCGCCTGTTGGACAGGGCTCCATGCCGACCGCTCGACAGAATCGGTCGGTCGTGCTGCGACGCGTGGAGTCGTAGGTTCAATGCTCGCGGTCTTCGGGGCGAACGTCCTGATCGTGCCGTGGATCCAGTGGATGGCCTCGGTGCTCAGCCACTCCTGACGACCCAATGCTTACGAATATGCCGACGTCGCCACATTTGGATTTTCCGCAAGACCTGCCTTTGGACAATCGATTGGCGTGTCGGACTCTTGCCTCGGGCCTGTACACTTGTGTGAAGTGTGGATGAATCTCTCTGATAAGGAGCCTTCAGAAATGCTGCGCGAGATTGGACGAGGCCGCGCACTGGCAAATGCCCTGGCCGTGCTGGCGATTTTGGCGCTCGCAGGCTGGGGATTGCAGCGAGTCGGTCAGCGTCAGTGGGCCTGGCAAGAGACCTTCACCGTCAAGGCCGAGTTCACCTCGATCGCCGGCATTGAAGTGGGCGACCGTGTCCGGGTCCAGGGGATCGACGCCGGGGTCGTCCAACGCGTTGCCCCCCCCGAAAAGCCTGGCGGACTTGTCCTGTTGGGCCTGAAGATCGATTCACGCCTGCGGCATCTCGTGAGGGTGGACGCCAGGGCTCGGATTGCGACCGAAGGGGTGGTCGGGGCGAAGGTGATCGAGATCCTCCCCGGTCAACCGGACGCTGTCGCAATCGAGGAAGGTGGAACGATCCAGAGTGAGCGCCAGCTTGAACTCTCCGAACTCGCCCATGACGCCCAGCTCGCCATGAAGCGGTTCGACGCGGTGACCGAAGCGGCGGAGAAGAGCCTTGAGCATTTCAACGAGATCGCGAGCACCGTGGCCAAGGGTGAAGGCTCGCTTGGGAAATTTGTCCGCGACGACGAAGCTTATCGCAGAATTGTCGGCATGACAGGTCGAGGTGAAAAGGCTTTGACGGAAATGGAAGAGAATCTCACCGCCCTGAAACGGACCTGGCCGCTGTCGCGATACTTCAATGAACGGGCGTATTTTGATCGGGAACGCCTACTCTTTCAGCCTGGAGCCGAGCGAAACATCCGAAGTTGGCCGATTGAATCGCTCTTCGAACCAGGCCGGGCGGCGTTAACCGCGTCGGGACGAAAGACACTGGACGGAGCGGCCCTGGGGTTCAAGCAAGTCCTCAAACCCAAGAGTTCTGTGGTGATCGCCTCTTACACCGACGACACCCGAGACCCGGACCTCGCCCAGATCTTAACTCAAGAGCAGGCCGACGCGGTGCGTAAGTATCTGGTTGACCGACATTCCCTGGATAGCACTGGTTGGTTTGGGACCCGCAAGATCGCCGCGATCGGCTTCGGCAATCAGGCCCCACGGGTGGGGCCTGACGAGATCACGGTAGGTCCCCCGCGACGTGTCGAAGTGGTGATCTTTACTCCACAGACATGATGCTAAGCCCAAGTCGGAAGTGCGAGAGCCGTCTTGGACTCTCGCACTTCGAGGCCATTGGGGCCGATTCTCATCGCATTCCCCCTCCGGCTCCTCCGAATCCCCCTCCGCCCATCCCGACTGAGCCCCCCATGGGCTCCGACGCATCGAACGGGGGTAACACATCGGGCGCGCCAAAGAGAACGCGCAGCCGGTGCTGACCATCAGCGTTTGTAATGATGACCACGCCATCCTTGATGAAATACGTGAGATCGAGCTGGCTCAGCACCAACTTCAAACCTGTGCGAATGGAGACGTTGGGCAGGTCGATCGTCACCTCGGAAGATTTTGTTTTTTCCGATTCCAGAAGGCCGAGGGGATCGAGGTAGAAGCTCAAACCGTTCTTGCCATCTTTGTCCGACGACTTGTCCTTGAGGTAACTGATCACCGTATCAAGGGCCGCGGGCTCGGCAAAATTCAGTGAGACGGTGGTGGAAAGAGACTTCAACGCCGCCTGGGTAAGCGGGTTCTGGGCTTCGGCGTCACCAGAACCTGAAGAGCCACCGGCGGGTATACCACCGGATGGGTGAGTCATAGGGGGAAATGTTGGCGTAGGAGGCGCAAGAGGGTCGTTATCGGGACCCGTGTCCCTGGGACTCTGAGGAAGGATGGGCGTTCCCTCCGGCCGGGTCTGTTCGAAGGCAGTCGTCGTGGTATCAGGAGGTAAGGACGACGGAGGGGGAAGCTGGTTTGGTCCTGAAGTATCTCTTTGAGGAAGGGACTCAGGGATTCGACTGCCTGGGGCGTCGAATGGACTGACGGGCTGAATCTGCATCTGACCAAGCCCAAACCGATTTTGGGGCAAGTTCATTAACTCGTTCCCGCGAAGGACTTCCCGATCGGTCAATCCTTCGGTCTGGACGATATCCGCCAGCCGCTTGAGATGGCTTTCAATGTTCCTGACGCGATCGGCCGGCCCACTTTCCGCTTGGAACTGGACGTCTCGTAGTTTTGTTGCGGACTTAAAAACGGAGTCAATGGAAGTGGCTCCCCTTCGGAGGTCATCAACCGCCTTTTTGTATTCGTATTCGGCGTCTACAACCTTCCGCTCCTCGAACGAGAGCCGCTTTCCTGGCATAATTTTCGGCACTTGGGCGGGGATCGGAGGTAGCTCATGCTTCGGAGGAGCGAGGACGGGGGCAGAAACTGGTCTAGTCGGCTCCGGTGGTCGTCTTAGTTCCGCTTGCAGAGCAGTGTAGACTGTGAGAGGAGTGACGATTGCCTTTGCTTCTGAGAGCTTGAACTCGGTCTCCAGAACGGCGGTCTTGATCTCGTTGACATTGACGATGGTTCCTCGCCCAAGCCCTAGTTCGGCCTCTTCTCGTTTCAGAATTGCTTTAAGTCGCTCGAGGTGCTCCTGGGCAGCTTCGGGCTTAACCCTCTCCTCAACTTCGGCCAGCTTGCTGGATGCAGCGATCAGTCGGTCGAGGGTGATTCGCCCTTCTTCGTAATGGCTCTTGGTCGTTTCGAAGGAAATCCGCGATTGCTCGATCAGTTGCTGTTCCAGCGACTTCGTTGGGGGCTTCGCCGAGCCTCCAGGGACTTCCGGGCCCTTGTCGGAGAGTATCGGCCCGCTGGACTTGACCCTCGCTTGAATCGTCGAAGTCGTACCCGTACCGGGCTTAGTGGCCGGGGAGACGCCTTCGACCTGGGCGAAGACGGCCGCCCCTCCCACGACGAATGAGGCCGCGAGCAGGCTGGTCGCGGTGAGTTTCAAGGTACTAAACGACATCGTAGTCATTCCCTCTTGCATCATTGCAACTACATGAGCTGAGATCAGCCCGAGTGCAGCGGTCTGTCCAGTCGCGACCAGGGTCGCGGCTTTAATCGTGGTTTGAGCAAGTGCAGTCGGGACCGTACCCGCCGAGCTTTCGCGGACCATTGTGAGAATCAGCAAGCTCGCCGAAGGTGCGATCCCACGTTGAACCAGTCGTTTTTTCAAGAGGTCTCGCGCTCGGGATTGACGCCCCTTTACCGTGCCGACGGGCCAAGCCAGCCGCCGCGCAGCCTCTTCGTGGGTGTGACCGCTGAGGTCACAGAGCACGACAGGCATGCGGTACTTCTCCGGAAGTCGCGCGACTTCGTCTTGGATCAGAGCTGCCAGGTCGCAACGGGCTAGCGCATCGAGCGACCCCCCCTCCTCGCTCACGTCATCCGACCGAGCCCCCTCCCGCTCTCGGCCCCTGCGCTTGGCGGCATCGGCCCGAGCCCGAACGGAGATCCGGTGCGCGACTCCGTACAGCCAGTGAGCGAGTAAACTCTGGTCTCGAATCGTCGATGCCTTCTTGGCCAGGACGAGGAAGGTTGCTTGAAAGGCGTCATCGACGTCGTTGGGATCAATGAGGACTCGTCGACACACACCCAGGACCATCGGACCATGTCGATCGACCAAAGCCCCAAACGCCGAACCGTCAGCCAGGCTGACGAAGCGATCGAGGAGCTGACCCTCCGTCAGTCCGGCAATCGTCCCTTCCTCAAAGAGGCGGAGGACGTCGCCGACCGCAGATTGCCGCAATCCACCCATCGCCATGATCTGAGGCCCTCCGCCTGAAGACTGTGAGGTCGACCTCTTACTGCCGCGAATTGCCTCGGCGGTTACACGAATTCCGAAAATCGTTAAGATCGGATCGCCAGGAGCTTGATCGCTCGGTCGCGCAGACTATCCCAAGGGGTTCCCTGGATCAGTCCCTCCGCGAGCGGTTCACCCATTAACGGTTCGGGACGACCGGATTCGTCGACCTGGACGAACTGCATCAGAGCGTCAAGCCAAGGGCCAGTACGGCCAAACAAGGGACTGCCAACTAAACCAATGATCAAGTGAGCTCGAGCTCGATAGATCTCACGACCTCGGATCTCAATCACGTTCCCAACCGGAACCGGTTCCAGGCAGCGGAGATCCAGTACGCGCTTGAGGACGAGGTTCGCCGAGGCCCCCGCTGCCCGATATGCGGTCGCGTAACCGGCTTCGAGTGCCAACGAGAGCAACACCCCAGCGTAGAGCGTGCCGTGATGATTCGCATCACGAGGCAAAACCAGCCGGTGGGTGAGAGTCTCGATATCGTTCGAGGGCATAGTGAACCCGAGATGCAGCCTTGGCAAGGTGTGAGTTCTGTCCTGAGTTTAACCCGCCCGGAGACCAGGAGCGACCGCCGCTCGATGCGATTCTCAAGTCTGGCGGCTGGAATTTGGTCGCCCGATCCGTTTCAATACTTGCGTAGAACCGAACGCGCTCAGAGACCGTTGGGGTCGGATGTCACGGAGTTCCCGAATGAGTGACCAACTCCCGAATGAACCGGTTGACGGCGGCCTTCAATTCGATGAAGCCGAATACGTTGAGGCCCCGCCAACCACCGGGCCGACCTGTGCCGCCTGTAAACAGCCGATCACCGACTCGTACTACCAGCTCGTCGGTTCGATTCTTTGCGAACGCTGCCACGGCCAAATTCAATCCCACCTGGCTGGGCGTTCAGGAATGCTCCGATTCGCGAAGGCCTCCGTCTTTGGGTTCGGGGCGGCGATCGCGGGGTTCGCGATTTATTATGGCATCATGAAACTCAGTGGGCTGGAGATTGGCCTGATCTCGATCCTGGTGGGCTTCATGGTCGGTGGGGCGGTTCATAAAGGTTCGGAGGGGCGTGGGGGCTGGCTCTACCAGCTTCTGGCCGTCTTCTTCACCTATTCGGCAATCTGTGCGAGTTACGCGGGAGTACACCTTGTTCCCGCCATTATGGAGCGAGTCGATCGGAAGCAACCACCGGTCGTGGAAGCAGTTGCGAAGCCAGGCGAAGACAATGAGGCAAAGGCGGATCCAGATCCCGACGCGGTCCTCAAACCGGCTGCCGAGCCCTTGACCGCAGCCGCCCTCAGCGTTGCCTTCGTCTACTTGCTCGGCTTCTTATACGCGTTCCCAGTTATCCTCGGCTTTCAGCAACCGATTGGTTTGCTCATCATTGGATTTGCGATCTGGCAGGCGTGGAAGTTGAACCGTCGAGTCCCATTAGTGATCACGGGCCCATATTCCGTAGGCTCTGGTCCTGGAATGGCTCCCCTCCATGCCTGACCCCATCTTGATCTGCCCGGGCTGCGACACCGAGATCGCCCCGAACTTCTTGACGTGCCCGAATTGCCACCGGTTGCTCTATTCCGATCGGCTCAAAGAACTCGCCGAGGAGGCAACCCACGCTTCGACCCCCGTCGAGGCGATGGTTGCCTGGCGGTCGGCGCTCGAGTTGCTTCCTGCTGGCACGCGTCAACATGAAACCATCTCGTTGCGCCTGGCCGAACTTGGCCGAATTGTCGATGCGTCGCCGACTGCGATGGTCAAGCCGGCTCCCCCATCGGGAGGTGGACGTTGGGGAGGGGCCGCAGGCCTGGGGGCGTTTGCCCTGATCGCCTGGAAGTTCAAAACGATCGCCTTCCTGATCGCGACCAAGGGCAAGCTGTTACTCCTTGGGCTGACGAAGTTGAGCACATTGACGTCAATGATGCTCTCCGTCGGAGTCTATTGGACGGTATTTGGCTGGCAGCTCGCGTTAGGGCTGGTCGTTTCGATCTATATCCATGAGATGGGCCATGTAGCCGCCCTCCTCCGCTATGGTGTGAAGGCGAGTGCCCCCCAGTTTATTCCCGGGCTGGGCGCGATCATTCGCCTCAAGCAGGCCCTTGGCGATCCAAGGCAGGACGCGAGGGTCGGCCTCGCAGGGCCGATCTGGGGGCTTGGAGCCTGCCTGGCCTCGTTTGCGATCTGGAAGGCGACGGACCTCCCAATCTGGGCGGCTCTCGCCAAGTTGGGAGCGATCGTCAACCTCTTCAATTTGATTCCACTGGGGAGCCTCGACGGGGGCCGAGTCTTCCGTGCCTTGGATCGCCAACAGCGCTGGCTGGCGGTTTTTGTGCTGGCGATGGCTTGGTCTTACAGTCCTGCAACCACAACCAGCGGGCTCCTGGTACTCCTTCTCATTGGTGGTGTGATCAACGCGGCGGGAGGTAAGCCCGCCAAGGTTGCCGATCCCCAAGGCTTGCTCGCCTATCTGGCGGTCGTCGGTCTACTCTGCCTGTTGGCAGAGACCCCCGACTCGGTTGCCGGCGGCCTGTAGAGGCGACAGGACTGGGTGTCATGCCCGAGGAACTGGTCCGCTCAGGGATTGGACCGAGACAACTTCCCGATCAGGCACGAAAACTCGTTCCCATGCCGGAGCGTGGGAACGAGTTTCGAAGACCGATCAACTCACGAAACGGGAAGTTCTTACAGACCTGTTCCTCAGTTCCCACCAACACCCCCGGAAAGTGGCGGAATTTCCTCGCAAGGTACCTTAAATTCGACACCTTGTTGAGGGCTGTCGGTCACTTCGACTCCCGGGATGTTGCTCAGTGCTTGGATAATTTCGTCCTTTGTTGAACCAGCCTGATTCAGAGTCTCGAGCAGATCTGTACATTTGCAATTTGGAGCGCAGTGTGTCGGATCGGAGGACCACTCCTCTCCCATGTTCGTCCAGATGCAATACCCGGTGTCGATTGGAGCATCCATTGGTGTTTATTCTCTCAAGAGTAACTTATTCCTCAGGCGAAACCACACGCATGGTCCTCGCGATTCGGAAACCGTTGTAAGGATCCCATCGTCCAACGTCACTGCCCACCGTGTCAAGACTTGACACACCGACTGGGAAGTTACGGATACTCCCGCCGTGGATTTTCTGCGTGAAGATCTGGTGCCCATCCCGATATTGGACCGACCACTCCCGAACGTTTCCTAGGGTGTCGAATAATCCAAATTCGTTCGGCTTGCGGGTACCAACCGATTTGTAGGAGCCCCCGGAGTTATCGTAATACCAGGCATAATATTTCAGCCACTTGTCCGACGCCCCAAAATGCCTTCTGGTCAGCGAGCCAGCTCGACAGGCCGACTCCCATTCCGAACTCGTCAGGAGACGATAGCCAAGGCGATCGGGTGTGTCGGGAAAAGGCTCCAATTTGCGGCGAGAGTCGGGTTCGTCGCTACCAATTTTTCGGTAGGCAAGTTGGCCGGGTTCGAGCCCCTCTCGCTCACTCAACCAGTTGCAAAACCCGATTGCCGTGCCCCCGTTGATTGCATGCGCAGGTGCATCCTCACTCTGGATTGTGGTCGCTGTGAACGCCTCCTCCGGCAGATAGCTGAGGAACTGCCTGATCGTGACTTCACAATCGGCCACTTCGACAAGACGTGTCTGACCTTGGTCGGTTAGCTTCAACCTCACCATCGTCATTCCCAAGGGACCGATCCGCCAGGGCAAAGGGGAATCTGGCGGGAGTTCGTGGGCGGCATCGATCCTCGCCATCCCATCGCGAATGCTCTTCTCGAGATTTTCATCGCGATGAGATTCAGGGCTCGTCCAGAGCATGAGTAACCATTTTGCCGACCCATGCACGCCCGGATCGCGATCCTGTTCATAGAAGTTTAATAAGATTCTGACCAATCGATCCGACTCATCGGAGCTAAACGATTCGAGCGGGACCTCACCGAGAGCTTGAATGATGGCCATTCGTTGAAGTGGCGACGACGCGGAATCCAGTGTTTGGATCAGCAACGTGACGCTTACCCCGGCTGGACCCAGGAGATGGATGAGGCAAGTGCGAGCCTCCGACCCGGGTGGGAGTCCTAATACCTGGAGCCCCATCTCTTCTTTATTCATGAGGAAGAGCGAGATGGCGGCGTTCGCGCGGCGAAGCTCGCCCGCTTCGTCTCCCAGGCCCGACGCGTCCATGGCAGCAGCTTCGAGTTTGTCGAGGAATCTGGGCATCCGTCCCGCCAGGCAATTCGAGATCGACCCAATCTTCTCTGGACTCGCTTCGAGGAGTCGTTTGAAGACATAGTCGGAGCATTCGGGTCGCGATCTCACTAACGCGATTGAGGAGGCGAGTTTCCGGTCCGGGTCGCCGATTTCAAAGAGAGCATCAAGGCGCGGTGTCACCCGCCAGTCGGGGGGGTCCCTTTTGGCAATGTGGCTTGCAAGCTCATGGATCGGAAGATTCTCGACCAGGTCGAGCCAACCCGCTGCATCCTTCCGAGCATCCTTTTCGAGGGCAAGACCCGCTGTGATCATTGCCACGAGCAGGACGGCAGCGGCGACCGCCACTGGCCAATACCGACGTAGGGTCGTCCGAGCTCGCTTCCACCACGGGGTACCTCGAACGGGCTCATCGCGAAGGTAACGCCGCAGATCATCGGCCAGACTCGCGGCGGATTCGTAACGGTCAGTCGCCGATTTTGCCAGGCAAGTCCGGCAGATTGTGTCAAGCTCGCGTGGAACGTCCGACCGTACGGAGCGAATCTGCGCTGGAGGACTCTCGTCAAGAATCCTGCCGATGGAGACTCCCTCCATTCCGCTGGAAAACGGGTGCTTGCGTGTGAGTAGGGTATGGAGAATCACTCCAATCGACCAAACGTCAGAGGAGGGGCCGATCTTTATGTCGCCTCTGGCTTGCTCTGGACTCATATAGGCAACCGTGCCAACAATATCGCTGGGATCGCTTTGCTCGAGTCGGCTTCCTTCCTCGAAGAATTTGGCGAGTCCGAAGTCTGCGACCTTGGGTCGGAACGCTGGAGGATCCTCGTCCTCACTCTCCCCGACCCGTACCAGCAAGACGTTCCCAGGCTTCAAGTCGCGATGCAGAATTCCAGCGAGGTGACCGTGATGGACGCCATCAGCAATCTCAGCAACAAACCCCGCCACCCATCGCGGAGGAATCACACGACTGTTCGGCCGCTTTGATAGCCAGTCGGCAAGCGAACCTCCTGGACAATACTCCATGATCATGTAGAAGAGTGAACCGATCTGATCGGCTTCGAGCACACGAACGACGTTGGGGTGGTCGTTCTTGGATGCGATCAGGGCCTCGGCCACAAATTTGCTCATCGCTTTCGGGGAGGCGAGCGTTTGCGGGTTGGGAATCTTCATCGCCCGATCTCGACCCAGCATCGGGTCACGCACCTTCAGGACTGTGCCGAACGTGCCGCGACCGAGATCTCCCAGGACTTCAAAGCGCCCAATCCGCTCGGTTGGTTTCGGGTCTGGTAAGGGTTGCTCAACGTTCGGGTCGGCTTCCTCTTTGGGAATGCTACGGATGGCAGCCTTCAACATCTCGATGAATGAGGCAGTCGATTCGTCGGAGAGTTCAGAGATCTCAGGGCCTTCTTGCATGGGTGTCTCGCAGTTCCAGACGGAAATCGAGATGAGATTCAGGTCAGGTCTGTTCGGGCGTCAGTCGTCCAGGGCTTTTCGGAGAGTCCGCAACGATTGGTTGCTCAGTCGACTGACGTAAGACGCTGACCAACTGAGACGCGTGCCAATTTCTTCACACGTCAATTCATCGATGTAGCGCCAGGTCACAACTTGCTGCGCGGTCGGGTCTAGCTTCTGAAACGCCTTGGCAAGGATCGCAATTTGTTCGCCGCGGCTCACAATGCCACTCGGCGACGTAGCAGGGTCCGCCCCGGAGAGCGGTAGGCGGGGATAGATTTCCTCCTCGATCACCGCGCGGCGGACGAGGGTATTCAGGATGTTATAGAGGATTTTTCGGAGCCAGGCCTTTCGCTCCTTCGGCGAGATACTTGGGATGTTTCCCGCTTGAACCTTGGCGAGCGCCTCAACCATCACTCGTTGGACAAGGTCAGAAGCCCCTTCTTTCGCAACCAGCCGATTGCCCTGGATCTGCCAGGCGATGAACAACAGGTAGGCCCGATAGGTCTCGAGACTGCGTGCGAGATCTTCGCGTTCGGCCCTCCGAACCGGTTCCTCTGGCTCATTCCCGTTCATTGAAAACCCACGATCCAAAAGTATTTGCGAGAAGCCGGTTCCGGTTTTGGGCTCTCGCGCGATTAGAGAGTCGAAGGCACTTTGAGATTATGCCAGAAAGCCGGCCAGATGCATCACGGGACTCTCCTGAGCCATGGATCGAATCGACCGGACCACCTGATCCTCCGACTTGCGCGTCCACTACCTGGAGTCCTCCCATGTCTACCTCGGTTCGCTCAAACGGTCTGGCCAGTCTTCAGATCTCCACCAAGGCGAAGAGCGTTGAGCTCAATGACCGCGTGTTTGGCTATCGCTCGGGGAGGACTGAGACGGGCCAGAGCCATTTTATTGACACCTTCAGCGCTTCGGGCAAGAGGTTGAACACCTTCGCCGTACCGGCCCCACGTGGAGCCGTGGGGCTCGCCTGCACCGAAACCGGTCGCCTGCTTTGGTCGACCCGGATTGATGGTGGTTTTGGCGTCATTCGATACACCTCTGAAGGTCAATACCTTGGTGTCTTTGTTCAGTCGAACTACGCTCTCGGCGAGTTGGTAACGGATCAGGACGGTAACTTGTACACTCGGCAAGCGGGGACTGGTCTGACCCGGAAATTCGCTGCCGACGGGCGATTTCTAGTCGGCTTCTATGCGGGTTCAGCGATCACGATCGACCACCAAGGGAATCTTTATGGAACTGTGGACTATGGCTGGGGTCCGAACGGTGTGCATGAGATTCGCAAATACTCGCCCACCGGAAAGGATCTCGGGGCGGTCGTAACCTCGGTCGGCGGAGGTTATCAGGGAGGATTCGGAAACATCACGATCGATTCCCAAGGCAACATCTTTGCCCAGGCGTTTGACCCGGCCAAGACGCGTCCTCAAATCTGCAAGTATTCCCCTAGCGGAGAAAGACTCCCGTTCGAGATCCCTTTTTCGTGCTTATATGCCCCGCTAGGCATAGCTCCGGGAGATGTTCTGATCGCCAGCCAACTTGTCGGTGAAGATGGGGCACTCTCACCCGGAATTCATCGCTTCTCCACTGAGGGAAAGGATCTTGGGGTGATGTTGAATCTCGAAGCGGCTGGCTATTACAAGAACTATGCTGGTTTGACAGTCTCCCCCTACACGTCAGGCTCCGGCGAAGCATGAGGAGGAATCAAGCCCCGAAGTCATCGCACAAGGGGTCAAACGTCACCGGGATCATAGACTCTCCCAACCAGTGATTCTGGTAGACAAGGCATCTCTGTAGCCGCCGCCGAGTCGTCGTGGACATATCGGTATCCTTCCCCATACCCAACGTCCTTCAGCAGTGTGGTGACGGCATTGCGGAGGTGAAGTGGGACTGGCTCGCGAGCGGTCGCGTTCGCATCGGCAGAGGCTGCGAAATAGGCTCGCTTGATCCGGTTCGACTTGGGGGCGTTTGCCAGATAGATCACAGCCTGACTCAAGGGAAACAGGCCTTCAGGAAGTCCGATGAATTGGACGATCTGGGCCGCCGCCGCCGTCTGGACCATGGCTTGCGGATCGGCGAGGCCGACATCCTCGGAGGCGAGAATACAGAGCCGACGAACAATGAAGATCGGGTCAGCCCCCCCTTCGATCAGTCGAGCCAGCCAGTACAGCCCCGCATTCGCATCCGAGTTGCGTAACGACTTGATCAAGGCTGAGATCAAGTTGTAATGATCCTCGCCTCCTTTATCGTAGGCGAACCGTGCTCGCCCGATCGCTTCGACCAGGGTCTCGCTCATGATATGGCGTACGCCAAGCTCATCCGACTCGGTCGCCAGGGTTGCAGCTTCTAGGGCAGTCAGTGCAACTCGGGCATCGCCGGAGGCTGCTTTGGCCAGGTGGCGGAGACTCTCCGAGCCCATTTGCGGGCAGAGCTTGCCCAGCCCACGCTCTTCATCGGTAAGGGCACGATCCAGCAACGTCGCGATATCCGACTCGCTCAAGGGGTGCAACACAAGCACCCGGCTCCGAGACAGGAGGGCGGCGTTGACTTCGAACGAGGGGTTCTCCGTCGTTGCGCCGACAAGGGTCACCGTCCCATCCTCAACGGCAGGCAGAAGCGCGTCTTGCTGGCTCTTATTGAATCGGTGGATCTCATCGATAAACAGGACCGTTCGCCAGCCCCTTCGCTTCGACTCACGCGCTGCGGCAATCGACTCCCGGAGGTCTTTGACCCCTGCGAGAACCGCAGATAACGGGACGAACTTCGCCTTTACATGCCTGGCGAGGAGCCGTCCCAAGGTCGTTTTGCCTGTGCCTGGCCCTCCCCAAAGGATCATCGATGGGAGCGGGCCACCCCCGTCGATGATCTTGCGGACCATCCGCCCCTTGCCCACAAGATGAGCCTGACCTACAAATTCGTCGAGCGACCTCGGGCGCATCCGCTCCGCGAGTGGGGCATCACCATCGGTCGGGGGGTCGGGTGGGCGGTCCTCGGCAGGCTCGAAGAAGCTGGGAGTCTCATGTCGGGACATGGCGATAGCCTCAAGCGCGGTATGATGCCAAGAGTCGCGGATCGGACGCCGCCACCTTCCCAGGAACGAGAACATCTCATGCCGGTCGATCCCGCCAATTATCTCACACTTTCGGCCATGATCACCCCTGCCTTGTTCATGACGGCCAACGGATCGCTGATCATCTCGACATCCAACCGGATGTCGCGGGTCGTCGACAGGGTCCGAGTCCTCTTGGAACTCAACGACAAGCTCTGTCGAGGAGGAACGGATCTCGACTTCGTTTCCGAGCGGAGACAGCACACCCTTGAGCAGATCCGTCACCTCGAGTGGCGAAGTGATCGCATTCGGAACGCCTTGACGATGCTCTATGCGGCCTTTGCCTCGTTTGTCGGCACCAGCCTAACCCTGGCGATCGACGTCTTCTTCAAGAACGCCCTCGCGGCACTTCCCACCGCGCTGGCGATCCTCGGCGTCTGCCTGCTGCTCCGAGCAAGTCTCAACCTGATCCTCGAAGCTCGCCGAGCATTGCAGACCAACCGCGAGGAGATCCAGTTCTACCGCGAGTTGCAAGAACGGCGAATGATCCAGGGCCGGTGCGCGGTCTGATGATGATCAACTCAGATCTGTCTTGTGAAGTCTCGCGATCCATGGATGACACGGAGGATAATCACCTCTTCTTCATCCGATCTGTAGAAGATAAGATACGCCGGAAAGCCACCCATGATTCCAAAACGCGTTCCGATGATGTCAGGCTGGATTGTGTCGATGAGTGTGCCGATTCCTGGCATGCGTCGTGCATGATCAACCGTCTTTTCTAAGACATCAATGAATCTGTGGCCCAGCTCCAAAGATTGCCTGGAGAGGTCGATCGCAATCTGGTCGATGTCTTGGAGAGCCTCCGGCGTCATAGTCCTGGAGCGGATCATGACATCGTTGAAGAGTTGGCCACGTCCTCGATCCGCATCCGCTTCCGCATCCGCTCAAAATATTCGGAGTCCATCGCAATCGGATCGCCGGACTCGACCCCTTCTCTGATCAGGTTCTCGATCTGTCCGAGATTTTGCTTGACCCACTCGCTGGTGGCATCCACGTTCAAGTTCCAGGCGGAACGATCCGCTTCGACCAATGCTTTGAGGTAATCCGTCGAATCGGCAAAGTCGCCTTGAGCGACGCGATCCTCAATAAACGTCTTCAACGTCTCGGTCAGTGTGATGGTCAATTCCGCCATCGCTCGCTCTCCATATGTAGCAACCTGAGAATCGAGCGGGCAGGTTCTCCCTGCCCGGCTCTCTATCATGATCTTATCCTACCTGATGGACATCGACCCAGGCCCCATCCGCGTGGGAACTTGCCACGGCGGCCTCAATAAACGCCATGCCGGCGACCCCGTCGACGATCCCGGGGTGCGGGAACGGTGTCGGAACGGTCTCACCACGTTTGGCTCGAATCGTCCATTCGAGGGTCCGGTGCAAGTTGCCGAGTGCCTCGTGGAAGCCTTCGGGATGACCGGAAGGAAGTCGCAGGTAGGGCTTGATGGAACTGGGGAAGTAGCCGTACTCCGCTCCCTGGCGATAGATCCGGACCGGCTGGCCGCCTTCGAAGTGCTTGAGGCTCAGGTGGTCGGTCATGTTCCACTCGAGCGTCCCCTTGGTCCCGCTGATCCGGAAGCCGTTGTCGTTCTGGGCTCCAATCGTGATCTGCGAGGCGGCAATGGTGGCGATCCCGCCATTATCAAGTTGGGCAAGGACCGTGAAATCATCATCAAGTGCCCGACCTGCGACGAAAGCCTTCAGCCGACCCGACACCTTGATCGCCTTCAAACCCGCGACGAACCGCACGAACTCATAGGCATGCGTACCGATGTCGCCACCACAACCCGAGGCCCCAGCCTTGGCGGGATCAACACGCCAGGCAGCCTGCTTCTGACCATCGGCCTCAAGGTTCGAGGCCAGCCACCCTTGCGGATACCAGGCTTCCACCTTGCGGACCTCGCCGATCAGCCCGTCCGCCACGAAGGTCTTGGCGAGCATCACCATCGGAAATCCCGTATACGTATAAGCGACAACGAACGGAATGTCGTGCGAGACGACGGTATGATGAAGGCGAATCGCCTCATCAAGAGTCGTCGTGAGTGGCTTCTCGCAAAGGACGCCGATTCCGGCAGCGGTTGCAGCGTCGGCGGGTCCGAAGTGAGCGTCGTTGGGTGTGACGATCGTCAGGTAGTCGATCCGCTCACCGACCGGGAGTTTGGCCTCCTCGGCGACCAGGGTCTGCCAGTCGCCATAGCCACGGGTGAAGAAGAGCTCTTTGGCCGATGCGATCGACTCGTCGGGCTTACTGCGCAGAGCCCCAGCGGTAAGCTCGGCGGAGTTATCCATCAGGATGCCCCGACGGTGCGGCCCCCCGAAAAAGTTCGCTGGGCCGCCGCCACCCACCATGCCTACCTTGAGCTTGTGCTGACTCATATCGGGGTCGCCTTATGAAATCTCGGAGAAGGGCAAGAGCCCTCCGTCAACCAGCGCAGAACTCGCGCCCACTCCGATCAGGATCGGAACCAAACAGGTCCACAACTCGTCCGGAGAGAAATCGCTAGATTAGCCGCCCCCCTTCACGTCCGCAAGGTCCGACCTCACGGAGCATGCAGACCGAAAATGCCACTTGATGGCGACATGTCAAGTCTTACCATTCTACCCAAGCTTCCCATTCTTCCCCTCTTCCGCCGGGAGAGGGTTGCCTACGGCCAGGTGAGGGACGTTACACGGCACCTCGGTCAGGGTATTCTTGCCGTTTGCGTTGAGAATGATGATGACCGTCGGGCGATTCTGAGCCCGAGTCGTATCGATCTCGATACCTCAAGCCGCTCATTTACGGGAGCGCGTCATGGTGGTCGGCTGCATTGCAGGTCTCGGAAGCAAGGTGAACTATCCCGCATCTGTCGTTACAATCGGCACATCATACCATTGGGTTCGTTTCGTAATTCAGATGGGCGATGATGTGTTGGTCCCATAATCGTTACAAAATACCATTGGGTTCGTTTCGTAATACAGCACTTGCCGAGTCGGAGCCCTCATAATCGGCACATCATACCATTGGGTTCGTTTCGTAATTTACATAGGCGATGATATGGTGGTCTCATAATCGTTACAAAATACCATTGGGTTCGTTTCGTAATCTAGCACTTGCCGAGTCGGAGCCATCATAATCGGCACATCATACCACTGGGTTCGTTTCGAGGACCACACACCTGAAAATATCGTCCATGTGATAACCCCTACATCTTGCCAATGGCTTCGTTTGGTCGCCAGCGAGTCCGTTGTGACGACCCCCATGGCGTGGG
>JANXSX010000102.1 GCA_025356475.1 Isosphaeraceae bacterium | reverse complement strand
GTGGGGCCTGCCTCTTGATGAAGGTGGCTGGTCAGCAACTTCGCGGTCGCCAGGATTTCGGCCACAACCACGAGGGCCTCAGGTTCGTCTTGGATCTCAGTCTCAAACTGAGCGCGTTCTGCGGGGTCGAGCTCGCCGAGTGCATAGGCCGTCAAGCGAGGGTCGTCATGATTAATCGACATGGACGTGATCTCCTTGTGCGGAGCACGTACGGAGGAGCGCCGGGGCATCGACGAGCCGGCAACGGAGGGTTTTGATCCCATGATGGAGTAAGTAGCCGACATTCGAGACGCTATGGCCGCTAATTCGGCTAATCTCAGCGTAGGAGAATCCATTCTGGAATCGAAGGCGGATGACTTCCTGCTGGCTCTCGGGCAGGAGTTCCAACATTTTTGTGACCTGCGCAGCAGATTCACGCTGCTCGACGAGATCGGGAGGCTCGGGACCGGCGGCGGGCCGGTGCTCGAGCAGTTCTGGGGACGTGCGCGACATGCGACTCTCCTTGCGAAGGACATCGAGCGCTCGGTTGCGGCACACAGTGAAAAGCCACTCGGCCAGACGAGGCTCTACCTCAGCACGCGGCTGTGCGCACAGCCGCAGGAAGGTGTCTTGCGCCACATCACGCGCTGCCTCCACGTTGCCAAGCAACTTGGCGGCGTAGAGGGTCAGCGGTCGCTCGAATTGGTCGACTGCCGCTCGAACAAAGCCGCTATCGACCCATTTCGGTGCGCTTGGACCCGGCATCGGTTGGCCCATAAGACGTGGGTGTCGTCACCTTCCAACCAGATGACGACCGATCCGAGGATTCATTAGTGGAACGATCTGAGAATCAACCAAGTTCGGAATTTTCTGCACTTTGGGCAGAGAAAGAGACGCCCCAGGGCCCTGAGCTCTGGGGAGAGCAATGCCTCTCGGGAGCATTTCCGGGTCTTGCCGACCCTCAACCCACCAGCCAAAGCGGGCAATCGCGTCGAACCGCCTCATTAGCGGCCAGGGCGAGACGGGCATATGCCACAATCTCGGGGGCATCGGCGACAAAACCGTCGTCCGGATCGCAATCGATTCCGACCAAGTCTCTCAACCCAGCGTCGTCTAACGGCAGTTCCCAGCATTCCGCGAGAGCCGCCAGTTCGCGACGAAGTCCGTGGAGACTCGCGCAACGCAACTCTTGCCCTTGGGACAAAGGTAGCGAAACCGCGCGAACGTGGGTCGGCAAAAAGACGCCTCGGCCCTCGGCATCAAGTGCGAGCAGGTTGGTCACTTCATACTCGCCAAGTTCATCGATCGCCCTGCGCTGGAGATCGTCCCAGGCGGCCTTGTAGAGATCCCCGAACTCGCAGGGGTCGCCCCCTTCCCAATCTCCCTCCGCTCCAAACGCATTGTCGAGCACCACTGCGACTTCACGCGCGAACCGGTCTTCGAACGTCCCTTTCGTGCCGCCAACTGTGAAAGTCAGAGCCATCTTGACCTCCTGAGTGCCGTTGTTGCCTACCCAACTCTGGATGTGACGCGTCGGGCCTAGGACAGATCGAACCGAGTGAATCGGTACTGTGGCAAACGGATCTGCTTGACCCATGAAGAACGGCATGTGAGCCGAACTCGGCAAGAGGGAGAGGATCGCTGAATCGTCGAGCAGCGGTGGAAGTCAGGCAGCCCGCCGAGATGCCGGCACGCTTAAGATCCCAAGTCCAGACCAAAGTGCGTAGGAGAACGACCATCCCCACGCAAACGAAGAAGCGAACGTCACTGCTGACGAGGCTAAGGGCTAGATTCGGGCAAGTCCCGATCGTATCCTCGTACCTTGTCGCGAGAGGCTCTTCACTGATATTGCGTCGGTAAGTGGTCCACTGTCAAGCGCCGAATTTATGAGGCGGATCTATGCGTCAATGGTTGTTGCCGGGACTCGCGTTTCTTTGCGGACTGGTCGCCGGCCCCTTACACGCCCAAATCGATCGAAATGGAAGCCCGATTGGCTTTGTACCGGCCTCACGGGTCGCTCAGGCCAAGGCGGAGGCACACGCGCTTTCGGTCCCTTCCCCTGAAAAGGCCAAGGCCTGGCTCCGGGCTCTGACCGAAGAACCTCATATCGCCGGAACCACGGCTGATTACGAAACGGCAATCGACGTTCGAGATAAACTCCGAAGCTGGGGCTGGGACGCCGACCTCGCGGAATATGAGGTCTTGCTCAACTACCCCAAGGGAACCCCTGTCCTGGAGATTGTCCGTCCCAACGCAGTCAAATTGAAGGTTACCGAAGAGCCCAATCCCGCCGACAAAGACTCTGCCAGCCCCACAGCCAGCCCCGCCTTCCATGGATACGGGGTTTCAGGGAATGTGACTGGACAGATCATCTATGCCAACTACGGTCGGCCTGATGACTTTTCCACGCTTGAAAAATTGGGCATCGAAGTCAAAGGAAAAATCGTCCTTGTCCGCTACGGCGAGATCTTCCGAGGTCTCAAGGTCATGAATGCTCAGAAGCGTGGAGCGCTCGGCATCTTGATCTACTCCGACCCGGCGGACGATGGCTATGCGCGCGGTGACGTCTACCCCCAAGGACCCTTCCGACCGGGCTCAGCCATCCAGCGCGGAAGTGTGCAATTCCTCTCACTCGGGCCTGGCGATCCCTCGACTCCGAATGGCGCTTCCGTGAAGGACGCCAAGCGACTACCCATCGACGATCACCACGGATTCCCTCTCCACAACGCCAATGTAACCCCCGACAAAGTCGCTGCCTGGGAAAAAGAGACGGGGCTCAAGCGCGAGGATTACTTCGCGAGCATCCCTTCGCTCCCCATCAGTTACGACTCGGCGAAGCCAATGTTGGAGGGGCTCGCTGGTCCGAACGTCCCTGCTGGCTGGCAAGGGGGGCTCCCTCTCGCCTATCACGTGGGGCCGGGGCCGGTCGAAGTCCACTTTTCGATCGCGATGGATTACAAGATCCGCACGATCTGGAATGTGATCGGCACCCTCAAGGGTAATGTCGAATCCGACCGCTGGGTCATGATCGGCAACCACCGCGATGCCTGGGTCTATGGCGCGGTCGACCCTTCGAGTGGAACCGCCGCAACCTTGGAGATGTGCCGGGCCCTTGGGTCCGCAGTCAAGAATGGTTGGAAGCCACGCCGGACCTTGGTCTACGCAAGCTGGGATGCGGAAGAATACGGCTTGGTCGGCTCAACCGAGTGGGCAGATGAACATGCGAAAGAGATCACGGATAAAGCGGTGATGATGCTCAACGTCGACTCCGCCGTTTCTGGTCCGGAACTCGATCTCGACGGAGTTCCGTCCCTTCGAGACCTTGTGCTGGAAGCGGCCGCAGGAGTCACGGATCTGAGGTCGGGCAAGTCGCTCAGGGACGTCTGGACCGCCAAGCAGAGGGCCGCCTGGGCGAGCACAGCTCAAGTCGACCTCGACCCGATCGTCGAGACCAACGGAGCCCCCCCCAAGCGAGAGAAACCGTTCTCGCCAAGGATGAACGCTCTCGGTTCAGGCTCGGACTACACTGCGTTTCTCGACCATCTGGGTGTACCAGCGATCGATGTGGGATTCGTCGGACGCTACGGTGTTTACCACTCGATTTATGATAACTTCTTCTGGATGGAGAAGTTCGGCGACCCCGAATTCTTGACGCACGCGACCGCCGCCAAGCTTTACACGTTGATCGTCATGCGTGCTGCGAGCGCCGAAGTTGTTCCGCTCCACTTCGCCCCCTATGGAGAGGCTCTGCACGACTACCTTGACGACCTACGTCGCATCGTCATTCGCAAAGATCGTATGAGTGAAAAACCATTCACGTTTGGTGGACTCGCGGCGCTGCAAACCTCGATCACCAACTTCCAGACGAAGGCGGTGGCTCTCGATCGAGCGACGGAACTTCTCGCAACTAAAGACGGGCTAACTTCGGCCAGGCTGGCCAAAGTGAACGACGCACTGACCCGAGTTGAGCGAGCTTTCCTCTTGCCGTCGGGCCTCCCAGGGCGTTCCTGGTTTAAGCACTCGATTTACGCGCCCGGCCTGACGACGGGTTACGCCTCCTGGCCGCTTCCTGGAGTTCGCCAGGCAATCCTCGACGGCGACAGCGAGATGCTTGGGGCTCAGGTCCCAGCCCTGATCGGTCGGATCAATGCGGCATCGGACGCACTCAAAGTGGCGATCGACGCTGCCGAGGGGACAACGCCTCCCGTGGAACCCGTCCCTGTCCCCGAGACTCCCGATAAGGAATGATCATGCGAGCGACTTGGGATCGAATCGAGGCCTGGCTTTCGGCGAACGCTCCCCGAGTGCTTGAGTCGCTCCAGCCTGGGGCCACCGATGAGGCAATCAAGCTGGCAGAGAGTGTGCTTGGTGTCCAGTTTCCAGCCGCCTTCAAGGAGTCGTACGCAATCCACGATGGCCAGGTCGAAGAGGCTCCCGGCCTGATCAATGGCTGTGAGCTTCTCTCGCTCGAACGCATCGTCGACGAGTGGTCAATCTGGGGTGAGCTGATCGCAGAGGGTGAATTTACGGGTTTACAGAGCCAGAGTGATGGACCGGTCAGCCACGAGTGGTGGAATACCAAGTGGGTCCCTATCACCTATGATGGCACCGGTAACCACCACTGTGTCGATCTCGACCCTGCCGAAGGGGGCGAGCTTGGACAGATGATCGTCATGATGCATGACGACCCATATCGACCCGTCATCGCCCCGAATTTCGCCGACTGGCTTGAAGCGTTCGCAGAGGATCTCGAGACCGGGATCTATGTCTACGACGAAGAGGATGGAGGGGTCGTCCATCGCCGCGACCTGCTCGCCGACGAGGATGAACTCGATTCCGACACCGACTGATCCCTATTCCCACGAGAAATGAACATCGCATGAGTGTGGCCGAGACCGACTCGAAGAAGTTACCCAAGGTGCTCGGTCCCTGGACAGCACTCTGTGTCGTGGTGGGTGGGGTGATCGGCTCGGGAATCTTCATGGTCCCCGCCAAGGTGGCGAACTACGTGCCGAATATCGGCGGGATCGCCATTTGTTGGATCGTCGGCGGGCTCTTTAGCGCGGCGGGCGCGCTCACAATGGCAGAGTTGGGTGCCATGCTCCCCCGCGCAGGAGGTCCTTATGTCTACATCCGTGAGGCTTATGGTTCGATGGCGGCATTTCTGTTCGGCTGGGCCGAACTCCTGGTCGTAAGGGCCGGGAGTATTGGCACCCTTTCCGCCGCATTTGCCGTCTACTTCTCGCAGATCGTAAAACCACCGCTCGGTGTTTCTCTCGAATTATGGCAACTGGGAATGGCCGTTCTGGCGATCTTTGCCGTTACGACAATCAACATCCTGGGAACGACCTGGGCGGGTAAGGTGCAAGTTGTTGGAACTGGGATCAAGGTTGGGGCACTTCTTGTCTTGATCGCCTTGCCGATCGGACTGAACCGCGTCGATACTCGCCTGCTCACTCCCATGTGGCCGACCGAGTTCGGCCTGGATTTCGCGCGCGGGATTTTGGCGGCGATGGTCGGAATCCTCTGGGCGTACGACGGCTGGATCAACGTCACACCGCTTGCCGAAGAGATTCGCGACCCAGGTCGGAACGTCCCTAGAGCGTTGATCGGTGGCATGGTGATCCTGATCACGCTCTATCTGACCATGACCTTCGCCTACCACGTGGTTCTGCCGCTCGACGAGATCCGTTCGTTAGTCGGTCAACCCGCTGCCAAAGCGGTCGCTGCCGACTATTGCCGAACCTTACTCGGGCCTTGGGGGGTTATCGCGATCTCATCGGTGGTCATGATCTCGACGTTCATCTCGCTCAACGGCAATGCGCTGACTGGCCCTCGATCGTACTTCGCCATGGCGAGAGACGGTGTTTTCCCGGCCAAGATCGCCGAGATTCATCCTCGCTTCAGAACCCCTGCCAACGCGATCCTGCTCCAATCCGGCTGGGCGGTCGTCCTGACCGTCCTCGGGACCATGTTGATCGTGCTCCCTGAGATCTCCCCTACCTCAGGAGTCCCCGGGCCAATCCGCAAGATTCTGGTTCAACTTCACCGGGAGCCTTTGTACGACCTTCTCTATACCTACGTGATTTTTGGCGCAACCTTGTTCTACATGCTTGCAATCGGTTCTGTGTTCGTCTTGCGAGTGACAAAACCGGATCTGAATCGCCCTTATTTGACGTGGGGGTATCCCTGGACTCCATTGATCTACATCATTGCCTCGTTCTTATTACTCGGCAACACGCTCTATGAGAAGCCGGTCGAGTCGGCGGGCGGCCTCGCCCTAATCGCGCTTGGGGTCCCGGTTTACCTCATTTTCCAGCGGTCCCGTCCAGCGGTGACTTAATAGGATCCACCCTCACCACGACTTGGGCCGCGAGATGTCGTCAAATCTAGTTTCAGTGAGAGACGTCACGCATCCCCTTTGCCATACTCTTCGATCATCGCGTCGATCAAGATCGCCAACCATCTTTGATGAGTGCGAGAGCGGCGAGATGCACCTTCTCGGCAGCATTCGGAATGTGCTTCTCCCTTTGCCGTGATCCTGGAGCGCTCATCAATCAAAGTCGAGAAGGTGTGGGATCTTCAAACTCCAAATTGGAGAGCGACAGTGTGGTCTCGTCGGGGGTGAGCATGATCAGGGTGCTCAGATCAGACTGGATCTCGTCCGGAAGCTCATTCAAATACTTCCAAGCTTCTCTACTTCGTTCGATCTTATTTCGTCCAGCGAGATCAGGGTCGATGATCCTGACCCCCCATCGACGATCGGCTCAACCTTGGGCAGTTCGGCGACCTGATGGATCAGCGGAGTGGGGTCGTCTCCGGTGAGGGTTTCGCGGGCGTTCTGGGGCGGGACCAAGACGCGATCGGCCTTGCGTAGTTTAGGCTGACCACCGCGTTTCTTACCTCTAGCAGGAGCGGGCGGCTTTCGCTTGGTACCGAGGAAATCCGAGGAGGGAGGCTTGTGCGAGTTGGTGGAATTGAGCTTGAGTCTGGCTCCAAAATCATTGACACGGTTTTCCAAGTCGTGAATTCGTTGCTGCGTCACAACGAACACAGCGGCGATCGCCGCCTGAGTCTCGCGCGGCACCTGCGACCACAGTTCATCAGAGATGGGAAGCGGATTCGGCATAATGAAAAGAAAGTGACCTCATCGGCAAATTTCAATACCAGGCTGTGAACGGCTACGTTTGACACATCGCGGCGTCGTAGGCAAAGTTCACGCGTTTCGCGGTAACCCCACTGCCACTTTGCGCCAGTTTGATCAGTTCGTTTCGGACGTCGTAGACATAAGTCGTGAGTCCGCCCTTGGTGTCGTCAACCTCGGTCCGATTTCCAACATTATCGTAGCTGTACGTCAACGTCACTTGAGGTAGACCGGTTGTGCCTGAATTCTCTACGGTCAAGAGTCGGTTGGCATTGTCATAGGTGTAAGCATAGTGACTACTGTTGTCGACGACCGAAGTCTCGCGACCGGCAGAGTCGTAAGTCACCGTCATTAGATAGGTCGCCAGCCCGCCGCCAATGGGAATCCATTGCTCGGTGGTTTCGCGGTTGTCGGCGTCGTAGGAGTACTGGGTGATCCGACCGAGTCGGTCGGTTTTCTGGGTGACGTTGCCGACGAAATCATAAGAATACGCCGTGTGATTGCCGAGCGGATCCGTTTCGACCGTGACTCGGTTAGCATTATCATAAGTATCACTGGTTGTGTTGTTGACGGAGTCTGTCAGGCTCAGAAGCCGCGAGTGGGCGTCGCAACTGTAGGTCGTGGTGCCCCCGCCGGAGGGCAGGGTTTGGCTTACCAAACGGTCACGCTGATCGTAGGTGAACGACGTGACATGGCCGAGCGCATCGGTGACCGTGGTCTTATTGCCGACCGCGTCGTAGCCGTAGCTTGTGGTGTTATTCAAGGCATCGGTGACGGCGATCGGCCGATTGAGAGTGTCGTACGACAAGGTCGTTGTGTGGCCCAGGGCATCGGTGACGGTGGTGTTATTGTTATCGGCGTCGTATCCGTAGGTGTAAACAACAGCGATCTGAGCGCGCGAGCCATTATCTGCGGTCCCGTGCAGAGTCTTGGTTAGGACTCGCCCGAGGTTATCATAAGCGTAGGTTGTTGTGTGATTATTCGCATCAATGAAACGCGTCAGTTCCCCGCCCGCGTCGTAGACATAGGTCACGCCATGCCCGAGAGCATCGGTCGTCCCGGTTTCGCGGTTGTCCCCGTCGTAGGCGATGGTCGTGGTGTGACCAAGTGGGTCGGTGATGCTAGTCACATTCATGGCATCATAACCATAGACCGTGCTGTGTCCAGTCCCCTGGTTGGCGGCGTCGACCATCGTGGTCAGGCGGTTGCGGGCATCATAGGCATCGGTGGAGCCGTCGGAGGTCAAGTTGAAGATGATTCATTTCCTCCTGAGATCGGCCAGAATTCGTGCTGTCGCCTTTGAATTCCCTGTCCGCTTTGGCTCCCCCAGATCCACCGGTCGGCGTTGAGGAATAAGAAGGACTCCTTCGACCGCCCGCGACATTGCAAGAGACCCAAATTGCCCAGACAGCGTTGAGCAATAAAGATGTCCCCTTCGAATTTTCCTGTCCCCTTCGAATTTTCTCGGCCAGCCGGTGGACACCGTCTAGGTGGACAAACACCGAGCGAATCTCCTCGCGACTGAGCACAACCGGCAACCGTTCAGGCCTCTTGGCGGGGACAAGGTCGTCGGAGAACCAATTGAGTTCGCGGTCAAGCACAACTT
>JANXSX010000079.1 GCA_025356475.1 Isosphaeraceae bacterium | reverse complement strand
GGCTCTGGGAAGTTCGCGTATCCGTTGGCGGAATACGCCGCGATTGCCGTGACGAGCACCGCAAAGTGGTTCCGCAATGTGATTCGCATGGGAGCTTCTCGTTGGGAAGAAATTCCAAGAAACGTCCGCATAATATTAAAGATTGCTTATGCATTTTCTGGATTTTGGAGCGGCCCCGCTCCGCGGGGGCTCGCCGCTTCGGCTCACGCTGCGGTGCTCGGGCGGTCGCTCCGCTCTCCGCCGCCCTCGCTACCTCCGCTACCGCCTTCGCGGCAAACATGCTGGCTTGCCCGCTACCGCGGCGAAACTCGGGCCACGCGGAAACCCAAGTCGCTGCTCCGGTCCTCAGGCGCGCTCCTACCGCGGAACGCGGACCGGCAGTCCCTGCCGTCGTTGTCCCAGCCGCCCCCACGGAACACGCGGAGCGTGGCCTGAGACGGGCCGGGAGGGTCCTCGCCGCCCGATAACTTCTCATCATACCAGTCCTGGCACCACTCCCACACATTGCCATGCATGTCGTACAAGCCCCACGCATTACGCGCGTACGAGCCCACCGCAGACGTTCCCGCTAAATTACGACCCTTCGACCCCCCATTGTATGGGTAAGCCCCATCAAAATTCGCCTGCTCACTCGATAACAAATCGCCAAACCACGTCGCCGTCGTCGTGCCCGAGCGACAACCATACTCCCACTGAGACTCCGTCGGTAAGCGATACTCCCAACCCAAGGGCAATCGACCCGCGCGACGCTCCTGGTCCGTCAAACGACGACAAAATTCCACCGCCTCGTCATGACTCACGTAATACATCGGATGACGTGCGCCAACGCCCGCCAAAGCCTGACCGTATGTCCCCTTCAAGGCTTGAGCCTCTATCGTCGTCCCCATCAACTTCTCCCACTCTCCCTGTGTCACCTCAAACTGACCAAGCCAAAATCCACGACTCAAGCGAACTTCTACGGGGCCCTCATTGTCCCCACGTTCAGACTCACCCACCGGACTACCCATCCGGAACCGACCAGGAGGGCACCATACAAACTTCATCTTCAAGCCGTTGTCGTCACGTTCCTCGCCGGCTCGCGTTCCGTCGAGTTTGAGCACCAGTTTCCCGCGAAGATTCACGAAGCCGATCGTGCCCGCAGAGATCGGTTCTTGGTCGGGGCTAATTTCCAGAACGCGTTCTTGCACATGGGCCACAAGCGAGCTCCAAGTGAGCGACCCTGTGCGGTTGAGGGCTTCGAGCACGCTATAGGTGAAAATGGAATGCTTGAGCTCATCGCGCTCTTCGGAGACCTGTCTCGATCGGCAGGCGAAGAGCATGGCGGTGTCTTCGGGCAAGGCGACCACCTTGCCCTGAACACCTCGCTTGCGTACGCCTCGCTTGCTGTTTTCAACGGGGTTATCGCGGCAGGCGTCGACCAGAACGAGGTTCTTACCGCCCAGCTTGGCGAGAAGCTCGTCGGTCAAGAAGCTGAGCGAGATCATCGTCGTGGGGTCATCGGGCACGGCGTCGAACGGGCAGATAAAGCCGTCGTCGAACAGTGTCCCATCGGGCCGTTTCACCGTCAGTTCTTCGCCGTGCCCGCTGAAGCCGACCAGAACGATGTCGTTCTTGGTGACCGTTTTGAGCAGGGCGGTCAACCGCGCCAGAATGCGCTGGCGATTGGGGGGATTCGCCGCGTCACTCCCTTTCATCACCACGACTTCATCAAAGCCGAGCCGCCGGAGTTGCTCGGCGAGGGCGTTCACGTCGTCCTCGGCCCACTTCAGGTCCTTGAACTGGCGTTTCTGATAGACATTGATGCCCACCAGGAACGCCACCCTGCGCGGTTGCGGAGGCGACTGGGCCACGCTCGAAAGAACGCAGCAAAGCATAAGCATGCCAACGAGCAAGAACTGGCGGTGGCTCATGGCGCGACCTCGTGGTGATGAGTGGAAAACATGGTCAGCGAGTATACCGGAGCGTGACGAAGTCGGAAGGAGGGACGATTTCCTTCTCAACCTTGACGTGGCTGACCTTCACCCTGGGGCCGAAGCCGGTTTCGTTCGAGGCCGACCGCTTCCGGCCGCCCGACAGAGGGTCTAAGCACTGGGAGAACTGCACCTGGATCACACCGATCGGTCCTGTTACCGGAATTCCGACTTGAGACGAGGCACCTTTCCCATATTCGGTCACCAGGAATCGGTCGAGGGTCTGATCCTTGAGCGAACGATGCCAGCCCACGATGGTGGATTCGCCAGGAGGGACGATCCAGTGCGACAGCTTGTCTTCGCTGAAGTGGAAAACGCTCAGGCTGTCGATAAAGATCGCCACGGCGACCTCCTCACGCGAATTGTTGTGGATCTTGATCTCGTAGAGCTCGCCCCGTTTGATGTCGACTTCGGGACCATCGGCGGTCGGCTTGGCTTCGCGAGCCTGGCAGCTTTGCGAGTCCGCTCCGGCCAGGATCTCAACTGAAAACGGACTGCCCTGCTTACTCGACACGCGCGAGCGATGAGCAGGGTCGATGAAGAACTCGGCCTTCTTGGAAAGGCGCTCAAGCTCCTTATTGCGCGTTTCGCGGTCGCCTTTATCGTCGATATGGCCCGTGAGGTTCAGGATCCGCCCGATCGACGAGTTATCATCAACATGGCGGATCAGTTCGAGCGTCTTCTTCTCGCGGCTGGACTTGCTGATGATCTGAAACGAGATCCGCACGGCTTTGAGGCTCTTCCGGTCGGGATTCTCCGTGAGCTCGTAGTCCCCTTTGACCTGGAATTCGGCGTCGGGTCGGAGGATTCCAGGCTTCAATACCTCAAGCGCTTTTTTCAGGAGTTCGCCGATAGCTGGGCCGCTGTTCGTGCCTGGCAAGAAGGTTTCGGTGAATTGACCGATCACAATGGGTTCATCC
The DNA here is from genome assembly GCA_025356475.1 of Isosphaeraceae bacterium. Taxonomy (GTDB): domain Bacteria; phylum Planctomycetota; class Planctomycetia; order Isosphaerales; family Isosphaeraceae; genus JANXSX01. The sequence goes on along the minus strand of JANXSX010000079.1, from coordinate 1,859 downwards.
TTGGTGATCTTGAGGATCTCCTCGGCGGCGTCGCGAATCACCTCGTCAAAGGTGCCGAGCGTCTTCGCCGCCATGCTCGGCTGAGCGAAACCGAACAGACCGATCACCACGGGCACCGTCACGAAAATTCGATGCATCCAACTGTTCATGTCCTGGTTCCTTGCGCGGGCTTGTGTGGAGAGCAGAGTATTCGTCGAAAAACGAGCGTCGGATCAACGCTTGATGACGGGTTCAAGCCGCAGTTCCTGCGCGAGCTGCTGCATGAGCGAGATGCCATCGAGTGCTTCCCACTCGTTGCGCGAGACAACGCCCCCTTCCTTGAGCAAGCCGTCGAGCCCGAGCCGCTTGAGTTTGGTTTCACCAACGTTGCGCACGATGGTCTGAGGATCGTCGAGGTCGAGTTCCCGAGCCACGTCGCGCACGTTGAGATACTCAAGCCGATAGTACCGCGCCACCTCGCCGATTGGCTCGACAAACTGCGTGATCGGCTTCGATGCATCGGGCCCTTCGCGTAAGAACGGGCCGATCGCCTTTTCGAGCGCGCCAAGGAAGCGGTCACGATCTTGCGCGACGAGGCGTTGCATCTCCTTCGGCTCGACATACAATCGACGCACCTGCTCCTCAGCGTCGCCAAAAACCGCGTTGGAGTCGCGAACCTCGTCCTTGAATTCGGAAATCATCCCCTGTTTATGGCATGCCATGCAGCTCAGTCCGTTGACGATTTCGACGGTTCCGGAGGTCGTTTGCTTGGGGTCGCTCACCACTTCCACCGGGCCGGCATCAATCCGTTTATCCTTACCGTCCACGAGCAGATACGCCTGCAATCCGTTGGGAAGGGGGAAAATCAGCTCGCCGCCGTCGTGAATGAACGCCTGGTCGGCGAAGGGGTGTTTGCCTACGGGGAAGAGGTTGAGCGGTCCCAGGGGGAACCGGCTCAGGTTCGAGCGTCCGTTGGTCGCCTTGAAGTCGCGGCTTTTCCAGTATCCCCCTAGCCGCGCATCGTGCCGTTCGACCTGCCGGTTCTGACCCGAGACCCCACTGCGCTTGAACCCTGCGATCGCCACGCGTTCGGGTCGAGGATGGAGAAAATCGTCTTGAAGCCGCACGCCGAGCTCGTGTTCGAGATCCCCTGCATTGTCGGGTAGGTGGAGCAACGCGTGGTAGACCGGCGGTCGGGTCGCGGTGGCGACAAACCAGTCGGCCCGGAAGATCGGGAACCGCGTGCGAGTCAGGTCGCGCAGGTCCTTGTCAAGCAGCCGAAGCGATGCGTTGGGGTGCGAGTCGTAGCTCACGCCATACGGATAGGCGCGTTCGAGCTCGTCGATCGCATCGTCGCGTTCCCAGTTGAGGTCGCGAATGTCGATCGCGAACAGAGTCTTAGCCGGGTCAATCGCATTGGGCACGACAATTCGCGGCTTGCGACTCAGGCTATTGATCGCTTTGGAAAACGCAGCGCGTGCCAGACGGAGGTCGACTTCGGATAGGTCGGGATTGTTCGACTGGTAGTGCAGCGTGAAGAACCGTATATAGCGGCGGTCTTCGGGCTCCAGCCCGCGCAGGTAATCGCGCGCGGCGGTCATCACGGCGGCGATGGTGACGAACTTCCGTTTGCCCGCCTCGTTTGCCACCGTCACCTCGGCGGGGAACGCCGGCGCTCCCGCCGCGATCCATTGCTTGAGGGTCTCGCGGTCCGCGTCGCTGGGCCGTTCCCTCACGCTGCGCGGTGGCATGATGTTGCGGGTGATCCGTGTATACACCTCCGATTCATCCGGCTTACCCGGCACCACCAGCGAAGGAGCCCAAAACTCCGGCGAGAGCAAGTCAGGGTGCTCGATCACGTTGAACTCGCCATCGCTCGA
>JANXSX010000028.1 GCA_025356475.1 Isosphaeraceae bacterium | reverse complement strand
GGTTAAGTGTTGGGTTGCGAGCGCCCGACGATTTTCGTAGAATCAGCGTACGTTCACGTTGTTAGTCCGATCTCGGGACCAAGGCCCGTTCCTCGGGGGATGGGGCGTGAGCTGACGTATGGCGGATCCGAAACGACGCGGGCCAAAAGCGCTGGGCGATATCCTGGGCGAACTCTTCGCCGCGCGAGGGTATGGAAGACTCCGCGCAGCGACCGAGCTGGAAGTCGCTTGGAACGAAGCTGTGGGTGAGCCGACATGCCGGCAGACCCGGCTCGGCGGGGTTCGACGCGGAGTCTTGAACGTTACCGTGAACCATCCCGCCCTGCTCGAAGAACTGGCGGCGTTCCGTAAGCCTCAATTGCTGGCCGCGTTACGTCGCGACGTTCCTGCGGCTGTCATCCACGATATCAAGTTCCGGGTCGGCCCAATCGAGGCTGAAGCCCCATCGTCAACGTCATCAACGACGCCCACGCCCACGACTACGACCACGACCACTTCGGAGCCGCCCCGCCGGGGCCGCTAATTTCGCCCTTGCACCGCAGCGCTTGCTTGTGCATGACCGACCGTTCGAGGTGAACCCGCAATGGCATCTGCCCAGACCGATTCGACCACAGCCGCAACCACCACCACCACGTCCGAGCTTCTTGACAATCCTCAGACCAACGGCAATCCAGAAGCCTATGGTGAAGGGAACATCCGGGTCCTCGAAGGGATCGAAGCGATCCGGTTGCGGCCGGGCATGTACATTGGCGACACCACCTTACGCGGCCTTCACCACCTCGTATACGAGGTTGTCGATAACTCGATCGACGAGGCGATGGCGGGCTACTGCAAGAGCATCCTGGTCACGGTCCACGCCGATGGTTCCGTCTCAGTGCTCGACGATGGCCGGGGGATCCCGGTCGGCCCGCACCACCAGTTCCCCGACAAGAGTACGCTCGAAATCGTCCTGACCAAAGCCCACGCCGGCGGCAAGTTCGACCACGACACCTATAAGGTTTCGGGCGGGCTACACGGGGTAGGGATCACGGTGGTCAACGCCCTCTCCGAGACCCTTCAGGCAGAGATCCACCGCGACGGCCTGATCTGGAAACAAGACTATCGCCAAGGGATGGCCATGGCCCCCCCTCGGTCGACGGGAACGTCGAAATCGAACGGGACCAAGATCACATTCTTGCCCGACAGTGCCATCTTCCCCAACATCGCATTCGAGTACGACGTTCTTGAGAAGCGGCTCCGCGAGCTCTCGTTTCTGAACAAGAACATCCGGATCAAGTTCGTCGACGAGCGTGGTGACGAGCCTCGGGGTGATGAATTTTACTCGTCGCAGGGGCTCTCCGAGTTCGTCCAATACTTGAACCGGGCCCAGTCGCCGATTCACCCACCGGTGATGCTCTCCGGGCGCGACGAGGAGCGTGGTGTCGAGGTTGAGGTGGCGATCCAGTACAACGAGTCAATCAGCGAGAACGTCGTCAGCTACTGCAATAATATCCATACGATTGAAGGTGGAACTCACCTGACCGGGTTCCGCTCCGCCCTGACGCGGACCCTGAACAACTACGCCAAAGGCCACACTCCCCAAGGCAAGAAAGACCTGGCGATCACCGGTGAAGACTTCAAGGAAGGGCTCACTGCGATCATCAGCGCCCGTGTCCCAGACCCGCAGTTTGAAGGCCAGACCAAGACGAAACTGGGCAACGGCGAGGTTGAGGGGATCGTGGCTAAGGTCGTCAACGACAAACTTGCCGAGTTCCTGGAACAGAATCCACAAGCCGCCAAAAAAGTGATCGCCAAAGCCCTGCTGGCCGCCGAGGCTCGAGAGGCCGCCCGCAAGGCTCGCGAGCTGGTGCGGAACCGCAAAGGGGTCCTCTCCGGTGGGGGTTTGCCCGGTAAATTGATGGACTGTACGACCCGCGACCAGCATTCGAGCGAGCTGTTCCTGGTCGAAGGTGACTCGGCAGGTGGGACCGCCGAAGGGGGTCGAGATCGGCTTTATCAAGCGATCTTGCCGCTCCGAGGTAAGATTCTCAACGTCGAGCGAGCCCGGCTCGATCGGGTTCTTGGCAACGAAGAGGTCCGCAACATCATCACCGCTGTGGGAAACGGGATCGGCGACGAAGAAGATCCGTCCAAGCGGCGGTATGGCAAGATCGTGATGATGAGCGATGCCGACGTCGATGGCTCGCACATCCGGACCTTGCTCATGACCTTCTTCTACCGGCAAATGCCCCGTCTCGTGGCCGAGGGGCACCTGTATGTCGCCCAGCCCCCCCTCTATATGATCACTCAGAGGAAGGAACGGCGGTATCTCCAGACCGAGGCCGAGATGTTCGGCATGCTGATCGACGGTGGGCTGACCGGGGCGACACTCACTCCTTCAGGTCCAGGCTCGGACGTGTCGCAAACATTCACCGGAGATCGTTTGCGGACCTTGCTGGAGATCGCAGCAGGTTTGGAAAACGGCTTGAGGGCCTTCTCCAGGCGGAATTTGCCCTTGAAACCCTTCCTGGCCCGGGCCAACACCGCCCAAAATGAAGGGGCGGGATTGTTGCCGATCTACCACGTTGAAAGTGAGTCGGGGGAGGTCTATCTTTACAATACGGACGAACTCGATCACTATGAAGTTGTTCGGAGCGCGGCGGAGTTGGAAACGAAGACCGACGACGAGTCGAGCACCCCGGCCATAACACGGCCCGGACCCCGGATCACCGAGTTTCACGAGGTCCGGCTGCTCAATAAGTTCCTGGCGAGGCTTCGCGACGAGTTTGGTCTGAGGGCCGATACCCTCTCGCCCCAAGAGGTCATTGGCGACGAACCCCCCCCAAGGTTTCTGCTCGAACGTGATGGCGATACCCATTCTTTGCTGGACTTGCGGGCTTTACCCCCCTTGGTACGCCACCTTGGCGAACGCGGGATGAAGATTACAAGATTCAAAGGGCTAGGCGAAATGGACGCCGAACAGCTCTGGGAAACCACGATGGACCCCACCAAGCGGACCCTCCTCCAGGTCCAGCTTGTGGATGTCGCGGCAGCCAACGACCTGTTCACCACACTGATGGGCGACGACGTCGAACCACGCCGGGAGTTTATCGAAAAACACGCCTTGGAGGTCAAGAATCTCGACGTTTGATCCCGAAGAGTTGGCACATTCATTCTCTCGATCATCGCGGACTTCGCCCGATCATCCAGCCTTGCTGAACAAGGTGGGCATCGGCCCACCATCCATCCTCGGGATCGTCCGGAACGTGGGCACAATAGCCCCCTCCCATGAAGACGCAAGTCAAGGAATGCTCCCAAGACCCATGAGTCAGCGACATCAGGGCCAAATCGACAGGGCAACTGAATCTGTGCCGAGCTATCTCGCGTGCTGAACCGATGAGGAAGATAGGGAACCAATACCCGGCGGAGTGGCCGTCCCTCGTGACCTTGATTTGCTTAGTCGTTCATGCCACGATGCGTTGCCCTCGACCCGCACTCCCTGGTGCGGTCGATCGGTGCGTAGCCATGATTTCGAGAAGTGCTTGATGGTTTGCTATGCGTTTTTACATGATTTGCTCACGTTTGATCTTGTCCGTCTAGGAAGTGATTGATGGGGATTGCCCAGAAGGTAGCCCGCGAGTTCGGCGACTCAGTGCGCGCTCGTGGCCAATCGTACTTCGCTAAAGGGCGAGTACGCATCATCTCGGTGAAGCCAAACGAGGTGGTCGTGGCCAAAGTCCGCGGCACGGAGAGCTACAAGGTTAAGATGCGGATGCGCGCAGGGCGACTCCACGCCTCATGCTCGTGCCCGTACTTCGAGCCCAACGGTATCCCATGTAAACACTTGTGGGCGACCATTCTGGCCGTCGATAGCCAGAATCTGATCGCGACCCCGGAGATGCGCCCGCTCCGGCTGATCAGCGATCCCCCCACACCAAGCCGACGCCCAGGACCCCCCGATGGAGAGGGGCAACCCATCGTTAGAGATGACGATCGAGGTTACGACGGCTTCGGCAGCGAAGGCGGTGGATTCGCTCCCAACGACAACGACGGACGAGGACAAAGCGACATCCGCAACGATACCCGAGGACCAGGCGATCTCCGCAACGACGGACGAGGGCAGGGTCCCCCCCGCAACGACGGGCGAGGACCAAGCGATTTCCGCAACAACGATGGACGGGGACAAGGGTACGGGCCTGGTCAACAAGCCTACGGTCAAGGACCCGGGCCGGGAACGGGACCAAGTTCCAGCGGTTATGACCAGAATATCAGGCCCTTGCCCGATCAGGATCGACCCCTCCCCCTCTACCCTATCGACGATATCTACGCGCCAGGATTTGACCCTTATGGGGCATCTCTGACCCCTCCACGACCTGACGATGGCCGACCCCCACCTCGTGGTCGTGCCAACAATAATCCTCCGCCTCCCCCCCAACAGCGCAGGGACCAAGACCGCGATCGCGGACCGAATGCCCCCAGCCGTTATCCCAACGGTCGCCCCCCACAAGACCAGGGCCGACCCCCTCGCCAGGGTCAGGGTCAGGGTCAACCTCCTTATCAGGGTCAAGGTCAACCCCCTTACCAAGGCCAACAACCCTACCACCAGGGCCAAGGTCAACCCCCTTATGGGATGGTCGGCCAGGGGCCGATGCCTCAAGGCTATCCCCAAGGTCGGGGACCTGGGCCCAACGGACCTCCCAACAACCGTCGCCAGAAAGACAACAGGCGCGGAGATGACCAGCGACCCAACGGCGGCCCACCTCAGGGATCAGGACCAAGGCAAGGCTATCCCAATAATGGCCCTCCTCAGGGCTATCCTAACAATGGCCCCCCTCAAGGCTATCCCAACAACGGTCCCCCCCAAGGCTATCCCAGCCGACCTCGGCAAGGCTACGGCCCCGGCGGACCCGTGCCTGGCTCTGGGGGCTATGGACCTAACAGCCAACAGCGTCAAGCTTACGGTCCCAACGGCCAGCAGCGCCAGGCTTATGGGCCAGGCAACGGCCAGGCCCCTCCTCATCGCCCGGGAGAGCGCCCGCGCCTCCCTGGCCCGAACGGTCCCATCGGTCCAGGCATGCCGCTCGGTCCCAACGGACGCCCTACACTCAAACAGCGGAAGCTTGAACGCGACGCTCGGAAACTCACTAAGCTCAAGGTTGTTCCCAAACGCAATATTAAGCGGTTACTCGCTTATATCATCGACGTCCCCACGATGATCAACCAAGGGCAGGTCGTTATCGACCTGGCCCGCCGCGAACGCAGAACCACGGGCGAGTGGGGTCCGCTCCGCCCCTGGTGGCACGCGCCTACCGGCCCTCCCAATCGCTACGATCCCGAAGATCATGAGCTTCTCGAGTTCCTTAACGAGTCTCAGTCTCCCCCACCTGCGGAAACGACGATCACCCTGGCCTCGACCGCCGAGAACCCTGGGACCCGCCGGTTCTCGATCCCGCCGGAGCGACATGCGGCGGTGATCGAGCGGCTGGCGAAGGTCGGGCGGCTCCGGCTCCGTCGCGCTGAGGGTGAGGAAGATCCACCGACCGCCCGATGGGACGACGGCTCCCCCTGGCGGTTCGTGGTCGATGTGAAAGCCGAGCCTGGCGGCAAGCGCTGGACCTGGCGCGGCGGCCTGCGACGTCGTGAAGACCGGATGGATCTTGCCGAACCGCTCGCCCTCCAGGCCGATCTGCTCGTGCTCGGCTCCGGTCGGGTCGCTCGGTTCGATGACTCGGGGGTCCCCCTCTGGGTCGCTCGGCTCCGGCACGAAAAGGAACTTGTCCTCACCGACCCGCAGCAAGATATCATGCTCGGTAAGCTGCTCGCTGAGTCGCGTGTGCCGGCCTACGACTTGATCGAGACGCTTGAACTCGAAGAGATCGACTGTCTGCCCCGCCCGTGCCTCACCTTGCGGACCCCTCGCCAAAACTGGGGAGGGCCCGAACGACTCTTAGGTGAACTTGCCTTTGAGTATGATCATGCTCTCGTGCCCATCGACCGACCGGGAACGGTCGTGGTCGAGACCGATCGTGGCGTGCTGATCCGTCGCAATGTGCCGGCCGAGCAGAAGGCGGCGATCCAGCTCTTTGAGGTGGGGTTCCGCGAGTCGAAGGACCATCACCACGAGCCGGGGACTCTGGAACTTCCCCCCAAGCGGATGGGTGCAGTCACCCGCGAGCTAGTCCAGGCCGGCTGGAAGGTTGAGGCCGAAGGGCAGCTCATCCGGCCCGCCAGCGAGTTCAAGCTCGCCGTTTCTACCGGGATCGATTGGTTTGAGCTGGGAGGAGCGGTCGACTTCGGTGGTCAATCGGTCCCGTTGCCCGACCTGCTCGCGGCTGTCAGTCGGGGCGAGACCATGATCGAGCTCGGCGACGGCTCGATGGGCATGCTCCCCGAGGAGTGGATCAAGAAGTACGGCAACTTGCTAGTGGAACTCAGCAGTACGACCGAAGACGGGCTGTTGCGGTTCGCCAAGGCCCAGGCCGGCTTGCTCGACGCCTTGCTCGCCGCCCAGCCTGAGATCAAGGTGGATGCCGCATTCTCGAAGGTCCGGGAAAGCCTTCGTAAGTTCGAAGGCCTCACCCCCAAGGACGCCCCCGCCGGCTTCCGGGGCGAGCTTCGCCCTTACCAGCAAGAGGGGCTCGGCTGGCTCGAATACCTCCAGAAGTTCGAATTCGGTGGCATTCTGGCCGACGATATGGGACTTGGTAAGACCATTCAGGTCCTCGCCCACTTGCAGAGCAGGCGGACCCGACGGCTCTCGAAGGGGCCCTCCCTGATCGTCGTGCCCCGCTCGCTCGTCTTCAACTGGATTCAAGAGGCCGAACGGTTTACACCTCGACTCCGGGTCCTTGACTACACCGGCCCAAACCGTCACGCGCTCCGCGAAGAGTTTTGCAATCATGACCTGATTGTCACAACTTACGGAACCTTGCGCACCGATATTATTGAACTTGGTAAAATTGAGTTCGACTACTTGATTCTCGATGAAGCGCAAGCGATCAAGAATGCCGAGAGCCAGGCTGCCAAGGCTGCTCGACTCTTGAAGGGGCGATACCGGCTAGCGATGAGCGGTACGCCGATCGAGAACCATATTGGCGAACTCTGGTCGATCTTCGAGTTCCTCAACCCCGGCATGCTCGGGCCAGGCTCCGCCTTCAAGCGGTTTACTGGCGGGACCTCGGCCACGGATGAAGGCTCTCGTACGCTTCTGGCCAAGGCCCTCAAGCCGTTCATCCTCAGAAGGACCAAGAAAGAGGTCGTCAAGGATCTCCCCGATAAGATTGAACAAACCCTCTCCTGCGACATGGAACCCGCTCAACGGCAGTTGTATGAAGAATTGCTGGCGCATTATCGAGGAGCTTTGCTTCGTAAGGGCTCCAAGGAAATCACCGCCTCGAAGATCGAGGTCCTCGAAGCCTTGCTCCGGCTCCGACAGGCTTCTTGCCATCCCGGCCTCATCGACCCGACCCGGGTCGGGGACCCTAGCGCCAAGCTCGATATGCTCTTGCCCCAGCTCATCGAAGTCGTCGAAGAAGGGCACAAGGTTCTGATCTTCTCCCAGTTCACGAGCTTCCTGGCGATCGTCCGCGACCGCCTCGACACTGAAGGCCTCAAGTACGAATACCTCGATGGCTCAACCCGCGACCGGGCTGCCCGCGTTGAGCGGTTCCAGACCGATCCCGAGGTCCCGATCTTCCTGATTAGCCTCAAAGCCGGTGGCTTAGGTTTGAATCTGACGTCGGCAGAATATGTCTATCTGCTCGATCCCTGGTGGAACCCCGCCGTCGAAGCTCAAGCGATCGACCGCTCGCACCGCATCGGCCAGACCCGGAGCGTCTTCGCCTATCGACTCATCTGTCGAGACACGGTTGAGCAAAAGATCCTCGACCTCCAACAACGCAAACGAGAACTCGCGGACTCGATCCTCGACGGCGACGGTCGCCTGATCGCCAACCTCACCAAAGACGATCTTGAGTTCCTCTTGTCTTGAGACTGCGGTCACTCATTCTCCAAGTCCTCAGAATCTGCGGAGGGGGCTGACAGGCCGACGAACTTGGAGCATCGCTAACCATGCCTTTAGATCTTGATGCGATCGCCAAGCTGACTACCCAGGCGCGTGGGGCGGCTGCAAAGGCCTATTGCCCTTACAGCAAGTTCCACGTCGGGGCTGCAATCCTCACGGATGACGGACTGATCTTCGCTGGATGCAATGTTGAGAATGCGTCTTATGGGTTAACCATCTGTGCCGAGCGAAACGCGATCTTCCACGCGGTTACTGCGTCGTCAGAGCGACTCGTTATTAAAGCCGTTGTGGTCTATACGCCGACATCGATTCCGACTGCTCCTTGTGGAGCCTGCCGACAAGTCATCAACGAGTTCGGACCTGGTGCCCAGATCTTCTGTGTCTGTGATGGGCCGGACACGATTCGCACCACGTTGGGCGCGCTCTTGCCCGAGGCGTTCGGGCCTCACAATTTGGCCTGAGTCGCGTGGGATGAATTCCGAATTGTCAAAGAGCGGGACAGTTTAACGAATCAACACTGGCGAGGAGACTCGCCTTCGTCGCTCACCGGTGGGTCGACCGGCGCGCTGATCGGCTCGGAGACCACGGGGCGAAATGGTTTGAAAGTGGTCTT
>JANXSX010000002.1 GCA_025356475.1 Isosphaeraceae bacterium | reverse complement strand
CCGAAGATCCCGTCGCCGCCCGACTCTTCGAGAAGGATCGACTTGCCGGTGATCGTCGTCGGATCAATCCGGCGGTCGAAGGCGATGGCGATGGTCTGCGGCGGAACGTTCAGCCCGCCGATCCCATTGATCTTATACAAGTCGCTGGCGACGCTTGGGGCGGTTGGGGTCGCCTGGGTGGTGACGGTTACGCCGAAGTTCGACAAGGGGTTAGTGATCACCCTTGGCGGAGTCAGGATGCGGTACTCGTGCGAACCAATGTCGAAGAACGGCTTCGAGCCGAACCCAACGCTTGAGCTGTTTGGATTCTTCTGGCGGCGGAACCCAAACTGGTCACGCTCAGACGTGATCGGCACATAGTTCCATGTCGCCGTGTTCCCCGCAGTCCCCTGCGAACCTGCGACTGGCGCACCACCGAGGGAGGCTGGCAGAGCAGGGACGAACTGGTCGAGGAAGTTGCGCGATCCCGACCCGGGCAAGTTGATCAGGTCCTGAGTGCTTACCGTGAAGAAGTTTCCGAAGAAGAACCGGAAACCGCCGAAACCGCCGGCCCCATTCACGTTCCCGATGACGTTACGGATGCCGCCACTGGGGTTGAGAACTTGGTCGGAGGCGGGCAGCAACATGTTCCCGAGGGCCAAGGGTCCAATTTCACTTCGAGACGCATCGATCGCGGGTGAGTTCGGCGACAGGAAGAAGTTGCCGGCACCCGGATTGAGGAACTGGGGATCGCCTGAGATCGAGCCGAACGTCCCAAAGAAGCCCGCTGCATTGATGTTGGTCTGCTGGACGTAGTTGAAGAACAGGTTGTACTGGAGCTGACTGCCCCAGGCTTGCCCGCTCCCCTGGACTGCGACCGAGCCTGGAACCAGAGAACTCTGTGAGAAGATGTTGTTCATCAACAGGAAGTAGGTGTGTGAATACCCATTAATGTTGTTGTAATTCACACCCGTCGACTCGAAGGCGATCCCAGAGTCGTAGAACGTGTTGTTGAGCAACACAGCCTGGGCTGGGGTTTGTCCCCCCACATTGTCGGTGACTTCCGAGTTGACGCGGACACCGGCTCCGTTATTGGAGAGGGTGTTATTGACCAGGAAGAAGTCGGTCGCGAAACCGCGAAGGCCACCAACCCGGCTTGGGAACGAGAACTGTGGGCCACCGATCGGGGTGTTAAATACCGGTCGCCAGAGGGCATCAAAGCCTGGATGGGCGAAGAACGCTGCGTCCTGGAACCCGTTGATGTTCGAGTTCGAGACCGTGATCGCCTTGTTCAGGTTGTACTGGTCGGCGAAGAACGGCGTTCCCGTCTTCTGCAGATTCCAGGCGTCTGTCAGCGCGATTGTTGTCGCTCCAGGGGTGATCACCACGGCATCGACGATTCCACCCCCCTGCATCTCGATACGCGACAAGAAGCTGATATCGGCGTTGTCGATCAGGTTGCCACCACGAGGGTCGTAGAGGTTGTAGTCCGATAGCGAGAGACCACCGTAGTAAATCGAACCACCGTCGCCAGGCGCTGGCCCGGAGCCCACGAGAGGAGCCCCATTCGCCTGCTGGTAGCCATAGGTGTTGAGATTCTGGTGAAGGATGTTCGACATGTTGACGCCATGCACCGTCTTGCCGACCGAGTTGTCTCGGAGCGAGGTGATGATGGCAGGAACTCGCTGTTGGCCCGAGGTCTCGTTGGCGGCGATCCCCACAATTCGGATCTGGCTTCCTGCACCGGGATCGATCAAAGGACTAGCTGCCGGTGGATCAACACCGTCATCGACACCGACCACGAATCCGGCACCGACTTGCTGACCCATTGCGGTACTCGCACCGGGGGTCAACAGGCTTCCGGCGTTAAGGACACCGTAGTTCTGGTTCAGGACCTTGATCAAGACGCTCTCACCAGGTCTCGCGATCCGCTCACCGTTGGCGAGCAACGTATCGGGAAGTGCGCTTTGGATCGTGAGGGTTACAGACGGCTGCAACTCCGCTGTCAGCGCGGTCGAACTGGGGAGGGGAGCAAGGTTGCCAAAGAACCCACCACCTTGGTTGAACCTACGGAAGTCGTACCAACCGCCGAGGATGATCGACCCACGAACCACATACGTGATGTCGGTCTGGTCGAAGACGATATCCTGCGAAACGTTGAAGTAGCCCGCCCCACGTATCGTTTCCTGAGGACCCGTGTCGGACCAGGTCGCCGCAGCGAGGACCGCCAGGCCATCAACTCCGTTATTCTGAAGAACGTTGCCCCGGAAGAAGGGGTGACCCGACACGAGCGGACGAAGCGGATCGGTGGCGAGCAACCCATCCGGGTCGATCGACATCGGCGCATCAAGGTTGTTATTGAAGTTGTTATTCGTGATCGAGACTTTGGTCCCCAGACTCAGGAACCGGTAGAAGGCCCCGTAGCGTGCATCGATGGAGAAGGCCGAACCGATGAAGGCCAAGACCGACTGCGAGGGGACCGTGCCGCCTGGCACGTTAATCTCACCACCACCGTACCGGAACTGAGCCTCGTCGATGACCGCTTTGGTCCCCGACATGATCGTGATCGCACCCCAACGGGAGAGTGCCGGCACGTTCCCATCGGTCGGCTGATTCAGGCCATTCGAGTTGGTTGAGTCGATGGCCGGCACGATCGTGCGGATCGTCGGTTTGCCTGTGACAGGGTCGATGACGTTAGGATCGCTGAAGAAGGTCGTGGCCGCATTGTCATACAACGAGGTGAACAGGACCTGGGCATCACCGACCGTGTTTGGTTTGAAACCGGGATCGAAGGGTGAAATGTTGTTGTTGACGTCGTATTCGTTGATATAGGTACGATCACCCACGTTCAAACTACCGCCCGTGATGTCAACGCTCAACTGAGTCGTAGGGTCGAGCACCGGCAAGTTCTTGCGGATCGAGATCCCCGCACCACGCTGGAACTTGACCATCATCCCTGGCTGGACATAGAGGCGGCTGGTCGTATCAGCGGTCGAGGAGCCGCTGTCCTGGATGTAATACTCCCCAATGTACATCTGTGAGGTCAAAATGTACGGGAGAGGATTATTAAGGACATAGCTGACCTGGTCGAGACGGGAAGCGAACGACTCGAGGTCGAGCGTCGCGTCGGACGGCTCAGCGATCCCGTTCGGCTGGGCACGGATCAGGATTCCATTCAACCCATTCTTCGTAACGATTGTGGCTCGAACCAGTGCGCCCCAAGCCAACTCATCCTGTCGCAGAGAATCAACGTCGACCGAGATACCGGCTTGTGCGGATCCAGTGGAGCCGGCAGCCGTATCGGAGATCAAGGAGTTCGTGATCGCGGGGCGAGCATTATAAAGTGTGATCGCGCTAAAGAGCTGACCACCTGTCTGAGGCACGGTACCGCCACCGTAGCGGATCGTCGCGAAATTGACCGTCGAGAGCAGATCGTCGGCTCCCGAAACGCCAAGCCTGCCATCGATGGGGAAGTTCCCCTTCTGACTGCCGGTCGGGTCGGATGCGCGGGCTCGCACATCGTTGAAGTTCCGCAGGATCAACCCACCCCAATCGCCACCGCCGGGCGTGGTGTCCTTGCCATCCCGATTCGTATCTCCAGCGACCGTGTCATCGAAGTAGGAAGTAAAGGTCACCGGACTCGACTGTGTGCCATTGAGTTGAACAGCAGACCCCTGATTCTGGACATACAGCGAAGAGTTGGCGAACTTCAAGGTCGAACCGGCGGCAAACGTAAGGATCGTGTTGGTCGGCACACTGGCGGACCCGTCCTTAGGTGTGTTTGTCCCATCCCCGCCTGCGGGGGCCTGCAGAACAAAGGTTGCCTGACTGACGGCCCCTCCGGCTTCGCGTTGCTGCGATCCCGGCAAGGCGACGATGACGACTGGGCCTAACGGCGAGAGTTGGCTCGCCGCGTAGAACGCCGAAGGAGCAAAGCGACCGATCCCCGCCCGGTCCTGCGACGGGTCAAACCCAGTCCCGTAGTTGACCGAACTGTTGAGATCGCCGCCATTTTTTGCATTCGGAGCTGCCTGCGGGGCAAGTACTGGGTAGGGCTTGGCAAGGCTACCGTCGGGTGCCGAAGAGGGGATGAACGGGTCGGGCTGGTAATCCGGTCGAGCGTAAATCACGTTGCCGTTAGGTACAACGGTGTAAGCCGTGACGAACGAGCCACCCGCAACACCATCACCGCTGTAGCCCGGTCGTTGGGTACCGTTAGGCAGAAGATCCTGGTAGGTGAACCCACTGGGGTCGTTGGTGGGGTTACCCAGGAACTCACCGTCCAACTGACTTCCGAACACGTCCTTCAGGACGGTCGCTCCCTGGTTCGGGGCATACAGCCTGTAGTATTCGGGGCTGAGTGACGTCCCAGGTGCGATGTCGAGCACGAGGCGGTCGTGCCAACCTTGATCACCAAACTTCGTGGCGGATGAGTTGGTGTTGGACAAGGTGACCGTGGTGTTCGCCAGACGGGAGAAGCCAAACGCATTCGACTTGGCTCCGGCAGTTCCGAAGTTGCCAAAATCCCCATCAGGCTGCTGGCCGATCCCGTCGCTCGACATGATCAACTGCAACGAATCGTTGTTGACCATCATGGGATCGAGCGGGCTCGAAAAGTCCATGACGAACTGAGTCGGAGGCGTATTCGCCCGAGCGACCGCCCCTGCCGCTGGGACCTCGAAGTACGATCGAACCGGGCTCGCGTTCACTCCCTGGCCGGGTGCACTTGGGGAGACAGCGATCACGTTCGTGATATAGACCGGCTCGGTCTGAATGTTGATCGTCAACTGATAGGTTTGGATCCCGGCGGTGAAGAAGTCGCCGTCCAGGCCGTTACCGGCTGCGTCGCGAAGTCCGATCCGTGGGTTGGTTGGATCCAAGGTTCGGGCGATGAAGGAATACTGACCGACCGGCAGATATCCACTAAACGAGACACTGACCTGACCCGTATAGGGGTCGTAGGTGTTGACCCGGTTCGTGGTCGAAGTGAACGTCGCTCCTGTAATCCGGTTGCTGTAATCAGCACCCCCCTGAGAGAGGTTGAAAAGCCCGTAATTGCTGATATTGGACACAGAAGCGGGGTCAAGGGCAGGGAAGGCCAACTGGAGGGGGACTGCCAATGGGCTCAACGGATCGACCGGCGCGATCGGATCGACCACATTCAGGGTCAGGTTCGAGAGATTATTGATCGTCGCGTTGTTCAGGATCGACGCGTTAACAACGTAAGGAGCGGTTGTATCGATCCGGAAGCCCAAATCGCGCTGGCTCGAAAGTCCGGGGAGCGGCGGTGCGTCGGCGTTACCGAGCACCACGACTCGAACTCGATTGAAGCCGTCGGGCAGGTTCGATGGTGCCTGGAAGGTGAACAGACCGTTGGCGTCGGTATACGCCGTAATCTGCGGGTTGCCGACATAGCCACGACCACCGCCACCCACTCCGATCGACTGCGAACCCAGCGGGTTCGTTAGTCCGTTGAACTCGATCAAAACCTGCACGCCCGCGAAAGTCCCTGGGAAGCCGGCAGAGACCTGACCAACGAACGAAGGCTGAATGATGTTCGTTTCCGAGTCACCCTTGATCCCCGAATCCGAACTGGGAGCAAGCGACAAGCTCGTCACAAGAGGCGCACTCAGCGTCTGGAGCCCCAGATACTGCTTGAAATCGCCACCTGGAACACCGTTGCCCGAAGGGAAAGTGCGACCAAACTCGCCATCGAGTTGAACACCCGCAGCGCTCGTTACGCTCTGGTTCACGAAGATCGCGTAGTTGTCCGTCGGGAACTGGACCTGAGAAGTATTAGAGAAGTCCAGGGTGAGCGTGAAATTCACCGGATCATACGTGAACGTCATGGAGGGGTCAGCATTCTGCACGTACTGGTAATTCAGCGTCGAAGGGTCCGGCACGCTAAAAGGGTTACCGGCACGGAGCAGAAGAACCGAGTATCGATCGAAAGTGCTCGGATCCATAGGCTTCGAGAACGAGACCGTGACCCGTCGACCCACGATGCTGGTCCCGGTCACCGTGGGCGCGATCGTATCGGCCAAAGTGAACTTCACCGTATCGGCGACGTTGGGCTTACCCGCTGGGGTATTTACGGCTCCAGCAGCCAGGGTGAAGGAATAAGCTCCATTAGCGAGCACCCCCGCCTGGCGGGTGATCGTGATCGGGAACGTTGCCGTTTTATTCCCATTCGTGAGGACGGGTGTTCCCACGGCGACGGCGATGCCCAACGGCGTTGTGAAGACCAGATCGGTGGCCTGTAACGATGCGGGATCGATCGCGTTGTTGAACTGAAGGACGACCTGAGTGGGTGTTGTTGAGAGAGTCGAACCATTCGCAGGGGTTGAGCTGATGACCCGCAACTGATCGACGGCGGCCAAAGCAGCCGGCGCGTTCACCAAACCATACCCGCCATGGACATTCCACTGGCCTGACGCACTTCCATTCAGAGGATGGGCGGTCGCTGAGACAACCAAAGCATTGCGAATCTCAGCAGATGTTGCGTTTGGCGAGAGCTGCTTCATCAGGGCTGCGATCGCTGCCACGTTGGGGGCGGCGGACGAAGTACCGTAGAAGTTGGGCAGAGTGTCTATGTTCGTTGGCTGGCCTGTTGCAGGGTTGGGGCCAGGTGAGCCGAAGAACGATGTGTTGTTGGCGTCTGTGCCGGAGAGATCCGGCTTGAGGCGAATTTCCGGAGTTGCGAGCCGGTTACCATTGGCATCCAAGAGGATGTGAACTGGACCGTTCGAGCTGAAATCTTCGTTGAGAACCGGTGTGGTCGTGCTAATCGGGGCCGTGCCATACCACGGAACGGCACCGGTGCCGATCGCTGTCGAGGCAGCCGCGTGACCAAACGTCGTCGGGTAGGTCGTGCCGCCGGCACTGCCAAACTGCTGGGAAATCGCGTTATTCGATGATCCGAAGTCCTGGATTCGGAACCGAGTGATATCAGGACCGCTGAGCACTCGCTCGACCAGGGTGTAGTTACCTGCCGTGGGGATCACGAGGAACTGGAACGGCTCCTGGGTGGCAACAGTATTGCTACCACCTTGAGCAATGATGTTGCCGCCCGCGTCCAGGACGTAAAAGTCGACATTCGAGACGACTCCGTTCGTCTGGTAGAACGGCTGGTCGAACTGCATAAAGAGTCGCGACCCACCGAATGGAACGGTGATCGGCAATTGGGTGAGAAGACCGCCGTTGGGGTTCCAGTTGGCGTATCGACCCTGTCCGATCGACCCGACCGTTGCGTCGACCCCCCGGAAATTTGTCTCGATCCCCTGATCGGCTGAGTTGCCGGCGGCCGACGTGTAGACGACCTGATTGATGTTCGACACATCGTTGATCGCCTGGGCGACGATACCGTCCTGGAACACAGGATCGTTGGCGTAGCCGATGTCATCGGTGATGACTTTTGCACCGGCGATATTCGCCAGATCTCGAATGCCTTGCGCGAAATCAACGAGGCCATTGAAGGCAGAGTGATATGCCAGACCTGCGCCTGGAGCGATGTCGTAAATCTGCTCGAGCATCGCCCGGCCTTCGTCGGCTCCCGGCCCCTGCTGCTGGTCTGAGAGGACATTCACATTCGCGGGTAGGTCGCCCGTATTCACGGAAGCGGCTAGACCGCCGTTGAACTGGTTGACAGAGTCCGACAAGACACCGACGGTAACACCGGTCCCATTGAGGCTGTACTGGCCCCGTGCGACGTTCGCGAACAAGGCAACGTCGGCTTGGTTGGGCGAGATACCTTGTTGGTAGGTAATCGGTGAGTAGATCGGGGCGATCCCTACCGTCTGCGGCATCTTGGCAACAGTCGGCAAGGCACTGATGGGCAGAACACCCTCAACGATCTTGTGAGTCGCGTCGGTGGCCCCAACCTGCATGCCCACGTTCTCAAGCGACTTGATAAACTGGCCAAAGTCGCCGAATCCGCGGATATCCACACTGACAAAATTACCTCTGACGCGAACAATGTTCGAGAGCGAAGACTTGAACGTCCCTACCGGGTTCTGAAGATAGGTCTGATACTCTTGGTAGACGGTGATCAATTCGTCGCCAGCCTTGGCGAGTGGGCCGTTCTGGGCATCCGCCAGATTATTGTTCATCGCCGCCCAGGTCGGAGCGCTCTGGATACCCCCGCCATCGAGCATGGCTCTCTGTTCGAGCCCCTCGATACCCGGAAGGCCCAGGTTCCGGCGCGGCTTGGCGCCCTTGCGTCGATCGGGGCCTTGATTCCGACCCTCACCGTTGAAGCGACCCATTGACAGACTCCCAGGTATGCCTCTGAGGACGCCTTAACCCCCAAGCCGTGACCAGCGGTCCAGCTCAGGAGGTGTCCCGTTCCCGATGTTCCTCGCCCACCCCACACGTGTTCGCTTTTTCGCTCAGGACCCATCAGGTCCCAAACTCAACTGCCGCTCACCGCCCGGACATGTTTCAACGTCAACCAGCTCGGCTGATTCGCGTGTAATCAAGTCGAAAGGACCATGTTTTCGCCATGACAAGCCTCATTACATTCACCTTACGGCCTCCAACCATCGGGCAAAATAAACCCGATCGCCGTGGATGAGCCAACAGGGATCAAATGCATGCACGCACTCAATCATACCCGTAGGCTTGGTGGGGTCAAGAAGAGTTTTCGGGATTTTCTGAGAGATGTGCGTCGGAGGGGCAAAACAGGCAGTTTGCGTGATCCGAGCAGACCAGCGTCCGTGGATCATTACGAGTGTGGACTCTGAACCCACATTGTCAAACCGCGTCCGACGATTCTCGGAGTTGATTCCAGGCAAGGCACACGTCGAAAAGTAATTGGGGGGAGCTTGAGGCTAACTCCAAGTTTGACGGACAGGGGGTTTGGCCGTCAAACGAATTGAGAGGGTCATTGCCGAATCCGGGCAAGAATGCAGCGAATCCGAGCAAAGTGGCTTCAGACGTCGATACCGAGGCGTCTCAAGTCCGTCACTAATTGTTCATCATTTTGATAGTGGACACCTTGGAGCCCAGCGCCGATCGCCCCTTGGACATTGGCCGGAAGGTCATCAATGAAAACGCAAGCGGACGGGTTCCGACCAGCCGCATGGGCACACGCCAGGTAGAATCGACCATCAGGCTTCATGTGGCCGACCTGGTAAGACAAGACCAGCTCGCGGAACGGCAGAAGGGCCTCGGCGTATGTGACGCGGAACGACTCGGCGTGGAGTTCGTTGGTATTGGAACCCAGGACGAGCGAATATCCTTGTGCGTCCAGATTTGCGACAAGCTCCACCACTGGCTCATTGAGCCAGAAGATATCACGCCAGGCGTCTCGAAGTTCCGCGAGACTAAGCGTACTTCCGCTCGCCTCCGCCACGTGCGTCATGAACTCATCCGAGCTCATCTTGCCCGTCTCGTAGAGCCGAATCCACGCATTAAGGCCCTGAGCGGCAAGCTGCTCAAGGATCTGGTCGCCGGTCTTGCCCAAAGGAGCCCCGATTGACTCGCAGGCCCTAGAATAGCTGAAAAAGGCGAAGACATTGCCGAAGTCAAAGATCAGTGCAAGCTCACGCATCAGTCACCTCTGCTGCAAGTTGAAATTCTGCTATACTGACGAAATCCGACCCATTTTTCATGATGGACACTCCCATGATCGCAACACTCGTGACTCTCGCACTTCTCTCGGCTGGACCCAAATCTGAAGCCTTGCCGTTTGACGTTGCGACCTTGAAGGCTCAGCCTCGGGTCGAACTCAAAGTCGTCGTGGGAGACAAAACCACGACCTACTCCGGCGTACCACTGGCTCGACTCCTGAAAGCTCAGATGTCCGGGGCGAACGTCATGGCCGACCTTCGCAAGCTCTCTGATGGTGCGATCATCCTTCGGGCCAAGGACGACTATGTCGCAGTCGTCTCCGCCGTTGAGGCCGCACTCGATGAGAAGGGCGAGAAGTATCTCATTGCCTTCGATCAAGATGGCAAACCGCTGAGTGACGAGCAGGGGCCTGCCAAGCTCATTGTCCCGGGCGACTCGATGCCGGTGCGTTGGGTGCGAATGATCTCGTCTATCACGCTGGTTCGGATCGGCACTCCATGAACGTCAGGGGCCATCCTGAAACGAGGCCAAGGCCTTCCAGAGCTTCAGGTCGATCGTCACATTGGTTCTTCGAGCACTCCCGTCCAACATCAGGTGGTGGACCACTCCCAGGTGCCCGCTCGATGAACTCATCAGGGCGGACTTTCCATCTTTAGTGATGCATGAGCGAGAGGCGTTCGGTGGTGCAGCGTGGTTGATCAGTGTGTTGGTCCAATCGACCAGCGACCAGTTCTTGCCAGCGTCCACACTCTCGGGTTCCGTGCCAGGCTCAGGGCATTTGGGGCCTATAAGTGGTCCGTCAGTGAGGTGGTAATTTCCGGCATAGGGCTGGGCTCCAAGGCTGAAGCCCACCAATCGCTCGGTGAAGCAGGCGGTATAACTGAGCCCGTCACCGGCTTCAACCGCGGCCAGCGTGACGATCTTACCGGGCTCAAAGGCTCCACCATGACCCTCGGGAGTGTCACCTGTGACAGCCCGATAACTGAGTTGAGGAGAGCCTTCTGGATCATCGAACGCATAAGAGTCGCTCGGGCAGATCAGCCCGCGAATCGGGCCAAGCGTTCTGGCGGTCGTCCGACCTGCGACATAAGGTGACTTCTCGCGTTCGAGGTCGGAGAAGCCGCTGATCGAAAGTGAGGCAAGTAAAGCGCCGATCGGACTTGAAGTCGTGTCTTCTGCCAAAGTCGTCGGCAGTAACGGGATCGACGGTAAGTGATCGGTCGCCTGGGTGTAATAACCCATCCCGAGCCCGAGTTGCATCAGGTTATTATCACATTGAACCGATCGCGCCGGCTCGCGGTTCCGAGGCCCTAAGAGCATCAACATCAAAGTAAGGAAGCTCAGGATGGCGATCACCACCAGCACTTCGGTGAGCGTGATGCCGTTTCGACGTGACCTGCAAAGTCGGTTCATGGTGTCTGCCAAGGAGGAAATCGATCGTCTGCCCGATCTTACCCCAATCCTCTGCGCGTCGTGAACACAAGATCCCGGGCGTCCCGATCTGAACCCGCACCTACCAAGTCGGAGAAAGCTTGAGCAAGGCGAGAGGGGGATCGCCCTCGGGGTTGCGGTCTCTGTCTTCCCATTTGAAGTCAAGTCGAGCCTAACGAATGATCAGTTCGGCGAGTCCTCGAACAACTGATCGTATGGACTAGGCCTCTTGATCACACGTCCCGCTTGTCGTGCGAGTTCACCTTGAATGAAAGTAATTCGCTCTCGTTCCAACTGGCGCTTCAGCCTATTGGCATACGCCCGATTCGCCAGCCAATCGATCAAAGCCAGGCTCAAGAGTCCGATGAGGAGAACACCCACACCGATCCAGACTTGCAGGAATGTCGGGTTAATCCTGTTCCCAAGGTTCGGGGCCAAGGAGTTCCCATAAACCAAGCCCGCGGCCAAAGCGACCATCAAGCCCGAGCCTGCAAAGCGGCGGATATCTTGGTTCCGGAAGTGGCGAAGGTCCCACATCGGCAAGTCCGGAGAGCGGCGTCGGCGGTCGATCCACTGTAAAACCGTCAAGGTGGCAGCCACCACAACGATTGCAAAACCAAGAAGATAACCAAGGATTTCGCCAAGCTGGGACTGCGACATAGCCTCACCAAGCTCTCGTTTTGGGGTTAGCACTCAGCAAACTTTATCAACTCAGAGGCCCGTCAGGAACATCTTCAAGGATAATCGAAAGGCGAAGTCGGTGGCCACACGCTCTTCTCGTCCACAATAGGAATCGACATAATGATGCCCTTCCTCAGAAACAATCGACCTGGCGAACAGGATCTACGAACCGATGCGGCAGCGTGACCTGGGGCAGACCGGCTTGAAAGTATCGGTTCTTGGATTCGGGGCTTCACCACTCGGGGGCGAGTTCGGAGCGATCGACGAGTCCGAAGGCATTCGTTCGGTTCATCGTGCGATCGACCTCGGGATCAACTTTTTTGATACTGCACCGTTCTATGGTCGAACTCGATCCGAGACGGTACTCGGCCAGGCGCTCGAAGGGCGTCGGCATGAAGTGGTCCTGGCCACCAAGGTCGGGCGCTACGGCAAGACCGAGTTCGACTTCAGCCCCAAGACGATCATTGCGGGCCTGGAAGCCAGCCTGAACAGGCTCAAGACAGATCATGTGGATGTCATCTACGTGCACGACATCGAGTTCGGCGATCTTGCCCTGATCCTCAATGAGACGATCCCTGCACTCATGAAGGCGAAGGCTCAAGGCAAAATCGGCGCTGTTGGCGTCAGCGGACTGCCCCTCGCGATCCTGCAGGAAGCCGTACTTGGCGCAGACCTCGATCTCATCTTGTCCTACTGTCATTATCATCTGGCCGATCAATCCTTGATGGACAATCTGGCCCCTCTCGTTCGATCCAAGGGCATGGGCTTGATCAATGCGGCCCCGCTGGCGATGGGTCTGCTCACCCAACCTGGGCCTCCAGCGTGGCACCCGGCACCCGACGCCATGAAGCAAGCTTGCCGTGAAGCCGCCGAGTATTGCACCCAGCAGGGTTTCGACCTGGCCGATGTGGCTCTGGATTTCGCGACCAGGCTGGACTCGGTCGACTCGACAGTCGTGGGGATGTCTACGGTTGTGGAAGTCGATCGCAATGTCGCCGCGATCGGCATCAGTGTCGATCCGATGATTCTTGTAGCAATCGAAGAGATCCTCGCCCCGGTTCGCGGCATGACCTGGTCGAGCGGCAAGGCCTCCTGAATCTGAGCCATCCGCCTAGTAGAGATCAACATCCGTAAGGCGTTGTTCCACCCAATCGCCTCGGCGGGCAATTTCCTTGAGAGCCGCACGAAGCTCGGTCGCACTGACGTGATCACGGTGGAAAGTTCGGGTCATGACATACATCGGCTGGCCGTCCATCTCGCGGACCGAGAGGGCACCGTGGGTCAACTCTGCATTGAGACGAAGTGCGAATTCGTGGTGCGCCGGCGAAGCAGGCGCACAGACCGAGAAGATGGTGAGCAAACGTTCCTGGTGTCGGCCTGAGAGGACTTCAATATAAACCTCTTGGATGCGGTCGGAGGGGAGTCGAAAGACGAGCCGGTAACGTTCGTTCGCTCCTTGGACAAAGCAATCGAGCCCTTCGAGGCTCTCTCGAATCAAGAGATCCGTATCCCGAAGTTGCGAGATAATGAGTTTCAACGCGTCCGCAAACTCTTCGGCGCTAGCTGGCCGATCCTCCGGCCTCTTGGCCATACACGAGGTGATGGCCAGATGAATCAGTTCGGGCACCCGGTCATCCCAGTTGCGAACGTCGGGGATCGCTTGATGGGTATGTTGTTGGATCAGGGTCGTGAGATCGTCGGAAAGATAAGGGAGTCGAGCTGACAGCAGCTCGAAGTACATCACGCCAACCGCATAAAGGTCGGAGTATGGGCTTGCCGTGACTCCTTGAAATAACTCGGGAGCCATGGCAGAAGGGGTTCCGGCAACCCGCCCGCTGAGTAGCTCGGCCTCGTCGATATGTCGGACCAGACCGAAGTCAGCCAGTTTGGCACGACCGGCAGGAGTCAAGAGCACGTTTGATGGCTTGACATCGCGATGGACCAGTCCCCGCTCGTGGGCTGCGGAGAGAGCTAATACGACGTCACGCGTGACGATCGTCGCCGCGAGAGGGTCGAGCCCGCCTTTGCGGCGGATCTCCTCTTTGAGAGTGATCCCCCCTTCGACATATTCCATTTCGATGAAATGATAGCCCCGATCCGACCCAAGGTTGTGGACGGTGACCACGTGGGGGTGAACCAGGTTCGCTGCCGCCCGGGCCTCAGCCCAGAATTGCTCTCGAATCGCAGGCTGGGCGACAAGAAGACCGGGGTTCATCACTTTGACAGCACATGGGCGGGCTAACCCTAGGTGTTCCGCCGCATAGACCCGGCCCATGGACCCATTGCCAATGACTTTACCAATTGCATAATGACCAAGTTCTGAATTAACGAGGTCGTCGTGCTCGGGGAACCCATCAATAAAAGCGTTGCTTGAGGATGGCGGTGGATACGCCACCGTCTCATCGACACGATTGGAAGAAGGTGGGGGGTGCGGCTGAGTCACATCAAGGCTCCGCACAGAAAAGGAACCAAGTCGCCGTAAGTGTTCAGGCAATAAGCCCGGGAGTCAAGTCGGCCCTTGAAAGCGGGAGTCATCTCGGGTGTTATACACTTTCGGTCTCACCCCGAACCTCTCCGAGGCTTGATCCATGACACGACTGGCGATTTTCTTTTGTTCAGCCTTACTCATCCTCAACCCCGCAGCACTCGCGCTCGAAGTCGGATTCGCTAAGGTAGACATTACCCCCAAAATCGACGGGCCGACACCAGTATGGTTGGCCGGTTTCGGGCACAATCGCAAAGCAACCTCGGTCCATGACCCTCTCTGGGCTCGGGCGGTCGTGCTTAATGACGGTACGAGTAAAATTGCGTTGGTATCTGTCGATCTCGTCGGGTTCATGTATCCCAATACGTTGAATGTGCGAACCAAGCTCGGACTCGGGTATCGTTATGTCATGGTCTCGGCAACTCACAACCATGAAGGGCCAGACTCGATCGGTCTTTGGGGAGAGTCCGAGCGGAAGTCAGGCGTTGATGCGGCCTATCTGGCCAAAGTCGAGGATCAGGTGGTCGCAGCCGTCCACGAAGCCACTGCGAGCGCGGTCTCCGTTACCGCCAGTTATGGGACTGCCGAAGATGAGTCGCTCCTGAGTGATAGCCGTCAGCCCAAGGTTCGTGACGGCATTCTCCGCGTTCTGAAGTTCTACGAGGCCAAGACCAAGAAACCGACCGGAATCCTAGTCCAGTGGAACTGCCATCCCGAAAACCTGGGGAGTAAGAACACCGAACTGACTGCGGATTTCCCCTACTATACCCTCAAGGCTTTGGAAAAGTCGCAAGGAGTCCCCGTTGCCTACTTCACCGGGGCGATCGGCGGGCTGATGTCTGCTCCTGAGGATAAGTTCCCCAAAGCGGCTGGGGGATTCTACAGAGACGGCGACTTCGAATTCTCGAAGATCTATGGCGAGGCGGTCGCAGCTCTTGCCGAAAAAGGACTCTCCACAAGCGAACCGATCCAACTTGAACCGTTCGCCGTCTCAGCCCGCCGGATCGGCCTCCCGCTCGAAAACCCACTCTACCGGCTCGCTCGAACCATCGGGGTCCTCGATCGCGACGCGTTTGTTTGGACTGGGGACGCCAATAAACTCGGCGAAAAAGCGTCAGGAAGAATGGCCGTTGGTGCCCTCGGTCTTGAGACGGAGGTCGCTTACCTGAGAATGGGGGAACTGCATATCGCCACGATTCCGGGCGAACTCTACCCCGAACTCGTAAGCGGCAAGTTTCAGGAGCCAGCAGATCCCAACGCTGACTTCCCCCACGCCCCCCTGGAGCCAACCGTTCTGGGGCTACTTCCTGGCAAAAAAGTGCTCATCTTTGGACTTGCCAATGATGAGGTCGGCTACATCATTCCTAAGCGTCAGTGGGACAGCAAGTCACCATTCGCTTATGGACGAGAGAAGATGCAATATGGCGAGGTCAACAGCGTTGGCTCAGAGACCGCACCGATCTTGATGCAAGGCCTCAAGGAGGCCGTCAACAGGGTGGCTAAGCCTTAAAAAGGCCAGCAAACAGGGCGAGGGGACGATTCGCGTGAGTTGAGAATCGCCCCTCCCCTGAGACCTCAGGCGTTGTACGAGGATGAAGCCGTAGTGCCCCCACGACCAGTCCAGTTGGTGTGAAAGAACTGGCCGCGAGGTTTGTCAATTCGCTCGTAAGTATGGGCGCCGAAGTAGTCTCGCTGGGCCTGGAGCAGGTTGGCGGGGAGCCGACCCGTCCGATAGCCATCGAAGTATGCCAGGGCAGAGGAGATGGCGGGTAGGGGGATCCCATTGGTCAGCGCCGCCGCACAGACTCGCCGCCAACCAACCTGTGCCTGCGTGATCTGATCGCAGAAGTAGGGGTCAAGAAGCAAGTTGGCCAAGCTGGGATTCAGGTCAAAGGCCTCTTTGATCTTGCCCAGGAAGGCGCTCCGGATGATGCAACCACCCCGCCACATGAGGGCCACGCCACCGTTATTGATCTCCCAGCCCGACTCTTTAGCCATCGCGTTCATCAACGCATAGCCTTGAGCATAAGAGATGAGCTTGCTGGCATACAACGCTTGCTCAATGTCATTGATGAAGCCCGGCACATCGGCAGGAACTTGGTGCGTTGGCCCCTTCAGCACCGCCTCCGCAGCCACCCTCTCGTCCTTTTGAGCCGACAGGCAACGAGAGAAGACGGCTTCACCGATCAAGGTGAGGGGAATACCCAAGTCGAGTGCGGACGTCACCGTCCACTTGCCTGTTCCCTTCTGCCCCGCCTTGTCGAGGATCAGGTCGACCATCGGCTTGCCGGTCTCGTCGTCAGCTTTGGCCAGGATCTCGGCGGTGATCTCGATCAGATAGCTATCGAGGATTCCCTTATTCCAACGGTCGAAGACCGTGTGCATCTCGCCCGGATTCATGCCGAGGAGTGAACTCATCAAGTGATAGGCTTCACAGATGAGTTGCATGTCGCCATATTCGATCCCGTTGTGGACCATCTTGACATAATGGCCAGCCCCTTCGGGTCCCACCCAATCGCAACAGGGGACATTGTCCCCCACTTTGGCGGCAATCGCCTGGAAGATCGGCTTGACGTGGGGCCATGCGGCAGGATCACCCCCTGGCATGATCGAGGGACCTTTCAGCGCCCCTTCTTCACCTCCGGAAACTCCAGTCCCCACGAAGAGCAAACCCTTTTCCTTGAGAGCCCGAGCACGACGGGTTGTATCCGGATAATGGGTGTTGCCGCCGTCGATCAGGATATCGCCAGGTTCCAGAAGTGGTGTCAGCTCTTCGATCACCGCATCGACAGCGGGACCGGCCTTCACCATGATCATGATCTTGCGCGGACGCTTGAGCGACTTGACCAGCTCGGCGGGCGAATGGGTTCCGACCAGCTTCTTCCCCTTGCCCCGACCACCGACAAACTCATCAACCTTCGCGGTCGTCCGGTTGTAAACGGCCACCGTATAGCCGTGACTCTCCATGTTGAGGACGAGGTTCTCCCCCATCACAGCCAGGCCAATCAAGCCAATATCCGCAGTCGCGTCTGCCATCGAGTCAGATCCTTGCTAGGAGAGGGGAATCACGAAAGACGCACAAAAAATCGTGCCAGGCGGCGATTTCAAAGCCAAGGTGGCCGTTCGGGCAGTAGTCTCTCGAACGCAGTAACTCGTTCAGCCATATAGGCACCACTGTAGGTGCCACTCAGGAAACGAGGGAGAGCTTCGTCGTGCAGTCGCTTCCAACTTGCCTCTTCATGGCCGGGTTCGATCGGATAGAACAAGACCCCAGACTTTTGAGCAGCCTGATAGTCGCCGGGAGCATCGCCAACCATCAGAACGTGAGTGGATGCGTACTTGCCGTCGGTCGCCAACGAGAGAACCTGACTCTTCGTCCCCATCTCTTGCCCAGCGATCACAGCGACGGAGTCCGCAATCTGATTCTCACGCCACTCGCGTTCGAGAGCTTCGTGAGGAGTGGCAGACACAACCATGATATCCGCTTGCCGACCAATTGCGTCCAGAGTTTTTCGGACGGACGGGAACGGAGGGACATTGTGGACCGTTTCACGGATCGACAGGTTGACCGCATTACTCCAAGCGAGGATTCGGACGAGGTCGGGATCGCCGGTCGCATCGACCGCCGCCTCGAGGGTCGGATTGCTTAAATTCGACTCATGAGCAAGCCAATCTCGCAGCCCGACCAATTTCGGAAGGACAAAGCCGCGCTCGTTCACCGCAGGATGACTTGCGAGCAGGTCGAATGTGAGAGCCAACGAGGGAAAGCGGTTCACGCCCCGCCATCGTGAGTAGAGGTTGATGAACTCTGCAGCCTCGCGGGCATAGCGGGAAATCGCGGCAAGCTCAAAGTGGCGGACAATCTGAGGGATGAAACACTCTTTCCACTTCACTTCCATCGTGTCGAACGCACAGCCGTCGCTGTCGATTCCCACGAAGAAAGGCTTAGTCGGAGTGAACTCGCGGAGCCCAGATTGCGAGTCATTGTTCGCTTGCATCAGGATGCCTTGTCACGACAGGTTGGACCGAAAATAGAGGCCGAATTTATCAGCCGACAAACGCAGATAAGTACGCAGGAGAGCGAAGTTAGGGTTCCGACTGTGGTGCCTTGAGCTACCCCTACCGAGCAAGGCTCAGAACCCATCTGCTTGCACGACTCAAGCACGAGATCGTAGTCAGAGGCGTTCCTGTTGTCCAGTATTGCGGGGTCAGTCATAATTCTGTGACATTAAGCTGTCATAGGTCGAGCCAAACCGTATGACTCTAGCACATTGATAGGCGGATTGTGCCACTGATCTGGGTCGAGCTTCATGAGCCAGCTCCCTCCTGTGGGAGTCTTAATACGTTCAGATTGCACAAGGGTGGATGGTGTTTCTGTTTCCAGAGGCGATGATTTGAGGCGAGGAACGAACGAAACGGAATGATTGGGACGTTCTGTGTTTATTTTGACAATATGACAGTCACATGGCAGATCCCGGGCCCTAACTCAATTGAGTGAAGTCACTCCTTGTGTTAGGGTCGGAGGATGTACGTGGCTAGCCTGAATGTGGCGGAACACGCCCGGTCGGTCCGGACACCTGGTCGCGAGGCAAGAACCGACGTGGCGACTTCCGATAAGTCCAAGATCGTTCAGAACGTCCCGGTCGATCTCTTGCCGGTGATTCGCGCCTCGGGCGTCCTGAGCGAACGCCAATTTGCCGAGATCCGTAGCAAGGTTCTCGCTGGTGACCTACCCAGCGACTCTCAGAGCCTGGCAGATCGACTTGTCCTTGACAAGATTCTCACGGACTATCAGGTCAAACGACTGCTCGCGAACAAGCCGAATGGTCTGCTCGTGGGCAAGTATGTGATCCTGGATCGCATTGGATCCGGAGCAATGGGTCGAGTCTACAAAGCCCATCACCTCATGATGGGACGGGACGTCGCCCTCAAGATCATTGCCCCAGAGATCGTGTCCAACGAGCGTGCTGTCGCAAGGTTCCGCCGGGAGATGCGGCTGGTCGGTCGGCTGGATCACCCCAACGTCGTCCGAGCGTATGATGCGGACCAGGTCAACAACGTCCTGTTCATCGTGATGGAGTATGTCCAGGGGACAAGCCTAGGTCAGAGGCTCAAGCAGGGTCCAATGAGTCCTGCTGAGGTGGTCAACTACGCCGCCCAGGCCGCACTCGGGCTGGCCCATGCCCATTATCAAGGCGTAGTCCACCGGGACATCAAGCCTTCAAATTTGCTGGTGAACGAGGATCGGCAAGTCAAAGTGCTCGACCTCGGTCTGGGCGTGCTGATGGAGTCCGACAACTCCTCAACCTTCGCCACAGCCGATAATATCGCAGTCGGGACCGTTGACTACATGTCTCCCGAGCAAGCCCTCGGGAAGGATGTTGACGGTCGAAGTGACCTCTACTCGCTTGGCTGTGCGATGTACCACTTAATGACGGGTCGGCTGGCATTCCCAGGCGACTCGCCGATTGAACGGTTAGGCAAGCGCATTAATGGTCGTCCCGTGCCGATCCAACAGGTCCGGAAAGAGATCCCGAGCAGCGTGGTCGCGGTTCTCGACCGACTGATGGCCCATAGCCCCGCCGACCGTTACCAGACCGCGACCGAGGCGTCCGAAGCCCTCTCAGGCCTGATGAAACGGCCTAGAAAAGCCTTAACCTCGCACGATCCAAGCTCTGTCGGGCCGACCTCAAACTTGACTGCGCCCGCCAGTTCCGTTGGGGCACCGGCCCCGCTGCTACCCCCCCCACCCCCACAGATTGTCCACGTCCGACCTCCGTATCCTCGCTGGTTCAAGCCCATGGCGAGCCTGGCGGAAAAGCGACCGAAGTCGGCCCTCGCTGTCGTCGTCGGAGTTCTGCTTGGGTCGACCCTGCTCGGCCTCATCGCCGGCAAATCGTTGTGAATTCGCAAGGTGGGCCATCCCACCTTGCGAATTGAATCATATCCCAGTTATTCGCCGGGCTTGCGGGGCATGACATCAGCCAGGGCGGCGAACAGACGATCATTCTCTTCGGGAGAACGAACGGCGAACCGGAGATGGCCGTTCGTGGGGACAACCTGCCCTCCAGGGCCAGTGAGTGTCGTACCCATCTCCAAACCCGCGTAGTTAGCACACTCACGGACTAGGAAACCGCGTCGGGCCAATTCGTCGTGAACCTGCGGCGAAGTCCACTTGGTCTCGGCCAGGCTCACCAAGATAAAGTTGGCCCGTGCCGGTGTCCCCTCGGGAGCGACCCGACTGGGCCAGGCGGGACGGATGCCAGGAATATCCCAGAGCCGTTCGGTCTGGCGATCGTTTTCGCTACCGATCAAATCGACCGACTTCTCCAAGTATTCCGTATCTTGGAGCGCTGCCAGAGCGGCAGCCTCAGCGGGAGCGGCAACGGTCCAAGGCTCCTGGAATTGGCGGAGGCGAAGGACCATGTCGGGGGAGGCCACGGCGTACCCGACCCGGAGTCCTGCGATCGCGTAAACTTTCGTCACCGAACGAAGAACGAGCAAGTTTCCGCGATTGACGACATCAGCGGTCAGGGTCCGTTCCTTCTCGTCGGGAAGAAACGGCAGGTATGCCTCATCAACGACGGTCAACAGGTCTTCGCTGTTGTCGACATGGTGAAGCAGGGTCTCACGATCCCAGGCTCGACCGGTCGGGTTATTGGGGTGACCCGTCCAGTAGATCCCATTGGCCGATCGGGGGAAGAATTCCTGCTTCCAGCCCAGGATATGCCGGCTCCAAGACTCGAGCGGCAACTCGTTAAGTGCGGAGGTCCGCTTGTACTCGGAGTAGGTCGGCTCCACCAAGTGGGAGAGGGACATCTCCGAGTCGCCGGTCTCAAGCGCATGCATCGACAGGATTTCACGGAGCGATTGCCCGATGAGGCTGATCAGCTCGGTCGTTCCTGCGCCTACAATCACGCACTCGGAGGGAACTCCGTGCTTCTCAGCAATATACTCGGTCAGTTTATGGCAGCCGGGCTCCGGGTAGCGCTCGCAGGTTTCGAGCGCGGTGCGGGCAGCGGCCATGGCGTTCGGGGGTGGCCCCAACGGGTTAAGGCTGACTGAGAAGTCGGTCAGCGGACGCTGCCCCAGCCCTAGCCGTCGACGGATGGCAGAGATGTTGCCACCATGCGAGATTGGCTTCATGCCCGCAGAGCGACTCTGCCGGGGGGTCTGTATATGGCCAGTGGTAAAAATCGGAAGGGTTCGGCTCATGTCGAGTGTTCTGCACCAAGAAGACAGGTAGGAGTGTGGCGAACACACCCTCATGAGCAGACCGAGGGCGCGTAGGTTCTAATGTACAACTTCCCATCCCATCCCCATAGCTCCGACTTGCAAGAATTAGAAAATTTCACAAAACTCCCGCGAAGATTTCGAGAGCGATTCTCGCCAGATTCCCACAAAAAAACCCGCCTTGGCGGCGGGCTCCTGTCTGGAACTCCATTTATTGCAAGCACTTATGATTTCGACTACTGGCCAACTCCCGAGGTGGCCAGGACGGGTTTGCCTTGAGACGTAGTCGCATCCTTCTTGAAGAGATCGTGTAAGGCGACCGTGACGTCACTGAATAGGAAGTGATACCCGAGTTTTTGGGCTTTGTGAGGCAAGACCTTCTGGCCCTTGGTAACGACGTCGGCCACTTCACCGAGAACCGTGGTGAGCATGATGTCGGGGGGGCCAATCGGCAAGAACGGTCGGTGAACCTCATTGGCCAGCGCCTTGGAGAAATCGACGTTCCGGACGGGGTTGGGGGCTGTCCCGTTGATTGGTCCGTTGGCCGCCTCATTGTCGAGTGCGAGCAGGAAGATGCCGACGATGTCGTCGATATGAATCCAACTCATCCATTGCAGACCACGACCGAGACCGATCGGGCTGGACCCGCTACCGATCGGAGCCGCCCCGCCTGGCAGCCACTTGAAAATGGGAGTCATCACACCGAGGGCGGAGGCACCCTTGGCCAGGACGATACCTGTCCGTACCGAAGTGACTCGCACGCCCAGTTGTGTCGCGTGGTTGGCGGAATCCTCCCACTCGCGGCAGACCTTGGCCATGAAGTCCGAGCCAGGGTTACTCGATTCGTCGAGATCCTCATCGCCATGAGGTCCATAAAAACCGATTGCTGAGGCTTGGACCAGAACCTTTGGCTTTGCAATCGCTCGACCGATCGCTGACACGACATTCTCCGTCGAGTAGATCCGACTATCGCGGATCTTGCGTTTGACATCCGTGTTCCAACGTTCTGAGAACAGGCCATGACCTGCGAGGTTGATCACCGCATCGCAGCCATCGATCGCCGTTTCCCAAGGGCCAGTCGTGCCCGGATCGCCTTGAAGGACCTGGATTCCACGCAGTTGAGGGCTCCGCCTCGCATGATCTGCAGATCGGGACAACAGAACGGGAGTATCCCCACGGTCCAGCAGCCGCTGGGTCAGACGTCGACCGATCAGGCCCGTGCCGCCGGTCAAGAAGACGCGCATCGTTGAAAATCTCCGGGAGTTCATCAAGCAAAGATCGAGAATCTATAGCTTGTAGGAATGGACGAATTCAAGTCAAGGTGTCGAGCCATCTTAGGGTCAGTCTATTCTACAACCTCATTCGAGCGACTTCACCGAAGAATCCGAACTTTGTCGCTGTTTTAGCCGATAAATAGCCGTTTGGGCCTGAGTATTAAGCGGATCTCGGCTGAGGATCAGCTTGAACCACGCGAGGGCCTCAGCATACCGACCAACTGCTTCGCAAGCGTTTCCTAGGTCGAAGACCAGTTGCGGGTCGTTTCGACCTGGGCCGGGTGAAGCCCGCTCCACCAAGCTGGCCAGGTCGTCATATTTCTTCGCTTCTTGAAGATACTTCTCACCCAGCTCGGTTTCGCCTTTCGTGCTGAGACATTGTCCGAGACCTCGAAGGCAGTCTCGGTCGTCTGGCTCGACTGCGAGAGCCAGGCGGTAGAATCGGATCGCCTCGTCGTTCTCGCGAGCGATTTGGGCGAATCTAGCCCGGATTCGCGCGAGGTCCGGGTCATCGGCGGGTCCATCGGCAAGGATTTGTTGAAGGGCTTCATCGTCGTTGCGTCCAAGGGCGATCCGGGCTTTCAGAACCATCGCATCACGGTCATCTGTTGGGAGTGCAGAGAGTAAATCCGCAGTTACATCAAACTTCTGCTCCCGACGCCGATTTTCGATCAGCGCGAGCCGCGAGTCACGATCCTCGGGATCGGCGTCGAGGAACTTCTGGAGCATGGCGGCGGCCTCGGATGGCTCCCAGGCCGCTCCTCGGGCGAGACACCAGATGAACACATCGTCGAAGGTCAGCGCAGTGATCTTGGAAAGCTCGGTGAACTGAGCCATGAGTTCAGGCCGCCGTAGCTGAAACCCGTAAAGAAAGACGAGTTCTCGGCGAGCCTGCACAAGTTTCGGATCGAGAGCGATCGCTTTTTTAAGGAACTCATCGGCATACCTGGCCCGATTTCTCCGAAGCTCGAGCTGACCCGCAAGCATCCGAGCCGTGGCTCCCGCTTTGTGATCATCGGGGATCTGCTTGAGGTCTTCAAACGCCTCATCAATCTTGTTCAGAGCCATCGCGACTTGAGCCCGGACCAGCCAGTCGGCAGGGGTCGGTGGACGGATTTTTCCGATCAAAATGATCAGGCGATTCGCGTCATCGAACCGTTTTTCGGACATGGCAGCACGGGCTTGCTCCCAAAGCACGTCCGGGTCGGGCAAGGGCCAGAGAAGATAAGTCCCTACCCCTAGCAAACCCGTCACCACGACGATCAAGAGCGGCCAAAACAGACGATGGATCATTCGGAGTCTCCCTCCCTATCATAAGGAAGTGACCCGTGAGATGGCGAGCCCCAGATCCCGGACGCAGCATGTTCCCGTCGAATGCAGAAAGGGCATCGTTGGTCAAAAAGGAGCTTACGCCCAATCGTCTATTTCCAGGTTTCACCTCACCCAAGTCATCGCATACTTCCCAGGAACGGAGTTCAACGAGCCAGATTTGGCAGCGTCGAAGATTCTTCCTGTCTCCATCAAGCAGTTGCAAGACGCAAGCCAGCCAATCCATGCTCGCACTGAATCTACCGATTGAAGGAGATGGCCGTCACAATCAATCCAAATTGCCAATGGGTCTGTTCAGTTTCGAGCGGTGCGCAAGATTCACCTGGCTGAACATCGCCACCAAGATTGCGGTTGGTGAGCCCCGATCGAGTCCGACCCCTCCAAGATCCGACAGAGCCGGCACGGTTCGTTCCACCCGCGACCGACAATAAATCTGTCCTTCTACCAGTGAGGGTCAACATGCTCGGCTGATCCGAAGCCATACTTGCCTTCGCCACAAAATCTGTCTGTCTGGCTGTCTGACTTGACACGATCGCATCCGAATTTATATGATTTGTCGTAACGCCGCTGTAGCTCAGTTGGTAGAGCGACGCTTTCGTAAAGCGTAGGTCCTCGGTTCGAATCCGAGCAGCGGCTTTGACAGAGTTTAGTCCGTAGAGTCGGATTACACCCTAAATGTTCACGTTGTCGTCGTCTCCAAGCTGTTAAAGTCGGCTTGACATGCGACTTGGGTGTGTTAAGCTACTAGCTTCGCCCTAGAGCCCGGTCGCCGGTCGATCGCTGTGCTTTTTAGGGGTTTTATCGGAAGTGTCAGGTAGTTCATGGTCATGAAGTGCTATCAGGCGAAGGCGGATGAACTGAGTCCGCAGTGGTACGTCATTGATGCGACCGGCATGGTGGTTGGTCGTCTCGCCGCCCAGATTGCCCCGATTCTCATGGGTAAGCACCGGCCGACGTACACCCCACACATTGATACCGGCGACTATGTGATCGTCACCAATGTCGATAAGGTCGTCTTCACCGGTAACAAGTGGCAGCAGAAGTTCTACCAGCGTTATTCAGGTCACCCCGGTGGTCAGAAGAACGAACAGGCCTTCAAACTCTTTCAACGCTTCCCAGAACGGATTCTCGAGCTGGCCATCCAGCGAATGATGCCCAAGAGCAAGATGGGTCGGCACATGATGTCGAAACTCAAGCTCGTGGTCGGCAACGTTCACACTCACCAGGCTCAGGCACCGATCCCGCTCGATGGACTCTCGGGTCGTCCTGCGGCATCGGGGGCAATCTATATGATTCACCCCGAGCCCAAGGGACCCAAGCCCCGGGTTGTGAAGGCCATAGTCGCCGCTCCGCTCGCGATTGAGGCTCCGGTCGCTGTTGAAGAGACGGCACCCAGCCCGAGCGCTGACTAAAACACACGTCTGACGCGTACGTATACGGAATTCATCTGAGCAGCAGAAGGATACTTTCGACATGTCCACGGTGGCGAATCCTTTCGTATGGGGCACGGGGCGGCGCAAGACCGCAGTGGCTCGCGTCCGCATTCGTGAGGGGACCGGCAAGTTCCTGGTCAACGACCTAGATGTCGACAACTACTTCCTCGAAATCACGCACCGGATCAACGTCCGTTTCCCGTTGCTGACCACCGAAATGGGTGGACGTGTTGACGTCTTCGTGAACGTCAACGGCAGTGGGAAGAGCAGCCAGTCAGGTGCCGTCGTTCTTGGCCTGGCTCGTGCTCTGAAGGATTACCGCCCCGACCTCGAACCAGCCCTCCGCGAGCATGAACTGCTCACTCGAGACGCTCGTAAGGTCGAACGTAAGAAGTATGGTCATAAGAAGGCCCGGAAGAGCTTCCAGTTCTCGAAGCGTTGATCGTTTCCGAACCGGCCACACGACTTTATCACCGAACTATCGACGATCTGGATCAGGCGTTGGACGCTTGACCCGGATCGTTGTCTTTCGAAGCAGGAGCGACGGGGTGTCGGTTTCCGGGAAGTCGTTTTATCAGAAACCAACCCGTTCCCACAAATGGCACACCGAAGGTGTGCGAGCGGCGCGGAGGGAGATGCGCTGTTGATCCAGTGGTGTCGCCTCGCTCAACCACCGGCGAATTACGAAGATGCCTACGGCATCCCTAAAACGCTGACGTGGCCGAGATGACTTAACCTGATGTCTTCATGAGTCTTGTAGCCCTGAAACGGCGGCCACAGATCAGCCCACGGGCAACGCCCTGGGTAAAGACGGCATACGGAAAACCCGCCACCCCACCCGCTTTCCCCCTTATCCAAAAATCTTCGCAGATTCTACCAGAATCCCCAAAGTCTCTAATCCCGCAAGCCGATGGTAATCCCGTTGCGTGCGATGTTGCACCCTCTTTACGGGATTACGACGATGCCAATGTCAACGACTGCCACACTCGCGGGAGCCATCCCTGCCTCAATCATCACCAGGCGCACGATCCGCCAGGTCGATCTCGCCATCAAACTGGAACGCGACCGGCTTGCAATATTGCAAGATCGGGCCGATACCAAGAGGGCATGGCTCATTCGGAGAGCCGACTTGGTCTGGGATGCCGACCATCGCGACAAGGCCGAGGCCCTGGCGTCAAGAATCAAAAGCCAACCTGGCCGTGTGGTCGCTCGACTGACGACGACGTATCACGGCTGTCTTTTCTTGATGAAACGCTGGAGCTACCTCCACCAGAAGGTGGTCTCAAAGAAGTTCAAAGGCGACCTCAGCAAAAAAGACCAAATCATGGCCCACTGCCTGTTGGGAATTCCTCCCGACGAGTGGGACGACGAGGAGTCTGAGCTCAATACCGACGCAATTTCACGTGATGATCCCGAGTGGGAGATCGCCGTTCGGAAACAGTATCGCGAAGTCTTCATGCGCGAGTTGCGCCGGCTGACAGAGATCATGAAAGTGCTCGACCTCGAGAACAAAGAGGCTCAAGCCGAGGCGAAAGCCGGGGAATTCTTCGATACAGACCCGTTCCTGAGCAAGACCGAACGCGAGATCGCAAGCTGCGAGCGACGCATTCGGGTCCTGGAAAAGGAGCGGCTGCTGGCCACCAAAGAAGAGCCTGAAGTTGAAGTTGCAGTTGAAGTTGCACTGGCAGATTCGCCATCCTCGACCGTTTCCGCTGACGCGGAAGAGGCCCCGGTTGCCTCGCCGCTCTTATAGATTTTGCCCGCAGGCTCTTTGACAATTCGGAAGATCGTTGACGGCGTGAGGCCGTTTTGGGGCAA
>JANXSX010000001.1 GCA_025356475.1 Isosphaeraceae bacterium | reverse complement strand
TCCGCGCTCCGGTCGCCTGACCGAGATCAAGGGGCTTGAAGACGACCGCGTGCTCCCAGGCGATATCCTTGGGGTCGTTGCCGTTGACGAGGAGGATTGCGAACTCAACGCGGAGGGCGACGGCGATGCCCCACCGGTGTCGCGGACCTCGTTATGACCGCCATTTACGAACGCTCTGCGGGCGTCATCCCTTACCGTATCCACCCTGAATCCCGCTACCAGTTCCTGGTGTTGCACTCGGCCACTGTGCGCAATCCTCGCGCCCGGTGGGAATTCCCCAAGGGGGGGATGGAACTCGGCGAGAGCACCAAAGATACGGCTGCACGCGAGTTCACTGAGGAAACAGGACTCACCGACTGGGATTTTCGTGAAGGGTTCGAGCGGAGCCTCTCCTACACCTATGTCCGGCGTGGTCGCAAGGTTCTCAAAGCCGTAACCTACTTCTTGGTCGAAGTGAACACACTGGCCGAGCCGATCTGCTCGATCGAGCATGTCGCCGATGTCTTCGGGCATTGGCACCATTGGGGCGACTTCGACCATATCTCGCGTTTGCTCTACCACGCCAAGATCCGTCAGCTTTTCGCTGAGGCAGACGAATGGCTCAAGCCATGACGAGTCCTCGTTTTATCGCCCTCGAAGGCCCCGACGGCAGTGGCAAGACCACACAGGCAGCGCGCTTGGTTGGGTGGCTTCGCGACCTGGGCCAGGAGGTCGTCGCCTGTCGCGATCCCGGAGGGACAGGCCTCGGCGATCGACTCAGATCAATCCTACTCGACCGCTCGGAACTGACCATCAGCCTCCGGTCGGAGATGCTCCTCTACATGGCGAGTCGGGCCCAACTCGTCGAAGAGGTGATCCAGCCTGCGCTGACAGCCGGCAAAATTGTGGTCTCCGACCGCTTTCTCCTCTCAAACGTGGTTTATCAAGGTTATGCCGGCGGACTCGACCCCGAAGAGATCTGGAGTGTCGGGACGATCGCAACGGGGTCGCTCCTGCCGGGGTTGACCCTTGTGGTGGACGTCCCTCCCGAGATCGCCTTGCGCCGAACGGGTGGAGCACGTGATCGGATCGAGGACCGGCCTGAATCCTATCGCAAGCAAGTTCGCGAGGGGTTCTTGAACGCTGCGAAGATGTATCCCGGTCGGATCGTGGTTGTGGACGGGTCGGCAGAGACCGAGATGGTGGCTTCTCAACTCCAACGTGAGGTGTCTCATGCCTTGGGGCTCAATTCGCGGGCATGACAAGATCGTGGAGCTATTGCGGACCGGGATGACGAGAGGCCGCTTTCCTCATGCCCTCCTCTTCGTCGGTCCGGAAGGCGTGGGTAAGCGTACGTTCGCGCGTCGACTGGCTCAATGCCTGCTCTGCGAGCGGAATCCCGAGCAAGACCTGAATCCCTGTGGGATCTGTCCCGCGTGCCTTCAAGTCGGAGCGGGCGCACACCCCGACCTCGTCGAGGTCCGCCGTCCCGATGAGAAGCACGAACTGCCGATCGCGGTCATTCGCGACCTCAATCATGACCTGAGTTTGAAGCCATCCAAAGGCGTGCGCAAAGTCGCGATTGTTGACGATGCGGACGACCTCAATGACGAAGCCGCCAACGCCTTCCTGAAGACCTTGGAAGAACCACCGCCAGGCTCCGTTCTGATCCTGATCGGGACCTCCGCAGAGGTGCAGCTCGACACCATCGTTTCCCGCTGTCGTGTCGTCCGATTTGACCCGCTCAACGAAGTGGAACTGGCTTCGGTCCTGATCGAGCATGGGATCGCTTCCACCCCTGAAGAAGCCCGACGGCTGGCGAAACTCGGCGATGGTAGTGTGGGACGCGCTCGGGGACTTGCTGACACCACTCTCAACGCATTCCGTCGCGATCTCATCGACGAGCTCGCGAGCCCACAATCGTTCGACCCCTCCAGCCTCGCCCGCAAACTAGAAACCTTCAGTAAGGAAGCCGGCAAAGAATCAATCGACCAGCGCAATCGTGCTAGTCTTTTGATCGGTGAACTCGCTCGATTCTTCCGGGCCGTTCTCTGGCAGACCGCCGGATTGGAAGCCCCCTCCCCCGATCCCGCAGACAACCGCGCAGCACGATTGCTCGCCGAACGGCTTGAACCCGAGGACGTGATGATCCTCGCCGATCGTTGTCTGCAAGCCGATTACCAGGTCGGACGGAAGGCGAATCTCGGACTGATCATCGACTCACTCTGTCACGACCTGGGGGCTTTGATCCTAGCGGATTCGGCCCACCGCTAGCTATGCGACGGAGGGCGTGCCCGGGAAATCCAGAAATCCGGGCGGCACTCCCTTTAAATGTCGATCCGCAGTCGATATTTTCGCAGGCGTAGTCGCCACGCGGCAGAATCCGCAGTAAAGCTCTCGCAGGGCAGGATAATGCGGATCAATTCCGCATAGCACTTGTTAGGCAGCCTCAGACGGTGGGCCGTCAAATTCGGGAGTTGAAGATGGAACCATCGCCAATGCGATCGACCCAAGCCTCTTTCATCGAGACGAATGAAGGTCATCGCGGCGGCCCTCACGGCGATTCTCTTGATTGGTATCGCGTTCATGGCGATCGTCCAAAGCGTGGCGAATCGCGGCGGGGTTGCGAATCAAGGCTGGCTCAACGACATCAATGTCCGACAACAACGGTCCGAAGACGCGAGACGTCAAAAGATAGTGAACGATCTCAAAGCGCTTGGGCGGGAGATGCACAACAATCCAGTCCGATGACTGGCGTCCGTGCGGCATCGTCGCCAGTGGTCGCGTCCATAGAGTCTCGTGCCTCCCTGTCATGCCGCTTAACCTTGCGCTGCAGCGGCGGGTGGCCCTAATCGTACTCGACCAGTGCATTCATGTTCGATCAAAGCACTGGTCGAGTACGACCAGTGCCACCCAATCCACAGGAATTCGGCCAACATACGGTTGCAGCGGACGGAGTACCGCCGCTGAACCTGGTTGTTAGGCGGACAAGGTGTACTCGACTATTTAACCGCCATGAACAACTGGGTGCTCAGCCAGGCCTGGTTGTCATGTTTGTTGCTGGCGATGGGTCCGAACCCGGAAGCCATGACGAGATTCTAATTCCTTCCACACTGACGACTTCGGTGACGAAAGTCGCTTTCCAGATCAACCATCAATACAGAGGCCGAGAGATGCGTGAGCGAATGTCTGTGCTGATTGCCTTCGTGGTCCTGTTCGCGGGGGCGGGCCAAGCGCGAGCGGGGTTCACCGTTTACACGTCGCAACCGGCGTTCGAGGCCGCCGTGGCGGGGCTGACCAGGCAGGATTTCTCAGCGGCACGGGTGCCGGACGGGTCGTCCGCCCTGATTACCGGCCCCCTAACGAGCGCGACCAACAACGCCGTCTTCAGCACAGGGGACATCGTCCCCGGCCTGTCGATCTCGTCCGCCGGCAGCTCTAGTCTAGGCAACATGCTTTACATCCCCGGCGTCGGCACCGTCGGGAACGACGTCCGAGCGGTGTACACGAACGGCAGCAACGCGACCCTGAGCTTGACGTTCAGTCCGCAAGTGAACGCCGTCGGCTTGACGCTGCTCAGCTTCACGAACGGCACAGGCCCGCGGTCGTTCGGCATTTCGCTCCTCGGGAGTTTCAGCACGACGCCCCAGAGTTTTTCAACCGGACTACTCCCGATCTCCGGCAGTGGTACATTCCTCGGGTTCGTTGGGACCGGCGGGGAACAGGTTCAACAAATTAGCTTCCAACCGTCGAACGGGGCGAACGTCGGCGTTACCTCTGTGGAGTTCCAGGGCCAGGTGTCAGCCGTCCCAGCCCCGGCAGGATTGGTACTGGCCCTCACCGGGGTCGGCCCGCTTGGGCTGGTCGGGTGGTTGCGTCGGTGCCGGCGGGTGGCCGGGGCAAAATCTTCGTGCCCAGGTCTTTCTGGGCTCGACCCTGCCACCTCTTAAGGAACTGTCTTCCCCCGGGTCGTTCACGGCCTGATCGCGTGATGCCGTTTGGCGAGCCGGGAGCAGCCAATCCCCCTCCCCAGCGGGTGGCACTGGTCGTACTCGACCAGTGCATTCATGTTCGATCAAAGCACTGGTCGAGTACGGCCAGTGCCACCCAATCCACAGGAATTCGGCCTAACATACGGTTGCAGCGGACGGAGTACCGCCGCTGGACCTGGCACTACAGCAGACCTCGCCCCCAGGCCGCGCTCTTCAATTGGGATCCCCGAAGCGGTCGCTCCCTGGTAAGCTGGAGTCAGCTTCGAAAGGAGGCCGCTCGATGTCCGCGACTCTACAAACACTGGGGATAGACCAATGGAGCGTCGATGACCGCCTCGTCTTGATCCAGGAAATCTGGGACAGTATCGCCGTCGAGACCGAACGCTCCCCGCTTACGGACGCTCAACG
Source organism: Isosphaeraceae bacterium (assembly GCA_025356475.1). Classification (GTDB taxonomy): domain Bacteria; phylum Planctomycetota; class Planctomycetia; order Isosphaerales; family Isosphaeraceae; genus JANXSX01. The sequence goes on along the minus strand of JANXSX010000001.1, from coordinate 1,947 downwards.
CCTAGAGGTTGATCGCCGGCTCGCTGCACATCGGAACGATCCGGGCGCGGCAATCCCTTGGGAGCAAGTCGAAGCCGAGGTCCTAGCCCGGCTGCGACGATGACCCTACCCATCCGACTCCTAACCGAGGCCAAGAACGAATTCGCAGACGCCGCCGACTGGTACGATCGTCAGCGTCCCGGACTCGGCATGGACTTCTTGACCCGAGTTCGGGGCGTACTGGATCGTCTCGCGGACGACCCGCAAAGGCATGCCGCAGTGTATGGCGACGTGAGGAAGGCGACCGTGCCTCGGTTCCCGTACATCGTGCTCTACCGTCAGGAGGCGGGGGAGATCATCGTCATCTCGGTCTTTCACACGGCTCGTGACCCGACGGGCTGGCAATCACGGGACTAACCACGCTCTGCAGCGGACCCGGGCGGGTGGCACTCGTCGTACTCGACAAGTGCATTTATGTTCGATCAAAGCACTGGTCGAGTACGGCCAGTGCCACCCAATCCACAGGAATTCGGCCTAACATACGGTTACAGCGGACGGAGTACCGCCGCTGAACCTGGTCGTTAGGCGGCTCGGAGACCTCCCCCGGTGGACACGAGCAAACGCGACACGAACTGCGACAGAAAGCCCGAGTTGACGACCCGCCAGCGCCGGTTTTTCCTGGCCTATTGGGCCGCCGTCGGCGCAGTCGCGGGTGCCCTCGGTGAAGTCGCTATCGCGTGGGGGAGTGCCGGTGTCTCATCGACGGAGCCCGCGAAGGTCGTCGCTCGATCTCTGGGCATGGCCGTTGCGATTCCAGCCGGTTTATGGCTATCGTGGCGCTTCTCGCGGCCATCGGAGTAGCCCGCCGTCTAACCTCGCGTTGCAGCGGACCGTGGCTACGCTGGTGGTTTCCGGGAGTGCGGATATCACCGGTATGTGGCCCGCAGGGTGGATAAGGGGAGATTCTTAAATATCATGGCAATCTGCGTAAACGAGGTAGACGACATCTCCGCTCGGCTCGGGGGGCACTCGCATGGACACGCTACTCTCTCGGATCACGATTGACTCGGCGGTGTGCCACGGCAAGCCGTGTGTCCGCGGGCTCCGCTACCCGGTCGAGACACTTCTGGAACTGCTTAGCTCGGGCATGACGGCCGACGAGGTCCTGGCCGACTACGAAGACCTCGAGCGTGACGACCTATTGGCCGCGCTCGCATTCGCCGCTCGGTTGGTCCGGACCCGCCGCCTCCAGCCGGTGGGGCCGTTAACTTTCTCGTCGATGCACAGCTGCCGCGGCGGATGACCGGGTGGTTGACCGCCGCCGGATGCGACGCCGCCCACACCCTGGACTTGCCGGATGGGAACCGGACGACCGACGAGCAGGTCAACGACCTGGCCGACCGGGAGCAGCGGGCGGTGATCACGAAAGACGCCGACTTCGTGGACGCGCACGTCCTCAGGGGGCGGCCGGCAAAGCTGCTCCTGATCTCGACCGGGAACATTAGCAACCGGGATCTGGAGGTGCTGGTGCTGGTAGTGCCGCTCATCCAGGACATCGTCCGCGAATTCGGGTCGCACTCGTTCCTCGAACTCGGCCCTGCCGGGCTCATCGTTCGCGGGTAGGCCAGGGGCATGGGAGCAAAAGGGGACAGAGTAAAAGGGCCGCGTCGCCCTGGGAAGTTGCCCTCCCAGGGCTCCCACAGATCCGTACGTGCGATTTAACGCATAGGGCTCGTCATGTCATGCAGATGCTACGCGGCTGGTGGCATTGTCCTACTCGACCAGTGCATTCATGTTCGATCAAAGCACTGGTCGAGGACGACCAGTGCCTCCCAATCCACAGGAATCGGGCCTAACATACGGTTGCAGCGGACGGAGTACCGCCGCTGGACCTGGCACTACAGCAGACCTCGCCCCCAGGCCGCGCTCTTCAATTGGGATCCCCGAAGCGGTCGCTCCCTGGTAAGC
>JANXSX010000211.1 GCA_025356475.1 Isosphaeraceae bacterium | reverse complement strand
ATCGTATAACTTTCTCTTATCACAGGGAGGCTACCTGAGGCTATCGATCTAGGCACAAGCATGAAACGCTCGTTGTAAAGATCGACCTACCAGGAATTTGGACCTTATCCCGACTTTCTGGTCCGATGATTGTCGGACCCCATTTACACCGATGAATATGACATCTACAGCCGCCTGGAGGAATGGGGCTACGGCCACGAGACGGTGTGTCATGCGGCGGGCGAATACGCCCGTGATGACGACGGCGATGGCTTCTGCGAGGTCCACGTCAACACGCGGGAAGGGTTCTGGTCGCTGCTTCGTTCGTGGCTGCGTCCCCACCGCGGGATCCCTCAGGAGAGCCTGCCGCTGTACCTGGGGTTCTTCGAGTTCGTTCACAACATCCGGGCTCGGGGCAAGAGGCTATTGGGAGCGCTAATCAGCCTCTTATTGGCACCACCCCGGAATCCATCATGAGCCAAATCTTTTTGAAGTCGGGTACCTCCTTCGGCGGTTCATCATTCTTCGGCTTTTTCTTCGACATCGGCAGGAACTCCGTCACGGTATCCTAATGTGCATACTTTTAAGTTAGATTGAAATCCGCTCGACGATGTTCCGCGTCACCTTCTTCTGTCGCCGGTCGTAAAGCCCGGTGGTACGCGGCTCCGCGTGCCCGGCGAGGTATTGAACGTCCTCCAGTGGCACACCCTGAGTCAATAAGTCGGTGATCGCCGTCACGCGGAAGCTGTGCGGCGATAGCCGCGACGGCAGGCCCGCATCCTTCAGCCGCCGCTTGACCAGCTCGCAGATTACCTTGCTCGACATCGCGTTGCCGGTCAGCCGCTTCGTCCGGCCGTTGCCTGCCCGGAACAGCGGTGAATCCTTGCCCTCCATCTCGATTTTCGCCGCATCGAGATAAGCTCGGATGAAGCCTTCCAGGTCATGCCGTACCGGGATTTCGCGGCTCTTGCCGCCCTTCTCCTGGAACCGCAGCACGTATTGGCTGCCGTCGCTCTGGAAATCCTGCAACCGCAGCTTGGCCACCGCCCCGCCGCGGCAGGCGGTGTAGGCCAGCGTGGCGAGCACGGCCCGATCCCGCAAACCAAGGAGATGGCTGGTATCGATCGAGGCCAGCAGCGTGCGGGCCTGATCGATCGTGATCTCCGGCGTCTTGCCTTCCATCACGGTATCCTTCACGCCCCGCACCGACGCGGCCGGGTTGAGGATGACCACGTGCCGTTGCACCAGGCGATCGAAGAAGCCGCGTAACGCCGCCAGGTGCAGGTTCCGCTTGGCGGCCGAGCCGCCCAGGCCGACGAGGTATTGCCCCACCAGGCCGGGCGTGATCGTCAGTAGCTCCAGCCCCTGCCCTTCGCACCAGGCGAGGAACTTCTTCACCGCCGCCATGTACGCCTTTTGCGTGTGCGGGTTGTGATGCTCGGCATAAAAGAATTCGTCCCATGCGAAGCGGGCCGCGTTGCCCCCCTGCTCCACCAGCGACGGCAAAGCGTTCACACCGTTGGATGCGACGACGGCTTGGCCGGTGATCGGGACGATTTCGGTGGACATGAGTATCATCCGGGGCGGATTGTGTTCGCCGGAACAGTACCACGCCCCTAGGCGGAAATAAAGGGGATTATTTCCGCCTAGAGACCAAGATGCACACAAACATGCGTGGCTGCATTATTCCATCAACACCGAGGATTGTTTTTCGCTGGGCCGCAGAGGACAATAGCTGAGGTCCGGCCTTGGACAGCTCAAGAATTTAAGCGGCCGTCGAACGGAATTCACCTCGATCAAGGAGCGAGGCGATGGAGCCTGGGAAACCATCGCCTCATGCCAACGTTCATCGACGAGTCCGGGGACTCAGGTCCCGGCGTGAAATCGGCACGGCACTTCCGACTGGTTGCCGTATGGTTCAGCTCGATGGAGGATGTTGAGCAGTATATCGCCAAAATCGGCGATCTTAAAGTTCAGATGAACATATCCCAGGATTTTGAATTTCATTTTGCGAAGATCAGTCACCCCCAACGTCTTCGGTTCTATGAAGCCGTTGCTGAATTGCCATTTCGCTTCGCCTTCCAGAACTTCGACAAGGATCAGTTCAACAGAGACTTTCTTGATAAGGAGCGGATTATCGCGTCCACGATCGAGGGCATGGTTCGTCTCCTGACCGGCCACTACCTGGAATTCGCCAGGAGCGGAAATAAAGTGAGCGAAAGGGTTATCTACGACGAATGCAATGATAAAAAATACACATCTTCATTGCAGTCTGCATTTAACAGCATCTCATCCCACTCCGAAGAGACGCGGAAGTTCATCAAAAGCGTCAAACCAGGAAAGTCCAAGTCAGACCTCCGCATTCAACTTGCAGACATGATTTGTAGTGCAACATGCCGACATCTTGACGGCGACAATTCATACTTTGATTCTTTTAGAGGCAAAGCCATCGGCATCGAAACGGTGCGGGAATAAAAAAAAGGCGGCCGACACGAATGTCGGCCGCCTCATGGATTGTTCGCACTCAGCCCGCATCCCACTCGTTGATGGGTTCCGAACCTTGTCACGGAATGGTCGATTTGAGTTACCTAGCCGGTTGGATACGGCTACCATCCGCTAAGTGCTTCGTCAGTTATTATCGCTTCCCTGGAGGGCAAAATCAACTCGATTCCGACGGAATTCGCGTCAGCAACCAGCCATTTCGCACAACGCCCAACCAACCAATAGCCACAAGTCTTTACTGGAAATCAGTTTATGTAAATTTTATAGCGACTGCCAGCCCGTCCTTGGAAATTGGTTGGTCGTTGCATCCAGCTTGCCCACCGTCATGCCTTTGGAGGGGTTCCGACCTACCGACATCCGGGTCTGACGGATGCCACGGCTGGATTTGCCCGCCCGCCTTACCAGGTCATCAAAAATTTCTTATAACATAATTTCATCAATATGATAGCTTGGCAGTTTTGATCCGATGTGATAAACTCTACCAGAGGAGGATTTTTTTATGACCATACATCTACCCAACGACCTGGAATCCTCCCTCCGTGCCGAGGTATCTAGCGGCCACTTCCCCACGCTTGACGACGCGATGGCCGAAGCCGTCCGCCTGCTTCTGAGCCGCCACCGCCCGCAGCCGACCACCGATCCCGGCCCCGACCTCCTGCTCGGCTCGATGCGAGACTACGCCGACGACATGGACCAAATCGTCGCCGACGCCTACCGCAACCGCCGGGAAGACAAGTGGCGGGAACTCGACCTTGAATAAGGCCCTGCTCGACACCGACATCATCTCCGAGATCGGCAAAGGCATCAACCCAACCGTCGCGGCCAACGCCACCACCTATCGGCGTGCCTTCGGCCGTTACACGCTCTCGGTCATCAGCGTCACGGAGATCGTGCGGGGCCACCAGCGGGCGAATAACCCGTTCCGCCTCAACGCCTTCCTCGCCTCGATCGCGGGCCAGGAAGTTCTTGAATTCGACCAGCCCGCCGCCGAACTGGCCGGCCGCATCGCCGGCGAGCTGGACCGTACCGGCCAGCCGATCGGCATCGCCGATCCGATGATCGCCGCCATCGCCCTCCATCACGGCCTGGAACTGGCCACAGGCAACACCACCCACTTCCAGCGGATTCAGCAACTCGGCCATCCCCTGATCCTCATGAATTGGCGCATCTGACCGCCCGGGTTCGGTTTTTCGATCACTCTCGACACCGGCAGACTTGTTATCCGAGGCCGGTTGCCCGCCCGGTTCGTCAGATGAGGCCGGTCCTATTGTCATCCGGGGCCGGTCCTATTGTCATCCGGGGCCGGAAAAACGCCATAAGTCCTTATTGCGTAAGGATCTTTTTTGCGGTAACCTCTTAAACTTATAACCTTGCTAGTAAACAACAACTCGGGCAGAAAATCGTCGTTGCTCATTTTGGAAGGAGAGTGATTGCATGAAATCAACCGACGACATCCGCCCGAACCTGCCACACAAAGCTCTCGCGCTGCTTGGGCGCGACGAGATGAACCTCGCCGAGTTCCCCATCGCCCTCCTGACGGACCGCGTGCCCAAAAACCAGCAAGAGGCTATCTATCAGGATGAAATTCACGACGAGCGAAGCGGGCTCACCCTAACGCGGAAACTGACGATCACGGCCGGGAACCACGGCCTCACCACGGCCTTGGATGATGAAGTCATCTTATCTTTAATTCAACTCACCAAGAAGAAAAACAACTTCACCCAAAGAAGGCTCGAATTCAGTCGTTATGAACTGGTTCAGTTGTTGAGATGGAGCATGGGCGGGGCGAGCTATGAGAGGATCGCCACCGCATTGGATCGATGGACGAGCGTTTATTTGAAATATGAGAATGCTTGGCGAGATAATCGCACGAAATCCTGGAAATCTGCCGGGTTCCACATCCTCGATCGATTCGAGCTGAACGACTTCCGGGCCGACGACGCCCAACTCGATCTGATGCCTTCATTCATCGTGTGGAACGAAGTCATCTTCGAGAGCTTCCAGGCCGGGTACTTGAAACCCCTGGATTACGATTTGTGCATGGGACTGAGCAATTCCACCGCGAAGAGGATGTATCGCTTCCTCGACAAGCGGTTCCATCATCGGGCGGATTGGACCTTCCCCCTCAAAGAGTTCGCTTGCGAGCATATCGGCCTGGGCCGCAATTACGACGGCCCTGCCCACCTGAAGCGGAAATTGCAACCGGCCATCAGCGAGCTTGAATCGATCGGGTTCCTCACGCGATTGCCGGACTCCAAACGGTTTCCTAAAGACGGCAAGGGGTGGAAAATCCGACTGATCCTGAATTCCGCCGGTGTCGTCGAATCGACGAGCGATCCGCGACAGGAGACCCCCGAGGCCGACCGCCCTGCCCTCGTGATCGAACTCACCAAGCGAGGAGTCACGGGCAAGACGGCAGCCGAATTGGTCGGCAAGCACCCCGCCGCGAAGATCGAGGCGAAAATCGACGTGTTCGATTGGCTCCTGGAGAAGCAGGATAAGCGGGTCGCCCGGAGTCCGGAGGGGTATCTCGTCAAATCCATCATCGACGACTACAAGGCCCCGAAGGGCTTCGTTTCCGCGGCCGAGCGCCAGCAGCAAAAGGAAGCCAAGCAAGCTAGGGAACGAAAGGTGGCCGAAGATCGTCGCAAGGAATGCGAAGAAAAGGCCCGCGAGAAGACCGAGCGGGGGGCCATCGAAGCTTATTGGGCTTCCCTGAGCCCGGAACAGCAGGAGGCGCTTGATTCGGCCGCGCGAGCCCAAGCCGACCCCGCCACCCTGGCGATGGAGACCGGGGCGTTCAGGAGCCTGGCCCGGACGCTCCGCAGGCAAGAGTTCATCCGAAACATCCTCGCCACCCGAGATCGCCCACCCGTCGCCTAGCCCGTGACGATGACCTGCCGGTCCTTGTGCTTTGGGCACCTGCCGCCATGCGGCACCGTTTCCCTCCCGGGGTCCGCTTCGCTCCCGTCGCTTCGCGACCGGCTTCGCCGCCCTCCCGGCAAACTGGTGCGAGAGCCGGTGACGGGCGAACCCCATGCCCGACATGCGTCGTTCATGAGGGTTCGCTACTCCGTCGCCTGACGGAGGGTCGCTGCGCTCCCGCCGCTGTGTGTTCCGGCTCATTTCTGCCCCCAAATGCCTGTGGGGGGCAGAAATGGCCGGTTGTTCCGAGCGGAAGCGGCTTCGCCGCGCCCGTGTTCGTCCCCCTTCCGTCCCCGGCGGGGATACGGGGGAAAAAGGAAAAGGGGGTTTTGCGGTTTAGGGGGGGCTTCCGTTGGTCGCCCGGAAGCCGAGCGGGGCGACAAGACCTACTGGAATCGCATCGGCGTCGCGTTCCGGACGAAGAGCGGGGCGGGCCTCAACGTCACCCTCACGAGCCTCCCCGTGTCGGGGAAGATGACCCTCCTCGTCCCCGACGAGAAGGGCGACCCGGCCGAGGCGGTTGCTCCCGGCGAGGCTTGAGGCCCCGGGCCAATCGCCGGGTCGCCAACGGCGGGAAAGGTCAAAAGCAATAAAACCATAATTATGGATTTACAGAAAGAAATAAATATGGCTTTCGGGGTTTTACTGCGAGGCCCCCCCTGCCCCGCCGTCCAGGCTGCGCGAACTACTCTTCGCTTTCTGAAATACCAGCTTTCTGGGATTCGGGCGATCCCCGGTCGCTGACCACGTAACGGCGGAGGTGCTGATTGATGAGCGTCTCCACCACCTCCGATCGATCCTTCCCCGTCATCGAGGCATGGACGCCCAGACGTTGAGAAGCCTGGGGGGAGAGGGAGATGGTGCATTTCAGCCGCTTGGCGGAATGAAGGTCCGCCGCCTTGGAGTTTGCCCGCCTCCGCGTCTTGGCGGCGGCACCGCCGATTTCATCGAGACTCATCGCCATCCCCCCATCGTTCGCCCTAACCGTCCGGGCGTAATAGCGTCTGCACGCCCACGCCACCAGGCCGCCTTTTACTCATCGGACAAACACGGGGCCAGCCTTGAACGACGGATAAAATACCATCTTTCTGGGATTACATAAATCCGTAAAGCAATAACCTATCAAAGGAATAAAGCCAGCTTTACAGAATGGAAGCGATATGGTATTTGCATGGCGTCATCATGAAAGGAGTTAGGATCGCATGCCGGTAATCGTGATCGCCAACCAGAAAGGCGGGGTCGGGAAGACGACCACCGTCGCGGCCCTCGGGACGTTGCTTAGCCAGCAGGGCAGGGGGGTCCATCTCATCGACATGGACCCGCAAGCGAGCCTCACGAGCACGTTCGGGAAAGAAGACCCGGGCGGGCAACTCTACCAAGCGTTGGCGACACGGGGGCCACTCCCGATCGTCGAAATCACCGACCACCTCACGCTCTCGCCGTCGAGCATCGACCTCGCGAGCGGCGAGCAGCGTTTCGTCTCCCAACCCGGGAGGGAAAACCTGTTGCGGGCTTGCCTCCAGAAGACGCCGCTTCCACCAGGCACCCTCATCCTCGTCGATAGCCCACCGTCGCTAGGCGTGCTCTCGACCAACACGCTGGCCGCCGCGTCCCACGTCGTGATCGTCCTGCATCCGGGCGGGTACGAGATGAGGGCACTCGCCCGGTTCATCGAGGTGTTGGAGCAATTGAGAGAGCTGGAGGTAAACCCCACGCTAGCGGTTGCAGGCGTCATCCTCACCAACTGCCAGCACCGCCGGAGGATCAACGACCAGGTGGACCAGGAAGTGAGCCGCCACTATCCCGTACTCGGTCGCGTGCGGGCCGAGGCGGATTTGATGTATGCAACGACAGATGGGAATATTTTGAGTCTGAAGCGGTCCAACGCCATGGAAGACTATCGGGCCGTCCTCGATAAATTGAAAGGAGTCATCGATGGCAAATAAAAAGGGAGAAGGGGTTCGCGGGGTCCTGGGCGACCTCGTCTCGCGCGATCAGGAACGCAAGGAACGACCGGCCGAACCGACACAGTCCGCCCCCGCGATCCCGGCCCAGGTCGAGCGCCAGTCGGACCCGTCAGAAACGCCCAGAGAAGGGACCAACACCCCGAAGAAGGTCGGAGGCATCAAGGGTCGGCCGAGGGCCAAGAAGGAGGAAGCGATTGCCTCGAAAGGGGAGAAGACGAAAGTCACCCTTTCGATCGAGGAGACGCTCCGGGATCAGTTCTACCGGCTGGCCTATGCCGAGATGATCCAGCCCGGCGAATATGTCGAGAGGGCGGTCCGCTACTACATCGAAACCCATCGGAAGTAATCGCCGAAAGCCATAAGCCCAGACAGCCGGCTTTCTGGGCTTATGGCTTTCGAGCGGAGATGACCGCCTTCGGCGGAGCGGGTGGGCGGAGGCCCCGCCCAGGAGGGGCCGTAAATATCGGGTCTTCCCAGCCGGCACGAAAGGCATGCGCCATCCCTCTCCAACGGCTCCAAGGGGCGGACGGACCGGCTTTCGCCATATCGAACCCCATCCGAACCGATGACTTGATGCCGCAAGCCCAGAAAGCTGGCTTTCTGGGCTTGCGGCATGCCGAGCCAAACTGCCTTCAAACCTGCTCCGCCCGGATGACAAATACCGCCGTCGCCTTCGGGTTCGAGTCCCCGGCCCCATCCTCGAACTCGTCCACCTCCTGGATGCTGGCGACCGCGTTGAGGAGCAGCCGCCGATAGAGGTCGTCGAGGTGGATGCCTTGGATGACGACCTTGTAACCGGCCATCTCCAGGGTGATCCCCCCGGAGGGATCGAATCGCCGCGCGGTGAGGTAGGCATAGGAGAGCCCCAGGCACGACCCGTCCTTGAAGCGCAGATCGAGCGAGACTTGCTCCTGGCGCGGGGCCGCATTCCGCGTCGAGAACGCCTCCTCCCCGGCGGCGGGGGAGGGGGGGGCGGCCTGCTCGGGTTTCCGTTCGCCCTTGATCGCGGACCATGTCCGCTTCGGCTCATCGCTCATACGCCGGCCCCCGATTCGCCTCTTCCTTCACAGGCACGCCCGCCGGGCGATCGAATCCTCTCGGGCCGTCAACCGGACGCCCTGCCCAGGCCCCCTCGCGGGCCTTGAGGCGGGCGTTCTGCTCGGCCAGCTCGCGGAGCCGCGCGAGCCGCGGCGAGCCGCCGCGCGATTCCCCGGCGAGCAACTCCACGGCCGAGAGCCGCTCGTCGCTGCGGCGAACCCGCTCGAAGAGGGCCTCCTTCGAGTCGGAGTAGATCCGACACTCGGCCTTCCCCCGGCTCACCGACACGTAGAAGGCCCGCAGGTCGGTCGCCGGCAAGCTCTCCTCCGAAGACCCGTTTGACGGTTCGCGACTGGCTGGCATAGCTCGTCTGGCAGTAGCCGTGATCCCAGTGCCCGAAGTCCTTGGCGACGACCCAGCCGTTTGTGAGCTTGAGGTCTCCGTCGGCGGTGAACCCCTTGACGGTGAAGAGGTCGCCATTGTTGAGCCGGTGCTTACGGCCGAGGAAGCCGGGCTTGGAGTAGCCGTTCTGGGTCACGCGGAGGCACTCCCCCGGGGCGATCGGCAGCTCCCCCGTCCGGTAGACCTGGAGTCGCCCGGCCTGGCCCAGGGGGAGCGACACGACCGCACCCCCCGGCCGGGCGACCAAGACGCCCCCCGACTCGTCGCGCCCCGCGACCGTGAGGCGCTCCCCTCGGGCGAAGCCCTTCACGTTCTGGACGAGCTGGACCGTGTCGCCCGCCTCGTAATGGACGGCATCCCCCCGCTCGGCCTCGGTGAGCGAACGATTGGTGTACCGGGCGAACTTGCGTTCGCCGTCGCCGAGACGTTCCTGCTCCTTGAGGCCCCGGCGGATCTCCGCCGTGAGGGCCGCCCCCTCGCGATGGGTCGGGGCGATGCACAGGGCCTCGTTCTTGTTCTCCTTGTGCCCCTTGAGGGCCGCGAGGTAATCGGCCGCCATCCGCCGATGGCGTTCCTCTCCTTCGACCTCCCGGATGAAGCCGAGTTCGTCGAGCTTGCGGAATCCCGCCTCGACGTCCCCGCGCGCGAGGGCCTTGACCGCCTCGCGGTAGGCCCCGGCTTGACGCCGGATCTCCAGGACTTCGGCGACGTGGCAGCCCGATCGCTCCTGGAGGAGCCGCATCGCGTCCCCCCGGGCCACCGGGCCATGCTGGCGGACGTCCCCAGTCAGCAGCACGCGGGCCTCGGCGGCCTCGGTGATCTCGAACAACCTGGCGAGGTCGCGCGTGCCGATCTGCCCGGCCTCATCGACCCAGATCACCCCGCCCTTGACCCGCTCCCGGGCTTCGCGACCCTGGAGCAAGGAGGCCAGGGTGTCGGCCCCGGCGAAGCCCTCCTCGCGGAGCGTCCCCCGGGAGGCGCTGGCCGAGGGGGCGAACGCGAAAACCTTCGTCCCGTGCTCCTCGATCCCGGCCACGACTTCCTTCATGAGTGTCGTCTTGCCGACCCCGGCCCCGCCGCGGACCAGCATGACCCTGTCGCGCGAATCCCAGACGTGACGCACGGCCGCCCGTTGCTCGGCCGAGAGCAGTGTGCCCGCGATCTCCCGGCCCGCCGCCAGCCGGTTGCAGGTGCCCCGGCCCTCGCGGGCGAAGGCGAGCATCCGTTTTTCTTCGGCGAGGATCGCGGGCAAGGTCGTGAGCCTCTGACCGCCCACGTCGCGGGTTATCAGCCCATTGCCGGGCCGCTCGATCTCGCGATGGACCTCCTCGACCGAGACCGAGCCGACGCCATGACGGAGGGCGTGGGCCATTAACCGCTTCTCGGAAATCACGCTCTCCCGCTCGAATCCGTGGAGCTTGGCATAGTCGAGCGATTGACGGGCCGACGTCGCGGGTGTGGGGCTCGTGACTTCTCCCCGGCCGACGGCTTCGAGGGCGGCTTGCTCGCCCGGCGTCATCCGCCGCTGCCAGACCTCGCGCAGCTCGGGTCGGGTCAGATCCTTGATCTTCGCCTCTCGGGTCTTCGCCCCGAGGGCATCCTTCTCGGCGTCGTCGGTGATGCCGAATTCTTCGGCCATCCGCTCGATGAGCTGGGTCCGCTCCTGGAACTTGCCGAGCGTCTCCGCGCCGATGCCGGCCAGCTCCCAACGCCCGGCGGTCTTCTCGATGGCGAACCCGGCGGACTGGAGCGTCCCCGCGAGCCTCGCGTGGAACGCGGCCTCGTAGTAAGTCGCATCCCGTTTGATGTCGGAAATGTCGATCGCCTTCCATCGGCCCTCGACCGCATCATACGTCCCATTGAAGCAGACGATGTGGGCGTGGGTGTGGGGATCGGGAACCCCGCCCACGGGCCTCGCGGTGTGGTGGATAAACGTGCTCCAGATGAGTTCCGATGTCTTCCGGGTCGAGTCCTGGCCGTCGAGGCGGATGCGTGTCCGGGTCTCGACCTCAAGCTCGCGCATGGTCTCCTGGACCGCATCCTGGAATGCGGCGAGGACCCGGCCGTCGTTGGTCATTTCGAAATAGAGGCTCACGCTCTTGGGGCAGTGGAAATTGATGTCGTACCCGACCCGCCGAGCGGTCTTAGTCCGAGGCGTGAGATGTTCGCCGGAGGGGGAGTTGGGATTCTTGTTGTCGCAAAGATCGTCGAATTGCCGCTGCTCCACGACCCCGGAGAGCCCAAGCCTTGCGGCCCCTCTCCCGCCCCACACCCCGACGGATTCCTGCCCCTCCGAATAGTAGCCCTCGCGGCTCACGCCGTCCTCGCAAGCCAACGCCTGCGTGTAGTAGCTTTTTGCTTGTCCCGAATGCCGCATCGTGGTAATCCGTAGCATAAATCCCACGATATCAGGGCAGTCCTCGAAGACAAGATAAAATTTGACAGACATCTCCCCGAAGCGTAGCTTTGGGGAATCGATGAGACTCGCTTTTTTGAATTGTGCCAGTGGCACGCACCGCCCGGGCCGACGAGATACCCAGAGAGGAGGAATCCATGAACGTCATACGTTTTAGCCCCACTTCACTCGCAAACGGCGGGACCGACGGGCCGGCCGCGACGCTCATGGACTTGCGGCTCGAGGACATCTACGCCGACGACCAAATCCGCGCCAACTTCGAGGAAGGGGCACTGGCGAGCCTCGCGGAGTCGTTGAAGGGCACCGGCCAGATCGTCCCCATTATGGTCTATTACGACAAGGAGCGCGGCAAGCACGTCATCATCGACGGCGAGCGGCGATTCCGCGCCGCGAAACTGGCACAATACCCTTCACTCGATGCTCTGGTCTTCTCCTTCAAGCCGACCCCGGCGCAGATCGCTCTCGTGCAACTGACGATTGACCAGCAACGGGAAGATCTCGACGCCATCGATCAGGCCCAGGCATACGCGAAGGTGATGGATCTCCACGGCTGGAATGCCACCGAGCTTGCCGGCCACATCCATGTTTCTCACACGACGATCACTCGAGCGATCTCGCTACTCGCCCTCCCGAATGACCTGAAGGCCGACATTCGCGCCGGCAAGCTCAGTCCGGGGGTTGCCCGTGAACTGGTCCGTCTTCCCGACGTGGCTGCTCAACTCGCCGCTTGGGAGAGGGTGAAGGCGGAAGGTTTGAACTCCGAGCAGACCCAGAAATTGGTCCGCCGGATGCTGAGTCCGAAGGTGAAGAAAGGCAGGCCGAAGTCCAAAGACAAATTCACCTACAAGAACTTGTCTGGTTTCGAGGCCGTAGTGTCGCCCAAGAAGCTGACCCTTGTATCGACGAATTCAGGAACGCCACGTACTCAAGAGCACATGTTGAAAGCCCTCGAAATACTCCTTCAAAAGCTTCGAGAGGATATGGCTAAGGAAAAGCTCCAAAACGGCGATTCAGCGTTGCCCCTTACCGGCCAGGATGCCAACACCCAGCATTGATATGGTCGAGGATCGGTGGAAGGTTACCGCTGCCGTTTGTTGTTGCGTTCCACTACGTCGATGATGTCGCTGGCAAGACGATGGAGACTAGGTTCATTCTCTTTGCCAAGTAGAGAATTTCGAACGAGTAAATCCACGATGGCCTGGTGCAGCTCCGGGTCGCGCCCCCTTGCCGCCCAGCCCAGCCCTCCATCGGCACCTAAAGTCAGAGTCTTTTGCTTCGCTGTTTCCAGATACCTTTCACCTTCCGGAGTTATGGAATAGGGCTTCGCTTTGCCCATGCCAAGGGTGGGATCCTGTTGGCGTATGATGAGACCAGATTGTTCCAACTCCGGCAAAACGGTTTGAACGCCACTTCCCCTGGGAACTTCTAATAGCATCTGCAGGTCGGCTGCCGTAGAAGGTCCTTGGGCTTTAAGGAAGTCCAGAATTGCAACCGCGGTAACTTCCCTGATCTTCGTCCTAAATGACAGCGTCATCCCGTTTGCCCCTCTATGTACGAGAGGCAATTATAATGGAATATTAAATTTAATCAATTGTACATTATTATTGTACCATATTATAATTTAACATATCACTCCAGGTCTCATCGTCGGCGTCGGTCGGAGTGGCCACTTTGCTTAAACGAGCGATCATGCGATTAAGCCACGAATAATCCGATAAAGAAATGTTTGTGATTTTGATATCGTCGAGAGTTCCGTCGATCTTGGCTGCCAGGAGTCGTAGGATATCCTGGGTGCTCATTTCCAGTCTTACGACAGTGCCACTTACTATTGCGGCCGACGCGTCGTCGTTTTTTACGGCAACGATATTGATCTTTTCGGAACTGTGTATAACTTGCTTCAAGTTGCCTATGAAAAATGATTTTGTGTTTGTTTGGTTGAATTCAGCAAATGGCACTATCACTGTAATTATAACATCTTTACGTTTTTCATAACTTATTGGCACCTCGATATAATCATCTGATTGTGGGTCTCCTATAAGTTTTACAGGTTTCTCGCTCAAGAACAATCTTGTGTGTTCAAGTCCTAAAGATAATGCTATCTTTTTGATTGCAAAGAGTTCAATCCTCTGGCCATTTCTGGCTCGATTAATCGTTTTGACATGAATGCGGGCCTTTGTGGAAAGTTCTTCGTTGCTCCAGCCCTGTTGAAGTTGAAACCGCTTCAAAGCCTCCCCATCGACGGCGTGCGTGCTCGACTTGATGCGACCTGTTTTGGAACCAGCCATACTCAAGTCTCCGCGCTTGGTCTCTGTCCCTAACTGTCTCATCGTGGGGTCGAATGAGTTTTGGACCCCGCGTAAGTTTACTCAGGTAGGGAGGAAAACGCACGCTCTTGGGGAGGGGGAGCACCGCCGTGAAACGACGGCGCTCCAGTGTACCCCGACTGATCGAGCAGTCCCTCCCCGCCGTCACGCTTGTCAGCTCGATTCGCGGAGACATGCAACAAGTTTGCGAGTGCGTGGCTGAGGCGATCGCGTCTGCTAGCTGCACCGACTTCGGCGACGATGTCCTTCAACAGGGTGCAGAACAACGGCAGCTTCGCCAACCAAGAGAGAGAAAGCCCATGCGGACGTCATTCCTGGCTTGGTCTTTGATCGTCACCGCGACTCTCGCCTCGCCCCGTGCGTCCGAGGCCGCGCCGCAGTCGACGGCGGAGCGCCCGCCTCTAACGAGAGGCGAAATCGACCCGGATCGCCTGGACGCAGAGGAGGCTGGTTACTGGGGCGTCTACGGCTCCGAGGCGGTCGCCATCACGGACGCGGGCCTCTACGCCGCGAAGGCCAAAATCCTTTGGAACCGTCTGGAGGCCGCCTCGGAGCCGGCCGACGCACTCGCCAAGCAACAATTCGTGCTGGCTCGTGAGAAGGCGAATGAAGTGGCCCTGGATATGCTTCGCCAACTTCGGAGCGTCGCCGCCTCCAATCCGAAGCTCTTGCCCGGCCGGGAGCCCCTCACCGAAATGGTCGTGCCAAACGAGTTCGCGGAGCACCACAAAGCGGTTCTCGAACTCGTGGAGGCCGCGGGCCGAATCACAGACCGCGACAAGATCGACTCGCCCAATGCGAAGCGCACCTATGAGAAGGTGCTCGATCTGGATGAGGCCCAAAGCGGCTTAGCCGCTCGGGTCCGTAGGCGGACAGTGAAGAAGCAACCCGTGTCATGGACGGTCACATACTCAATGCCGAGTCTAGGAAAAATCGACCTTCTGGGCTTCGATATCAAGCCGAAGTTCAGCATCCCCGGCACCGGCCTTTCCATCGAGCCAAAAGCGATTCCTGGGATTGAGCGCCTCATCATCCGCGAACAACGGAGGGGCTCCTCGGTGCGAGTCCGGCACTTCGAACTCAAAGGCAGGTCCGTTGAGGTCGACCTCCCAAAAAACGACGGCGTGAAGATCGAGACGCATGGAAATGAAATTCATATAACAGTCCTGAACCCCGCCGATTGACCTTTCACGGTGAGCAGTTGTTCACACCCCGGGAAGACCTACTAGGTTGGAGAACCGATCATGAAGAAGGCACTCACCCGCTCCGCTCTGGCCGTTCTCGTCACGTTGGTCGCCGTCTTCTGCGCCGGCTGCGATACCGACCCGGTGCATCAGGGGATCGACCAAGAAACGCTGGCCAAGCCGATCGATCAAAACGACCTCGATGGCTTGCGTCGCTAGTAGGGGTCACGCCTCGACCCCGGAGCGTTCTTCATGGCCAAGGCCCCCCTCACGCAGGAATTCTCAGACGAAGACAAGAGCCAGTTCCATCAAGCCGCGGCGGCCCTCGGTCAGAGTGGTGTCGAACTACGCGAGCCGACCAACGTCAAGCCTAGAAGCACGCCTTCCCACACCGAGGAAGGCTGGTCGGCACGCGGCAGGGCTCGCGACCTGACGGTCGAGAAGGACAACCAGCCAGAGGTCATACGGCAGGGCCATACGTCCTGGGGCAACCGGCTGAAAGCCCAGCTCGCCCGAAGCGACGAGAGAAGCGATACAAGCCAGACCCAGGAGGGCACCGCGGCCTCCCCCGACGACCGCTCGAAGGCACCAGCCACGCCTGGGAGCCAAGAAAACGCGACGCCCGCCGCCTCCCCAAGCAAGGCAGGGTGGGTGGATCGCGGGAAAGGCAACGAACCCCGAGGCGAGCACAACGAGGAATCAACGGCCGAGAAGGCGAACTCCGCAAAGGCCAAGGCTTCCGATCGGCAATCGGCAAAATCCCATGAGCACGAGCGATGACAATGTCGGGCCTTCTTCACCGATAGACATGGGGGAATACTGTATTGTGAATGCTCGATTCAAAGAACGGGTCAACGAGGTCGCGCCTTGGCTCCTCAACGGCAATGTCATCCCGATTTTTGCGCGGATCACCATCGTCGGCGGATTCGTCTACGGGGGATTCTGGCTCTATAACCTGTCGATGATCTATCAGGTCGCCATCGCCTTCACCCTGCTCTGGTGCTGGAATCGCGGCCGATTCCGGTTCGGCACGGTGCATGGCTCCGCCCGATGGGCCAAGGCGACGGAACTCCAGGCGGACGGCTTCTTCGGGGCCGAAGGACTCTTGCTCGGCCGATACCGAGAACACAAGTCGAGCTTCTTCGAGGCCCTAACTCAACTCATCACGGGATCGCTCGCCGACTCCGACTCCATCTGCCGGGGATTCATCACCGCGATCACGGGCGGTCGGATCAATCTTTCGCGTTCGAGCGGAGGCCCGCTCATCCGCGTGCCGCCCCGGCAATATGTGAACATCATCACCGTGGCACCGGCGGGGGCGGGCAAGGGGGTCGGCACGGTCGTGCCCAACCTCCTGAACTATCCCAACTCGGTGGTCGTCACCGACGTAAAAGGGGAGAACTTCAAGCTCACGGCGGAACATCGCAAGGCGAACGGCCAGCGCATCGTCGTCCTCGATCCTTTCGGGATCAGCGGCAAGACATCCTCGACCCTGAACCCCCTCGATCTCATCGCCGTCGATAGCCCGACGCTGATGGAAGACGTCCGCTCAATGGCGGACGCACTCGTCATCCGCACCGCGAAGGACACGGACCCCCACTGGAACGAATCGGCGAGCAACCTGCTCTACGCGGTCATCCTCCTGGTCGTCGTCGAGTGCAAAGGGGAGGAACGCACGCTCGACAAGGTCCGCCTCACCTTGAGCGACCAGGAGGAGCTACAGGCCGCCCTCGAATTCATGAAGGGGTCCGATGCCCTCGATGGCATGCTGGCCCGCGCGGCGGGGACCATCCTCTCCATGCCGGAGAAGGAGTTCGGGTCGGTCCTCTCGTCCGCGAATCGGCACACGAATTTCCTGGATTCTCCCCTGATCCGCGCCAACACGGCTGCGACCTCGTTCCCGATCCGGTCGATCGCCAAGACGCCGACTTCGGTCTACCTGATCCTCCCGGCGCAATACATCTTCAGCCATTCACGCTTAATGCTCCTGTGGATCAACTCGTTCCTGCTCGTGGTCAAGCAGGCGGGGGCGAGCGAGGAAAATGAGATCCTGCTCATGCTGGACGAGGTGGCCCAGCTCGGGGAAATCCAGAGTCTGGAGCACGCCATCACCCTCTTGAGGGGCTTCGGCCTCCGGCTCTGGTTCATCGTCCAATCCCTGGCACAACTCGAAGTGGCATTCCCAGGGCCCAGGGCCAAGGTGATCCTCTCCAATTGCGGCATCCAGCAATTCTTCGGCGTGTCCGACATCGATACGGCGACTTATATCTCGAAATATATAGGAACGCAGACCGTCGCCGCCCCCAATTATCAGAGCGGCTTCAACTCGGGGACCAGCTTCGCGGAGAGGGTCAGCCGGTCGACCGGCACGTCGCGCGGGGTGAGCCACGGGCCGATCCAGCGCGAATTAATCAAGCCGGAGGAAGTCCTCCGGGAACGCAATGGCGTCTTCATCCTCCAGCAGGGCCGCAGCCCCATCCTGGGCTCGCGGCTCACCTACTACGAGGATGCCGACCTCGACCCGGGATTGGCGGCATCCACGCCCCGCCCGACCTCGCTGGTTTCGTATCTCTTCGCCGCCGTCGGCGTCGTGATTTGCCTCAACTTCGCGGGCCAGCATGTGCGGCCCGGCGCATGGTTCGCCCGGATTCCTGCCGACCCACCGAGACCCGGAGCTTGGAACACCCAATCTTTCACCAACTCGCAGGCTCCCACACCCACCCGGCAGGTTCCGCCGCCTCAACCTTCCGGCCGAATGCCCGTCGCGGGACGGGGGCACGCCCCGCCGCCGGTCAAGGCCCGCCCCACGCATGCGGTCTGCCCCAAATGCCAGAACACGGACTCTCTGCCCTCGGATTACGACGGCGAGGAACTGACCTGCCCGAAGTGCGGCGGGGTCTTCGTCGTGCCCCTAGACCGATGACCACGGAGCTTCACCATGCCACCGACCTTCGCGACCCCCCGCCTGCCCGTGCTGACCATCTTCCTCCTCTCGCTCCTGGGCGGGACCATCTCCGCACAGGAGGCGAAACCCCCGACCGGCTTCGACTACGCCAAGCCGAAGGAGGCCGCGAAGGGCGTCGCCGTCGTCCCCGGTGAGACGGAGGCGAAACCGGACAGGGTCTGGAAACTCGACTTCGCCGGATTCCGAGCGTCACGACACCCGGCCATCGTCCCGGTCGTCGAGAACGTCACCCTCTACACGAACGGCAGGATGCGGGTCCATTTCGCGATGCGAAATAACTCGGATCAAGATGAAAAGATAAATATGAATTTCGAGCGATCGTACATGATCGATCCGGACGCCGAGTCCTACAAGCCCCTCGACCGGGACATCCTGCCCGAGGTGCATTGGGCACAAAATGTCACCTTCCCGGCGGGTACGAAGACCCGATTCTGGATGGAATTCGACGCGCCGAAGAAGCCCACGACGAAGTTCAAAATCTTCCTGGCGACCGACGAGACGAATCTCCAGATGACCGTGCATAACGAGTTCCCGCCGTTCATCATCACGCTCAAGGAGCCGATCTCCGCCAAGTCGGCCGAGTCCGCCGCGCCCGGGAAATCCGATGGGGGAGGACCGGACCTGGCAGCGGCCATGCGCGCCATTGCCAAGGGATCACAGCGGTTTGAGGGTAGTGCCATCACGGTTAAGGGGGCCAAGGAAGCGGTCGCCGTTGTCTTTCAGCCCGATCCCGATGACGAGGACGGCGTCATCGCCCAAATGTACCCCATCAAGGAAGCGGTCAAGAAGACCTCGCTCCAGGGATGGATCATGCCCGACGCCACGACTCCCAGCGGCCTCATCATCAAGATGAAAGGCTCGGGCGTGAGTTACCGCTTCTCACTCGATGGCAAGAACCTGTCCGGCTTGGACAACAAGGGCGGAAAATATCTGCTCCTGCCGGTGAGGAAGGGCCCAGGCTAATTCTCGAGCCCGCCTGACCGAGATACCCAGAGGGCTCCGCGTCGGTCCCGGGGCTCTCACGTGACATGCGGATTCCATGAAACGTCAACGACGTGCCGTTCGATCCTACGATTCAGGAGACAAGCGTTGCAGTGCATCGGGCTCATGGATGCGACTGTTTCTAGCCGGCGTTCATGCGCTGCGACTCCTGCTGTGATGATCCGCCATGGAAGCGAGCGCAGGATCCTCGTCCGAAACGGTTGCGACGGCGTTCGCGTCATGATATAGGTATGTGAGATTGCGAATCCACCAACGAAAGAAACAACCGCCGCGCGATGCCCCGAGGCCCGAAAACTCCGACCCCGTTCCTACCGGGATTCCTCGACGACCGGAATCCCCGGACGACGGTGGGCGATGGCCGTGAAACTCGCCCCGAAGGAGGCCCGAATGCTCTACAAGACGATCACCCTGGAACTGCTCAAGGAACACTACGACCCGGCGACGGGCCGGCCGACGTTACACGATCTGGAGCGACAGACGACGCTCCTGAAGGCGGCCCACGAATCGTGGATGGCCGAGATCCAACGGTCGAGGCCGGAGAGTTCGCCCGAGCAACAAACAGCGGAGGCGCTGGAGTTGGCGATCCGCGACCTACGGACGGATTTGTCGAGCGCTTCCTCCGCAGCCGAGGCGACCGAGGACTTGCCGAACCTCGACGCCGCGATGGCGTTCCTCAAGATGCACACGCCGCGCGGGTAGCCACACGGTCCGCGGGGCATGGGTTCCTGGCGTTCCGCGAGTCTCGCCCCGGCGACCAACCACCGGTCCCGATCCCGGAACGACGTCCCGGACCGGCCCCGCAGCTCCCCAGCGACACCCGGGCACCGCCCGTCATGTCGCCGCCGATCTCATCGGGCGAGAAGGGCAAAGCCCGCGACATCCTCAACGCGATCCGCACCCTGAAGCGGATCGAGGCCGAGGGTAGGGCCGCCACAGAGGAGGAACGCGACGCCCTGCGACGGTTTTCCGGGTTCGGACCCGTGGCCCTGGTCCTGTTCCCCGACCCGGTCACGGGAACGTACAAGGACGCGACCTGGCAAGCGCTGGGTGAGGCCCTGCAAGAGGTCCTCACCGCCGACGAATACGCCAGCGCCAAGAAGACCGTCTTCAACGCCTTCTACACCTCGCCCGTGGTCGTCGCGGCGATGCACGCCGCCCTACAACGGCTCGGCGTGCCCCGCAATGCGACCGTCTTGGAGCCCGGGTGCGGGAGCGGGAATTTCCTGGCTCAGGCCGCGCCCGACATGAAATTCATCGGGATCGAACTGGACGCGATCTCGGGCCGCATCGCCCGCGTGCTCTACCCCGCCTATGACATCCGCATCGAATCGTTCCGCGACACCCGCTTGCCCGAGGGGGGCCTCGACGCCGTGATCGGCAACCCCCCCTTTGCCGACGTCAAGTTTGACTATCAAGGCCTGCGGATGCCGTTGCATGACTTCTTCCTGGCCAAGTCGCTTGATGCCTTGAAGCCCGGTGGCGTCCTGGCCCTGGTCACGAGCCACTTCACGCTCGACAAGCAGAACGCCGCCGTCCGCGAATTCCTCGGCGCACGGGCCGATTTCGAGGCGGCGATTCGCCTCCCCTCCGACGCCTTCAAACGTGAAGGCACGGCGGTCGTCACCGACATCCTGATCCTCCGCAAGCGTGCCTCTGGACAGGAACCGAACCACGCCGATCCCGCCTGGCTTGCCACCGGGCCGCTGACCATCGAAGGCGTCGAGGTGGCGATCAACCGCTACTTCCTCAACCATCCCGAACAGGTGCTGGGCACCTGGAGCCGCCAGGATCGGCTCTACGGTGGCGAGGGCGGCTATAGCCTCACGAGCCACGGCGACCTGGCCGCGTTGCTCGACGCCGCAATCCGTCGCTTGCCTGAGTGGGCTCCGACGACGGCCGTCGTCGCAAAATCCAAACCGATCTCGACCTTCACTCCGCCCCCGTCCGAGCGGCTGGTGACCGAAGGCGGCTTCTTCGTCGGCGAGGATCGTGTCCTCTATCAGGTCACGGCCGGCCGTCCTGAGCCCGTCATCTACTGGGGCACGACCCTACGGGCCGACGGCACCGCCAATGCTCGCCGGTTCGCCTCGCTGATCGGCTTACGCGACCTGGCGCGCCGGGTCTTGCAGTCCCAGAACGAGGACTGGCCCGACGCGGATCGCGACGAGGCCCGCCGCAACCTCAACCGGGCCTACGACCGCTTCGTCGCGGCCCACGGCCCAATCAACAAGACAACCTTCACCGCGACGCAGCAGGGAGGGACGATTCGCCGCATGCCCAACCTGGTCAAGTTCCGCGAAGACCCCGACGCCATGCTGGTCATGGCCCTGGAAGACTACGACGAAACTTCGGGCAAGGCGACCAAGGCGGCGATCTTGCTCCGCGATGTGGTCGGCCGGCCGCCACCACTCACCGAGGTGACCAGCGCCGAGGCGGGCTTGCTCGCCTCGCTCGATCAACGCGGAGCCGTTGATCTCCCCTACATCGCGGCCCTCTACGGCCGCGACGAGGCCCAGATTCTCCGAGAACTGGGCGACCTCATTTATCGCGACCCGGCCACCGGGGCCTGGGAGACCGCCGATGCGTACTTGTCGGGCAATGTCCGGGCCAAGCTGGCCGCCGCCGAACGGGCCGGACCAGAGTATGCGCGAAACATCGTGTCCTTACAGGCCGTCCAGCCCGAGGACGTGCTCCCCGGCGACATCGACGCCAACCTGGGTGCCCCCTGGATCCCCGAGTCGGATATCGCCGCCTTCGCCGGCGACTTGTTCGGAGTGCCGGCTTCGGCGATCGCTGTCGGCCACCTCAAGAAGGACGCCGTCTGGACCCTGGAGGCGGGCTACGCCGCTGTTCAGTCGGTCGCCGCCACGGCCGACTACGGCACGGCCCGCGCCAACGGCGTGACCCTGCTCGACCAGGCCTTGAACCTCAAGACGCCCGCGATCTACGACACCGTCTTGAGCGGCGGCGGCCGCGAGGAGCGGGTCGTGAACCCAGAAGAGACTCTGGCCGCCAAGGAGAAGCAGAAGCGGATCAAGGAACGGTTCCGCTCCTGGGTCTTCGCCGAACCGGAGCGGGCCGAACGCTTAGTTCGGGTCTACAACGACACCTACAACAACCTCCGGCCCCGGCTCTTTGACGGCTCGCACCTGGAATTCCCCGGCCTCAACCGTGCGATCGAATTGCGGCCCCACCAGAAGGACGCGATCTGGCGCTCGATGAGCGGCGGCAACACGCTCCTGGCCCACGCCGTGGGCGCGGGCAAGACGTTCACGATGGCGGCCTCGGGCATGAAGATGAAGCAGGCGGGGCTGATCCGCAAGCCGCTGTTCGTCGTGCCCAATCATATGCTCGAACAGTTCTCCAGGGAGTTCGTGCAGCTTTATCCCGATGCTCGGTTGTTGGTCGCCTCCAAGGAGGACATGACCCGGGAGCGGCGGAAGTCGCTCACCGCCAAGATCGCCGGCGGCGAATGGGACGGGATCGTCACGACTCACAGCTCATTCGAGCGGATTGGCATGAGTCGCGACTACCAGGCCCGGTTCCTCCGCGAGCAAGTCGCCGAGTACGAGTCGTTGCTCGTCGAGTCGGCCCGCTCCGGCGACCGCACGGGGACGCAGCGAAACCTCATCAAGACGATCGAGAAGCAGAAGGCCAGACGCGAAGAGCGGCTCCACGATTTATTGGCCGAGGCCAAGAAGGACGACGGTTTGGTGTTCGACGAGTTGGGCGTCGATCACCTGTTCGTGGACGAGGCGCACTACTTCAAGAACCTCGAAACCCCGACCAAGATGGATCGGGTCGCGGGGATCCAGACCGGCGGCAGCGAGCGGGCCTTCGACCTCTATATGAAAGCCCGCTATCTCGGTGAGCGTCACCCCGGCCACGGCGTCACGTTCGCCACCGGCACGCCGATCTCGAACACGATGGTCGAGATGTTCACGATGCAGAAGTTCCTCGACCCCGAGGGGCTGGCGTCGCGCGGCCTCGAACACTTCGACGCCTGGGCCGCCACCTTCGGCGAGGTCGTGGACGCGATGGAAATCTCCCCCGACGGGGCCAGCTTGCGGCCTCGCAGCCGGTTCGCCAAGTTCACCAACATCCCCGAACTCCAGGCCATGTTCCGGGCGTTCTCCGACGTCCAGACGGCCGAGAAACTCGACCTGCCCCGGCCAGCCTTGCAAGGGGGCAAGCCATTCGTGGTCGCTTGCCCGATGTCCGACGAGCAGGCAGTGCTGCAACGCGGCCTGATCGACCGCTATGAGCGGATTCGCTCCGAGAAGGTCGATCCCCGCGAGGACAACGCCCTGGCAATCACCACCGACGGCCGCAAGTTGGCACTCGATGCCCGGATGCTGGCCGCCACCGCACCGGACCACCCCGGCTCCAAGGTCAACGCCCTGGTCGCCAACGTTGCCGCGATCTGGAGCCGGACAACAGCGACACGAGGCGTGCAGTTGATCTTCTGCGATATGGGAATTAACCCCACTCCCTGGGGCTACTCGGCCTACGACGAGGTCACGGCCAAACTCGCGCAGCAGGGCGTACCCCGCGACCAGATCGCCACGGTCGGCGAGGCCGACACCGACGCCAAGAAGCAGGCGCTGTTCGACAAGGTCCGCAGCGGTTCGGTGCGGGTGCTGCTGGGAAGCACCCAGAAGATGGGCACCGGCACCAACGTCCAGAAGCGGCTCGTGGCCTTGCACCACCTCGATGCCCCCTGGAAGCCGGCGGAGGTCGAACAGCGTGAAGGGCGGATCCTGCGGCAAGGCAACACGAATGATGAAGTGGCCATCTATCGCTACGTCACTGAGGGTTCATTCGACGCCTACATGTGGCAGGCTTTGGAGACCAAGGCGCGGTTCATCGCACAGGTCATGACGGGTGACGTGGCGGTGCGTCGTGCCGAGGACGTCGGGGGCCAGGAGCTGTCCTACGCCGAGGTCAAGGCGATCGCGTCGGGGAACCCGGCGGTACTGACCCTGGCCGAAGCCGACGCCGAATTGCAGAGGCTGGCGATCCTGGCAAGAGGCCACGCCGACGAGCAGTTCCTGGCCCGCCGCAACATCCGCGAATTGCCCGAGATGATCGCCGATCGCGAAGAGCGCCTGGAACGCTTGACGGCCGACCTGATCACGGCCCAGGACCATGCCGACGATCCGATCGCGATCGGCGGTCGGCGTTGCCGCCGCGAGGAAGTTATGGGCGTGCTCGGCGACCGCCTTGAGGCGATTCCTGAGCTGGTTCTCGCGACCCGGCGGTTTGAGTTGGGACGGGCGCGGGGGCTGGAATTCGGCATCGTGATGCACCCGCGCGGCTCGCCCGATGTTTACCTCGAAGGGGTTGCCACTCGGCGCGTGACCCTGTCACGCGAGGCCCACGGGCCGCGCGCCGTGATCAACGCGGTCAATCGCCTGCTCGACGGTGCCGAGGCGGCGTGCGACGAGGTCCGTCGCGAGCTGGACATGGCGAGGGGGCGACTGGCCGACTATCAGGATCGCCTGGGGCGGGTGTTCCCGCATGAGGCCCGACGAGGCGAATTGACCGAACTGCGTGATGCTCTTCGAATCGCCTTGGCCGAGCCGGTTCCGGGACAGGCCAGAACCGATGCGGTTCCCGAACGACCGAGCCATGAGCTGGCGGAACGGATCCGTTTGCTCCTGGATGTGCGGGTTGTCGAGGCCCCGCCTCCCGAGCGGAGACCGACTCAGGCGGTAACGGCCGAGCGGCCGGTCACCGCCCGCATCCGCGAGCGGATGGAAACCGGAGAACGCTTGAACTCACCCTCGATTCTGTCCGGGGGGCCGGACGCCCCGGAGGGGCGCCAGGTTGAGCGAATTCGAGGCTCGTTCGCCCCAGGTCTTGGACTCGGACGGGCATAATCCGCCTCACCAATGTACTGAATTAATTGTCACATCCACCGGCCAAGCGAAGGCGGGAATGCTGGCGATCTTCGTGGAGTTTGAACGAAAGATCGTGTGTGAGCGAGTCTGCGCTGGCATAGCCCAAGGGAGAGAGGAAGGTCGCCCGCGCGGTCGGCCGCGAACGGCATGGTTGAAGTCCGACGAGGTGATGCGGCTGAAGGCCAAGCAAATGAGCCACGCGAAACCTGCGCGAAGAGTGGGAATTGGGCGAGCCAAAGTGAGAAGCATCCACGCCAGGCCATAAGTAACGATCTCGGCTGAGAAAAACTCACGCCGCCCTCCGCATCAAGCGTGTCCTTCGCCGAACGGATACCCTTAGCGTGCAATTTTGTCCGTTCCGAGGCGTGACCCCAACTGGGTGGGCTGGAGTTGGAGCTCGTCGCAGAGGTCGGAAACCGGGACTTTGTCGATCAGATGGCGCCTCAGGATGGCGACTTTCTCTGCTGGCGTGTAGTTCTTGCGTCGCTTTCGCATGGGAGGAACTCCTGCCGAGTAGTATATAACTCGGACTTGGCGTTCTTCCATTTCCGTCTGAAGCAGAACAATTCCGCAGCCCCGTCCATACCCCCTCCAGGGTATTGCAATGCACCTCGCGGACACCATCGCCGTCGTCATCCCGCGCCCATTCGCCGTCGGCATGGCACACTGCCTTGCGGGTCCGGCCCATCTTCGGTAGGCCATCATATCCTCGCCACTCATCGGTGTTCACCGTGACCATCGGCCAACTCGCCTTCCGCACCACTTTCTGCAGCGTGGCTCCGTCGGAGTTTCGCACCACCGTGAGACGGATCTGGCCGCTCTCGCGGCCCACCACCCCGCAGACCGGCGGCCGATCACCGTCCCAGGTGCCGTGGCCTCGCACCTTGTTGGCCCGGCGACGCGGCGGGTCGGCGGGGTCGCGGTGCGGTACGCCTTTTTCCCACCGAATTCTGATAGGCCTCGTCGGCTTCCAGCACGGTGTCGTCGAGTGGCGTCCGGTCGCGGCCCTCGAAGGCCCGCTCCCCGAGCCGATGCCGCAACGCGAGCAGCTCTGTGCGATCGCGGTCGAGTTCGCGGGCCAGCTGCGCGGTGGGGACGCCCTGGGCGAATCCTCGGAGGATCAGGACCAACTCGCTGGGCCGGCGGCGGATGCCATGAAGGACGGTACCGGTGAAGGCGTTAAAGACGCGGCCGCAATGGCCGCAGCGGTGATCGAGGACGGGGGCGCGGTGACGACGATGGGCGAGGATCTTATCGGGGCGATGGCAGCGCGGGCATGCGAAGCCGCCGGGGTGCAACCAGGCGACCAGGGCCGTATAACAGGCATCCTCATCCATCAGGTTGGCGATGGGAAAGTCCATGACGGGATCTCACGGGGGCGACGACCGGGAAGACTTTGGAGTATCCTCGAATCCGGGGCGGTGCGCCAAACTTATTCGTCACCACTTAACCAGCTTGAGCCGAAAGTTCTTGAGGCAGGTAGAGAAAGGCGACGTCGAAGAGGGCATGGATGCTGTCGAGTCGCCGGATAAGCGAATGCAGACATTCAGCGGTGTGCATTCGTCCATGTCATCTCGGCCGTGAATTGATCGTGCTCCACCGTCGAACGGCCCGCCTTGGGGACAACCGCGATTGTTCCCATGTGATCGTGGCCACCGAAGAGATCTTGGTCCCAGATCTCGATCGACACTTCCCCGGTTGCGAGGGCGTGGATGAACGGCCTCCAGGAGGCGAACTTCACATCGAGGGTCGAGTCGCCAGCCGGCACATCCGCACGGCCGGTGGAGCGAACCTTGTAGAACAGGTCGGGGGGGGAGCCGTCTAAGTCCCAGTTCTTCCCGGATGGCTTAACGAGGCTCTTGCTCGTCACTCGCAGGTCGGTCAGCATCCACCCACTGAACTCGAGTTGTCCTCGATTCTCGTCGAGCCATCGTTCGTGGAGGGCCGACTCGATGGGCTCGCCGTCGTCCTCGACGTTCGCCAGATAGAGCGAAGCCAGGGATTCCCCGCGCCCGCCTTCGGTTTCGAGGAGGCGGCCCACCATCCACCCCATCCTTCGGCCGTGCATCATCCGGTGAGCGTTGATACCGTCACCCAAAGTGCCGATCGTCAGGTTCAGGTCTGCCTGGAGAAGGTGCGGGTGGATCAGGAGGTTGGTCGTCGCCGGCGTACCGAACAGGTCCTCGAACAGTTCGCGGACGGGGCCTCCATCATCCCATATCCTCGGTTGCTTGTGTTGCTTACGCCATTCCTCCGTGCCGATAATCGCTTGCTGCTCGCTGATCCCCTTTCGGAAATCGGCGTAAGTCTTCACGACGGTGTCGCTCGCGGATGTGACGCTGACCACACGTCCGATCCGTTTTCGGGCTGACGGCGTGCAGTAGACAGAGAGGGGCATGGGCTTGCCATCCGATCCCTTGACCAACAGATAGACGTGCGGGGTCGCGAGGCACACGATCGTCTCGATGTCGCGCTTGCAATACTCCGCCGCGAGGATGGCGACGTTGCCGCCGTGGCTGTGCCCTACGATGGCGATCCTCTTGGCCCGATGGCGATCGATCTGCGCGGCGAGATCCTTCGCTGCCTCGACGCGACGTTCGTGATGAACGGAAGTCCGCCACAGGAATGGCTCGACCGTCCAGCGCGTGCCCCGGGCCAGCTCCGACGCGAAGGTCGCTTTCCCCGCGACCTGCAGGGGCCACTCCCCAGTGGCGTCGTAGGTGCCGTGGACGACGAACACGGCCAGGTCGTTGCCGGCCGTGGCCCCCGAGGCCGTCAAGGCAAGGCAGACGAAGGCAATCGGCAACTTTCTCATGGTTCCCTCGCGATCGGAAACTGGACTCAGCGGATTCCGTTATCCCGACGGACTCGCTCGAGGTAACGGGGATCGACATCGACCCCGGGCCGTATTCTCCCAGTGTTATCCGGAGGGATGCAAGTATATTCCGAGTCGATTCCGATTCGCCTCGTGGCCTACGAGCGTCGTACTGATGGGAACGCCAGCCATTCGGGGATCGACCAGACGTGATCCGCCAGCCCGGCCGCCATCGCCGGGCTTCGCCTCCGCCAGCGACCCTGATCGTCCTTGATCCGCAGCGTCCTCACCGGCCAGCAGAAGTTGTAGACGTACATCGTCAGGTAGGTCACCGACTCGTGATACCGCCAATCCTTGCTGAAGCGGTACGTCTTGCGGGCCTTCCTCGCGTTGCGGTGCCGATCGGTCCCGTTCTGGCGCTCCACGAACGACGTGTTGATCGCCCGACTCGCCTTCGACATCCCCAACGCCGCGATCACCGCCGCCATCGTCCCGAAGACCACCCGCGTGGCGATCGACACCACCCGCCCCTTCTCCCGCGCCTTCTCCACCACGGCGTAGGTCAGCCCCTCCGGGGCGACCTTGTAGGAGGCCCTCGGACACCCGCGCTTGCCGGTCCGGGGCGGCGTGACTGTCTCCCCATACGCCTGCAGGATCGCCTCCTCGTAGGCCGGGTAGCCGTCGGTGGTGATCAGGTCCATCAGCCGGCCGCCGGTGCGGCGCTTGAAGTCCTCGACCACCGCGACGACGCTCCCAGCCGTCCGCTCGCCGGGCACGACGCCGACGACCAACCGGCTCTCGGCGAGGATGGCGACGTGGTCCCAGGTGTCGCCCTTGCGATCATCGGCCGGGTCGTCGGGGTCGCAGTTCTTCTCCTTCTTGGCCACGAAGGACCACTTCTCATCGAACTGGACCTCGCGGGTCCGGGGGGGAAAGCCCGACCAACTCGTCGTGGAGGTCGCGGGCGTGCTCGCCGGCGATCTTGCTCAGGCGGCCGACGGTGCCCCGATTCACCCGGCAGAGCCGGCCGGTCTGGCGGACGCCGCACCCCTCGGCGATGTGCTCGAGGACCGACTCGACCTTCGAGGGCGGCAGCCGCGAGTCGAACAGGGGTGTGCCCTTGCGCTCGGAGAATCGGGCCTTGCAGGCAGAGCAGCGGAGCATGCGCCGCTGCTGATCAGAGCCGTATCGGCTGGTCACGGTCAGATTTCCGGCCCCCCGCTTGCCATGCTCGGGGCAGTCGAAATTCAGGCAGCAGAAGCGAGAGAGGTCGTCCATGGTGCGGCTCCGCCGGTGCGATCCCCAAGGCCGGATGGCGATTGCGTCATTCCCTTGGGATACACAAACGGAGCGGGATCATGCAATAGTGTCAGGCCACAAGGCCGATTCGCCTATCCGGACGAATTCCACGAAATATTCTTGACCGGCCGCAACCGTTGATTTCTCATACTTGATACCGTCGTGGTCGAAATAGTATGCGACGAGAACGCTCTCGAAGGCCGGGGCGACGTGAACGATCTCTGCAGCTGTGCTAGCTGGCGTGGGATCATCGCGTGGTTCGGGCTCCTCGATTCAACCCATCCCTGGAGTGGAGCGTTCGCGATGAAGTTGGAGACCCGGCCGGGGCCGACAGAACCGTCTTGGGGCGTTGTGGGCCGGACTACCACCGGGCCGCTCCGTAGCCGAGACGATCGCGAAGGGCTCATCCGCGAGGTGGAATCGGGCGTGGAATACGTCCTCGGGGACGTGGCGGCGAAGGCGGGTCGGCCCCTGCCCTTCCCCGTCTGGACGCGGCCCGTCGAGGGACGATACGAGTTGGACCTCGGCGACGAGGAAGCCCCTCCTCCGATCTCGCTCGACGATCTCCGCCGAGCCTTGCACTCGGCGAGGAAGAGTAGCGCGACCCCGCCTCGGGAGCGCGATCTGAGGACCATGGATGAGGCGTTCCTCAAGCTCCTCGCAGCCATCGAGGCGCTGCACGCCCTCGGTTTGGGCGCGGGGCTCCTCCA
This sequence comes from Isosphaeraceae bacterium, assembly GCA_025356475.1. GTDB lineage: Bacteria > Planctomycetota > Planctomycetia > Isosphaerales > Isosphaeraceae > JANXSX01. The sequence goes on along the minus strand of JANXSX010000211.1, from coordinate 21,893 downwards.
GCCGTCGAACGTCTTGGTGGATGTCGAGCCCTCCGGTGCGGTCTCGCGGCTTTTGCTCCCCGACGTTGGGTTCGTCTACTTCCGTGGGATCGTGCCGCAGTGGCTGCGGAACGGCGAGGTCAAGGTGGAGAAGCAGGCGTTCGCGGGGCTCTGGGACTACGAGCCCCAGGAGATGAACGAACGAGCCGTTGATCGCCGCATCCACCCGAAGCTCGCGAGGAAGTTCCCGGATACCTCAAAAGGGGGACGGGCCGACGAGGAGTTCGACCCGAACGTGGACCTTCGCACGGCGGCTCGGCTCTTTGCCTGGCTGCTATCGCCCGATGGCAAGGTCCGCAAAACCATCCCGACCCGCGACCGGGCCTCGTGGGCCAAGGCCGAGGTGTGGACGGTCCTGTCCGATGTCCTGTCGGGGGAAATCAGCTCGGCACCCGAGTTCCGCGCCCGTCTGGAGGAGCGGCCTCAGACGTTGCCCAGCCACCATTTTCATGAGCAAGTCGCCCCTCCCGATCTCACTCCCCCGCGCCGGAGATGGGCCGGACTGCTGCTGGTCGTCTTGCTCCTGACAGGGAGCTTCGCAGGATATTGGTTCTTTGTCCGAAAGGTCGTGCCGCCCCGAGCGCACGAGTTGTGTGAGCGCTGCTTGGAGACCTCGCCCCTCTACCACCTGCTCGATGAGTATCTGGCGGCGAAGGGCGACCCCGTTCGCGAGGTTGCGATCGTCGAACGGATGTACGACTCCAAGACTTATGCGGCCCAGGGGGCTGGCGAGCCCGAGCGCGAGTGCAGGGACACGATCCGAAAGATGACGATCTCGCGACTCGAGACCGCCTCCGTCGCGCTCCGCGACAGGGCCTATCGCGCCCCGAACCCGATCCGAGACGGCAAAGAAGCCCGCGGCCTGGAGGCGACATTCGCCACCTTGTTCGCGCTCGAGAATCACCGCAAACCCAACCCTGACTCGGAGTATCCACCGTGGTTGACGCAACTTCTCAAACTGGTCGGCGAGCTCGCGTAGCGAAAATCTCACTGATCGGGATGTTCCTGCTTCTCGCCGCGACGCCCCTCGTGCAAGGTCAGGACGCCAAAAAGCCCAAGGAACCAACCGTCGACACCGGGTCCGTCCCGCCCGCCGCGTCGGGGGACAAGAGCGGCACCCTGGTGATCGTGGCCGACGGCGAGCCGGACTCCAAGGAGAAGACGGTCCGCGCCCAGGTCGTCCTTGGGGCGTCGATCGTGCTTAGAAGGAAGAAGGCTCTTGGAGACAAGGAGTCGTTCCCCGAGAAAAACGTGGTCGTCGAGGAGTTGCCCCGCGAGGACTTCGAGCGGCTGTCGCAGTTCATCTTGGGGGGACCGTTGCCCGACCGAGGCGAGGCGGCGAAGGTCGGCCTGCGACCCGACCGGGGCGGGAGCTGGGTTCTCGACCTGGGCGGGCCATACTCGTTGAGCAAGCTCGTGGTCCAATACGAGAACTCCAAGACCGGCGAGAAGACATCCGAGGAGTTCAAGCCCGATGTCGAGGGCGCGACCGGGGGCCGTTATCGAATGAAGGCTCTTGGCCGGTACATCGTCGATGGCGTGACCAAGAAGGATACCAAGGACGCCGACCTGCGCCCCTCCCAGTTCACAGTCCACCCGAGCGACGGTCTGAAGGCGATGGAGCCTATCGTCCTGGACATCCCCGCCGAGAAGTCTCACTGGATGATCACCCTCAGCGGGTTCGACGAATCGGACCACATGGCGCTCTTCGAGGCCCTCGCCGACCCCGAGATGTTCGCCAGCCCTCTCGTGAGCAAGAAGGTATCGGCCCGGAAGTTGGTTCTCGGGAGCCTGGCTATCATCGACTCGCTGGTCGATGTCACAATCGTGGGCAGCAACGCCACGTTCCGCTTCACCCGACCGCCCGGCTCGAAGGCGAACCGAGTCTGGATGAAGTTTCCTCTGACCTCCGAGGAGGCCGCAGCGGAGTTGGCCCAGTACCGCAAGGACTTCGATCAGTTCGAGATGCCGAAGCAGATCCGCGAGGAGAAGCCGCTGATGGCCACGCCGGACGGCCGACTCGTCCCCCGCGAGTCGGGGAGCAAGTCGGGATACTGGTACGAGATCCCCACGTCGAAAGACGGTCTGAGCTTCGAGCGGACGTTCACGATCGACCGGATCGAGACCTGGAAGGAGATCTCCAAGGACGCCCCCTGGCAGCTCATCGTCTACGAGCTCGATCCGCTAGCAGGTGGGAAGCAGGCCTATCTTTCCTCCGACCCGAAGAGCAAGTCCAAGGCCAAGTACCCGGTCCGCTCCGAGCAAGTCCTGAGCTGGCCGGTTGGCCTCCGCAGCGCGGGGAAATAGCGGACGCTCGACCCCGAAGCTCGATGGCACCTTGTTGCCGTGCCGCCGCTCGTAATACGTGTCGCCCCGATTTGCATCCGAGATTGAGGAGAGGTCGTCGAGCACTATGCCGCTCAATCGCTCGCTCTGTAAGTTGATGACCGAGGGCCTGATCCGGGACTACGACCACCTGGAAGCTCAGTTTGCGCGCGTCAAGAACCTCCTGCCGCACCTGGCGGAACGCGACGATCTGCGCAAGCTGCGAACCGAGCTGGAGTCGTTGCGGCCGAAGATGGAGCGATCCCGGTACTACGTCGGGTTCCTTGGCCCCTCGCAGGCCGGGAAGTCGACGACTCTTAACAGCGTCCTCCGCCCAAGACCCGGCGAGGAGCCATGCACGAGCGGTCAAGGCGCGCCAGCCACGAGCAGCGCCACGCGGATCTACCGCCAGATGGAGCCTGAGGTCGGCGGGCACGGCTGCCACCTGCGATACCTCACGCCGGAGCAATTCCAGCAACGCCGAGGTGGCCTTTGCAGCACGCTAGGCTTTAGTGACGACGAGACCGATGACCGAATCCTTGTCGAACTCGATGCCTTGATCGCCAAGGCCGAAAGCGCCCCCGAGGAGGACTACGGTCCGAGGCAAGTCTCCGCTGGTGATAAGATCCAGGATTTCCGCTTTTTCCGCCGCTTCCTACGCAGCTATGGCACCTACGGGAAAGAGGTGGTACGCGAGCCTGCGTGGGAGGAGCGGGCCGAATTCAATCGTCGAGTCGAGTATACTAACCACCCCGAGAGCGACGGTCCCTGGAAACATGGGCTCCTACGCCAGGTCGAGATTGCCTACCTGACTTCTGCGATCTCGGAGAAGATCGAGTTGATCGACCTACCCGGGCTCGGGGCTCGGATGCGCTCTGACGACATGCTGACCGAGGGGTTCCTGGCCGAGCTCGACGGGGCCCTGATTTTCCAGGGTAGTGGGCAGGTCCAATCGAAGGAAGCGTACGATCTCCTCACGAAGTTGAGCGAACTCTACCCTAGGATGCGAGGCCGGGTCTGGATGGTCGTGACCAAAATGGACACGCTCTCAAGCGCCCACTACGGATATGGGTCCGAGACGACGATCTTCGACCATATCGCCAAGACGATGAATGATAAGCGAGTACCCCTGTCGCAGGTTCTAATGGTGGCGAACGAGTTCCATCGTCGGAGCCTGGGGCCGGACGGGGAACCGGGCGGCCTCCCCGATCCGTCGTTGGTATGCGAGCGCCTGAATTTAGCCCGAGACGACTCAGGCCAGCCCGTCCTACCCTCAGGTTTCGCGAAGTATCCGGAACTACTCTCGGCGTTCCAAGAAGTCATGTGCGACGGCGGGATCGGTCGCCTACGCGAGGTCATCGGCGAGCGCCTTGCCGAGGCGGTCGAGGGAGAGGTGCGGGACGAGGTGGAGGGGCGGCTGAAGTCGATCCGCAATCGGCTGGCGAAGCTGGTGAGCTCGGCCCGCGACGCGGCGCAGATGAACGACGGCTCGTTCGAGACGGCCGTGGACTGGAAGGTTGGCCTCCAGATGGTGATTCAGGACCTGGACGAGGATCGCGCGATGCTGGAGGCTCCGGCCACCGCGATGGCCGAGGTTCTGTCCAAAAAGTTCGAGGCGACATGCCCCGCCCGGCTCAAGATCGAAGTCGAGAAGCTGCGAGCGGCCCACAACGACTACGTGATCGTGCTGGAGAAGACTCTCCGACACGAGTGCAAGTCGACGTTCCTGCCCCAGGTTCACGACAGGGTTTCGGACCGCCTCAGAACCCTTGAGGCGCAGCACGGCAAAGTGCGGCTCGAAGACCGCGCCAGCCCCACCGAGGTTTGGGAGGACCGCCGGCTCGCCGACGAGCAATCCCTGGTCTGCCTGACGGCCTCCGGGGCAGGGTTCAAGTTGCCCCTCCTTTTCCCGGGGGCCGAGCCAGCCCCTCTGGACGCCAACCAATACCGGGCGTTGATGCCGCGGAAGATCCGCTTGATCTCCCACCGGGTGGCCTTCGTCGTCGGCCAGAGGGTGCGCGGGCACCTGAATGAGATGATCGAGGGACTAACATTCCTCAAGAATGCCGAGGGGCACCTCGACGCGGCGGACACAGCCCCCTACGACGAAGTTCTCGGCAGCCTGGAGTGATCGCGGCGAAAGCAGTTCGGGTCTGCGAACGGAGAGAGGCGTACGCGATGGATATCAGCATTCCGAACATCTGGCAGCGCGTCGGCACGCGCGTCTGGCAGGTTAACACGGGAATCAACGGTTTGGTCGGCGCTCTAGCGGACGTGCCCTTGACCCTGGTACTCTCATGGCCGGATTCGCGGCCCTATCACTACCTAAACGTCCAAGCAAAACGGAAGACGGCGGCCGAGGCGGCCGTTGGCGCGGAGCCGGCGCTTTTCCTTGATACACTCGATTCGGCCCGCCGGATGATCGCTGCACGCAACCTGCCGACCGACGCGATCCCGGCGGCGATCCTCAAGCGCCGCAACCACCTGCTGATCGCCGATGTCGCGCCGGGCGACGTGATCTCTCTGGAGTTCATGGTCGATACCGACGCCGTGCAGTTCCTGGACGACGCCGACGATGCCGAGGTCGCTGGCCAGGCGTTCGTGCGGGAGATCGAAGTCTACGCCATCCCCGACGCGCCGTCCGCGCCGGCCCACGGAGTGATCTACCTGGCGCTCGCGCCGGCGCGCATGATGGCGAGGTATGACGGGTACGTCGCCCTGGACCTTGGCAACACCAACAGCACGCTCGTCTGTCTCGCAGCCAGTGGCCACAGCAGCGCCGATGACATCGAGGTCGTCCGCGTTGAACTCGGCACCGACGCCAAGCCGGTCGCCTCCGCGGTCCGTATCCTCCGGTTCAGCCCGTCGGAGGATCCCGAGCTGATGGACGAGGCGACCTGGCTCGTCGGGGAAGAAGCTCTCGTTGAGGGCCAGGGCGGGGATCTGATCCTTGGGGCCAAGCGCCTCTTGGCCGACGCCGATCCCGAGGCTCGGCTGGTGTTCACGGTCGACGGCCAGAGGCGCTCGGTCTCGAAGGAATTCGCCGCTGAACTCTTTGTGTGCAAGCTGTTTCGATCGTTCCACGAGCGCAAGTTCAACGTGCCGATGAGCATCGCGATCACGCACCCGACTACGTTCTCGAGCCGGGAGGTCGACCAGCTCCGACAGGCGTTCCTGCGGGGCTGGCGAAGGTCGAACGCGGCCGAGCTGCCGGCGAAGTCCAACGACGAGTGCAAGAACATCAAGAAACCGATCCCCGCGATGGTGATCGACGAGGCGTCGGCCGCCGCGATGTACTTCCTCTGGCGTGACTTCGCAGACCAGCCCGGCGGACCGGACGTGATGAAGTACCTGTACCCCGACGGGTTGAACCTCCTGGTCTTCGACTGTGGCGGCGGCACGACCGACATCGCCCTCATTCAGGCCCGAGTCGCAGGGCCACCCACAGCAAGGCCCCAGAACGGCGGGAAGACCGCGTGGATCGAAATCGAAGTCCTGGGGCGGACCGGGAACCGAAACTTCGGGGGCGACGACATCACGGTCGCCGCCTATCGCATCCTCAAGGCCCGCCTCGCCGAGAAGCTCAGCCCTGGGCGTCTGAGGTTCCCAGATACGCCCAGCGAGCTCAAATCCTTCCTCGCCTCCAAGGCGAGGGAGATCGACCAGATCGTGCCTACGAACCACCACCCCGAGAACCTCTCGCTCGACGGGCAGGCGGCCCGCCGCGACGCCACCAATTGGCTATGGAAGTGGGCCGAGCGGTTCAAGATCGAGACCGGGCAGCACGAGGGCCGAGTCAAGGCCAAGCATGGCGACGCCCAGAGCTATTTCCTATCTCGGCTCAGCCCCGATGAGACCAAGAACCGCAACGCGGTTAACTCCGTCGAGATGGACCGTCGCGAGATCGACGCCCTGATCCACAGCGACCTGGATCGATGCTTGGACTACGCCAACCAGATGATCGGGGCGAAGCTCGGGCGTAGCGCAGCCAGCGGCCCCGGAGAGGTCCACTGCGCCTATGTCGTGGGGAACGCCTCGAAGTATCCGCTGATCGCCGAGATGATCCGGTCCAAGCTCCGAGTCCCATTCATCGACCAGAAGCTCGGCGAGGTGCATGGCGGCGACCTTAAGGACTCGGTCGCCAAGGGGGCGGTATTCGCCCTCCAGTCCCAAGACCGTCAGGACACCCTCGGCATCCGGTTTGACTCCCAACTCGCCGACAAGATCCCCTTCGAGATCACTTTCACCGACCGGGCCGAAGGCCGGGTCCGGTCGCTCTACCGCGAGCATGAGTCCTACAACGATCTCACCGAGCGTCGCATCCCCGTCCCCGAACCGTCGCGCGATGCGCAAGGCCCGCACTTCGGCATCGTCTACCTCGGCCGCCGCTGGCCCGGCGACCCCAAACCGGCGGACTATCTCAAATTCCCGTTCAAGGAAGCCATTACGGGTCCGCTCACGGTCTGGTACGAACGCGATCAATTCCGTTTCTTCATGAGGGACGAGACTTCGGGCGAGGAGGTCGCTGGCGAGGAGTTCCAGAAGGCCGCATTCCGGGCACCCGTCCAGAGCGGACTGCTATGAGCCGCCCCATCACCTCAAAGGCAACGCCCGCAAAGCCGACCTCGACACCCGCGCTCACCGCCCCGAGCGCCGGGTGCGACGAGGATTGGGTCGACGAGGGATTCCGGCAACTCCGCCTGGGGATGCTCTGGGAACGGCTCGCATTAGCTCTGGAACGCCGAGGCGGAGCCGCCTCGTCGCTAGCGGAGACAATCCACAACGACGTACTCATTACATCCATGAAAGGCGACTGGCTACCCGGTGCGGGTGAACTCCTCCGAAAGCTCGCCACGAATTGGAAGGCCACAAAGCACATCGCGTTCAGCGACCTCAAAGTTGCGGATTTCCAGAGCAACTACCGGAGTCGGTGGCCGGGTCGCTCGGTCGTTGGATCCGAAATTGAGGCCCACCGCGATGCGCTGCTCAAGCAGCTTGAGGGAGCATTCCGCGACCCCGCACGGGTCGAACTAGGCCCGCTGCCCTCGCCGGATCTCGCGGTCCCGACCTTGGAGGCCCTGGACTTGGCGGCTTCCGCGCGGTCTGCCCTCTGGATCGGCCAAGCGACGGCCCTCGACGCCTGGTCGCGGCTCCGCGAGGCGGCCGGGAGGCGGGGCGAGCACGATCGACGATTGATCCAGCTCCAACGCCTGGCAAGGGAGTGCTGCGAGGTCGCCGCCTGGGGCGAGGAGTTTCGGAGGGGGTCGGCTTCCTTCCCCATGGCGGCAGTCCAAGGCGAAGCACTTGGTCGTGCTACCGAGCAGCTCGTGGCGTGTGAAACGGCGATCACGGAGTTCCTCAAATCGGGCCAGGCCGCCCCCGAAGAGGAAAACCTGATTGAGCGGCGGGCGCTGATCGACCGCCTTGACGCGGTCCTCGCGCAGGTGCCCGAAGACTGGCCGCCCCGTGTTCTCGCTAGCTTTCAGGCAAGGCTTCGCGAGATCGACGCTCAGAACCTCGGCGCGATCCTGTCGCGAGCGAAAGCCGTCGCGATCCCGCCGAACTCGCATGAGGCCCGATTACGGCTGGTCGCTGCCGTGGCCAGGGCGGTGGATGAAGCGTCGGAAGCACTCACTTCGGACTCCGCAACTCGCGCGTGGGCCGAAGTCGAGACGGCCTCCGCTCGGCTCCTCCGTCACGCCGGGGCGGCCGTTTGCTTCGCGCGCAATCCGGTCGCGACCCCCGAAGTCTTCGATGTGGACGAGCGGCTCGAAGTCGGCAGCCAGCCCCTGGTCCGCGAGACAGCCATCCTGTTCGATCCATGCGAGCTGGGGCGGGCCGCGTTCGTGATCCTGCGAGGACGCTGCGAGCGCTCGAAGTCGCTGCCCGAGGCGGCGAGACGACTCCTGGAGGTCATGGGGGGCCTCGCGCCCGGCCATCGCGAGGATCTCGTGAGACGGGCTCGCACCCTCATCGACAAGATGGCCGGATACCGTGACCTGGCCGGTTGGTGGGGAGAGCGAAAGGCCGAGGTCGATCGCCGCAGCCTCTGGAAACTCCTCCAAGAGCTGGCTTCGCTCATTTCAGCCGAGCCCGGCCTTGCGAACTCCGCGATCCTCGCGCTGGACGCCTTCGCCGATGCCGGGTTCCGGCTGGTTCCAATGACCAATCACTCGCCAAGCACCGGCCCATGGCGAGTCGCTTCGGATCGCCCGGCGGGCGAAGCGTTCGCGACCGGTTCCGGGGTCAAGCTTGAACTCATTCTCCCCGGTGATGAGAGGTCGATTTCGCCTGATGTCTGCCTCTCGTTGCCGTCGGAACGCGGCGGCCACCCGATGGTCCGCGCCCTGGTCGGTGCCGAGGAAACCCTGGACCTCATCCGACAGAAGGATCCGGCATGGGAGGGGTGGCCGCCTTACAACGAGCTGGTCTGGGACCTGGCGTACCGGCCATCGGGTATCGCCGATCAGCTCAACCCGGAGATCGCTCGAGGAGCGTTCGAGGCCGTGTACCGGCGAGGACAGCAGAACCATCCCCCCGGACCTCAATACCGCGATCTCGCCGGCCGGCTCTACAAAGCGCTAGAAGCGATGGGCGAGCCGGTCATTCCCAAGCTCGACGAGGCGACCTGGCGACCATCGCGGCTCAAGGCACCGATCGCCGATGGGACCATCGTTCGATGGGAGCGAAGCGAGGAACCCTTCGGCGAAATTCTGGAAGTCGTCCGGTTCGGTGTGGGCTCGTCCCCCGCCGAGATTCGGGTCTCGATGGGCCGCGAGGTTCCCGAAGGTGTCGCGCCCTGGCTCGGGCTGCCGGAACCGCCGGATTGCGCGCAAATTCCGGTCGGTGCGGTGTTCCCGCTCCGCGATTGGCATCGCCTGGCGAACGGCCTGGCGTTCTTGGCGCGCAACGACCGAGCCGAATCGGCTCAAGCCTTCCGCGATCGGTACGTGGACTGGGTAGAGACCCCACTGGGTCTCTCCTGGTTCGATGCGCTGGTCCGCCGCGCGATCCGGGAGCCAAACGGAGCAGCAGACACCTGGCTAAACGCCTTGGCCTCTGAGGGATGGTGCGAGTGTATGCCCCCTCACTGCGGAGGCATCCGCCCTGCCTGGCCAAAGGGGCGGGCAACATCGGAAGCACCGCTTGTGGCCTGGTCGTGGGAGGATCGCGTCCGGCAGGGCGAGGCGATCGGCGGCACGGTCCGCTACGTCCCCCGTCTGGCGCTGCTGACCGGAACGTTCAGCCTTGGATCCAAGGTCGAAGGTACTCTCCAGCACGCCGAAGCCGTCGTCGAGGCGGTGAGTGCCGACCCGCAGTTGGAGAGAGCAATCGGCCCTGCAGCTCGCGCCTTGCACGCCGCCTCCCTCGACGTTAAACTGGGGTTCCAGTCCGAGGCCTGCGCCCACGACCTGGTCATGCCGCTCATCGATCACCTGCCCGGGTGCTCGGATGCATCGCCTCCACAGGCCCTCGAACGTGTCCTCGCCGGTCTGCGTCTCTGGTGTAGTCGGCAGGGCCTGGAGGTACTCCCGGATTGGTGGAGCTTCACGCGCCAGCGAACGGACCCGACGCTCGGGTCCACTGGCATGCCACCGTCCGAGTTCTCGGCGTCGATCCCGAGCGAGCAGGTTGGGTTGCGATCGCTCGGTCTGAAGGAGACGAGGGCCAGCGGCACGATCCACCGCGCGCCCTCGACATTCGTCTCGGCGGGCAAATCGCCGCAAGGGTACGACGACCTGGTGGAGCGGCTGGGTCGCTCGGGCCTCACGTCGGCCCACCGCCTGAGTCTCGCCTTGGTGGACTGGCCCACCGCCGCCCGCGAAGGCCCCGACGCCTTGGCCCTGGCCGCCAAGCACTTCTTCGACACATTCTGGGCCGGGGTCGGCGGCGAGAGGACCGAAGAGGTCGATCCGGTCGCCCGGACCCTGGAAACGCTCCTAGCGGATGGGTTTCAGTTGCGAGCGTTCCGCCCGCGCTCGATCGACGAGCATCCGAGCAACCACATCGCGATCAAGGTCCGCGGGCCGGGCAGCCGCGGTAAGGTCTCAAAGGTTCTCCGCCCGGGCCTGATTCACGACTCAGATGGCCTGTGCTTCCCCGCTAACGTTGAGTTGGAGTGATACCCCAATGACCAAGTCAGCCGCACCAGAGGCGGACATCCTGCCGAGGCGATCCCCGCCTTGGACTGGGCTGATCGCTGCCGTCGTGACTGCCGGTGGGTACTATGCCGCCGGAATGCGGGGATTCCTGCCGAGCGGTCAATGGGGAACGTCGGGCCGCCTCGCCACGGTCGTGCATGCGCTCACCGCACTTGCCGTGGTCGCGCTTCTCGTCGAGAGGTTTTCTCTGTCCGCGTGGGCCGCCACCCTCCGGAGCTACGAGCACCCTGGTGAAGGCTCGCCGGCCAGCCCGAACTGGGTCACGCGCGCGCTGGACCTCTCGACCCGCCTCCTCCGCAAGAGGCCCTCGCACGAGGAGCGCCAGGCCGCCATCGAGGAAGTTCGCGCCACTCTGGAGCGCGATCTGGCCCGGCGGTGGCGGTGGCCCCGCGACCTGGCCTTCGTCATCCCGGTTCTGGGCTGTCTTCTCTCCTTGCTGAACCTCCGTATGGTCTCGAACGTGGTGCCCTGGTCCGAGGTCGGCATGCCGCTGGTTCTCGCCACCGGCGAATCGGCGCTGGTGATCCTGCTGGCAACCTGGGTCGCCCGCGACGCCCGGTCGGCCCTGATGCGATGGAGACTCGCGGCCGAGGGGCTCTCGACCTCCCAACTACCCGACGGCCTTCTCGATCAGCCCGACGAGGAACTGGACGACGAGCCGGGCTCCGAGGAGATCCTCACAGTCGTCGACCGCGATCTCGAGCGTAAGGTGCCGTTGAGTCAGCCCGATCCCAAGCCGCCGGTGACGCCCACAAGCCCGACTCCACTGAAGAAAGACATCGACCGAGGCAAGCGTCGCAGCGGCGGTACCTACCTAGACGCTGGCTCGTGACCTTTCCCGATTGACCGACCGTGGAGGTCCGCGCTATGAGAGACCCCGAGCTCAAGGTTCTATCCCTCTGGACGGCCTGGGTACTCACGTTGTCCGGCATCACGGCCGGGTCGTACCGCTATTGGCCCCGGACCGAGCCACCAGCGGTTGAGATCCTCGCGGACCGGTCGGCGTTCGACGGAGAGCGTCTCCTGACCGTCACCTTTCGGCGGCGTAACCTTGCACCGCGGCCGATCCCGATACAATTCGAGTTGGGGGGAACGGCCGAGCAGGGTCCGCAATATGAGATCGTTGAGGCCCCGGGAGGAGTCGTCATCCGCCCGGGCGAGCGCGAGGCGAAGCTGGTCCTCCGTCCCCGGCCTTTGCCCAAGACCCGCCCGGGCGAATCGGTCCACGAGGAAATCCGCATCGTCAAGGTACGCCTCCTGGACGGTGAGGGCTACGTGGCCGATATAACCAAAAGTGCCGTCGAGCTCGCCTTGCGGGTGCGCACTGTGACTCCCCAGGAATCGCTCCCGAAGGTTCGTGTCAGCAGCACGGCTAGAGAGTTCAGCGACAAGGATCCACTCATCACCATCGACTTCGACCTCGATCGCAAGCTGACCTATCCGCTTGAGGTTGCCTTCACGCTCGGCGGCGACGCGAGCGATCGCGACTACCAAATCCAGTCCCGCCCCTCGACCGACTTCCTGGTGTTCGACGTGGGCGTCACACGGCGGTCAATCACCCTGAAACGGGTCGAAGACGATTCGAACCGAGGGAAAGGGGATCGTTGGGCCATCGTCTCGTTCCGGACCATGGATTCGTTCGCGGCGGGGTCGCCGAGCCAAGTCAAGATCCGTGTGCCCGACCCTGCGGCGAAGCTCTCCTGGTCGCTTTCGGAGGGGTCCGTGCGTCGGACCGAGGACAAATCCGTCCACATCAAGGTCGCTCTGAGCAAGCCTCGCAGCGACACGGTGACGCTCCGATATCGCATCGCGGTCGACCCAGGGGTTGAATTCGCAGCCCCCGCCGGATACTTCCTCGCCGAGAATATCGGGGTTGTCACGCTGCCCCCCGGCCGCGGTACCGAGGGAATCTCGCGGGAAGTAGACTTCCTGGTCCGTGGGAGCGATGTGGTGGGTGGCCCACCGCTTAAGCTCCGCCTCGAATGCCTGGAGGTCGAGCCGGCCGAGGTCGCCTCGGGCAAAGACCTCCCTGGGCCGCTTACGCTGACGACGACGGACGAGGAAGCCCTCTCCGGAAAAGGCCTTGTCCTGGTCGTCCTGACCGAGACCCTGATGCGCGACTGGGCGGCGACGCTGGGCGAAGTTGCCGCCCTCGCCGAGACCTCGAAGGAGGATCTGGTGGGGAGGAGCATCTACCTCCTCGACGCCGAAGGCCCCGGGACGATCCGCCGCTTCGATCCGTCCAAGGGGATCCCCAAGGGGGCCAAGCCCTTCCCGGATAAAGCACGATTCGAGACGATCCTGGGGGCCGCCTACAAGGGCGTCGCTCGCCAGTTCGGAAGTCGAGTGGCCAGCCCCGCCCGCTCCGCCTTCATTGTCTGGCGCGACGCCAGCGATCGTGACCCGAGCACCTTCGCCGAGGACGAATATCGGACGCCGCCGAAGGACTACCGATGGCACCTCTTCTTCATCGGTGAGGAAGGTGATTTGGCCAAGATCCTCGCCCTCAGGTTTCCGCCCGATGATGCGAAAAACCGCCGGTATCACCGCATCGCCGATCCGTCGCGAAATGTCCTTCGGAATGCGATTGGGAACCTTATGAAGCTGACCGGCCGCTAGTTGGAATCTCGGAGCCCCCGGATGCCAGAACCCAGGATCGTCTCTCCCGAACCCACCAAATCCGATATCGACGACCTCGCCCAAACCCCTGATACGGGCCGGAAGCGATTCCCATCTGCGCGCGTCGCGGCGGCCCTGGCATACGCCCCGGTCCTCTTGACGAGCATCGTCCAGGTGGTGCTCTTGATGTTGGTCCTGAAGCAGTGGCGAGCCCTTGACCAACACGAGAGCGAGGCTCACGCTGGCCCGATGGCTCAGCGCCTTGAGACGGTTTTGAGGCAACTCGAAACCGCGTCCGGTACGTCGACTCGATTGGACGATGCGTCTAAGAAATCAGACGAAGGCTCCCCCGGAGACTCGAAAGCAGCTCCGCCGCCCACCGTGGGGAGGAATCCCGCCCAGCCTCGACCACCCGCGCAAGCTCAGAAGACCGAGGAGGTTACACCTGGCAAACCCGTTCCCGAGAACAAGCCGCCAGCGAAGCCAGCCGATGCTGGCAAGGCACCGGACACCACCAGAAGCAAGACGGAACAGGAATCCCTATGACCAGCATGCTCATCGCATGGATCGCGGCCCTCTCTGTGCAGTTCGCGGATGCCCCCGCAGCAACGCCGGAGGAGGCCGTCCAGCCGGCCAAGCTCGGGCAACGACTGCCGACTCGACTAGTCGTCGAGGGGTCCACCGCACGCATGGTCTGGGCAGCGATCGAGGGGGAACGCCCCCGCAGCCGCCCGGTCTCCGATGCCCCACCCGCTTCCGGGTCGCCACCCTTGAAGTTCATGCAGGAACTCTACTACGCAGACCGAAGCATCGCGGCGGATGGATCGGCTTTTCTCCTGCTCGCCCGATCGGCACCCGACCGGCGGTCGGTTGGTCAACTACTCGGTTGGGTCCGCGCCGAAGGGCTCGTTGTCCGCGACGGGGCGGAGATCGCCCCCGTTGCCAACGTGCCGCGCAAGGTGATCCTCGTCGACACCACGGCCTCACTGCGCAAAGCCAAGATGGGCCAGATCGGCACGATCACACCCCACCTTTCGCCGGACACCAAGGGGCCGATCGCTGACCGGCAGGCCGTCATGCTGGGGATCTACTTTCGCTACGGCGAGGCCGACGGGCAAGTCCTGATCGGCGAGTCTCCTGTGATTGATGTTGAGAACCCGCCCAAGTCCTGCGTCCTCGGCTGGGTTGACGCATCACTCACGATCCCGTTCGATGGCCGGCTCGCCATCGAGTGGGACGAGCTATCGACCCGGCCCGGGACCGCCCTTCGCCGAGCCCCTAAAGGAGCGGTCTACCGGAATCGGAGCGACGCATACGCTGCCGGGAAGGAACCCCTCGCGATCCGAACACTCTTCGAGGAGCAGGCCGACGATCAGGGCGTGACTCTACCCTTCGGGTCGACCACGACGCGATTTCCTCTCCTCCCCTACCCCGATGATGCCGAGTATCCCGAAACTGACCCGAATACGGGCAACCAGCTCCTGAGAGTCGCGGCGTTGGGGGGATTCCTGACCGACGGCGAAGTCGCCCGGAATCGCGGTGAATCCGAGAGGTTGCAGAAGCAGGTGGCCGAACTCCAGGCCCAGCTCGGCGAGGGCTTACAGATCCTCTTCGTGATCGACGACACCGGAAGCATGCAAGCACAGATCCCCAAGGTGGGGGATACCGTTGAGGCGATCCTCGTCGAGGGTAAACGCAACCCAAGCCGGGCCGTCGAGGTCGCCGTAGCTTACTACAACGACGAGAAAACTCCCCCTCCGGGGCAACGGACGAGCAGGCTGGCGGACGCACGGACCAAAGGGGCCGAGATCGCCGCGGCCGTGCGGTCCCACCAGATCTACGGGGGCGGTCAAGATTATCGCGAGAACGGCTTTATCGGTCTCGTGAAGGCCATCGAAGACGCCAAGTTTCGGCCGCACGCCCAGAAGATGGTGATCATGATCGGCGACTGCGGGGATAAATCCGACGAGGGTGAGGCGAGCCACCCTCACGAGAGGGAGATTGTGGAGAAGTTGCTGCGCCCCGGCGAGGCACCGATCCTCTTCGTCGCGGTGCAGGTTCTCGATCCGGATGCGAACTGGGAGAACCCGGAGTTCAAGTCGGCGGTAAAGGCCTTCCGAACCCAGTCCAAGACGATCGGGTCGATGCTCAAAGATCGCCTGGGCGATTCCGGGGTTGCTCCCGATAGTTACTCGATGGTCGAGCGGGTCGCCGACTTGTCTGGGATCCTTAATAAAAAGTTCGAAGAACTGAGTCGTCGCCACAAGGATCTTCTAGACAGGCTCAGGGACCTTCAAGCCCGGGAGTTCCACACCAAGGTCGGAACCGAGTTCATCGACCTCCTGGCCGAGCGAGACGTGCCGATCGAAGAGCTTCGCAAGAGGGCCGGCGCACGAGTCGGGCGCGAGGGATACGTGTGGAGGTGGGCACCCGGCCACGCCCCGGAAGGCGAGGACAAGGGGCTCCCGCAGATGCGCCTCCGCACGCTCGTCTCGGTGCGCGAGGCCCGATCGCTGCTCGACCGCCTCGCGCCGATCGTCTCCGCCGCGAGCGACACCCAGGCGCTGGAAGCCCTTCGCTCCCACCCCAACCTGAAGGACGGGGGATCGTTCGAGGAGAAGCTGCTTCGGCCCCTGGGACTCCCGGCGAACTCGGCTCTCCTGCAACGTCCGCCCCGCAGCGTGCCCGAATCGTTCGCGAAGACCGAGATCAAGGCGATCCGCACCCGAGCCAAGAGGCTCGCCACGCTCGTCTCCAGCGCTCCATCCTCCCGGATTGCGCCGGCTGGCTCCCGATTCTTTCGCATCGGCGACGGGTCGGACGCCTGGTGGTGGGTTGATCTGGACGAAGAGCTTCCCTGATCTCCTTCCGAGGATTCGGTCCCAGCTCGATGATCGACGGGAACCCTTGTTTTCGGCATGATCTCAAGGCCAGAATGCGTGACGACTAACGAGCGAGTACGGTCCGCGCCGAAGATGGCCTTCTTTTGAGTCGAGTCCAGCCGACATGGGATCGAGCGATCGCGCGGATGGTCCAGCAATCGAGCTTCGCGAAGTCTCGAAGCGATTCGGCGGCCGAGCGGTCATCGACGGCACGAGCCTGACCGTCGGTCGTGGGGAGTTCCTGGCGCTGATCGGCCCGAGCGGAAGCGGGAAGAGCACACTCTTGAAGCTAGTCTCGGGCATCGAATCGCCCGATTCGGGCCGTGTTCTGCTCTCGGGGCAGGACGTGACCGAGCAGCCTCCGTACCGCCGCCGCGTCCACACGGTGTTCCAGAATTACGCTTTGTTCCCGCATCTCGATGTCGCCGGCAACGTGGGATTCCCGCTCCGGATGGCCGGGGTGGACCGCCGGACCAGGTCGGCTCGCGTGGCGCAGGCCCTGGACTGGGTGGAGTTGGGGCCGTTCGCGAGTCGCCGAGTCGAGGCTCTGTCGGGGGGGGAACGCCAGAGGGTGGCACTGGCGCGGGCGCTGGTCAGCGAGTCCGAGGCGGTCTTGCTCGATGAGCCACTGTCCGCGCTCGACCCCCACCTGAGAACCCAGACGCTCGAGCTGCTCCAGGACATCCAGGAGCGGCTCAAGGTGGCTTATCTTTACGTCACGCACGACCGCGAGGAAGCCCTGCGAGCAGCGCATCGCGTGGGAGTGCTGAACCAGGGGCGACTGGAGCAGGTCGGCCCTCCCGAAGAGATCTACCGCCGACCCGTGAGCCCGTTCGTCGCCTCCTTCATCGGCCCGATCAACTGGCTGAGCGGCGAGAGATCGGAGCAAGGGGACGGATGGGTCGAGTTGTCCGGCGGCCCGAGAGTTCCAACGACCAGCCGCACGCTTCCGGCTGGACCCAAACTGCTTCTGGGGGTCCGGCCGCAGGATCTCTGGCTCGGCCTCGAAGGCTTCCTCGGTGCGCGGATCGTCGGCCGTCAATTCTCGGGAACTTCGGTCTCCTTGAGGTTGATGTCCGAACTCGGAGTGCCCCTCACGGCCGAGCTTCGGGCCGATGTCGAAACGCCTCCTGTCGGCACGGACGTGCGTGTGTCCTGGTCGCCCGAGGAGGCTCACATCTTCGGAGTCGCCCCATGAAGGGACCCGCCGCCTGGCCGCCGCTCATCTACCTCGTCGCGTTCTTCCTCGTGCCGACCTGCCTGGTCGCAAGCTATTCGCTTCGCGCCCGCGACTTCTCCGGCCACATCCGGGCCGAGGCCTCGGTCGAAGGGTGGCGAGAGGCGACCGGCTCCTATTCGATGCCGATCCTCGGGCGTTCCCTCGCGTTGGCCGGCGCGGTCACAGCGGCGTGCCTGGTTCTTGGGTATCCGTGCGCCATGGTTCTGGCCCGGCAACCAAAGGGCCAGAGGCGTGCCTGGGTCGTCCTGCTCTCGTTCCCGCTCGTCACATCTCAACTCCTTCGGATCTTCGGCTGGTTAAATCTATTGCCGTTGTCGTTACGCGGAACCACATGGGGCGTCGGGCTGGTGATGGCGGCCGCCTATCTGCCGTTCATGCTTCTCCCCTTGCTTCGTGCCTGTGAGAGGGTCGATCCGGACGTTCGGCTGGCCGCCCTGGACCTTGGGGCAACGCCCTGGCAAGCCTTCCATCGCGTGACCTGGCCCCTGACCCGCCCCGGTGCCATCGCTGGCTGCTCATTGGTCTTCATCCCGGCGGCGGGCGAATACCTGATCCCGCACTTCATCGGCGAGGGGAAGGTGACGGTCCTGGGAACCATGATCGTGGAGGAGTTCATGGAAAGACGCAATTGGCCGTTCGCCTCTGCGGCGGCCATGGTCCTCCTGATCGTGATCGTGGTCCCGGCGGCGGTCTCGATCCGCCTCTCGGGCAAGGGGCCAAGGGCGAGACCGGGCGGAGCCAGCGAATGAGAACTCGCGCGTGGGTTGGGCGGCTGTTCCTCGCGATCGCGGTGGCTGCTCTCTATGCGCCCGTGGTCATGACGTTCATCTACTCGTTCAACTCGTCGCGAGTTGGCTCGGTGTGGGGCGGCGTCTCGATCCGAGGCTACCGAAAGCTGCTCAACCCTGGCGAGGTTGACGAACTCTGGGAGTGCCTGCGAGCCAGCCTCCGGGTGGGATTGGTCGCGAGCACGGCGTCGGTCGCCCTCGGCACTCTCGCCGCTCTCGGGTTGACGCGCTGGCGGGCTCGAGCCCGAGGAATCGCCACCGGGCTGCTGGTCATGCCGCTGGTCGTGCCCGATATCATCCTGGCGGTGTCTCTAGGGATCTTCTTCCACGCCCTCGGGGTGCGCCAGGGTTACTGGACCGTCGTGTTGGCCCACGTCAGCTTCGGGCTTTCGTATGCGTTCGTGGTCGTTTCGGCCGCCGTGGAAGACCTCGATGAGTCGTTGCTCGACGCGGCCCTCGACTGCGGGGCAACGCCTCTCCAGGCGTTCCTCTCGGTCACGGCCCCGATCCTGGCCCCCAGCCTGGTCGTGGCCTGGCTCCTGTCGTTCGGTCTGTCGTTCGACGACTACCTCATCACGTTCTTCACGAAAGGGCCGGGCGTCGACACCTTACCAATCAAGGTCTTCTCCCGGATGCGATTTGGGGTCGGCCCCGATACGAATGCCCTCTTCGTTCTGCTGTTCCTGGCCACCTTGGCCTGCCTCATCCTCGCCGGCCTCATCGATCGTGGCCGGAGCCTGGCACGGATCGCCCAGGACAACGAGAAAACTGTTTTTCTTCCCCCGCCGGTGCGGTAGGATCAAATGCTCTGCGAGCCGCCGCGATGATCGCGACGGGACGCCAGGCCACCTCCGATCCTTGATGGTCGAGGAAACCCCGATGAACGTGCCTACGACAATACACGTCGACCGTACTCGAATCGCCGCGCGACTGGCCTGGCTGGCCGCGAGCCTCGTTTTACTTGCGGCAGGGTGCGGAGGCCACGCGAACGACAAGGAGCCTGCGGCGAGCGATCCAAGCAGGCCGTTCGCCGGGCAGACCCTTCGCGTATTCAACTGGAGCGACTACATCGACCCGGATCTGCTGAAGGAGTTCGAGGCCCAGACCGGGGCGAAGGTCCAGTACGACAATTTCGCCAGCGATGCGGAGTTGGAGACGAAGATGCTCGCCGGCGGCAGCGAGTACGACGTGATCTTCCCCTCGGATCGGAGCATGACGCCTCTGGTCAAGAAGGGGCTGCTCGCCCCTCTCGACAAGTCCCTTCTGCCCGGCATGAAGCACCTCGACCCCAAGTTCCTCGACGCGCGCTTCGACCGCGGCAACCGGTACTCGGTCCCCTACTTCTGGGGCACCGTGGCGGTCGGCGTCCAGAGCGACAAGGTGGACAAGGATGCGAAGGATTTCAAGGTTCTGTTCGATCCGAAATACAGCGGGCACATCACCATGCTCGACGACCCCGAGAACGTGGTGGCGATCGTCCTCCTGTCCCTGAACCTGCCCATGAATTCGACCAAGGACGAGGATCTCGCCAAGGTCAAGGCCGTGCTGAAGGCCCAGAGGCCACTCGTCCAGGCCTACACCTCCGATGCGTTCAAGGACAAGCTCATCTCCGGTGACGCCTGGGTCGCCCTGGGCTGGAGCGGCGACATCCTCCAGGCGAGGGAGAAGCGAGCCTCGGTGCGGGTGATCGTCCCGTCCTCGGGCTCGATGATCTGGGCGGACTCGATGGCGATCCCCGTGGGCGCGAAGCAGCCGAAGCTCGCCCACGCCTTCATCGATTTCCTGCTCGGCCCCGAGGTCGCCGCGCGAAACGCCAATTTCGTGCGCTATCCCACGCCGAACGCCGCCGCCCGTGCCAAGGTTGATCCTGCTCTCCGGAGCGATCCGGCCGTCTATCCCCCGGCTGACGTCCTGGATCGCTGCCAATGGCTGGAAGATCGCGGCGCGGACATCAGCAAGATCGAGCGCCTCTGGCGCGAGATCAAGTGAGGCCCACCGGCCGCATGCCGCCTCGATCGGGATTTCACCACCGAAACGCAAGTCCTACTCTTATGGGGAGGGGCGATGAGTCAGCTTGGGAAGCATGCCGGGTTGCTCGCGGTGTTAATCGTATCGAGCGCCTCGGCGACGACGTTCGCGCAAGAAAAGCCGGTTGCCGAGCTTGTCGAGACCCTCAAGGAGGTCCGCAAGCTCACCCCCGCCGCCGCGTACAAGCCGGCCGGAAACATCGTCGAGATCGAGTTGAGCGAGTACGCGGGCTACTCGGGTCTGATCGTCGCCAACGGCGGGCTCGAACCGAGCGAGGACTCGACCTTCTTCAAGAAGTTCGGCTTCAAACTCAAGCTGACCCTGAGCGAAGAAGAGAGCTGGTCGGCGCTGAACAGCGGGAAAATGGCTGGCTCCGCCACCACCGTCGACGTGTTGGCGGCCTACGGCAACCAATTCGAGGTCGTCGCCCCGGCCCTGATCGGATTCTCCCGAGGAGCCGACGGGATCGTGGTCCGCAAAGAATTCAAGTCGATCAACGACCTTCGAGGCAAGATCCTGAGCACGGCGCAGTTCACCGAGGCGGATTTCTTCATCCGCTACCTGGCCCAGGTCGCCGGCCTGGAAGTTAACATGCTCGCCACGCTCGACGAACGCCCCGACCCGCAGAAGCTCAACCTCGTCTTCTGTGCCGATGGCTTCGCCTCGGGCGACCTCTTCCTCCGCGAACTCGCCGAGGGGAAGAACCGCCTGGCGGGCTGCGTCACCTGGGCACCGAAGACGACCGAGGTCGTGGAGAAATCGCTGGGGAAAGCACGGCTCCTGACCACCAGCCTCAACCTCCTCATCGTGGCCGACGTACTGATCCTGAACAAGGGGTTCGCCCAAGCCAATCCCGAGAAGGTGAACGGGATCGTCGAGGGACTGATTACCGGCAACTCCATGATCCGTGAGCAGCCGGACAAGTATCTCGACCTGATTGGCAAGGTCTTCAAGTGGGACGCCGAGGAGGTTCGGACGCAGTTGGCCAAAGTCCACCTCGCCAACTACGCCGAGAACCAGGCGTTTTTCAACGGCAAGATCGACTCGGCCGGAAGCTACGGCTACATCTACGAGCGCGCGGCACAAGCTTACGGCCCCAAGCTGATCGGGGCTGTGCCCGACAGCGAGAAATTCCTCGACGCCTCGCCCCTCAAGGTTCTAGGATCGATCTCCCGATTCGCGACCCAGACCGCCTCGATCAAACCAATCCCCTCTGACAGGCGCAACGCGGAGCCAATCGACATCACGACGCGCAACGTAGTCTTCCAATTCAAGCCCAACGTCGCGCAGCTCGAGATGACCTCCGAATTCAACCGGAAGGAGTTGGCAGAGGTGGCCAGCTACCTCCGCGTCAGCCCGGGGTCGAAGATCCTGCTCCGAGGCCACGCCGATGGCTCCGGCAGGAAGGAGCAGGAGGCGTTCGATCCCGCATCGATCCCCGACTGGATGATCACCCTGAAGGGCCTCAGCAAAGACCGATGCTCCGAGATTCGACGATACCTCGTCGACCAGCACAAGGTCGACCCGTCGCGCATCCAGACCGAAGGGGTCGGCATCGCCGAACCCACCGGCAAGGGACCGAAGGCGGATCGGCGGGTCGAAGTCAAGTGGATCATCATCGACTAGGCCCCCTCCCAAGCTGGCCGCCTGGCTCAAGTTCGGACTGTCGTTATACTCCGCGCGGAACTGGATGAGACTTTCCTGCTCCGGACGTTTGTGGTACATTTGTGATATTAGCGGTAGGGATGTTGATACAACTGGTTTCGCATCGCACGGACGTACACCATGGCTTGGCTTCGTATTCAACTGA
>JANXSX010000230.1 GCA_025356475.1 Isosphaeraceae bacterium | reverse complement strand
GAATCAACGAACAGTGGCGTGAAGAATCGGCTGGGGATGGGACAACTTCGCGTGCGCGGTCGGGGGAGTGTGTTCCGAGTGATTTTGCACAAACTTGCCGGTTGGAACGTGCTGCGAGCTGCGGCTTCGAAGAAGCTCCGCACGTGGGTCACGGAGCGGGTGGCCAGGACGCTCGACGCGGGGATATCTGGGCAGTTTGGGCAGGTTTTTGTTGGTGTATTGAGGCTTTTCGAGGCTCAGAGGAGCGTTTGGCGGGATGTGCGATTGAAAATTGATCAAACAGTGCTTACGCGAGCGGCTTGAGCGAAAAAACGAGGTCGCGAACAGTTGGTTTTGTCGCGGACGTCAAGTATATCCTTCTTCGCTAAAGAAAGGCGCCCGCTGGTGCTCACGTGCTTGCCAGAGGATAGAGCGTAACAAAGACAAGGTAACCGGTACGCGTGTCTACATGATCTGGCAGGACATGAAGCGGCGGTGCGAGAATCCTGAACGGGCTAACTACAAATATTACGGTGCACGCGGCATCACCTACGATCCACGATGGGAGTCATTCAAAGAGTTTTGGAATGACATGGAAGATGGCTATCGCGAGAATCTGACGCTTGATCGGATTGACAGCGATGGCAACTACGAAAAGCAGAACTGCCAATGGATCACGGCGGAAGAACAGAATCGCAAGCACCGCAATTACCGTCCCATCACCTTGGACGGCGTGACCAAGAACTTGTGTGACTGGGCACGTTCGATGGGTCTACTCCCCGGAACCGTCAGGAAGCGGATTATTGCAGGATGGCCGGTTGAAAAGGCCCTTGGTCAGCCGCCCCGTCAATCCAAGCGATGGCCCTAAAATTACAATGGCACGCTTTGATCTGTGCTACACTTCCATTTCCTTACTTCATCCCAATCCATTCCCATGCCAGCGCTCATCCGCTCCATCGCCCCCCTCGCCAACGTCACGGTCGAGGACACGCACGAACTCCCGCCAATCGAAGGCGAAGCCGAATTGCCTTTCGCCCTCTCGATCAAGCAGGGCGACGTCCGCTACCAGGACCTGATCTTCACGACCAACGGCTACAAGCCAGTCCAAGGCGACGTGGTCGATATCACCCCTCACGACGGGTTGGGCCTGATCGTGACCAAGGTCTCTGACGCTCCTGCGCAGTAGCCAGATACCCCAACACCGCCCGAGTCCCCCCGGACCCTGGGCGGTTTTTTGTTGCCGGTGCCCCTCATTCCTCCGTGTCCTCCTCCCAGGGGCTGTGGACAAAGACCTCTTCGAGATTCTGGGTGTCCGCGAGGTCGACGAACACGACAGGCTGCAGCATCATGCGGGTAGTAGGGAAGGAGATAAGCGACTGTATGACGGCACCCCCGGCGAACTCTGTCGCAGAATGGCTTGACGATCCTCCTCCATTGTTTCCTACATGGGATAGGCCGTGACCATGACCCAGACGACGCACAGGACCCCGAGGGCATGGGACAGGATGAGCGCGAGACGCAGAGCCGACATCGAACCACCCCCCGCCACCCCGGTCAACCCATTTCCCCTTGCGTGCCCATACATCATGATATATACTCTGGACCTATGATCACCACCACCCCCACCGACGCGTTCCTGACCGTCAAACAGAAGCAAGTGCTCGACTATATCGAGACCTTCCAACAAGTGAACAAGGCGTCCCCCAGCCTGTCCGAGATCGCCAGGGACATCGGCATGAGTTCACCCGCCCATGCGCGCAACTTCGTCATCGCGCTCCATCTCAAGGGCTATATCCAGAAAGAGCCAGACGGCCGGATCTCCTACCGCAAGCGACGATGAATATCGAGGACCCGCTCCACCGCGATGTCTTCGACTCGCCCGCCAACACCGGCCGGGCATACGAGGTTGACCTCTGCGCCAAGTTCATCGGGATACGTCGCACCCGCCTCGGCATGATGCGCGCCAACTGGGGCTGGCGGAAGACCGACAAGGGGACGCTGCGAGACGTCGGTTACCAAATCCTGATCGACCGCGTCAAAGACCTGGAGGAGATGTACGCCGGCCTCCTGATCGCGATCACCGAGAAGACCGACGTGGACGTGGACGGCGCCACCATCATGCAGCTCGAAGGGATGTTGGACTCGATCCTGCCGATGGAGGAGATGCTCGAATTGCTGGTGAGGAAGATGGAGAAGGCGGCGCCGACTTCCCAAAAGGCCTAGCCGGGTCACATCTTTTTCTTATCGAGATACTGGAGCAACGCTGCCTGATCCAATATGAGGGCCATTTTCTGGTATGTAACGCCCGTTGTCTTGTCCGTATAAGGGCTCATTCCCTCGGAATTAAACTTAAATCGCTGGTATAGCTTAATCGCTTCAATGTTTTTAGGACTAACGACGAGTCCGAGCACGGGATATTCCGCACGATCCTCGGCGGCGATACCGATAAGTTCGTTCATGATCTGATTAGAATGTCTCAAGTGTGGCGGATCGTAGGGATCGCGTTGGAATTCCATGTGAATTCCGCACCATATGATCATGGAAATGGGTATCCAAGGGTCCTTTCCTCTGGTCCATCGCCATTCGGAATGCCCCAAGGCACCAAATCCTACGAGCCTTTCCTGCTCGTCTCTAAAGAGCCAGACTCTACTCGGCTTCGTTAGGTCCTTGATCGAAGCGATGGCACTCTTCTCCGGCCCCAATTCTTCAGGACCTCTAAGCCAATCGGAGACTTCGACTTGATGAGGGAGGTCGCCGCATCGGAATGCCTGTACCTCTGCCCAGTCGCCCTCAGTAAATTCGTCCGGGTAAAGCTCATGTGGCATCTGGGCACCAATAAAAAAACCCCTCTCCGATAAAGAAGAGGGGCGAGCTAGTGATACTTTCCTTCAATGACGTTAGCTGTTGACGGTCGCACGCTTCCTTTTGGGGAGGCGTTGCGGAACCCAGTCAAGTACGCCGACGGAGGGGTTAGGGTCCTCCGCAAGACGCCGGAGGGTCGCTACGTCCTGCTCGGTGATCTCCTGGCAACGCAACGCCACGGGCTGAGAACGGGTGCTCTCATGCATGGCAATTTCCTCTCGGGAATGACAGATACAAGCTTGCTGCTCGAAAGTATTAGCGACAACGACATAAGGAGGCTGTTTGTCAGCATCCATTGGAGTATTCCTTGGGGCAGACGATGATCCATCCGAGGGCATATAGCTTACGGATTCAGGACCGTCAAATTATGCATGCTGTACCGAAGGTTTTTTGTCTTCGGTTGGTATCGTGACAAATTGGGTGTTGGCTGCAGCCCAATCGTCAGACCTGACACATTTGATTTGCGATCTGTTCGCTTTGATTTGCGAGCACTCGCACGGTGATCAGGAAGCAATGTCTCAGAGCCGGGCTCCGTCGTCAAGAGGCCGTCTGCGAATTTCGCGAGAGGGCGTTGTTTTATTTCTACGAAGCTCAAACCAGCAAAGTTCGTACCGGGCTGGAGGCTAGAACGGTTCCCTCTCCATCGCCATCCTACGGAGCCCTGCCAGTTTTGCGACATCTCTCAGGTCATAAGTTGCTGTCCAGTTTGTATTAATAATTTCCACGATATGCCACCTGACATCTAGCTTCCGGATTTTCAGGGAAGGGGCCACCCCCCGTTTAACAGTAGGCCAAAAGGCGCAGTATTGCGCCTCGGTCTGCGTGGGAGCATCCTGGTCATAGGTTCACCCCCTGTCCCTTCAACCTGGAGGCCCCCATGAAACTGAAGCTCGATGGAGTCGTCCTCTTCCTCGGTCGGCTTCGCAAGGATGGCTATCGCAATGTGGAGCGGGTACGCCTGCTCGACTACCGGTCGCTGCTGCCCAAGCTCAGACGAGCCAAGCTGCTGAGCAAGATGGAAGGCAAGCGGCTGATCGTCCAGACCGAGAATCCTGATCAGCTCAAGCTCTGCTTCATGGAGGAAGCGGGATGAGCCTGTGCCCCTCTCTCGGGAGGGGCCTTTCTGGAAGGTATGGAAACGGCGGATAGCGTATCACTTAGCGTATCACTTGCCCCCGGGAAACGAAAAAAAAGCGGAGACTTTTCAGTCTCCGCTTCTCGTTGTCCTGTAAGGACTTCCGTCAAATCGGGGCGGCGGGATTTGAACCCACGACCTCTAGACCCCCAGTCTAGCGCGCTAGCCAAACTGCGCTACGCCCCGTCCATTCGCAACAAACCTAAAGTTTGTTGCTCAGGAAGTGTAATCTTAACGGATCA
>JANXSX010000221.1 GCA_025356475.1 Isosphaeraceae bacterium | reverse complement strand
AAGGTAGAGGATCTCATGCCGCTGCTTGCCCAGCAGGCGGTCCACGACCCAGCTATCCACGGCGACGTGATCGGTGCCAACCACGATGGCGTCGGAAGCCTTGACATCGTTAAGGCTGCCACCAGTGGGGCCGTTGCGCATCAACATCTTGCGACCGTCGGCGATCACCAAAGTGGGTTTGATCATCTTGGCGAAGTCGCTGATGATCCCGTGGATATCTTGATGGAACTGGTTGCGGGGGTTGCCGAGCAGCCCATACCAGTTCTTCATGGTGACGGTCGCCTTGCAGAGATTGTGATCTTTGACCGGCGAGATCCCAATGACTTTGGTCGCCTCGCGGAAAGGGCGATAGAACATGCGCCAAGTGTTCTTGATCGTCTCACCACCGACGTAGAGTTGCTCGAAATAGCTTTCCTGCGGGAGCATCAGCTCGGCCCCTGCTCGGATCGCAGCATCTCCGACCTTGGTCTTGAAGAAACAACTCTCAGGATTATTGATTGGGTTGTCCGCGACGATCACCTTTCGAGCTCCAGCCCCAAGGCAAAGCTTCACCACGGCGGCAAGAGTGTCGGGCTGAGTCGTTGCGGCGAGGTCGGGGTTCTTGTCAAACGCGACGTTCGGCTTCAACATCACCACATCACCTTTGGTGATGAATTGGTTGATCCCGCCCATTTCTTCGAGAGCTGCCTTGACCATGTTGAAGGCCTGCAGCTCGCGAGCGGCGAGTTCCTCATCCTTCGACGTGAATCGATCCGCCAATAGAGGGGAGGAACGAACCACGACCAGCGATGGCCTGCTCGGTGGTAGAGCAACGGAGTAGTTCTTGAGCTTGACGGGTGGCGGTGGTTTCACCCCCTCCATGCCCCAATTGTCACGCACGAGAAGCCCTGCACCGATCGCCCCACCGACGACTGCTGCTGTCCCGCCAACCTGGGTTATAAATTGCCTGCGTGAGAACCACTCGTCGGCTGGGTTGACCCCTCCGAGCCGCTCCAAGTTCTTGACCTGGGTCCGAGTCAGCTTCTCGCTCATGGCGGAACCCCTTCAAAAATCCGACAAATGACCTTCGAAGATCAATCTCAACTGTTAAACACTATCATAACCATCGAAAGCCTTGCTACCTAGCCTAGCTCGAACGAACGATAGGGATCACTCCCCCGGAGGAGACTCCAGGCTATCGGTGATCACAGGAATCACCCCGGGCAGACTCTTGGCGAATCCGCGAACGAACGCTTCCGCCTTGGCGGCATCGCTCGCCCCGCTGACCCCACCAATCCCGTTCCCCTTGGCGAAAATCACATCAATTAGGCCCACGTTTGAGCTGATGACCATCTTGTCGCCAGCCTCGGTGGTCACTTCCTTGAGTTCCGCCCCATCCGCTTTCGCTCCAGTGACATACTTTGCGAGGACAGCCAAGGCTTCTTCATTTGAGTGATAAGGCCGAATGAATCCTTGCCAGAGAGTCTGATTCCCCTCGCGGTAGTCTGCCATGAAGACATCGGTCAGAAATTCGTACCCAAACACATCTTGGACCACAAATTTGGGAGTATCACGGCCTGGTTCCTTCGGCAAGAAGTCGAAGATCGTCTGAGAAGTGACTTTGGGCTTGGCCCCCGGGGTCCCCTCGTTGGGTGTCGCTGAGTCCGGGCTCCCCTGCATGGCGACAACTCGCCTCGCCAAGGCTTCGGAGAACTCGGCGAACTTGGGGTCATCTTTGGTCGACACGATCTGTGTATAGAACCGGTCAGAGTAGAAGAGCAAGCTTCCAGCCGAGGTATAGCCCTCGTTGCCGATCTTCATGAGCTTGATCCCTTCATCGGGCTTTTCTGTACCGTATTTCGAGAGGGCATAGACCGGACCAGCCATCTCGAAGATGTAGAGCTGGACCTCGTTGGACTCGTCGCCAGCCGGGTGGTAGTAAGCGTAGGCCATCCCTTTGACCTTCGCTTGGGTGAAACTCTCCGCGCGACCGTCGATCTTCTCGAATAGGTTCTCGGCGTTGAAGGTCTCCAAGTGTAGCGAGCCTGACTTGCCAACCACCCAGCCAACCGGGGGATCGGCCAGAGGTAACATTGAGGCAATCGTTTTCTGAGGCGTGGGAACAGTTGCGAGCTCGGCCTCAGCTTGGGCTTTGGTCAGGCCACTCAGAGGTGCGATCGGGGCGGCGGCCTGAGGAGGAGGCACGTTGACTCCGACCGTGTTTCCCAAGACCATAACGTTAGCGATTTCCGCCGGAGGGGCGGTGAAATCCATCAGTTGTTGAGGTCCATCGAACCCGATCGATTGGCGCACAGTCGCGAGTCGTTGTAAGACCGCCGGAAGTGTCTGAGCGACGGCTGGGGAAGTGCCCGCAACAGCTCGGAGAGCAAGCATCGCATCATCAAGCTTCTTAACACTATTGACGAGGTTCGCTTTCATAACCCCCATACGCTCATATTCCAGCTTGACAGCGCGATCGAGTTCTTGGACGTTGTTGAAGCCCCGCCCTTGCTCGATGACCGACCAGGTTTTGTTCGGGTCGAACTCATAACGATCCTTGTCATAGTTGTGGCTCTTCACCACCATTGCCAGGAAGATCGCCGGCACACCCATCACCAGAATCATTGAGCAGACGACCGAGGCGAACGCAGGCCGAAGCATGACGCGACCGCGTCGTGCTTCGAACCATTTCGTGCGCCCAAGGACAGCGAATGCAATTGGGGTCGTGGCAAATGCGATCAGGGCCGCGCTGATCACCAACGTCATCAGAGGCTCCGACCAGAACGCGTCCATGATCTTCTCAAAAGCGTTCCGGGTATTCATCTCGCCATCGCCTCAGTGCCCAGGGCAACGCCCGAATTTCAACACAGTTACCACCATAAACCTGCCTGAATCTTAACCTTCGCGACGACCACTCGCAACCAGATCGTCGGGTGGGGCCTATTCCAATCAACTCGCCGGTCGAGCGAAAATTCGCTTAGGATTCTCAATCAAGACCAGCCGAGCCAGTTCAAGCGCACGCTCAACCGACCATCCCCTGCCTTTAATCGCATCTTCAGCCAGAACTTCAGCCAAGGTCTTCCGAAAGGTGTTGAACTTGGGCAAGACGAACTCAAGTTTATAGGCGTCGGAGTAGTAACCCACCTGCTTCGTCTTGGGCACAGCTTGAAGCCGGGCTTCAAGGTCGGCACGGATGAAGGTGGGCACGTTCGAGTACCACCAGTGTCCCATTGGCACCACATTAGGGAAGATCCAGGCATAGGCGACCAGCTCAGCGCTGGCATCTGGCGAGAGGGTCGAGACAGGGAAAGTTACGCTGGAAAAGTGATTGAACAGGTCACGATACTCGCGAAGGCTTACCCGGCGATCGAACAAGTCGCGACCTCCGGAAACCCCAGCAGGATAAATGTCGCGAATCGGCCCGATCATCAGATCGAAAGGTAGCTTGTAGTCCGCGCAAAACTCCGCGAGCATCCAGAACACGGTTCTCCGGATTTCCTCGTGCTCGTCAGGCCGAAGGTCCAGGCCGTTAAGCGCTCGGCGGATTGGCGTAACAGCAAGTTTGGGGTTCGCTGGAGTTGGCGAGAAGTCGGGGGGCAAGCTAATCGCGCAGGCACGTGCTCCCGCTTTCACGAACCGGTCGAAGAGCACGCCGATCGATTTTTTTAGACCTTCCAGATCCTGCACATCCAGGTTTGTCGTCTTGCGGAGTCGCTCCAAAGTCTTCGGCTGGTGGAGCTTCAGGACCAGGTCGTCAGTCCGTAGGCAAGGGACGAACTTGGTCGTATCCCAGCCTGTCAGAGGGTCATCAAAATCATTCGTGAGAAAGACGGTCTCAAGGTTCGTTGCGTGCCAGACCCTATCGTCCCAAGCGGAACCCTGGGAGTGCTTGTCCGCCTTAGCGGCCAGGTCACCTATGTTATAGGATGTGATCGGGTCGGTGAAGTCGTAAAAGGTCCGAGCGATCTCGGTCAGCCAGGAATATTGGACCGTGTTATCAATCCGGTCCAGCCAGCCGGCCAAATTGGCCACCCTGGTGTCGGGTGACAGTTCGGCAGCTACGAGTGCCGCAGGCATCCCAGCAGAATGGGCGAGTTCAGTATAATAGTGGTATCCTAGAATCTCGTCGAGGTGCCGAGCTGCAGGGCGATGGGGATCAATGTGCGAGTGGGGGTCGTAGATTGGCCAGCGAGCCATCTCGTCGAAGAGGTCACGTGCGGCAGAGTCGGCTGGTCGGGTCGTCATGTTCGGCTCGATTCCGGACGTCGAAGTGATCTTGGGCCAAGGCTAGCCCCTACGGCCCGGCACCGCAAGGTCCGGCGATGTCGTAATCTCGCCTCTTCCCGCCAGAAGATCGACGAACGCCAACGAAGGGTTGATTGTACCGCCCGTCAACAGGCGAATGGACCCACCCAGGAGCGTTACCCAACATGAACATCCTGGTCACTGGCGGTGGCGCAATCGCCCCAATCGATGAAGTAAGGTCGATCACGAACTCGTCCTCGGGAGCCTTCTCGGCGGCGATTACCGAGGCCTGCCTCGAACGAGGTGCCGATGTCTGGCACTTACATACGCCTCAAGCCCAGCTCCCCCTGCTCCGTCAAACCGTGATTGGCCCGGAGGATCTCGATGCAGGCTGGATGCTTGACGAGACATTCATCAATCGCGCCTTCGACCTGCTCGACCGCTGGAAGATCCACCGTAAACGCCTCCACCTCGTCGGGCTCGACGAAGGGACGGTCTCCGAATACGCCATGGTCCTGGAGATGCTACTCCGTTCACAACCCTTCGACATCGTCTTCCTGGCGATGGCTGTTTCCGATTACGCTCCAACCCCATCGCCTGGGAAAGTCGAATCCACCAGTGACGAGTGGATCTTGACTCTCAAGAGGCAGCCCAAGATCATCGCCCAGGTTCGCGACTGGGCTCCTGAGATCTACCTTGTCGGCTTCAAGTTGATGACCGAGGTCGATCCTGTAAATCTAATCGCAACTGCTGAACGAGCCTGCCTTGCTAACCGAGCCGATGCCACCCTCGCCAACGACCTAGCCCTTTACCGAGCCGGCAAGCACACCGTTCATTTAGTTCGGCCCAACCACGTTGCTGAATCGATTGGCCCGGATCCAGAACTGGCTTCAAAACTGGTTGATCGGATTTTGAGGTTGGCGGACGAGAAGCTGGGGAGAAGGTGATTTTGAAGTTGCGGAGAACTGGTATTCAGAAAGTCGGAGTCCGAACTCCTGGCGGATCCCCTAAGCCCTGCTAACACTGGTTGGTCCTCCCAACTCTGGATTGCACTTGTTGGGTTGCGATCGAAGAGGGAAAAAACCGTAGTCCTGAACGCTGATGATGCGCGTTGTGTGTCTTTCGATTCGCTCGGAATTCTAATGGTGTGCGATCACTGATCTATGAAAAAGTCATCCAAATCCAGCCGACGCTCGAATTCCGACCAACCAAATCTTTTTGAGACGAGTCGAAGCCGGTTCCGCCGCTCGTTGATCTTGCCGGTTCCGCTCGCCGAGGAGGCAGAGAATGTCCGCCTCAGGGGCGAGAAGCAGGATCGCGCAAGTGCCGTGATCGAGGAGTGGATTCCACTGCAAGACAAAAGGCATCTCCGAGAGAAGGAGACAGCGCTCGACGCAAGTTTTCTCTTCGAGATCTTTGGAAAAGCTCTTGGTTACACGACCACCACTCAGACTCCCCAACGATATCACCTCGAGCGAAACTTCACGGTTCCGGGTGTCGGGACTGCAGACGGGGCGATCGGGATTTTCGAGCCTGGTTGCGACCCAATTCCCATCGCGGTCATCGAACTTAAAGGGATGGACACTGACCTCGATTTCGATCGATTCAATGGTCGTACGCCCGTGCAACAGTGTTGGGATTATTTGAATGCGCTGCCCGATTGTCCGTGGGGAATCGTCAGCAACTTTGTCTCCATTCGGCTTTACCACCGCAACAAGACGCCCCTGGCTTACGAAGAATTCCACCTCCATGAGCTCAGTAGGACCAGTCGTTTTCGCGAGTTTTTTTACCTATTTGAACGCGATGGGCTTCTCACTTCCAACTTAGGTCAACCCCCGCGGGCTCTCTCTCTTCTTGAGAAATCGGACGCGCAAAGGTTGGAGGTCGGTGATCGGCTCTATGCCGTTTACAGTCAACATCGCCTGCGACTCATCAGGCACCTTCAGACGGTTCAACGCAAGTCAAAGGATGCCGCGATTCGGATTGCCCAAAAACTGCTCGATCGAATTATCTTCATCGCATTTTGTGAGCAGCGTGGCTTGCTCCCCGACAAGAGTCTGGAGAAGGCTTA
This sequence comes from Isosphaeraceae bacterium, assembly GCA_025356475.1. Taxonomy (GTDB): domain Bacteria; phylum Planctomycetota; class Planctomycetia; order Isosphaerales; family Isosphaeraceae; genus JANXSX01. Next base: position 94,756 of record JANXSX010000221.1, on the reverse strand, counting down.
TGAGACGCTTCCTCCCTTCAGCAAAGTGACGAACCCGCGCTGGAGGAACTTCATCGACTTGTTCCAAGCGATCGATACGGGACATAAAAGCCTGGACCTCAAAAACGGCTACAACGGCGGTCTGTTCCGCCACGATCCTGAGGTTGATGATCTGCAGCTTGAGGACGACTGGACGGACTTCTTTCACGATATCTCGGGCTACGACTTCCGAGATGAAGTGAACGTTGAAGTGCTCGGGCACCTCTTTGAGAAGTCGATCGGCGAACTTCAGCGCATTCGTGAGGGGGGTCTCATCCGCGAGGAGGATTCGGAACCAGACTCCGAACTCCGTCCGACAGCCATGATCAAGTCCGCTGAGCGGAAACGCTTAGGCACGTATTACACCCCGCCCGACTTTACCCGCTTTCTCGTGAGACAGACGGTCTCCACACTCATCGAACAGCGTCGCGAAGCAATTCGAATCACGGAGGGCTTAAGTACCTCCGACTTGGTTGCTGACAAAGCCATGCCGGCCCTCGCCAGCTATTGGCGTAAGTGCTGGGATGACTTGCGATCCCTTAAAATCTGTGACCCCGCATGTGGGAGTGGTGCTTTCTTGATCCAGGCCTACGACGTTCTCGAAGAGGACTACGTTCGGGTCGCGGACTTACTCCGGCTTCACGAAGGGCCACAAGCCGAGGCACTTCTTGCGATCATTCCTGACTTAATCCTTAACGAGAATTTGCACGGCGTTGACCTTTCGGAACAGGCTGTTGAGATCACTCAACTCGCCCTCTGGATTCGTTCGGCCCGGCGAGGCAGAACGTTGTCCGACCTCTCTCAGAACATTGTCTATGGGAACAGTCTCGTCCACGACCCCCTAGTTCACGATAAGGCCATCGACTGGCCCAGAAGGTTCCCAGCCGTTTTCGATCGCGCTGAGCGTGGTTTCGACTGCGTCGTTGGTAATCCACCCTGGGAACGGCTCAAACTCCAGGAGCGAGAGTTCTTCGCCTCCTCTGCACCCGAGATTGCCGGAGCTGTGAGTGCTGCCGATCGCCGAAGTATGATTCTCGCCCTTGAGAATGCAGACCCGGAACTCTTCGCCGCCTATACCGAAGCAAAGCGTTTGGCAAGTCTTATGATCGACTATGCCCGAACCTCCGGACAGTATCCTTTGACTGGACAAGGTGACATCAACACTTATGTTCTTTTTGCTGAACTTGCCCGGTCGATCGTTGCGCAGCATGGTCGCGTAGGTTTGCTGCTCCCGTCGGGAATCTCCACGGACAATACGACGAAAGAGTTTTTCGGAGCAATCACAGGTTCAAAACAATTGATTAGCATCTACGACTTTGAGAACAAGGAGCCGATTTTCCCCGATGTTCATCGTTCGTTTAAGTTTTGCACATTCGTATTTGGAGGTGAACAAGCCGAGCAGATAACGGCAGATTTTGTATTTTTTGCCCATCGCATGGAGGACTTGAACGAGAGGCAGCGTCACATTGCTCTCTCGGCCAAAGACCTCGCACTTTTGAACCCCAATTCACACACTTGTCCAATCTTTCGGTCTCGGCGCGATGCGGAGCTGACAAAGGCACTCTATCGGCGCGTCCCGATTTTGATCGATGACTCGCGGGAAGAAGGGGGGAATCCATGGGGCATCAAGTATGTCACGATGTTCCATCAAACAAATGATGCAGAACTTTTCAGTTATCCTGAGGGACTGGAAAAACTAGGTCTCCGTCATCAGGGCAACCGCTGGCTTGGAAAGGGGCGAACCTTCTTGCCGCTATACGAGGCGAAGATGATCCGATCCTACGATCATCGAGCCGCGAGTGTGGTTATCGCGGAGGGCAACTGGGTCCGACAAGGTCAAACGGAAAAGACGAGTCTGGTCCAGCACCAGAATCCCGAATTCGTTGCTCAACCGCGATGGTGGGTTGAGGATAAGCAGGTCGATCGAATCCTAAATACAAAACAGTCTTACTGTATCGCATATAAAGATGTGACGAGTTCAACAAATGAACGAACGGTAATCGCTGCTTTTATTCCTCGGGTGGGGATCGTAAACTCGGCACCGTTGATGCTCACCGACAAGGATCTCTCTCCTCGACGTATTTGTTGCTTGCTAAGCAACCTAAATGCTCTAGGACTCGACTATGTGGCGCGACAAAAGGTTGGTGGACTTCATTTAAACTACTTCATCGTCAATCAACTTCCTGTTTTCCCCCCCGATCACTACGCCCTTCGCTGTCCTTGGGACCGGAGGCAGACACTGGAGAAATGGATCTCCGAGCGAGTCTTAAAGCTCACATGCACGGCAAACGATATGGTTCCACTTGCCGAAGCCGCCGGATTCACGCCAACTATTCACAAGTGGGTGCCGACCGAACGAGCCGAGCTTGTCGCGGAACTCGACGCGGCCTACTTCCTTCTGTACGGATTAACACGCGATGAGGTCGAGTTCGTACTTTCCACCTTCAGTCGATTCAAGGCTGAGAGGCCCTCAAATCTCGTCGGAATTTCAGCGCCGAGTCTACTGTTGAAAGCCTACGATCGACTTTCAGCGAGTTCGAATCAGCCCTGATGTCGATGGAGTCCACGCGACTTGAGGGTCGCGAGTCGTTTGGTCTGACCGAAGGTCGCCAGTTTGCGACTAGCAATTCGCGGAACGGACCCAATTTTGGTGGTCGGCCCCCTCGGTTCAAATGACGAAACGGACCCAATTTCGACGAAAACTCAGGTGACAGAATGACGAAACGAACCCAATTTCGAGTGCTGTAAGGACTGGATTGATTTTCAGACAGATCGGTTCGAGTTTGTCGGTCCTTCGTTGTATGTTGACTGAACCGATTGCGATGATAGAACTCATAGGACATGTCGAACCGTCGGTGCTGGTTGAATCGAAGCAGAGCGAGGGCAACAAAAAAGGGCCACCAAGCCAAAGCTGGGTGACCCTCCCGTTATTACTTGGATTTGGGATCAGGCTTAGCGACCAGCCCCTTGGGGGGATCGTTTGCGACGGATGCCGAACGAGGTGCGAGGAGCACCGCCGCCACCGCCGCCGCCGCCGCTACCACCCTGATTGGTGCCATGCCCTTGGCCGCGACCACCGCCGCCATGTCCATAACGAGGACCGCCGCGGCGTGCTCCGCCATTGCCGCCGCGTTGAGGACGGAACATCGGGCGTGGTGGGGCGTAGACGCCCTCGACCGCGTCGCCTTCGAGTTCGCGGGAGATTTCTTTCTCGATCTGGTCAAGTAGCTTGCCCTGGTCGGGAAGCACGAACGAGACCGCCGCTCCATCCGAACCCATACGACCGGTTCGGCCGATCCGGTGGATGTAGTGGGAAGGGTCTTCGGGGAGGTCGAAGTTGATGACGTGCGAGACCCCTTGGACGTCGATGCCGCGTCCGACGACGTCGGTGGCGACCAGGGTCGTCAAGCGTCCTACGCGAAAGGCACCAAGGACTCGATTCCGCTGCGACTGGCTCAGGTCCCCGTGCATCGTTTCGGCTTTGAGACCTTGGGTGCGGAGCAAGATTCCGACCCGATCCGCGCCTCGCTTGGTCCGACAGAAGACGATGGCCCGCCGGGGCTGCTCCCGTTCAAGCCACTTGAGCAAGAGGTCGAACTTGCGGTCGGGCTCGACCATCACGTACGACTGCTTGATGGCTGGGATCGTCGCGTCTTCGTTCTCGTTGACGAGGCGAACGTCAGCAGGGTCGCGGAGATAGGTCGAAGCCAACTCCCGAACGCCGGGAGGCATGGTCGCCGACAGTAGTAGGGTCTGGCGACTCTCAGGAACCGCACGCAGAATCTCTTCGACTGCCGGACGGAAGCCGATATCGAGCATCTGGTCGGCTTCGTCGAGCACAACCACTTTGACCTTATTGAGGCGAATCGCGTTTCGCCCCATCAAGTCCATCAGTCGACCGGGTGTTGCCACCACAAGCTGGCTGCCGAACCCCAACAGACGCTGTTGTTTGCCGATGGGCTCGCCACCAACGACGGCCACACCGCGAACTTTGCGGCCAAAGGAGAGGCGGTCGAACTCTTCGCAAATTTGAATCACGAGTTCGCGAGTCGGTGCCAAGATCAGGGCCTGAACCGCTCGAACGTTCTCGTCGATGGCTTCCAGAATTGGCATTAAGAATGCAGCAGTCTTGCCCGTGCCCGTCGGGGCGTTGCCCAGACAGTCGCGACCGGCGACAGCAGGCGGGATCAAGTGTTCCTGGATTGGCGAGGGTGACGTGAAACCAGCGCGGGCGAGTGCGGCGAGCGAAATGTCGCTCAGACCCAAGTCGCGGAAACCCTCACCAGTCGCGGGGGTGGGTTCGCTAGTTTCGATGGACGTCTGGTCAGTCGGTGTCGTCTGCAACCTAAGCTCCTTACATACTCCGACCATCGGCGCGGTGCGGACGACGACATATGTCGCCCGTTTCTCGGACGCGGCTTGCTTGCAAGTCGGTCTGTGTGCGCTTGGGTCTTTGAGTATCCGAACACTTCGACCGTGTTCAGAGGGGGAGCGCAAGTGGACCAACCAGATAGAGCTCGCGAGGGGAATCTTGGCCAAAAGCCGGCGGGATCGTGCATCAAGAGGAAATATTGTAACACTCTCTGCTATGAAAGCGAAGAGGCCTTTCTCTTTTTTCACCGTAAGAGGCGCGTTTGTTCACGATTTCTGTGAATCAAACTTCCTCAAATAAGGAGAGTAGTCCCGAGGCAGCACGATCCCAGGTCCAGAATTTGGCTCGTTCCAAGGCCTCAGCTCGTCCATTCGGGTCGTCGAGGAAACGGTTGAGAACGCTAGCCATCTCTGTGATGTCGGTCGGGTTGAAGAATTGTCCAGCCGGGCCGACCACCTCGGGAAGTGATCCGGCGTTGCTTGCTAACACAGGTGTCCCGCACGCCATCGACTCGATCGGAGGGAGGCCGAAGCCCTCCATCAGCGATGGTTGAACCAGAGCCAGAGCGCGACCATAGAGGTAAACCAAGTCGCTGTCGGGGACAAATCCGGTGAAGTGGATTCGGTGTCCGAGGTTAAGCCTTGCTACGAGGGTTCGAAGCTCGGGGTAATGGGTGTGAAAGGCGTCGTTGAAGTCGCCGACAACGATGAGGCGGACATCCAGGTGACCCACTCGGGAAAACGCCTCAATCAGTCGGGGAAGATTCTTGTGGGGGCTTAGTCCGCCAACGTAGATAAGGAAGGGACGGCCAGGGTCGATGCCATGTCGACGTAGAGCGTCCGCCGACCGAGGGTCGTCAACCGCTGTCGGTTGGAAAACTTCGTCGGGTCCTTCGGCGATAACTAAGATCCGATCCGATCGAAGCTTGTACCAGGCGATCAAATCGCGCTTCGAGGCCTCCGATACTGTCACAATTCGCTGTGCTTGATAAACTGCGACCGCTTCCTTGAGCTGCCAAGCAATCTTCCCTTGCCAGGTGGGGAAGACCCACTCGGGATGGGTCAGAGCCAAGGTATCATGGAGCGTGACCACGACCCTTTGTACACCCCAAACAGGGAAGTATGTGTAGGATGCCGGAAAGTAGATGAGGTCGAGTCGACCCTTGGCGGCCGCTCGACTGAACGCGAGCATGTCACCAATCCGACGTCTGCCGGTGGAACTGGCCGCCAGAGTCGGGATCTCGCGAGTCTCGACTTCGATCGTTTCGAAGTGCTCATCAAGATGAACGGACGAACGCGAGCCCTGGTCGATCAGAATCACAAACTGATGATCCGTTTCCACTCTCGCCAGTGCTGAAACGATTCCTCGCGCGAACCGTCCAAACCCACGTCGATTGCTGAGACAGGCTCCATCGATACCAATCCGCATTGAGCCTTCCAGGTATCACGGAGGAGATGTGGCCTCTGCTTGTCGATCGGGTCTCTTCAGCGGGGCTGAGTGCGATCGCGATGGCGAGCTGTGGCCGTCGTGAGAGGTCGATTCGGTGAATGCTCACTCGCGGAGTCTAGTCGGACGCGATGATCCAACGCCTCTGGTCCCACACGGGGCCGATGCTTCAGGCCGCCTAGATGCCATGCCATTTCCGCCAAGATTACGGACACAGCGCAACAGTAGTAGTAGATGACATGGAGCGGCAAGACGGCTAAGGCAAAAAGCGGTCCTCGGCACTTTCTCAAGAATTGATAGAAGTCGCTGTTCAGCAATACGATCATGGCGAGAGCTGTTGGAACTCCCAGGAAGGCAGGTGCCCACAAAGCAGTGACGAAGCCACAGATCGTTCCTAATCCGGCGAGCGCCACGCAAAGCTTCTGGGTGTTTTTGACGTTGAGGTCAGACTCGGCGATTTCGGACTGCTTCATGAGGAGGAGCCAGGGGACTCCTCGGCAGAAAATGTCGGTCTTGATCACTGATGCGAGAGTCCAGCGTTTCAGGTGGGTCCCTTGAATGTCGCGACAGAGCTCAATCAACCCACCCGACTGAGTGATCCGGTAGCCGAGTTCGATGTCTTCGATGGCCGGTCGGCGGTATCTTTGGGGGTCGAACCCACCTCGGTCGAGAAACATGCCGCGTCGAATCGCGCCGATCCCTGTCCAAAACGTATGAGCTGGGCGAGATTCGTTCAGGAACGTTCCTTGCTGGTGGACGAAGTGATGCAGCAAGTTGCGGTATTGGCTGACCAGCCCTGGCGCAGAGGGGGCATTGTCGTAGGAGCCGAAGAGGGCAACGAGGTCTGGTGAGGCGGTAAATCGAGCCATCGCACGCGCGATCGCATCTCGATGGATGGCGACATCGGCATCCAGAAAGAAGACGATTGGGGCTATAGCCTCGAGGGCCCCATCGTTGCGGGCAGACGCGGGACCCGTAGTGGTCTGGTGCCGGATCACTCGGGCTCCGAACCGCTCGGCGATTGAGACGGAGGCGTCGGTTGATGCGTCGTCAACGACGATCAGTTCAAAGTCGTGAAAGCTGGAAGCACGAAGCCGCTCGAGGCACCGCTCCAGGTCTCGGCCCCCATTTTTGACGGGAACGACAACCGTGAGCGGTGGCCTCGGCGGCTTCGGGCCGACCGCACTGGCGGGGAAATCGTCCATGACCCACCCTCGCCCGTCTAGTTCGTGGCCGGAGTGCATTCCCATCCATGGGAACGCCCGTACCACAAACAAGACTCGTCAAAATCAACACGGTCCGAGCAGGGAGTAGATCGAGGTGTAAGTGCGGTAGTGCCGAGCCGCGTCGCCTTTGTGAGTCGCGACGGCGGCGGGACAGTACCCGGAAGTGAACCAGGTGTCAATCGGAACGATGGACGACCAATTCTCAACTGGGTCGATTTTCAGCGATTTATGGCTTGGAAAGCGTCTGCGGCTGCTTCGATGGTATGGTCGATATCGGCTTCGGTGTGGCTCGCCGAGACAAATGCAGCCTCGAACTGGCTACAGGGTAGATAGACCCCTCGGGCGAGCATTTCCCAGAAGAACCGAGCGAAGAGCTTCGTATCCGATCGTTTAGCGTCCTCGTAGTCCCAAATCGGGTCGGGGTTGAAGAAGAGGGTGATCATGCTTCCTACTCGCTGGACGACGTGGGGGACCTTTGCATCCGTCGCCACTCTTGCAAGTCCGTCCGCGAGACGTTCCGTAAGCGCCTCCAGATAATGATAAGGGGGCTCGTCCCGGAGAATGGTCAGGGTCTCGAGTCCAGCAGCCATCGCCAAGGGGTTACCCGAGAGAGTCCCCGCCTGGTAGATCGGGCCTGCTGGGGAGACATGTCCCATCACTTTGGTGCTTGCCCCGTAGGCTGCGGCGGGCAGGCCCCCACCGATGATCTTGCCCAGGGCGGTCATGTCTGGGGTGATGCCAAACCGCTCCTGTGCGCCGCCGAGGGCGAGTCGGAAGCCGGTCATGACTTCGTCAAAGAATAGGATCACGCCATGCTTGGCGGTGATCTCACGGAGTCCTTCCAGGTAGCCGGGCCGAGGTGGGACAAGTCCCATGTTACCCGCAACGGGTTCAAGTAAGACTGCGGCAATCTGGCCAGGGTGTGTTGTTAAAACCTGCTCAACCGCCTTGAGATCATTGAAGGGGCAGAGAATGGTGTCTTCAACTGATCCTGGGGTGACACCCGGGGAGTTCGGTGTCCCTAAGGTGGTCGCAGCGGAACCGGCCTGGACGAGTAATGCGTCAACGTGCCCGTGGTAATGTCCCGTCATCTTAATAATCTTGTTCCGCCCTGTCACTCCACGTGCGACACGGACGGCGGACATCGCAGCTTCGGTTCCGGAGGAGACGAACCGAACCATCTCGATCGAGGGAACAGCCGCGACCACCGCCTCAGCGATCTGGCTCTCACGTTCCGTCGGGGCTCCGAAACTTGAGCCGAGTTCCAGGGCCGTGGTTACGGCCGAACTAACGCGTGGATCGGCATGACCAAGGATCATTGGCCCCCAGGAGCCGATATAATCGATATATTGATGGCCATCGATATCGTAGAGGAACTGGCCCTTGGCCCGCGCCATGAAGGGGGGTTCGCCGCCAACCCCCCCAAACGCCCGCGCCGGGCTGTTCACCCCTCCTGGAATCGTCTTGCCCGCGCGTACGAATGCAGCATGACTCTTGGGAAGTAGGAAATCAGGACGTGACAGGGCTGGCGTATTCATGGCAACTCATCAAGGAATGCGAGGAAGAAGGCGACTCATCAGGATCTCAGCCAACGGGCAGCGTCGAGGGCATGGTAGGTCAGGATCATGTCGGCTCCAGCCCGCTTAAATCCGAGCAAGGTTTCGAGCACGACACGCCGTTCATCGATCCAGCCGTTCGCAGAGGCAGCTTTAACCATGGCGTACTCGCCCGAGACGTTGTACGCGGCCGTTGGGACGTGGAAGGTTTCTTTAACGCGCCAAATGATGTCCATATAGGCAAGTGCGGGTTTCACCATCACCATGTCCGCTCCCTCCGCGAGGTCGATTTCCACTTCTCGGATGGCCTCATCGCCATTGGCCGGGTCCATTTGATAGGAGCGTCGGTCTCCGAAGCTGGGGGCCGACTGGGCTGCGTCCCGAAAGGGGCCGTAATAAGCGCTCGAGAACTTGGCGGCGTAGGAGAGGATCGGAATATTCGAGAATCCAGCACCGTCGAGCCCGGCCCGAATCGCCCCGACCATCCCATCCATCATTCCCGATGGTGCGACGAGATCGGCCCCTGCCCTTGCATGGCTGACTGCTTGGTGGGCGAGTAACGGCAACGTCGCGTCATTATCGACATCGAGCCGATCGCCGACCTCATGAAGTGGGCCACAATGACCGTGATCCGTGTACTCGCAGAAGCAGACATCCGTGATGACGAGCAGATCCGGCCAGTTTTGCTTGATCAACCGGGTCGCCTGCTGGATCAGACCGTCGTCGCGGCTGGCACCTGACCCCGTTCCATCCTTGTGTTCGGGGATCGCAAACAAAATCACAGCCGGGATTCGAAGCTCGGCGACCTCGGCCATGGCGTCGCCGAGTCGGTCGAGCGAAAGCTGAAAGACCCCCGGCATGCTACTGACCTCTCGCCGGAGGTTTGCGCCATGGTGGATAAATAAGGGATAAATGAAGTCATTCACAGAGAGACTCGTCTCGCGGACGAGGTCTCGTAATCTGGGATGAGAACGCAGTCTACGGGGGCGGCTCTGAGGGAAGGCCATCGACCTTTAGATCCAGCGGAGGGAGCAGGAGGATTGCAAAGCCCCCTCCCTTCTCCCGTCGGGTGAAGGAAGGGATGCGGATTTTGCAACTCGCCTGGCGGAGGTTGTGTCGTGATCCAGCCGTTGCTTGTCTAAGTGATCATAAGGCAGTGACGATCCTAGCGTCGAGACTTCGGCTTGACGGCGAGCCTCAACTGGGCTATTTCCCCAGATGATTCTCTCTCGAGCCTCTTTCCAAGGCGACCGAGCCCAGTGTCGATCGCAAGCGTTTGTCTCTTATTGGCGGTTTGGACATCGTCCTTGGTCCCGCTCGGGGAGAAGGCTGGGGCGGGTGCGACCGTCCTCGTGGACCGGGCGGAGATTTTCGACCAGCCATCGGACAGGGCCTATGTCTCGGGCGAGTTGAAAAGCGGAGATCGCGTGATCGTCCGGAATCAGCCAGCGGTCGGATGGCTGGCGATTGAACCCCCTGCAAACTCGGTCATATGGCTTGAGTCCTCTGCCATTGAGGATTCCGACCTCAACCGGATCGTGGTCTCTCGCGAGGATGCATTGATACGGTCCGGCCATTGGGAAGCTCGATTTCCAGGTCCCCCGCTCGGGCGTCTTGAGCGAGGAACGGTGGTTGTTCCCCTCAATAAGTCCCCTGTGAAGTTTGCAGGCCAAGCCTGGCGAGCGATTGCTCCCCCTCCCGGTCAGTTGAGGTTCGTTCGGGAGGAGAGCCTCAGGCGGGAAGCGATCCGAGATGCGGTCGTTCAGACTGCACTTTCGGTCCCTAGCGAGATCGCCGACGAACTTAGGCGGCTCGACGCGAGCGTCAAAGGTGTCCTACGAGGACCTGTGGAGGACTGGCAATTTGCCGCTCTGGTCGGCCCGTACTCCGAACTTCGTGACCGAGCCACAACCTCGGAAGCCAAGGCGACTGTTCAGGCAAGGCTCGATCGGATCGAAGCCTTTGAGCGACTGGCGAAGTCCACGAGCGGCTTTCGGTTGTCGTATTCCAAGAGCCGTTCACTCGACCGGGAAACCGACCAATTTCGAGGTGGGATCAGCGACGACGAGGAGCAGCCCTTCGATGCCGAAGGACTGGTTCAAGCCTCGTCGAAGCTCGTCGACGGTCAGCGGGTCTATGCGCTGATCGGCAAGGATGGAATGACTGTGGCTTACTTGGACATCCCAGCCGGCCTTGACGCCACGCGCTGGGAGGGGAAGCGGGTCGGCGTTCGTGGACCGTCTCGATACGACGAATCGTTAAGGGCTCCGCTCATCACCGTTCGCGACATCGAGAAGCTGGGGTCAAGGTCTCGTTGAGTGAGCTGGATCATTTCGCTTTGAGTAGTGCGTCGATCTCTTGTTCGAAGACCGCACGTTTGGTGAGCCCAACGTGAACATGCCTAATGATCCCTTGTTGGTCCATGACCACGACGAAAGGGATGGCTTCCACATCGTAGGCGCGTGAAACCTTGGTATTGGTGTCTAGCGCGACCATTCCCGTGGGTCGACCGGTCAGGATCAGATCTTGCTCCTTAAGCTTGTCCTCGACGAGTTTCCTGACGTTCTGCTCCTCGTCGATTGAGAGTGCAACGAAAACAACGTCCTGCTTGGCCTTATCGTAGCCTTCGATCATGGCCTGAATGTCGGGCATCTCGGCAATGCAGGGGCCACACCAAGTGGCCCAAAAATCGAGGATCACGACCTTGCCGGCAAGGTCGGCTTTGGTCACGGTCTTGGTTTTACCTGGGCCGTCGAGCACGGTGAGACTGAAGTCGGGTGCTGGCTTGCCGACAAGCTTGTGTTCCGGCTCAGCCTTGGGGAGCGGCTTTTCCGGCTTGGGTCCGTCCGCCAGTGCTGCCAGTTTCACGAATTCTTTGGGCGGCTCGAAAGTGAATGAACCCGCAGCGATCGCGTCCGTCTTGACACTCTTGGTCGCCCATCGCTGGCCCAGGATCTCGACCTTTACACCAGGGATTGGGTCATCGATCGGCGCATTAGCTGAACTCACATCAATGAACTTGATGAGTGCGTCTTGAGATGTCATCCAGACGCGAAGGTCTGCCCCCGTCGCCGAATCGAGTAAAAGGATCTGATACGTAACTCCATCGAGTTCACGCTCACCCTCGGCCTTAGGGGTCATCGCCAGTTCCGCGATCAGAGGGCCTGGGCCATCCGTCGACAGCAAGCCTAGAATGAGTCGGGTTGGGAAGCCCGCTGGTCCGGCTAGAATTCCGGCCGCCATCGCATTGTCGGCAATCAGCCCGGGGCGAAAAACTTTAGGAGCGGGGGCGGATTCGATCGTTTTGAGCGGGTTGACAATCACGGTTTGAGTCGTACCGTCGCTGACGAGCCTGACAGTCCCTGCATCAAGGTCGATCTTATTGGGCCTGGCAAATTTCAAATTGAGGGTTTGCACACGAGAGATCGGCTTGCCGTCGAGCTTCAGTTCGGTACGGACCTCTCCCTCGTCGGCATACCCCGGCAGCTTGCCATAATGCTTGGCCAGCGCGTCGAGTCTCGCTTGGCCCTCAGAATCGGCCAGGGCAAAAGTCGGAACGCAAAACACGAAAACCAAGCTGAGTCGCAACACGAAGGCCTCCTGTCTCTCGCCACTCCTCGAGCACCCACGTGTAAGTTTACGAGGAGCCCCTTCAAATCGCCAGTGACCAAGCGTTTGTGTCCACGACCTCTGGACCCTGTTCATCGAATGAGGGTGTGATCAACGACAGCAGGCAGGTTTGATCAACTCCCGGTTCCATTCGAGGCACCGCCAGGGAAGGTGTGCCCCATCTTGTCTCGCTTGGTTGCAACATAAGCCGCACGTTCTGCCTCAGGAGGTGCGATGATCGCGACCTGGCCGACGACCTCGAGCCCGTGGCCTTGAAAGACGAAGGCATCGACCTTCTTAGGATTGTTGGTCATGAGCCGAACCTTAGTCAGTCCAAGATCCTGAAGAATCTGGAGCCCGATGCCGTAATCCCGCAGGTCGGCCCGGTGTCCCAGCGCAAGGTTGGCTTCGACCGTGTCCAGCCCTTGATCCTGCAGGTGATACGCTCGGATCTTCTCGATCAGGCCGATCCCGCGCCCTTCTTGAGGCAGGTAGATCAATGCGCCAACTCCCTCCTGGCCGATCATGGTGAGGGCCATTTTGAGCTGGTCGCCACAGTCGCAGCGGAGCGAGTCGAGCAGATCCCCTGTAAAGCAGCTTGAATGAATGCGTACGAGCGGGGCCTCAACGGAGCTGAGGTCGCCCATCGTGATCACAACCGGCTCGTTGCCGGGTTCGTGTTCCACCTTGTAACCGATGATCAGGCCTCGACCGTAACGTGTAGGCATCTCAGCGGTTGCGACCCGAGCAACCAACTTCTCACTACGACGACGGTAGCGGATCAAGGTTTCGATCGAGATGATCGGCAGGCCGAACTCGTCGGCGATCTCATGGAGCCGGTCTCGGCTGGCAACATCCACTCCGTCGAGAATCTCGCAGAGGACCCCAGCCGGTTTCAGTCCGGCCAAGCGGGCTAGATCGACGGTGGCTTCGGTGTGCCCCGCCCTCCGGAGGACCCCCCCCTCCATCGCGACCAGGGGGAAGAGGTGGCCAGGTCGCACCAGGTCGGTCGGCTTTGTTGCGGTGTCGATCACGGCTCGGATTGTCCGCGCCCGCTCGGTCGCACTAATTCCGGTCCGGCAACTAAAGTGGTCCACCGGCACGGTGAACGGGGTCCGATAGGGGGCGGTGTTGTTCTCGACCATGGGGCGGAGTTCGAGCCGATCCGCGAGTTCGGGCATAATCGGCATACAAAGCTGTCCGCGCCCGTGGGTGATCATGAACTCCACGGTTTCAGGCGTGATCGTCTCAGCGGCAGCGATGAAGTCGCCTTCGTTCTCACGGGTCTCGTCGTCGACCACGATGACGACCCTGCCGGCGGCGAGGGCACTCAGGGCCTCTTCGACTTTGGAGAACTGATTCTGCATCGGGCTTCATCCTCGTGCCGCGTGATATCGGGAGGCTGGAGGGCTCGCGACAATGGCATTATACGAGGCGGCAAGAATTCTGTGTTGCAGAAGGGCCACTCGATCTGAATCTGGCCCTCAACTCCGAGGAGAGATCGTCAGGACTCCGTGACTCGAGAGTGACATGGACCGTCAGAAGTCCGTGAGCTACGAGAACCGCACTCACCAATCAAAACCTTGAACAATGAGAAGGTCCGAACGATGAGTGGGCACTTCCTAGCATTCAGGAGTTATTATGTAAAGACAACTTGGCATCACAACTTAAGGAATCGCAACGCTCCTCAGCGAGTCGGTCCTTTGTGGAACTGTCGGAGATCGGAATCACGAAGTGGTCACACCCTGGCATTCGAGGAGTCGCGATTGCGGCATGTCAGCAGAAGAGCGATCCCTCCAACTCCCAAGAGTACGAAGGTCGAGGGCTCGGGAACAGCGGTCACAGTTATGGTTGCAATCAGGTCATTCGCGGTGATCAGGTGGCTAATCGTGTAGCCGGTGGGCGTAGTCTTGCCGGTAATTGAGTTGAGATATGCAGCGTCGGTCCCAGTAATGTCGATGAACCTGACCACCCCGTTCTCGGCCGTGTGGTCCGTGATATTGACACCCGCGATGAAGGCTGCACCAAAGTTAATGTTGTTCACTTCAGTTCCGGCGTCCCAGACGTCACGTCCAAAGATTTGGATGGTTTTGGTGCCGTTGAAGTTGCCTGCCGCGTCGAAAAGCGGAATGCCTGTCGGATTGGCATTGCCCAGGAAGTAGTCGTTGGAGGGGACAAGCATTGAGGCGAAACTAAGAAACCGGTTTGTCGAGGGACTGAGGACGTTGAGGAACGAGCTCCCCATCTCACCCGGCTGTAAGGGTGGAATGGGCCCGTTTGACCTGACATTGGTTTGGTCACCGTGTCCTGTGAACGCTGTCTCCAACGCGGAGGAGTCCGCGAGTTCTGCGAGACTCTGGATTGGAGTTCCGATGGCGACACCTCCATTCGTAAAGGTCGAGAATGTCCCATTATGGACACCGAACCAGAACGGAGTGGCAGCGAAACCGCCCGCAGGCTGGTTGTTCGCGACGGAGATCTGCAGAAACGTTGCATGACACTGAGAAGAGGCGAGTAGGAGGGCGGCGAGGCTCAACGCAGATCGCATTCTGTTGCCGATTCGACGATCACGCATCCTGGGGGTTCTCCGATAGAAAGTCAGATTCAGGTTGGTAGCGTCGGCCCAAGCCAACGCCCTCGAATCACTTAGTCGGAGCTTGTAGCCAGTCGTTACGCGCCAAGGTAAAGAGTCTCGGAAAGTCGTTGAAATCGATTCACTACCACTTGCCGAGAAACACCTTTCCCCCTATGGATTGTGCGGTAAGGTATGTAGATCGACATTACCACTTAAGCGAGGCATCATGACCGGAGGAGAGCGAACCAATGCCGACGCACAGAGCTGGCTCGCCGAACATGGGGATGCGCTCTACCGCTATGCGAGGTCTAAAGTCGCTCGCGATGACGAAGCTGAAGATCTCGTCCAGGAGACCTTCCTCGCAGCCTTGAGAAACTGGCCAGGATTTCGAGGAGACTCAAGCCTCCGGACCTGGCTGATAGCGATCCTCCGGATGAAGATTCTCGACCTGCACCGTCGACATGCGGATCTCCCGCCATCCATGCTCTCGGCCTCGAGCGAAGTCATCGAACGGAATTTCCAAGCTTCGGGACAGTGGAAAACGCGGGTTGAGGCCTGGGTGGTTCCCAACGATCCGGTGGAAGCTGCAGAATTTCGAGAGGCAGTCGATAATTGTCTGGCAAGACTGCCGAAAACCCTTGCAAGTGTCTTCTTGCTACGAGAGGTTGAGGAGATGACAACCGCCGATCTTTCCTCAAACCTGGAGATCAGCGAAGCGAACGCCCGAATCAGACTTCATCGTGCTCGATTGCTCCTGCGAGAGTGTCTGGCGAAATCGTGGTTCGGTGGGGATTCCAACGACGCGATGGGGGCGTGATGAACTGGCTCAAGACGCTCAGGAAAATTCTGACCTTGCAATGCGTGGAGGCCTCCGAACTCAGCTCCCAAGAAGTCGATCAGCCACTTCGGGTTGCTGATCGACTGGCTCTGCGATGCCACTTGCTGATCTGCCGCTCCTGTAAAATCTTTCGTCAGCAGGTCCAGGTAATCCATGCGTGCATGGCGTTGCCAGAGGATCAAGTCGATCGAAAACTTTCGGAGTCTGCGCGGGAGAGGATCGCCGAGCGACTTCGCCAAGAGAGCCAGCCACCTGGCGGGTCCTAGATTCTCTGGAATTGTGCTTGCAATCAGTCGGTCTGCGCGTCAAATTGGTAGATCATCGACAAACGTAAGACGAACGAATTCAATCAAGTTCTTTGGTCTCGGAGGATAGTTGTGTGACAGCTCCGGCCATTCTGTTCCTGGTTGCCATGATCTTCGCGGACCCAGGCTTAACGGGGATCTCGGTTGGGCCGACTGAGGTTCGTCTCCTGGGGTCGGACTCAGAAACCCAGCTTGTGGTAACTGGGCAGTACAACAACGGTTCATCGGTGGACCTCACGTCCCAAGCAAACTATGAATTCCTCGACCCGGAGATCGCCTCGATTGATTCTCGGGGGGTCATCCATGCCGAGCACGATGGAGCCACGGCTCTGAAAGTGCGACACTCGGGGCATTCCGAAACGGTCATCGTTCGGGTCTTTGACGCGACGGATGCTCGACCTGTCCATTTTGCCACCGACGTGATGCCAATTCTGACCAAGAGTGGCTGCAACGCGGGCGGTTGTCACGGCAAAGCGAGTGGCCAAAACGGGTTTAAGCTCAGTCTCCTTGGGTTCGACGCCAACGCCGATTTTCAAAGCTTGGTTCAGGAAGGGCGTGGTCGGAGAATGTTTCCGGCCCAGCCAGATGCCAGCCTCTTTCTGCTTAAAGCTACAGGGACGACCCCTCACGCAGGCGGGAAGAAGTTAAAGAAGGATACCCCCGATTACAACACGATTCGCCGTTGGATTTCACAGGGGATGCCAAGAGGCTCCGATCGGGAGCCCAAGCTGCTCTCGATTCGGGTCGAGCCTGCCGAGCGACGTCTCTTCCCCCGCAACACGCAGCAAATTCGCGTGGAGGCTCGATACGATGATGGATCCATTCGAGACGTCACTCGACTCGCTCAGTTCAAGTCGAATGCCCCGGACATCGCCGATGTGAGCGAGGATGCGCGAGTCGGAACATTAGATAGTGTCGGAGAGGCCGCGATCATGGCTCGGTTTGGGGGCCAAGTCGCGGTGTCCAGAGTCACGGTTCCTCGACCCGAGCCTGTCACTTTCGATGAGCCACCCGCCCGAAACTTTATCGATCCACTCGTGTTTGGCAAGCTCCGCGAATTGGGGATTGCCCCGAGCCCTCCCTGTACTGATGTCGAGTTCACGCGGCGGTCATCGCTCGATATCTGTGGCCTTCTGCCTAGCCCAGAAGAAGTGACGGCGTTCCGGTCTGACCTCGATCCCGAGAAGCGAACGAAGTGGGTCGAGAGGTTACTCGACCGTGGTGAATATGCCGACCTGTTCGCTATGAAATGGTCGGCGATTCTCAAGAACTCTGCGCAGTTCGGCCAACTTTCGCGACCGGGAAGCTTTGGATTCCATGCGTGGATTAGGCAGGCCATTGCTTCGAACATGCCTTACGACAAGTTCGCTGCTGCGATCGTCTCAGCACGAGGCGAAGCTGCGATCAATCCGCCAGTGGTCTGGTATCGGTCCGTGAACACAACCGAAGAGCAGGTCGATGATACTGCACAACTGTTCCTAGGACTTCGCCTCCAATGCGCCCGGTGCCACCATCACCCGTTCGAGGCTTGGAGTCAGGACGATTACTTCGGCTTTGCTTCCGTTTTTGCCAGAATCGGTCGAAAGGGAAGTTTCGACGCGGTGACCGCTCGCGTTTTCACCATGCCGACCGGACTTGCGACCAACCCGACCACGGGTAAGAAAATGCCCCCCAAACCGCCAGGGGGCGAGCCGTTTGGTGAACTCGGACCCCGACAAGATCCTCGAGAAGTTCTCGCTGACTGGTTCCGCCAGCCCGAGAATCCGTTTCTTGCCAAAGCGGTCGTGAACCGGTACTGGAAACACTTCCTGGGTCGAGGTCTCGTCGAGCCTGAAGATGACATGCGGGCCACCAATCCCCCGACGAATCCTGCGCTACTTGATGCGTTGGCGGCGGATTTTGTTCAAAACGGTTACGACCTCAAGCGACTCGCCCGGCTGATCGCGACCAGCCAGGCCTACGACCGTTCGAGTCTGCCCAACGCCTCAAACGTGACCGATCGGCAGAATTTTGCGAGATTCTATCCCAGGAGGCTCCCCGCCGAAGTTTTACTCGACGCTCTCAATGTGGCGACCGGGAATCAGGAGGATTTTCGCGACCTCCCCAAGGGCTTCCGGACGACTCAATTGCCAGATAATAGTATTGCTTCATATTTTCTCGACGTTTTCGGTCGTCCCAAGCGAGAGAGTGTCTGCGAGTGCGAACGGTCGTCCGAAGCGAACCTGTCGCAGACGCTTCACCTGTTAAATTCGGGCGAAATCCAGACCAAACTGAGCGCCAACATCGGACGGATCAAAGCGCTCGATGAGGACAAACATTCAGATGTCGAGAAGGTCGATGAACTCTACCGGATCTGCATTTCCAGATCTCCGACCGACGACGAACTTGAAGTTTGCACAACCCATCTCACGCGTCGTCGAAGCGAGAAGAATTCCCGGCAAGGTTTCGAAGATCTTGTCTGGGCCCTAATCAATACCAAAGAGTTTCTGTTCGTGAATTGATGTGTACTTGACCAGAGCAACAAGGCCTCGACGGCGGAGCGATTCATGCTCGACATCCTAGGCGGTCGTTACGGCACGTGCGATGGAGTCAGTCGGCGGAACTTCCTCCGGGTCGGCGTGCTCGGTCTTGGTGGGCTCACCTTGCCGGATATTCTGCGTCTTCAGGCAAATGCGGCGACTCCCCGGCATGGCAAAACCGCAGTGATCCAGATTTTCCTGGGGGGCGGGCCGACCCAGCTCGAGACCTGGGACCCCAAGCCCGATGCTCCCAAGGAGTTCCGTGGCGAGTTTAACGCGATCAAGACGAATGTTCCTGGGATAGCGCTCTCGGAACTCTTCCCCCGCCAGGCCCAATGCATGGACAAGCTGGCCATCGTGAGAAGTTTGCATCACGACACCTCGGATCATGGTGTCGGCGCACATTGGGTCATGACGGGATTTCCCTCCTCCACGCCCTTACAACGAAGCAATGATCGGCCCAGTATCGGCTCGGTCGTCTCGAAACTGCGTGGATCGAATGGTGCTGGGCTTCCTCCCTACATCGGAATCCCCAACCCTCCTTCATTTGGCCAGGCGTCCTACTTGGGTGCAGGTTTCAACCCGTTCGCGATTGAGGGTGACCCTCAAAACGGGGCTCGAGTTCGCAACCTCGAACCTTCAGGCTCAATGACCTTGGGCCGGATCGAGGATCGACGCTACCTGCTGTCAAAGCTGGACCGGATCAACCGCCAGCGCGACGCGTCGGGGATGATGGACGGCCTTGATCATTTCACAGCCCAAGCCTATGAGATGGTGACCGGCCCGGAGGCCCGCAAGGCCTTTGACCTCACCAAAGAAGATCCCAAGCTCCGCGACCGATATGGTCGGACCAGGCTGGGACAAGGGGCCCTACTCGCTCGTCGACTCGTCGAAGCAGGCGTGACGTTCGTTACGCTCTCCGAGGGAAACTGGGATCACCATGCCCAGGTCTTTCAGAATTGCAGGCAACAGCTTCCGCCACTCGACAATGCCGTGGCGACTCTCGTGGAAGACATTCATGAAAGAGGGTTAGCGGACCAGGTCCTTGTGTTGGTCTGGGGAGAGTTTGGGAGGACCCCCAAAGTGAACGGAAGCTCGGGCCGTGACCACTGGCCGAACAGCATGAGTGCGCTACTTGCAGGCGGCGGCCTCAAAATGGGGCAGGTCATCGGTGCCACGAATCGAAAAGGAGAAGTGCCGATTGAACGACCCGTTCGTCCTGAACACATCATCCGTACGGTTTATCATGTCCTCGGTATCAACCCATTCCACGAGTTCACCAACGAGTCGGGTCGACCGATGCCCGTTATGAATATCGGCGAGCCGATCAGTGAGCTGGTCGGTTAGTGGAGTTGGCGGGTGCAGTCGGGTCCGTTAAGATAGATTCTCTGCCAGTCGTCCCCCCTCCGCCACGTGGTCGTGGAACCTGCCCAATGTCTCGCTTGCTCCTCGCTGTCCTTGTTCTGATAGGGCTGAGCACATCAAGCCTTGCCCAACGGCCAGTGCCAATTTTGCTGCACAGCTTCCCGGCAGGTGGACAGCTCGGTGAGTCGGTGGAGTTGGCCATCGGAGGCAACCATCTCGAAGGGGTGACCTCGCTCTGGTTCGACCATCCCGGCCTACGGGCATTCCATCTCAAAGGGCTAACTTATAAGGTCGTAATCGCCCCGGGAACTCCGATTGGCCATCATGACCTTCGCGTCATCGGACCCTTTGGGATCAGTAATCCCAAGACATTCGTTGTGGGTAGCCAGCGCGAGGTTGTCGAGGTTGAGCCAAACAATATGGGAACGACTCCCCAGCCTATCGATATAAACACGACAGTCAATGGTCGAATCGTTCCAACAGACGTTGATGTCTATACGTTCTTGGGAAAAAAAGACCAACGAATTCTCATCGATCTTGAGGCTGAGCGGCTTTATAGCAAGCTCGATGCGACTTTGCGGCTGACGTATGCGGACGGTCGCTTCGTCGCCGAGAGCCGTGACGCGGACGGCATCGATCCATTTCTCGACGTGGTTCTTCCAGCCGACGGTTGGTATCACCTCACGGTCCATGACGTGATTTACGGTGGCTCGCCCGAACACGTCTATCGGCTCGCAATTCACGATGGTCCCCACGTGTTGAGCGTTAGTCCCCCGATGGCGATCCCGGGTGTGGAGACTGAGTTTACCCTCTGGGGCCAGAACCTGGGAGGAATGCTCGACCCCAAGGTGCTCGTAGACCGTCAACCGTTGGAGCGTGCGACTTGGAAGTGGACATTGCCCGTAACGAATCCAGTGGGGGCGAGCGAGCCTCGAACCGCCGTCGCGTCCTCCCAAGCCAGTCGGCGAGGAAGCGAGGTGTCGTATCCCGGTAATCGAGGTCGTTCAAACCTGTTCTTTGTCGCTGAAGCAGTATCACCGGTGGTGACCGAGCACGAGCCCAATGATCTTTCACCTCAAGATGTGACGGTTCCTTGTGATGTGGCGGGATTGTTCGACCATCCGGGAGATCTCGATCTCTACCGCTTTGAGGTCAAGTCAAGGGATACAATCGTCTTTGAAAGCTTCGCGGATCGAATCGGTTCGCCAGCGGAACCCCGATTTGTGCTTCAGAAAATCGATGACAAGGGGAACCTCACCGACATTGCCTCGGGAGCCTCCGCCCAGACAGAACCCATTCAGCCAACCTTTCCTCTACGCACGACGGACGAAATCTACCGGTGGGTAAACCCGGAACTCGGGCGTTACCAACTTCAGGTTTATGACCAATACGGGACAGGACGTGGAGACCTTCGTCTGTTCTATCAATTGAGTCTGAGAAATGACCGTCCTGACTTTCGTGTGTTTGCCGTCCCCCCAAGTGCAAATCCCAGCGCCATTCCAAATTTGGTACGCCGTGGGGGGCGAAGTGCGATCCACCTATTAGCCTCGCGGAGCGATGGATTCACAGGTCCCATCTCAGTCGAGGCGATCGATCTGCCTCCGGGATTGACGTGTCATCCTGTCGTATTGGGTGCTGGACAGAGTAGCGGTGTGATCGTGCTTGAGGCGGGGTCGACGACCCTGGAGAGCGAGTTTTGTATTGGCTTGATTGCCAGAACTCGATTCGCCGGATCTCCCGATGGACCCGACCTTGTCCGTCAGGTAGTCATCGGGGAATTAACCGTACCACCCCTCTTTTCTCCCCCACCTCCGCCCCAACAGCCCGCCCAACCTCCCATTCCGGCGCGGGTTGTGAGAGGACTCGTTGGGGCGGTTCGCGATCAAGCACGATTCGCAATCAAGACTGGCCCAGCAAAGCTCGTCATCGCTGAAGGATCCTATGCGCGAGCGGATGTAACGATCGAACGTATGAGCGGATTTGCCGAGCCGATGTCGCTCAGCTCAATGACCCAACTGATGGCCCCAGTGGTGTTGGCTAAGGAAGAGTCCTCGACAGTCGTGAGTGTCCTTTTTCCGAAGGGCATGGTTCCGGGACCTCGTTCCTTGATTCTCGAGGCCTCAGGCCCAATCCTTGTTGAGAAGGGTACGACCGGCGCAGAGAAGGTCCAGATTCAGGCGAGCGAGGTTAGTGAACCCCTGACGGTTCTGATACGACCCGCCGCTGTTGAACTCACGCTTGAGGTTCCTAAGGAGGGGGCGACGGTCGGCTCTCAGGTTGAGATACCCTTCAAGGTCGTGCGACAGAATGGTTACACCGGCCCAGTGACGTTGAGCCTCGCCCCCGGGCCGAATCCGAAGGCGAGGTTCGAACCCGTTATACTTGCCGCTGGGATGGACTCAGGGAAAATTCAGTTTGTATTGGATGCGGATTTCCCCATTCCTCCCGCTCCTCCCGCTCTCGCCAAGGGGACTCCTGTTCCTCCCCCTTCAGGATTGTACCTTCGTGCAATTGCAGTCGTGAATGACGAGCAACTCGTTCACGATGTGCCCCTTGCCCTGACCATTCGTAAGAAATAACCTCCGAAGAGGTCGTGTTTCATGATCCGTGTTCTCTGGGCAGGTCTCTGTCTGACAATCATTCTTGCATCTGCCGGTCGAACCGAATCGATCCCGGTTTCGACCTTGCAACGCACTACTCCCGTGAGCTTTGCAACCGAGGTAAGCGAGGTCCTTGATGCAAAGTGCGTGGCCTGCCACAATCAAGCACTCGCTGAAAATAAACTGACCATGGAAGATGTCTCGGGAATGCTCAAGGGGGGAAAACGAGGCCCCTCGATTATTCCTGGGAACGCGGATAAGAGTCTTCTTTTTCAAATGGCAGCGCATCGACTCGAACCGGTGATGCCTCCCAAAGCAAAGAAGGATTTGAAGCCTCTGACACCCGACGAACTGGGGCTCTTGAAGCACTGGATCGACGCGGGAGCCAAAGACGACTCTGCGGAGCATGAGAAGCGGTCTGGGACTCTCGAACTTGGCTCACTTCCATCGGGGGTCCACCCAATCGTCGCAGTCGACATGACAACCGATGGCGCTCGGGTCGCGGCGGGACGTGCAAATACCATCCAGGTCTACGACGTAAAATCAGGGATCGAGATCATCTCACTTGGTGGTCATCAAGATATCATCCAATCGATACGATATAGCCCCGATGGGTCAATGCTCGCCGCAGGGAGCTACAAGCTGGTGACGGTCTGGAACGCGCCAACAGGGCGACTTGTTGGAACGATCGATGCACACGCAGGCCCGGTGAAGGCGATCGCGTTTAATCGATTGAAACAAACATTGGTCACAGGTAGTTCCGATAAAACAGTGAAAAGTTGGGGGAATGACCCCAAAGGTCCTTCCACCCCGAAGTTGGGCAAGTTGGTCGAAGTGGAAGCACAGAAGCCGTTTGTGGGAGAAGTCTTGTCCCTTGCGGTCTCCCCTCAAGGCGACAGAACAGCGGTTGGACTCGCGGATGGTTCGATCTTTATATCAACTCAAGGCGTTGCGATTCCGGTTGTGACTTTGAAGGGCCACACTGGGCCAGTCAACGACCTCGTTTTTGTGGATCAGACTCACGTGGTGTCGGTTTCTAGTGATGGGACAGCTCGAATCTGGGTACTCCCAAGTGATCCTGCGACCGAAATTGCGGACCCATTTGTACTCAGCGGCCATGTGGGTTCCGTGCGAGCCGTTGCCTCAAGTCCAGATGGATCAACCATCGTGACGGGTGGCGATGATGGAAGGGTGCGGGTCTGGCATGCTGTAGACGGCAAACTAATCGCGGATTTGAAGATCCACGAGATGCCAGTCTTGAGTGTGGCCATCTCGCCCGACGGTCGGACACTCCTTACCGGGTCAGAAGACAAGACTGCCAGGTCCTTTGATCTTGCCACGGGCAAGCCTCAGCTCCTTTTAACCTCTCATACGGGGCCGGTTCGTTCGGTGACATTCTCACCCTCCGGCGAGAGAATCGCGACCGCTGGAGCGGATGGGGCTGTGAAGATCTGGGAGAGCAAAACGGGACGTGGAGTCATCGCCTTTGGCAACAGTGTTCCTAAAGGAGGTGTTGCGTCACCAATGAACCGGGTCGCATTTGTTGCGGAAGACACATTCGTCACAGCCTCAAATGAAAAAACGGTGACAACCTGGACTTATGACGGGACGTGGTCGGAGCTTCGAACGTTCGATAAGCATATCTTCCGGGTCCTGGCCCTCGACTTTCATCCCGATGGCAGCTTGCTTGCGACGGGAGGTGGTGAACCCTCACGATCGGGCGAAATCAAGATCTGGGAACTCCATAAGGGGTTCCTGGTTCGCCAGTTCGAGACGCTTCATTCGGATACCGTCTTTGGACTAAAGTTCAGCCCGGACGGGTCCAAGTTGGCTAGTGCAGGGGCGGACAAGTTCCTTAAAGTCGTTGAGGTTGTCGGCGGAAAAGAACTGAAGTCCTTTGAAGGTCACACGAACCATGTTCTAGCGGTCGATTGGAAGTCGGATGGCAAGCAACTGATCACCGGTGGTGGTGACAATGTGCTTAAGTTGTGGGACTTTGAGACCGGTGAACAAGTTCGAACGATGCAAGGGGCCGGCAAGCAGGTGACCGCTTTGAGATGGGTGCCCGGTGCAACGCGAGTGGTCGGGGCTTCGGGCGATACAAATGTGAGGCTTTGGGGAACCGACAATGGAAGCGTCCAGCGCACCCTAAACGGGCCGACCGACTACGTATACGGCGTCGCGGTCTCCAACGATGGCAAGACGATCGCAGCGGGAGGTGCTGACGGAGTCCTCTTCCTCTGGGATGCAGAATCCGGCCAGATCCTCCATAAACTCCAGCCTACAGGTAAGTGAATTCTGGAGTTCGTTGACTTTCCGTCGCATGGTCTCAAAATGTAAGTGACGAATTCGCGACGGTCCACCGGTCGTGTCAGTTGAAAGATGACCATCTATGCCTGCCAATCTCCCACCACAGTATCTGAAGGCAGAAGACGATTATCGAAAGGCAACGACCCCTGCCGATCGGCTTGAGAGGCTGAAGGATCTCTATCTCCTCATCCCCAAGCACAAGGGGACCGAGAAGCTTCAGTGTGACTTGAAGACCAAGATGAGCCGGGTTCGAGATGAGATCGAGGCCGGCCCAGCGACGGGTAAGAAAACAGGAGCGATTAGCCATCGAGTCCCCAGCGACGGGGCAGGTCAGGTAGCTCTTGTCGGGCCGGCGAATACGGGGAAAAGTTCGCTCTTGGCGGCTTTGACCAATGCCAAGCCTGAGGTTGCTCCTTATCCGTTCACAACCCGGGTCCCCTACCCTGGCATGATGCATTGGGAGGATGTGCGAGTTCAACTCATTGATCTACCCCCGGTCACGCCGGAGTTTTTCGAATCCTGGACCGGTAATATTGTTCGCTCGGCAGACGCCGCGCTGCTGGTGATCGACCTAGGCGACGACGACATTGCCGACTCGGCTCAAGCCTCGCTCGCCCGACTCGCTCAAACCCGAACGGAACTTGTCGGTCAGATCCCCTACGATGAAGAGGACCTGACCATCCAACACGTTAAGACCTTATGTGTGGCGAATAAGGTGGATGCGGATGGAGCTCTCGACCGTCTCGAAATCGTGAGAGAGTGGTTCGGAGATCGGTTTCCGATCCTTTCGGTCTCGGCCCAAACGGGGGCGGGGCTAGACGACCTGAGATGCGCCGTTTACGATCTGCTTGGTGTGATTCGGATCTACACCAAAGTTCCCGGGAAGCCAATTGATAGAGCCCATCCGTTCACTATGCCTAGAGGGAGCACGGTGTTGGATCTGGCGAGGGAGGTCCATCGCGACTTCGAGCAATCCCTCAAATATGCGAAAATCTGGGGTTCTGGCGTCTTCGACGGCCAAACGGTCAAGCGAGACCACGAACTTCATGCCTCCGACGTCGTTGAACTTCATGTATAATAGATTTTGATTTTGAGAGTACTGCCCGTTTTTTTTGTGTCTGGAGAATCAAATGGACCCAGTCCTGATCATTGAGGACGACGCCGATCAGGCTGAGTTAGTTGCTCAATTGCTCCGTCTCAAGGGGCTTGACTCGATTTGGGCTGAGACTGGTGGCGCTGGAATTGAACTCGCGAAACGATCCCCTGTGAATCTCGTCCTACTCGACATCATGCTGCCCGACCGCGACGGCTTCCAGATTTGCCGAGAACTTCGAGGTGAATTGGGCTCGCTCAAGACCCCAATTGTCATGATGACGGCTCTTGACGGTTTGCTGCATCGAGAGAAAGGCTTCCGAGTCGGCGCAAATGCGTATCTGACCAAGCCCTTCTCGGCGGACGAACTCTTCCGAGCGATTGATCTAGCACACGCATGGCGTTACGACCTGGAACGAAGCGGAATCTCGGGTGAGATTGACGTCGAACTTAACAGTGAGCCAAGGTTTCTTCATGAAGTGAACGACTTCCTGACGAGCCTTACTCTAGGGACTCCGCTCGGCCCCGATGCAGTCATGCAGCTCCGACAGGCGATTATGGAACTCGGGCAAAACGCAATCGAGTGGGGGAACCGGCACCGATCCGAGAAGCTGGTTTCGATCCTTTATCGAGTCCACTCGGACAGGGTTGAAATTTCGATCCGAGATCAGGGAGCAGGTTTCAAGCGTAATGAGCTGCCGCATGCTGCTCGTCCCGATGATCCGCTTGCGCATATGGATGTGCGTGAGAAGTTGGGTCTTCGCGATGGTGGCTTCGGGCTGATCATTTGTGAGGGAATGGTCGATGAACTCCTGTTCAATGAGGCCGGCAATGAGGTGAAGTTGACCAAGAGATTTCACGCAGAACTCTCCGAATCGGCGTAAATGCCGACTATCTGCCTCGGGAAAGGCCAGCCTCCATCATGCCTGCGACACGCCCCACACTCCTGATCGTGGACGACGAGCCGGAGGTGTTGCGCTCGCTTCACGACCTTTTTCGGCTCGATTATCGAATCCTCGCGTTTGAGGATGGTGCCCACGCTCTTGAGGCACTCCGAAATGAGCGTGACGTGCATGTCGTCCTCTCCGACCAGCGGATGCCCAAGATGAGCGGGGTCGAGTTCTTGCAACAGGCACGCATCGTGATGCCTGAGGCAACGCGTCTCCTCCTCACAGGTTTCGCCGATATCAAGGCGGTCGTCGATGCGATCAACGCCGGGGGCGTGTTTCGTTACCTGAGCAAGCCTTGGGACCCCGACGAACTTCAGCACGCGATCCGTCAAGCGGTCACTCAACACGACCTCGTGATGGACAAGAATCGACTGCTCGTGGAACTTCAAGCGAGCAATACCAGGCTTTCCAAAGCGAATCAGCTCAAATCCGCATTTATTGAAGTTGCGAGCCACGAACTTAACACCCCAGTCGCAGTCGTGCTGGGTATGACGGAACTCTGGAGGATGTCGTTGGGCGAGACAGCGACTCCTAGCCAACGCAATTGGGTGGAACGTATCCACTCGGGAGGTAAGCGGCTCGCGGGGACGGTCGAGCGAATGCTCAAACTCTTACGTGCCGAACAGTTTGACCAGGCACTCGACCGTAAGACAGTGGAACTCGCACCATTGATCCAGAGCGCGATTTCTGACTGTCAGCCCTTCCTCGAAGCTCGTGGCCAGCGAGTTCAGCTTGAAATGGATCCAAAACTGGGAGATGCCGACGTCGACGTCTCTAAAATTGTCGATATCCTGACGAATCTGCTCGTCAATGCGATCAAGTTCACCCCTGACGGGGGTACGATCACGGTCACAGCCCGCTCGGTTGGTTCGGATGAGATCTACATGCAAGTCGCCGATCAGGGGCAAGGAGTCGTGCCTCACGACCGGCCCTTCTTGTTCGAGCCATTCTTCACCGGCCACGATACCATGCACCATTCTTCAGGCGATTATCAGTATGGCAAGCGAGGGATCGGCCTCGGGCTCTGCTTGGTGAAGAGGTTTGTCGAGTTGCACGGTGGTCGGGTCGACTTCGATTGTGAGAGCGGCCATGGTTCCAGATTCAGTCTTCATTTGCCACGGAAGAAACCGAGCGAACGTGTTGGGTCTCGCAATTGACCCCCGGCTTGCTTGTTCAGGATTACGCCTCGGTCGACTGAGCTTGGTTGTCTAAGAAATCGCGGAGGTAGCGTAGAAATGTGGGAAGTCCCGCCTCGTCCCATGCAGTTTCTACGGCTTCTTTGACTCGTGCGTTTTCGGCTTGGAGCTCGCGGAATGCGTCGGCGTCAATCGAGTCGGGGTCGATGGCCACAACCTGATCATGGGTGTTGACCGAGAGCAAATACCCTACTTTGCTTGGCCAGGGCTGGACTTGCATCTTCATGTGTGGATAACGCGCGTTCCCCAAACGCAGGGCATGGATCCCACTCCCTCCGTCTCGTGAAGTGCCTGCTCGCTCAAAGGGAGGGGCATTCAATAGACCCGGACCATCCACGCCAACTGGCCAGTCGAGCCGCCTCACGACCGCAGCAGGAAAGTTGCCTGCGGGATAGGCGACTCTCAAGTAAACATCGACAGCCTTGCGGAGGTCTTCAACCTTGAGGGGTGAGGCTGGTGGATGAGCGCTGGGCTCCATTCGAGAATGTCCTGCGGCCGGTCGTGTCTGGGGAGCCGATCGCTGGATCGACTCCCGCTCATCATAGGCGTTAAATCGAGACTGAAGCAACTGATTTATTGACGACCGGATGAGACTTTAGGTAGGTCGGCAGTCGAAATCGAGATCTTCAGTTTGGCGCTCTGACCGTGTTCAAGAATTTTGAGGCCGCCCTCAATCTTACGCGACTCCAGGTTGATCGCATCGGTCGTCTGGGTGTACGGCTCGATCGAGATGATGTCGCCATCGCCAGGTGGAGTGTAGACGACCAACTCCCGGATCATTCGATCGTACTCAATCTTGATTTCCCCGCCTGATTTCATGTCCACCAGCCGTGCAATTCCGTGGTCCTTCTCGAAGGTCAGGCCGGTCAGTACGTCGTCGAGTTTTAACCCGAGCATGGGCTGCCCGTTCCGAAAATCGAGGCGAGGGTCAACGGCTTTGACCTCACCCGTCGGCACGAAATCGGCGAGTGGCCAGAATTTGGAGGCCGGTAAGAGAACTCGACCCAGGTGGAGTGGCGTTCCCTTGACCATCGGAAGTCGGAAATAGGGATGGATCCCGAAACCCCACGGGAGTGGGTCCGCAGTTGGGTTTGTGACCGTGACTTCCATGCCGAGCGTCTGACCGCTCAGGCTGTATTTGACCTGGAGGACAGCATCTGTCGGCCACAGCTCTCGCGACTTGGGTGAGTGGACGGACAGTTGATACCGGCCAGAAATGTAGGCTTCGGTCTCGGTCGCTTTCGATTCGACAACGTCCCAAGGTGCATCGATAGCGAATCCGTGGATAGCGTTCTTTCCGTTGTTGGCAGGCAAGGTATAGGTCTTGCCACCAAAGCCGTAAGTCGCGTCCTTGATCCGATTTGGGAATGGAAACAGGATAGGGATTCCGTTTCGGCCCGCGTCCTTCGGATTCGACTCCCAACCTTCATCGGCGATGATCACTCGCTGGAGATGGCCACGAACCGGGAGTCGTAGATCGAAGAGGTTGAATCCAAACGAAGGAAGGATCGACGCCGTCGCGCCGTTTGCGCCGTTCGTGAGGATATAGACCTTCCGTCCACCGCGATCCACGGTCTCAACTTGATAGGCCATCGCATTTGCTCCAATGGGTTGGTGGGAGAGGTATCCATCTCAACGGGCGGGCGTGCCAATTGCAAACCCTTGCAGGTCGGTTATCCTCAAAATCCTCAAGAACTTGACCTGGAGCCCCAAAGTGCCGAATCTCGATGCCGCTACCCTGTCTCATTTCACGGAATCTCTCTTTAACGCTGCGGGAGTGCCTGCGGCTGATTCCAAGGTCGTCGCAGCGAACCTTGTTGGGGCCAACGCCCGAGGCCACGATTCTCATGGTGTCATGCGCGTCCCCCAATACATCGAGTTTCTCGAAAAAGGTGAGTACCAAAATGGTGTCGAGCTGAAAGTTGAGCGCCAGACCCCTGCGGTCCTCGTCTGCGACGGGCAATGGGGACTTGGGCAGGTTCAGGCACACCGCCTCCTCGACCTAATCATCCCCAAGGCCAAGGACCTCGGGCTAGCGGCCGGTGCCGCACGTCATTGCGGACACATTGGTCGGATTGGGGAATATGCCGAAAGAGCGGCGGCGGATGGGCTCGTCCTGATCGCTTCGGTGAACAATAACGGAGGAGGCCAACGGGTCGCGCCCCCAGGAGGAACGGAGGGCCGTCTTGGAACCAATCCTCTCTGTGTTGGCATTCCAACAGCCGACGGGCCCGTGGTTCTGGATTTTGGTACCTGCGTTGCGGCTGAAGGGAAAGTTCGTGTTTATTACATCAACGGCAAGAAGCCGGTCCCCGACGGATGGCTGATCGATCATGAAGGCAAGCCGACAAACGACTCTGCCTCTCTCTATGAAGCCCCTCACGGAACGATCCTGCCGATGGGGGGCAGCCAAACCTACAAGGGCTTCGGACTTGCTCTCGTTCTGGACATGTTGACCGGCGGCCTAACTGGTGGTCGTAGTCCCTACCCCGGTGCCCCTCCTGCCAAGGGCAACAACGTCCTCTTCTTGCTTCTCGATCCTGCCCTCTTCGCCGGTTACGACGAAATGATTTCCGAAGTCACGGCGTTGGCCCACTATGTCCGTGATACCCCACTTGCCCCAGGGGTCGAGGCGATCCTCTTGCCTGGCGATCCCGAGCGCATTACCCTTGCCAAGAGAACCGCCGAGGGGATTCCAATCGAGGCAGCTCATTGGGAGCGACTGATCGCGTTAGCGACCAAGCTAGGAGTCAAAGTCCCGCTGGTATGACGAATGGAAACACCCCACTCGGAATTCAACACGCCTCTACGTGAACGAGCAGTGATACTCGAAGCGTATTAAGGGATCGACAGATCCGAGTGGAGCGATCCAAGTAGGCGATCCGGACTAGAATGCGGACCCACACAAGATCCGAACATTTGCGTAGGGAGTGAACTCGGCGGTACGAATGATTCCTTTAACCCCGAGCGACTGCTCCTTAAATTCATGGTGCGGAACCTCGTCGATGTCGA
Organism: Isosphaeraceae bacterium; assembly: GCA_025356475.1. GTDB lineage: Bacteria > Planctomycetota > Planctomycetia > Isosphaerales > Isosphaeraceae > JANXSX01. The sequence continues at coordinate 63,767 of JANXSX010000221.1, read as the reverse complement.
TCTCGCCGACAATTTTGATGATCTCCTGGTGGAGCTTTGGGCTATACTCCGTAATCTCAGAGGCGACGGAGATCGATTCAATCACGAGCTCCTCCGCGACAGCGCGGAGGACGTCGAGGAATCTGGGAATTCCAGGCGTGAGGGTCAGATCGATCACGTGGCTCTCGGGTGGCAGAGGGTAACCGGCATCGACAATCAGCAGTTCATCCAGGTGTCCAAGTTCGGCCAGCAAAGAGCAGATCGCCGGATTGAGAATGCCACCTTTTTTCATCGAACAGCGTCCTTCACTCGCGAGACAGACCGGTGAGCCTCCGTCAGGAACGGGGCCAAGCCGAGGCAAAGCAAGTCATCATACTAACGGGTTGCGGTCCAAGGCACTACTGCATTGTCTGTCTCGGAAGGACGGGTCGATGAATCTCGGACAGGGTCGAGTGAGACTGGCGGCAACTTTCGTGCTCCTGTCGATTAGCGGGTCAGTAAGCCAAGGGCAAGCACCTCGACAACCCGGCGCGCCGGTCGCATTCTTTGACCCACGACTTGCGACGCTTCGCAATGCGTCGCTGAGCTGGGAGCTGCGCGTAGGACCCAAGAGGGCTGTGATCGACCAAGTCTGTCTGGTGCCGGATATCCCAACATTCTTGGAGGCGATCGCCTCCTGGGACCAGACCAAGTGGTTTCCCATCCTTATTGACGATGTGCCGACAACGGCAAAGTTTCTCAGGGCATTTCGCCCGTCGAAGGTTGTTCGATTTCCTCGGAAGGTCGATCCGATCGGTGCTGAAGCTCTCTGGCAGGCGGCCACTGCGGCAGTCGGTAAGTCGTGGTCCATGGACGACACCCGGGCGACCCCGGGGGACGAACTCTCGACGAAACTTGGGCCTACCCCCCCTGGTCTCGTGTTTTCGACCCCAACGAGTCCGAGTTTGGCAGGAGCAGTCGCGCTCGCGGCAGGCCATTACCAGCCTCTGGTCCGTTGGGACCCCAAATACGACCTCACCAAAGTCCCCGATGAAGGGGAGGCCAAGCGGCTCGCTGCTGAGTTGGAAGCGGTCGTCAGTAAGGTAACGCCCGAGTATCACCAACTCGGTGATTCTTGCGACTTTCTGACGCTCGCTGGACCATACCCATTCCGGTATAACACTCGCGAGGGGGCGTTCGCCTTCGATGACCTCATTGGTCGAGAGAGTTCAACCAACACCCGATGGGCGTTTGCAGGTCGCCTGCTCGGTGATGCTCGGGAGTCGGTTTATCGAGCGATGTGTGCCCTGTTTCTCCAGCCCGAAACCGCTCTCCTTTTCAACACATATGATCGAAACCCGCCTTGGAATGAATATTCGATGGACCGCGCGGCGAAGGTCCTCGCCAATCGGTTCCAAGTCACGTTGAAGGCACCTCCTGAGGCAAGACTCAGCGAATGGCAACGCCTTGTCGGTCCGGGCAACGGGTACGGCCTCATCATGCTCAATAGCTCGGGCGGTCCCTCGGGTTGGACCATTCATGGAGGACCGGGCCAGACCGCCGACATGCCGATTTCCTTCCCGTCAGTCGTATTGACTGTACACTCGTTCTCCGGCGTGGATCCACTCAGTATCGATACCATCGCAGGTCGGTGGCTGGCTGGGGGGGCGTACATTTACTTTGGTTCCATGAATGAACCTTATTTAAGTTCATTTCGCACCCCCACATTGGTTTCGGCGTTGATCGATGAAGGATTACCCCTGGGCGCGGTAATGCGTCAGTCTCAATTGGAAGCCTTTGGTCAACCTTGGCGACTGGTCTATCTGGGCGATCCCCTCTATCGATTTGAGACGAAACTCGCGACCCAGACTCCTCGATTGCCAGCAGAGAGTAGCTTTCCCGCCTATACCGCATCGCCGTTTGCGGCTGTGCCTCGCGACTCGAACTCACTCCTGGCCTGGTGCCTCAAGACTTCCATCGTCCGCTGGGCGAGTCGTAACCCTCGCACAGATGATGTCATGCAAGTCCTGTTGGGTTTGCCCCGCCTCGACCTTGAACCTCCACTGCGTCCCATCCTTGACAAAATGCTCGTGGAAATCCTCTTGAACGCTGGGAGACGAGCCGAGCTTCGAGCAAAGCTGGTGAAGATTCCTGCGGATGAGCGAGGGCCCGAGTTCAAGCTCGCCTACGAGTCGACTTACGTTCACGATGTCGAACTCGCCGTCCAGAGCCGCGACGTTGCACGTGCCCGTCGGCTCTTTGAAGAAGTGGTCAAGAGCCCAATCTCGCCCGAGCTCAAAGGGACATTGACCGACCGTCTGGCTAGTATTTCCGACTCTATCCCCACAATGACGGAGTGGAGAGACCGACTCCAGACCTTGCTTCGTGAACTTGGTTCAGCCCCCGAGGCGGAATCCCTGCGAGAGTCTTTGAAGAAGATCGAGGAGAAGCTTCCCAAGAAAACTGCTGCGCCATGATCGTGGCGCAAAGCGATACACTTGGATTTTGAATTCTGGCGACTTGCACGGGAATTCTGGGCTGGGCATGATACCCATGGACAATGCTCGGCCGAGCCGCCCCCTGCGGCCTTGCTGTCGTGACGCGTGAGTGGAATGGACGAGTTCCCACAAGGGCAGGTCCCGGAGAGAGCCCCGATGGCGGAACAAGAGTTGAAAGACCCGAAAGGTGGCGCGAGCCGCCGCGATTTTTTGCGAGGCGGTGGGTTTGCTGCGGCTACGGCCGTTCTGACCGGACCTGCGACTCTGGCACTCGATGAGGCAAAAGCTGCTGAGGCCGCCGCTCTCGCCGAGCCGGAAGTCAAAATCCTGTCAGGTCAGATCCCCATCAGCCTGAAGGTCAACGGCAAAGTGATGTCCTGCACGGTCGAGCCTCGCTCGACACTCCTTGACACCCTTCGCCATCAGCTTGACGTGACTGGTCCCAAGCGGGTCTGCGATCGAGCGAGTTGTGGTGCCTGTACGACGATCATTGATGGTGAGGCAGTCTATTCCTGCACATCGCTTGCGATCGCGTGTCAGGGCAAGACGATCGAAACCTTGGAAAGCTTTGACACCGGTCCCGCCGGCGTCCCGCACGCTTTCCATCAACACGACGGCCTGATGTGCGGCTACTGCACTCCAGGCTTTGTTACCGCTTGCAAGTCAATGCTCGACAAGAATCCGAATCCCACGCTTGCAGAAGTCAAGGCGGGACTCGACGGTAACATCTGTCGATGCGGGACGTACATGGGCGTGTTCCAGGCAGCGCTCGCCGCGGCCAAGGCTCTCAAGGCTTAATCCAAAGGGAGACCCAAGATGGCTGCCAGTTGGCCCGAAAATCCTAGGCTGATCACGACAAGAATTACTCGCCTCGACGGCATGGCTAAGGCCTCAGGCAAGGCGAAGTATCCGTCGGATATGCGACCCGAGGGCACACTCTTCGGCGTGATGCTCTACTCGTCACTTCCGCACGCGACGGTCAAGTCGATCGACACTTCTGCTGCCGAGAAGATGCCCGGTGTCAAGGCGGTCGTCGTCATCGTTAAAGAAGGTGCGACCCTTCGTTACCAGGGCGACGACATTGCTGCCGTTGCTGCGGAGACCGAAGAGCAAGCCCGCGACGCCGTCCGTGCGATCAAGATCGTCTACGAGGCGTTGCCCCACGCGGTGACTGAAGCTCAGGCGATGGCCGCCGATGCGCCTGTCGTAGTCAAGGGTGGAAACGTCAAGAAGGGACGTGCCAGCACGACCCTTGAGAAAGGTACTGAGACGATCGATGCGGCTTTCGCTAAGGCCGAATCGGTGATCGAGGGGACGTATTCGGTTCCCGTGATCACCCACGTCTGTCTTGAGACGCACGGCCTCACGGCAATGTGGGATGGACCGGACAAGATCGTCGCCTGGGCGAGCACTCAGGCTGTCCAAGGGACGGCCAACGAACTTGCAGGACGCTTCCAGATCCCTGTCTCCAACGTCACAGTTCTCACGGACGTGATGGGGGGCGGGTTCGGTTCCAAGTTCGGAGCCGACATCTGGGGATTGACTGCGGCAGAGCTGTCCAAGAAGGCAGGCAAGCCCGTCAAAATGTTCCTCGATCGGATCCAAGAGCACCTGGCGGGTGGAAACCGTCCCAGCGCTACGGGCAAGATCAAGCTTGGGGCGAAGAAGGATGGCACACTCGTGGCTTTGGCGGCCGAGACATTCGGAACGGGGGGTGTGAGCCGTGGGGCTCAATTCCCACTTCCTTATGTTTACAGCATTCCCAACACCACTCGTGAACATGCCGACGTGTTTGTCAACGGCGGCAATGCCCGTGCGATGCGAGCCCCGGGTCACCCCGAAGGCTGTATCATCATGGAAGCCGCCATGGACGATCTGGCCGATAAGCTCGGGGTCGACCCTCTGGAGATGAGGATCAAGAACCTTGCTCCCAAAGATTTCCGGACTGAGATCTATCTCGAAGAGATTGCGATCGGGGCGGAGTTGATTGGTTGGAAGGCGAAGCGAAAGCCTCGGGGCAAGAATGGCAATGGTCCGATCAAGACCGGCTATGGCATGGCCCTTCACCAATGGGGTGGTGCCGGTGCTCGCGATAAGCAGGTGACCTGTACGATTAACCCGGACGGTTCGGTCGAGCTCCGATCGGCCACCCAGGATATTGGTACCGGGGCTCGCACAGTTCTCGCGATTATCGCAGCCGAGGTCCTGGGGCTTCAACCGACCGACATTACCTCGAACATTGGCAATTCGACCTTTGTTCCCGGCCAAGCGTCGGGTGGCTCTACGACGACCCCGTCGATGGCTCCCCCTGCCTTGAACGCCGTCACTCAGGCGATGGAGGCGATGTTCGCCAAGATCGCTCCCGCAGTCGGGGGTGCGGCGGCTGACCTGTCGTTGAAGGACGGCAAATTGCTCGTCAAGGGCGAGGCCAAGATGTCCTGGAAAGACGCCTGCCGCAAGCTCGGTATGACGTCGATTACTGAGACCGGCAAGTTCACCGACGGCCTTAGCGCCGGTGGTGTTGCTGGTGTTCAGTTTGTTGAAGTCACCGTCGATATCGAGACTGGCAAAGTCAGGCTCAAGAAGATCGTGGCTGTCCAAGATTCAGGACTGATCATCAACCGCATGGCTTGGGATAGCCAAGTTTCCGGCGGAGTGATCGGTGGCTTGAATTACGGTCTATTCGAGGAACGCGTGATGGATCCGACCACTGGTCAGATGCTCAACGCGGACATGGAGTTGTACAAGATCGCCGGGGCAAGCGACATGCCCGAGATCATTGTGCATGCTCTTGACACCCCTGCCATGCGAGCCCGAGGTGTGATCGGCATCGGCGAGCCGCCGACGATCGGGACCGCAGCCGCGATCGGCAACGCCGTGACCAACGCCATCGGTGTTCGCGTCACCCAGTGGCCAATGTCTCCCAAAAATGTCTTGGACGCCCTGGCCTCCGCCTCCAACCAAGGGAAGGCTTGATCCACATGCGCGCCTTTGATTATGCCAGCCCACCTACTGCCGACCTTGCTTTGAAGGCTCTCGCCGGCGGAACCGATACTGTCGTCATGGCCGGCGGAACCGACTTGATGAACCGCATGAAGGACGATGTGACCTCCCCAGGTCGTGTGGTCCATATTGCTGGGATCAAGACCCTTGCCGGTATTGACGCCGAGACGATCGGCGCGGCCACCACCCTCGCGACCTTGGTCGCGAGTAAGGTCATTAAGGACAAGTACCCTGCCCTTTGGCAGGCAGCGTCCGAAGTTGGCGCTGTTCAGCTTCGGAACATGGCGACTGTCGGCGGTAACCTCCTGCAGCGACCTCGCTGCTGGTACTACCGCACTGGCAACGGCTTGCTCGCGATGAAGGACGGCAAGAGCCTCGTTCGGGCCGGTGACAACCGTTACCACTCGATCTTCATGACCGAGGGTGACGCCTTATTCGTCGCTCCGTCGAGCTTGGCCGTCGCCCTGATCGCCCTGGGCGCGAAGGCGACGATCCTCGGCGCTGATGGGAAAGAACGCACCGTCGCGATCGAGGAACTGTACAGCATCCCGAAGGCTGAGGGCGAGAGCGAGTTGACCGTTGGAAAAGGGGAGATCCTCACGAAAGTGATCCTCCCCAAGACCGTCGGCAAGAGCGCGAGTTACGAGGCTCGTGAGAAAGAGTCTTATGACTGGCCGCTCGCCATCGCATCTGCGCACGTTGTCCTTGAAGGCGGCAAGGTGAAGGTCGCTCGAATCGTACTTGGGTCGGTCGCTCCGATTCCATTCCGGAGTGAAGCTGCCGAAGCCTCCTTGATCGGCAAAGCTCTGACTCCTGAGACTGCAACCGCCGCAGCCGCAGCCGCCGTAAAGTCGGCCAAACCTCTATCGGGCAACGCCTACAAGGTGAAACTCGCCGAGGTTGCCGTCAAGCGTGCTTTGCTCGCAGCCGTGGGCCAGATTTATTGGGAGGTTTGATCTGCCATGTCCACCGAGGGTTCCGATCTCCCCGTGGTTGAAGAATCGATGGTCGTCCCCTGTCGCCACCTGCGAAATAAGGGGATGTACATCTACACCGACGGCTCGGGTGGTGAGTCTCACGATGGTTATGACAACACCATTTATTGGTGTCTTCAAACGATGAAGAGTTTCGGTCCAGACGACGATCAGGTCGACGGACACGAGTGCCGCCAGCCTGGCCGTTCCTGCTACGAAGCCCTGTAACTTGATTGAATCATGACTGCGAAGAATTGACGGCTGTGCCAGGTAGACAACCTGACACAGCCGTCTTCTTGCATTCATCGGTCGCTTCCGCCTTGATCCTTTTCGCCCTTAAGCGCAAGCTTAAGCAGTCCGGTCGGAACTGGCTCCAACCGGCCCAAGTTCCCTTCTTCTTTTGCCCGATTCAGGGTATACGAGGCCAGAGATGGGTGACAAAGCGCCGAAGGACAAAGACAAGCAGAAGAAGATCGCAACGACCAAGAAGACCGAGAAGAGCAAGCCGGCCCCAGCCGCTGCGAAGGCCGCTGCCCCCGCTGCCAAACCCCCCAAGAAATGATCGCAGTCAGATGCGATCACCTCCCTCTCCAAACGGAGAGGGAGTTTTCTTAACCGAATTATTCTGATGTATTGATCTAAGATCACTGTGGGGTAGACAACGAAGATTCGCCTATCGCTGCATTCAGGCTTCGTGTCGTGAGCTCGACCACGAAGGGGTTTGCAGGCACGGAATGTTGAGCGTCCGAGAGCTGCCAGGCGAAGGTCAACGCGGCTTGGGCGAGTTCAGTTCGCTCCTGAGCGTTCCAAAAAGCGGACGTCCAATACAACATGCGACGATAGGTTTCGAGCCGACCCACAAGTCGATGCTCAAATAAGTATCGGTACGCGCCGGCATCTCGGACCGGATCCGCACTCTGGTAAGTCTTGCCCGTAAGTTCCTTGGCAAGTTCGAGCGTCAAGCTGGATTGATCAATCCAGGTTGGGCAGGCCTGCACGACCTCAGCAGCGAGCGAGGGGAGTAAGCCGTGATGCACGGTTGCAGGGTCAAAGCCCTCGATCGTGCCCGGGAAAGGGTGCGGTGTGAGGACCTGTCCAAAGAGTTGATCCAACCAGTCGGTCACATGAGAGGGAAGATCAGGACCAGCAATCCCCACCAAGCCTGCAAGCAGGCTGACCGTGAGTTCGGGGCGGTCGATGAGGTACTCCGTTTCGGGCCGGAGGCTAAGAACTTGGGACCAATCTTGATTCAGACTTTCTTCACCGACGACACTGAAGATGCCCCGCGTGATGTCGCATTCAAAGATCGCGCTTCGAGCGATTCCCCGGTTGGTCGCGATACAGATGACACCCCGACCCTCGCCATCCAATCCTGTGACCAGGCACCGATCAATCGTATGTGGCCGGGTGAGGGCCGCTTCGCTCGCGACTTGGATTCGCTTTGTCGGAGAGGAATCCTGACGTTCGAGTACCTCACGAGCCGCTCGCCGGAGGTCCTGATCTGGACCCCCGGCGAGAACCTCAAGAAACCCGATAAGTCCGTCATTAAGTGGCACATTCGCGAGGGAGGCGACAATCGAAGGCCTGATCGCTGGCTCGACCATCGATAGTCCGTGGAGCGCAACCCAGACACCATCGGGGTCATCTTGCATCGTCGCCGCCCATTCTTCGAGGGAGCTGGTATCGGCCTCCTCAAAGATCTCCTCGAGTTCCGCGAAACGCTCGGCCAGATCGGGCCACTCGCCGAGTCTCTCTGCATCCGACAAGATCGAGAGTGCGTGCCAGTCCCGGTCCGCAGAAAGGTCGGATTGACCGAGTAAAGCTTGGCCCAGCGCCGTTAGGACATCCTCCGAACCGATCGCTTCAATGAGCCGGAGAACCGCATCGCCATCAGCGAGTGCCAGATTGCCTAAACGCAGAACAGCGACGGTCTCGAGGACATCGAGATCTGCGGACTGGATCATGCGGTCAAACGCAGCGTCGCGTTCAGTCTCGGTCCACTCAACATGGTCACGAAGCGAGTCAAGGATCTGTTCGGGCGTTTCCATCGCGATCAATCCTCCAACGCCCAAGCGTTCGCATCCTCGGTTTCGATGACGGCCGACTCGCTCAATTCGGGTGGAATCTCGATGAGGAATCGACTTGGCTTGGTGATCATTGTTGGCCCGCGCCCACCTCGTGAGATTGTCAGCGGATAGGTCAATGTCAGCTCATCCATTGCTCGTGTGATTCCAACGTAAAAGATGCGACGTTCTTCCTCCTCACCTCCCTCTTCGTTCAAGGAACGGGAGTTGGGAAAGCCGTCTTCAATCAGCCGAGGAATGAAGACTCTGGACCATTCGAGCCCCTTGGCTTGATGAATTGAGCTCAGGACCAGGGCCTCACCGGGCTCTCCTCCTTCCATGGTATCGACACCCACGTGCTCTCCCGAGAGTAGGAGGTCGGCGATAAGTCGTTCCAGGCTGTCATACTTGGCCGCCAAAACCCCCATTTGTTCGATGTCGGCCAGACGATTGTCAGGGCGTTCATACTTGGATCGAACCGTCGACGGATACCCCCCAGCGAGGACAGCAGCGATTGCGGAAGCTGGCTCCTTCTCAGGATTGGCCGCCTGGATCTTCCGTAGGTCGCCAACGAAACCAGCAAACAGTCCGCGCGACTTTACTGGAACCGAATCCATCACCGCTCTCTCAGCCACCGCTTGAAGTGGGTCGGAGGAGGAGGCGAGTTGTTCCCAAAGGGCCGAGGCTTTTGCGGGTCCTATGCCGGGCAGGAGTAATAGGAGCCGACGCCAGGCCGATTCGTCGCGACTGTTGACGATGATCCGGAGGTAGCACAAGGTGTCTTTGATATGGGCTTGTTCGAAGAATCGCAGCCCACTCCGGACAACGTACGGAATACCTCGGGTGACGAGGTCGCCCTGCAAGACAATGCTGTCGTGGTGATTCCGATAAAGCACAGCGATCCGATTGAGGTCGATACCTGACTCGCGGAGATCGAGGATCTGCTGGCAAATGAACTCTGACTCTTCATAAGAGTCTGATGCGGGAACAATCAGAGGCTTGATACCACACGCCCGAGCGGAGACCAGGGTCTTGGAGAATCCGCCTTGGTTCAAGCCGATTGAAGCGTTTGTGAACGCGACGATTTCAGGGGTCGAACGATAATTGGTTTCTAGCCGATAAATGTGAGCATTGGGATGACGGTCTGGAAATTTCAGGATGTTGTCGTAGTTTGCACCTCGAAATCGGTAAATCGATTGAGCATCGTCTCCCACAGCCGTAAGATTGCCGGCTCCCGCAGCCGCGATGGCTTCGATGAGAGCAATCTGAGGAGTGTTTGTGTCCTGCATCTCATCGACTAAGAGATGATCGAACTGCTTCCCTAAGAGTTGGCGTTGCTCGGGGAACTCGCGGATCAAACGTCCCCACTGAGAGAGGAGATCGTCGTAATCCATGCAATTCGATCGCCGCTTGCGCTCCGAGTAACGTTTGGCGGTGTCTTCAATCTCCGCAACGAGATTCAACAAATCAGGCGATCGATCCGCAACGATCTCCGCAAGGGGTCGGTCCACGTTGAAAGCGTAGCTAATCAGGTGGCCAATTGTGGCCGGCTTCGGGGCCATCTTCTTCATGCCGGTCAGACCGGCGTCTTCCATGGCGAGTTTAACGAGGTCCTGGGCGTCCTCACTATCGAGGATCGTGAAATTGGGCGCGTATCCCAGAACTTCGGCAGACTTTCTGAGGATCCGATGTCCGATATGGTGGAACGTCCCAGCCCAGACCCGTCCTGCTTGGGCACCGATCAACCCTTCGAGCCGAGATACCATCTCCCGAGCCGCCCGACGCGTGAAGGTGACCAGTAAGATCGATTCGGCAGGCACTCCCCGCGCGATGAGGTAGGCCACTCGATACGTGATGACCCGCGTTTTCCCTGATCCGGGACCAGCAAGGATCAGATTCGCGCCATCGGGAGCCATGGCCGCTTCGCGTTGCGTAGGGTTGAGATCGCTCCCAAATTGGGCGCGGAGCCGATCGTCGATCGTGGAGCGTAGCTTGATCTTTCGCATGACTGGGATTATAACCGAACGATCAAATCCGAACGAGAATCCACAGTTCAGGGGTGCCAAGGATGGCAACAGTCGACAGCAGCCCACCCGCCACCACCGACATTCGGGAGCCCAAAGTCTACTTGGTCGGTCGTCAAATGGTCGATGACGATGAGCTTTCCAAGTTTCTCGCCGATGAAGGCGTTGACCGCTGGACGACGGACACCGAAGAGGCTGGCCAGAAGTTGGTCGAGGTCGCAGGGCGGCTCTGCTACAAGAGTTACGTCAAGCCACGTCCCGGCGGCAACTCCGCCTATATTGGTCATATCCTCGAAGTCGGACATGGTTCTGTTCTAGAACACGCCGTTTTCAACTTCATTCTGACAGGGGTGAGCCGCTCGTTCACTCATGAGTTGGTCCGGCATCGGGCTGGCTTCTCATACTCTCAGTTGAGTCAGCGATTCGTCGACGAATCCTCCTGCGCGTTCGTTGAGCCCGACGTCATTGCGGAAGATCCCGAGTTGCATCAGATTTGGCTCGACACCGTTCAGACCTGCCAGAAAGCCTATCAGCAGCTCGCCGACCGGTTGAACGACAAGTTCAAATCGATCGAGGACCGGACGCTGAGACGTAAGAAGGCCCGAGAAGCCGCCCGGTCGGTCTTGCCCAACGCGACTGAGACACAGATCTTCGTGACCGCGAACGCACGGGCACTCCGCCACTTTATTGAACTGAGAGCGAGCGAGCATGCCGATGCGGAGATCCGCAAAGTGGCTCTCGCAATGCTCAAAGTGCTCCAAGAAGATAGCCCGAACCTTTTCGGCGACTATTCGCTCATTGACCTCGCAGGTGGTGGTCAGGCGGCTCGGACGAGTCATGCCAAAGTCTGACAGGAAAGCGAATCAGAGCCCCATCCGTCCAGGCCGAGTCACTCCCGCTTCCGGGAATTCTGCGGCACGCCTTGGCGTGGCTGCTCGGTTGTCACGTGAACGCGGGTTCGCACCTCGGGAGGAGGTCGAAACGTCACTGTCTTCCGAATTGTCAAAGACCGATCTGACGAACTAAAGGAGCGGGTCGGGCTGGACGGTCGTTTCAGCGGCGGTTGGTTCGGCAGAAGCTGAAGCTTCTGGAGGATCCAACCCATCCTCGGCCTCGTCGTGACTCGCCGTCAGCCGCTCTTTTTCAAGGGCTTTGATCATTCGCTCGCTGTGAGCGACTTCACGTTCAGTCTTGTTCAGGAACGCGTCGGAATCGAAGAACTCACCAAGCATGGCCTTGGCCTGGATCTCTTTGTTCAGGGCTTCGAGAATCTTGGAGAGATCAATAACCCGGTTCCTCTCGCGTATGAAGACCGATTTGAGATGCTTCTGTGCTTGCAAGTGCCAATCTTTGTTGTCCCGGGAGATCATGTCGGTGCTGATGACCGACTCCTCGTCGTCCCACTCGTCGGGCGGAATTCCTAGGATGCAAAGGGCTTTGACTCGATTGGCGGGGGACAGTTCCCCGTCGAACTTATCGGAGCTTATCTTGCTGATGAGGTACGACCAACGCTCTATCAGGAACAGGCAGCCGTGATAGGTCGTCTTGAGCCGAGCAACGACCTGGCCAGGCTTCTTCTTGAGATTGGTCGCCAGGGTCTCAGCCCGTGCGAGCTGATCGACATCCCAAACGACCCCGGCTCTGTGGATCAGCCAGTTCCGCTTGGTCGTTGCGCGGTCTTTCGACTTGGCGAGGCGTTCGCGCTCGGTCTGGAGACAAAGGTCCACTAGGCGGATCGATCGCTTGTTGATTTTGGACTCAGGGATTGCTCCCGCGAGAGTGGCATTGGGTGACATGGTCATCGTCGTAGTCCCGTAATAAGGGTGCAACATCGCACTTCGCGGAATCATTATCGGTATACGGGATGAAGGACTTTGGGGATTCTGGGTGGTTTCGAGAAGATATTTTGGTCAGGCGCTCTCAACTTCGGGATGATAGCGCGGAAAGGCTGTTAGGAAAGGGAGAGTCGAGTCCGTTTGTTCTCTAGTCCGGCTGTTCTTCCGTGCTCTACTACCCGGTGGCATGGGCTTTGCAACATTACTGCCATTCACTCCCTCCTCATGGACGGGCAGCCGTCCTGCCGTTAATCTAGTAATGTAATTGCTAAGAAGTGAGACTGTGATCCGAAGCCTTCTCTCATGGGAGAGTCAGGCATTCCGTCAGTCGGTGCAGGTCCTACATACGTGCGGCCTCACTGCAGGATTGGATTCCTTCCCCCTCTCTCAGGTTCCTCTCCCCGCCTATCCTCGAGTCCCATTTTCCTCGCCGAGCGAGCGAATCCGTCATGAGCTTGGCTGAACAGACCCGCACAGGTGTGCTAGAAATTCAAATGAAGGGCCAAGGGATCTTGCGAGATCCGGGGCGACATTACAAAGTCCTTGCCGACGATGTTGCGGTTGAGTCCTCTTTCTTCCAAAAGTATCCGCTTCGACCAGGGGTTGTTGTCACCGGTCGAGTCGAGCCCGGCAGAGTCGGGAAAGCTCCGAGGCTTGTTGAGATCACGGAAATCGAGGGGCTTTCCCCGGACGAGTACGCGACTGTTCGGAATTTTGATGAGCTGACTGCGATCGACCCCCACGAGCAGATCAAGCTTGAAATTGGTTCCGAGCCCATGGGCATGCGGGTCATGGACCTATTGACGCCGGTTGGTAAAGGGCAGCGAGGCTTGATTGTTGCCCCACCTCGGAGTGGAAAAACAATCCTCTTACAGCAGCTCGCTGCCTCCGTGGCCAAGAACCATCCAGAGCTGCAGTTGATCGTCTTGCTCATCGACGAGCGGCCGGAAGAAGTGACTGAGATGCGCCGGGGTACGCAAGGAGAGGTTGTGGCCTCCTCCTCGGATCACGCTCCCGAGGAACATATCCGCTTAACCCAATTGACGTTCGACCGGGCCCGTCGCGTCGCCGAATCGGGTGGTCAGGTGCTTATCCTGATGGATAGCCTCACGCGACTTGCTCGTACGTACAACAAGATGTCAAATTCGGGCAGAACGATGTCGGGAGGGGTCGATATCAAGGCCCTCGATATCCCGAAACGACTCTTTGGGGCCGCCCGAGCGTTTGATGAGGGGGGCTCGCTCACTGTACTTGCAACCTGTCTGATCGAGACCGGAAGCCGGATGGACGACATGATCTTCCAGGAGTTCAAGGGAACCGGGAACATGGAAGTGGTTCTCGATCGGAAGCTGGCCGAGCGTCGAGTCTGGCCTGCGATCGATCTCGCCCTGTCCGGAACGCGTAAGGAAGAACGACTGCTCGATGCGGAGACTCTGAGCCGGATCACGCTGCTTCGGCGGAGCCTCTCGCAGATGAAGCCGGTAGAAGCGATGGAGTCGCTCGTCAAACAGATGGGCAAATACCCATCAAATCACGACTTCTTGACCAAGATTGGCCAGTTCCAAACCCCGAAGTGAAACGTTCTTAATCGAGCCGTTCGATCGTGATCCTCACGGAGCATCGCTACCCGAATCCCAATCTCGGAGCGATGTTACGGAATACAGGCGAAGTCGTTCCTTGATCGGAATGCTGATGAGCGTCCCTCTCTTGTAGCCGTGGCAGTTGAGCGTTAAATTAAGTGAGCAGGGGTCGGTGAACGATACAATTCGCCGATGCGTTCCTGGAGGGATGCGCGGATGAACGACGAAGATCAGTACAACCTGGCCCCCGATCCGAACGAGCCCGATCCTGTTGAGGAGGACGCGGAGCCGGTTCATTCGATTCCGTCGAGCACGAAAGCGGGAGCACCCCTCCCACGCATGTGGAAGGCCGATCCTGAGCCCGAAGAGGAAAAACCTAAGATCAAGGCCAAGAAAGCCAGGGCCTCGGCATCAGCGTCGGTCTCAAAGGCCAAGAAAAGTGTGAAGGGGGAACTCGCGGAAACCCCCGTTCTGGAGACTTATGAAGGGCGAACGCTGGTCAGAATGGTGATCGGTGCCGGTGCTTTTGGTGCGGTCTTCCTTGTAGGGTTTCTCCTGTTTCGATCGTTCACTAGCGGAGACGGGCCAGTTGATCTCAGCGAAGAGGAGATGATTCCTGAGCCTCCGATCGCGACCAAAACGATTGCGAAAGGCGAGGACGACGCAAGGCTGCTTCTTACTCAGGCAAAGCAGGTCGCCAAGACTGGAAAAGCCGATCAGGTTGTTGCTCTACTTCAAAAGATCGTGAAAGCATTCCCTGCCACTCTTGCAGCCAAGGAAGCGAAGACGGCCTTAGATTGCTCAGCGCAGGGCTTACCGCTTTTCCCTGAGGGTGCTGCCGTTGTCGCAACATCACCCGAAGCGACCGCACCAACACCAGTCGACGTTCCACCAAGTCCAGTAGTGAACGCCTCTCCGGCGCCAGTGACGGGTGCCGGGACTGCCGAGATGGTCCTTCCCGTCAATGCGGCTGAACCGGCCCGGACCACTCCGGCAAGTTCAACGACGGTAGACGCAGCCCTTCCCGCCAATTCCAAGCCGCTTCCAGCAGGGTTCAGGCCCCGGGAGGGAACCCTCTATCATGCGTCGGGCTGGCCAATACAGATCGTGAGTGACCGCGACGGCGCGACAATGATCTTCATCGCCGGGACCACGTTTCCCATGGGACGTGATGAGGGACCGCTTTCCGAAAGTCCCTCTCACCCAGTCTCCCTGTCCAGCTATTACATGGATCAACACGAAGTGACGAACCGCCAGTACACCCTATTTCTTCGGGAAACAGGTCGAAGAGCGGAACTCGTGGGCTCGGACGATCATCCTGTGGTCAAAGTCGATGCCAAAGGGGCCAAGGATTACGCCGACTGGGCGGGAAAGAAGGTCCCTACCGAAGCTCAGTGGGAACTCGCCGCCCGCTCTCCCGACGGTCGCGTTTATCCTGCGGGATCCGAGCCGCCGAGCTGGGCAAAGCCTCGTCAGCCTCGACAGGTTGACACAGTCATGTCGTTCGAGAACGACCAATCACCCTATGGTGTCTTCGACCTCGCCGGCAATGTCTGGGAATGGACCAGCGACTGGTTCGACGCCAAGTATTATCAGACCTTAAAGGGTCAAACAGCCGTCAACCCGATCGGCCCCGCCTCAAGTCGGGCGAAGTCCCCTCTAATCACGGTCAAAGGGGGGTCCAAGACTTGGAACACGTCTTGGCGGGAGGGGTTAGCTGCAAACTCGAAGCTACCCTACCTTGGATTCCGTTGTGTGCTTCCGGTCGAGGGGTCGGCTAACCAGACCACGAACCCCGCGAATCCTGGCGGTAACTCGCCCCCGCCGAACTCGAGCGGGGTCGTACCGTTCTGAATTGAGCCAGTGCCTAGTACAATGACACAGACCTTCGGTAGTGATCCCCGAGCGGGGGGAGAGGTTCCCGACTCGGGGAGATGATCGCGAGCGAACCGATCAAGGCTTGTGGGCTTTATGGCAAGTCATACAAGAAGTGCCGATCTTGCCGAAGGCAGACTTCACACCTTCGAGGTCTTCCTTGGATGCAGCGGCGGCCAGGGCCGAGCTGTTCGAGGCGAAGACGGTTGCGAGCTGCTTATAGCTGGCCTTGTCTCCCTTGGGTGGGTCATTCTTGGTAAGTTCGGGGCCGAACTTACCGAAGACTTCGGCAGCGGCCTTGATGTCGGCCCAAGCGGGCGGTTGAGCAGCCAGGGCATTCTTGAGCTTGCCAGCGGCTGCGTTGGGACCTTTGGTCAGTTTGCCCATGATCACCTTGGCTGACGGGGCATCATCGGCACCGTTCGAAGCCGTGGCGAAGGCGAACGCAACCATCAAAGTCGCCAGGCTCAATGCACAAGTCACTCGCTTCATGATCGCTCCTCAAAATGAACTGCTGGAAAAGACCGAGAACCCGAACCACCTGGATTCTACAATACTTGGAGGAAACGACATCACTACTTCTTCATGTGAATGTCGGGTGGCTCCCAAAACGAAGACGTTCGTAGATTACTCGAAGCCGTTGTTCAACGAAAGATGTCCGTGCCGAATTCATGCCCCTCGGAGTTCGTTTAGGAAGGGTTTGACATCAGAGATTGTTTGAGGTGATTTCAAGAAATGATATTACGCTTGCGTGTAAATCCTTTGGGGGTATCTTTGGCCTGGAGAATCCTGCGTATGTAGGTTTTTGCGTGGTCCGAAGCGTCCCGCGACTATCGCACATTGTGTAGGCGCAATGGGTCGAATTCATGACAACTCGCGCGAATCTCAAGGACTGGGAAGGCCAGGCGGAGCCGGTCCGCGAGATCCTCGACCCCGGGTCGCTCGGTCGCATAGTGGCCCGCCACCACGAGTCCAACCCCAAGTTCGTACGCCTCGCACGCTCGGTGGAATCTCGCCTCACCAGTCAGCAGAACATCGGCACCGGCCCGGCGCGCATCCGCGAGAAAATCGTCGCCGGCACCACAACAGATGGCGATTCGCTGCACGATTCTGGCAGGATTGCCAACAAATTGGGTCGCGGGTGCTCCCAATCTCAACGCCACGAGACTCGCAAAATCGCCGATCGACATGGGCGAGGTCAGCGATCCCAGGCGTCCAATCCCCGGTCCGGACGGAACAGGACTCAGTGCGATCACATCAATCGGAACTTCCTCATAGGAGTGAGCCCGGCGGATGGCGGTCAGTACATCTGCAATGCGATCGTTAGGGCAGATCAATTCCATGCGGCTCTCAACGACCTCTTCAAAGCGCCCGGTCTCCCCGACGGTTGGGTTGCTCCCTGGACGTCCGCGAAAGGTCCCCTGCCCTGTCGAGCTGAACGAACACTCGTCGTACAGACCGATCCGCCCTGCACCCGCCGCGAACGCTGCCGAGAGGATGTTGACGCGATCTGTCTCGGGCGAAAACGTGATGATTTTGGAACATGGACTTCGATGCGTTGGTCGAAGTGGGCCGACCTCAACTAGCCCCAGACGGCTAGTCAGGCCGTCGTTGATTCCTCCGACGCAGTTGTCGAGCGCAGTGTGTGGGCTATAGACCGCGATCCCAGCCCTGGCCAGTCGCCAGGGGAGTTTCGTAGTCAGACTGTCGGCTCGAAGCGACTGAACCGGCTTAAACATAATTGGGTGATGGGTGACGATGAGTCCGACCCCATTGTTAATCGCCTCGTCAGCCGAATCTGAAGTCACTGTCAAACACGTCATCACTTTGGAGATCAGAGTCGTGGGATCACCCATGAGGAGCCCCACATTATCCCATGACTCGGCGAGTTCGCGAGGAGCGAAGTTTTCGAGCCAGGACATCACCTCCGAAATTGCTACCAAACCCATGATGTGTTCCCTCCAGAATTGAGTAAGTTCAGAAGTGCGGCCGAGATTCGAGCTGTTCCTGGCCCTATGGCTCCACGATGATAGGATTGGAAATGGGAGACTGGCATGACCCCACGGACGGCATTCGTCAAGAAAATCTCGTCCATGAGCTCAAGCTGGCCCAGCGGGATCGCCGTTAGGTCACATGCGACCCCGAGGCTCTCGGCGACTCGCAAGACAATCTCACGCATGACCCCTCGGAGAAGTGGCGCGGTCGTGGGTGGAGTCCGGAGAATTCCCTCCGAAAACGCGAAGAGGTTCGATCGGCTCCCTTCCAAGACCTCGCCGGTCGAGGATGTCAGCAAGGCTTCATGGGCACCAAGGGAGATCGCCTCATCGTGGGCAAGGCGTCGGTTGAGATAGTTGATCGACTTGTACACAGTTGTTGGCGTGTGGTACGTCACCGTTTGATTCGAGAGAATCAACGTCAATCCTTTGTGAGGGAACTCCGCTGGGAGCGGTTTGGCCTGGACCCACACCACCGATTGCGAGCGACTCCCACCCGTTGCAGTGAGTCGGAAGACGGCATCTCCAACCAGTCCGTTCGCGGCTTTAAGGGCATGTAGATTATCGGCAGTCGGAAGGCTGGGCTCGCTTACGAACATTTGCCAGAAGCGTGTGGACTCTCGGAGTCGTTCCAAATTCAGGTTTAGCGTCGAGTGGTGACCTTGCCAGGTGCGAAAAGTCTCGAAGAGTCCCAGACCATGCTCGAAGATGCGATCCGTTGCTGGGATCAACAATTCCTCAATCGGTTTGATCTGGTTTTCGCACCAGATAAGTGGCGAGTTCATGGCGACTCCAACACTTTGCGGAGGCCTCGCCCTTTATGAAGCGTTTCGAGATATTCGGAGTCGGGATCACTATCCGCCACAATCCCGCCACCAACTTGGTACGAAACCAGGTTGGTTTCGACGAGCATTGTGCGGATGGCGATATTGAAAGCACTGGTGCCTCCTCGGCTGAAATAACCGATTGCACCCGTGTAGATCCCGCGTTGCGTCGGCTCCAACTCGTCGATAATTTCCATCGCTCGGATCTTGGGAGCACCCGTGACCGAGCCGCCTGGAAACATGGCTCGCAAGACATCCACTGGTCCGACATTCGCTCGCAACGTGCCTTCTACGGTCGCGACCAGGTGATGGACCTGAGCATAGGTCTCGAGAACCATCGACTCGGTCACTTTGACGGACCCATACTCGCAAATCCTTCCAAGGTCGTTTCGTTCCAGATCGACGATCATCGTCAACTCAGCGCGATCCTTCGGGGAGTTCATCAGGTCGTGAATGAGTTGGTCATCTTCCTGAGGTGAGAGACCTCTGCGGCGAGTCCCCTTAATAGGTCGGGTTGAGATCTTGGAACCACGCGTCTGATAAAACCATTCTGGACTCGCGCTGATGACTGCGGATTGATTGTGCCTCAAGAAGGCTGCGAATGGGGCAGGACTTTCATTCTTGAGTCGAAGGTAGAGGTCGAGAGGATCAAACTCGCCATGAGCTGCGAACCGCTGCGACAGATTCACCTGGAAGATGTCACCGGCTGCAATGTATTCGAGGGCTCGAGAGACTGCAGCTCGATAGTCGTCGGGCTCAAAGTTGCTCTTCAGCGGCTCGAGAAGGCGGGAGTGCCCAAGCGACTTCGTTCCGTCGAGTACCCTGAGCACACGATCGATGATCGTTCCAGAGCTGAGGTCACTCTCTGGCGTCCAGAGCCTGACCTCATCGCGTTGGTGGTCGACGCAAATCGCCCAATCATAGACTTGGAGACAGATATCGGGCCAGCGAGTGTCGCGTTTGGCCTTGCGCGGGAGCGTTTCAATCTGGGTCCCGACGTCATACCCGATTGTGCCGATCGCGCCGCCCATGAAGGGGGGTTGATCGACTTCGGGCTGCCCTCGGGAGTCCGCCAATCCATTTTCTGCGAGGAAGTTCGCCAACGCATCGAGTGTGTCATCAGTCCCACTCCGATCGATTTCTCCATCCCCTCGACTGCTCCAAGAGTCGCCCCAGGCCTCGAATATTTGACTTGGCCACGCGGTGAGGATGCTCCAACGGCCGGAATTTCCGAATCCCGGGCCACTCTCTAACAGGGCTGCTCCCGTGCATTGCCCGATCTTGGCGGCAAGAACTTTGGGGTCGATATCGAGCAAGAGACTCATGGAAGCCGTGGCACATCGCGGCACAGTAGAGAATTCCCCTCTCCCTCGAAGCGATTGGGCGGCATACTAGGCTCCATAATTGGACACGATCCGACCCGAGCGCGCCAACCTGAGGTTATCGAGCCATGATCCGTTCCCCGATTGGCTTGCGACTCGATCCTGCCCAAGACCTTAAGTCGCAGTTCCGCCAAGCTGCTCAACTCGGGGCGAAGGGAGTCGTTCTCGACGCGATCGGCGACCTTGGGCCGGACCGGCTCTCGGAATCGGGACGTCGCGAGCTTCGCCACGCGCTCCGTTCGGTCCAGCTCACCCTGATTGCCTTGCATCTACCGACTCGCCGTCCTTTTGACACCCTCGACCAACTCGACGATCGGCTCACGCGGGCCGAGCGTGCTTTCAGCCTGGCCTATGAACTTGGGGCAACTCTCGTTCTGGCAAGGGTTGGGGCCATTCCTCCTGAGGCTGAAACGTCCCGCCGCCAGATCTTCTCGAACACGCTCGCGGACCTCGGTCGGCGGGCGGAGCATCAAGGGGTCAAGATTGCGATCGAGACAGGGACCAACTCCGGCGCAGATTTGAAGTCGTTTCTCACGTCGATCGCCGAGCCCTCACTCGTGGCGAGCATTGACCCGGCTAGCCTCCTGCGTCAGGGGATCGATCCCGTGGCGGCAACAGTGGCGCTCGGATCGAGCGTCGCCCATGCTTATGCCAACGACGCATCGACAGGAGCAGGCACGGCGCGGATCATCAACCCACGCGGGGAGGGCTATCCTCCAGGTGCCCTCGACTGGGAGGAGTACTTGGGTGCCCTTGAAGAGATCAATTACCACGGCTACCTGACGATCTGGCCGGAATTCGACCGGGATATCCCGAGCCAAGTGAAGTCGATCACTGAACGACTCGCCCGGTTCTGATACCATCCAGATCCAAGATAATCCTCAATGATCGAGGTTGCTCCATGAGTTCGGTGCCCCCAGACGTGGTTCGACCCCCCTTGACCGGTCGTGAGCGAAGAGTTCTCGGGGTCCTCGTCGAGAAGGCGAAGACCACTCCCGAAGTCTACCCGATGACAATCAATGCACTGACCACCGGCTGCAATCAGAAGTCGAACCGCGATCCTGTGACCAATTACGACGTGGATGACATCGAAGATATCCTTGTTGGCCTCCGCAAGAAGGGGGCGGTCGTGATGGTTGAAGGGGGCGGTCGTGTCGTGCGCTGGAAGCACACGATGTACGATTGGCTGAAAGTCTCCAAGGTGGAACTCGCCGTGGTCGCGGAACTGATGTTGCGCGGGGCCCAAACCGAAGGGGACCTTCGAGTGAGGGCAAGCCGGATGGAACCGCTGTCCGACTTGTCATCCTTGCAGACGGTGCTGGAAGCGCTTCAGTCGCGCGGATTGGTGATCAGACTTTCTCCCTCTGGGCAACAACGCGGCGTGGTCGTGACCCACGGCCTCTACCCCGCCGAAGAGCTTGAGAAGGTGCGTCAGGCATTTTCGCTCCGGCCCGTGATGGGCGACGAAGATGTGCCCCGACCCACCCGAGCCGACATGTCCGCCGTGACGGGAACTCCAGGTTGGGTGGCCGAGATCGCGACCCTTCGCGATGAGCTTGCGAGTTTGAAACTGAAAGTGGAGTCGCTTGAAAGCGAAGTCCACGACCTGAAATCCGCGCTGGGAGCTTGAGTTGATGGAATCGGAACGTTCTTCCAGGCGTTTTCATGGTTTGATCGTCGATGCCGGTCGCGAACCGGCTTCGAGCCAGTCTGAGGGCGAGGCACTCGCAGCCTGGGTCGCCGCCACCGTCGCCTGGCACCCCCTGTTCCTCGCCACTTCGGACGAGTTGCCCCTTCTCGAAGATATTGAAGCCCCGACTTCACCGGCAACTGGGGATGTCCGGATCACGCAGGCGGGGTGTCTGGGTCGCCTCCCCTCGGGTTATCGGGTCCAGGCCGAAGATTCGGGTGCGATCCTTATTGAAGGAACGACCGACCGCTCTCCACTTATCGCTCAGATGATCGAGCGACTCGGGCTCGAGCCGGTTCCCGCGTTCGATGAGAAAGAGCAACTCGCTGAGGATTTCCTCGCCTTGGGGACCGCCCATGAGATGCTTGCGAATCTCACTGCGGCAATGAGTCACGCGGATGCCCTCGACCGCGAAAGCTTCACGCGCGAGACAATCAGTGCAGCCATCTCCTGGCAGGAGGGGGACGCGAACGCGGTCAAGAGCCGCCTCCGTGCGTCATTCGAACTTCTCATCGAAGCTCGCGAGCGGTTCTATCCTGTCGATGCCTACATGGTGGATATCGCTTTCCTCCATGATTCGACGCCCCTTGATGCCGTCCGCGACGCATTATCCAACCGGACCCCGATCTCGTTCCTGGCGAACGCCAGAGCGATCGAATCGCTCGCCAATCGCGATCCTGAACTGATCCAGTCGCTCAGAGATGCCATTAACGAAGGCTGGGCCGATGTGATCGGTGGCGCGTACGGAGAAGCCGACGAGCCGCTCCGTCCCTTGGAGTCGATCCTCTGGCAGTTCCAGCGCGGTGGAGAGGTTTATCGCGAGCACCTCGATAGTCGAAATGTTGAAACTCTGGCGAGGAGGCGATTTGGGCTTTATCCACAGCTTCCTCAGATCGCCAAACGATTCTCGCTCCGATTCGCCTTGCACCTCGGTTTTGACGCGGGCAAGTTTCCCATCCGAATTGAGTCAAAACGCCTGTGGGAAGCCCCCGACGGCACCAGTCTCGAATCACTACTGAGGCCCCCACTCTCTGCGGATCGTCAGACTTCAGGCCGAGTTCTCCCTTGGCGGCTTGGGGCGACCATGCGCGACGACCATGTTGCGACACTGCCCCTCGCCCACTGGGCGGGCTCGACCACCGGCTGGTATCGCGACCTGAGACGAGTCGCGTCCTATTCGCCGGTACTCGCAAAGTGGACAACAGTCAATGACTACTTTCATTTAACCGACCGACCTTATGAAAGTATGAGCCCAAACGCGGATGCTTACGAGACTCCTTATCTCGCTCAGTCCGTCGAGCGGCGGGAAGAGCGGCCGATCACACGAAGGGCTGAGCACGCGTCGCTTCGAGCCCGGCTCGATTCGCTTGCTGTCATCGAGACCATCGTTCGATCTTTGTCCCAAGACCTGACGAGTCTGGACGGGCAACCCCCGATCTCGCGGATCGAGACGTCGCTCGAAACCGGCGATTATGAAGGTGCGAAGGGAATGCTCGACGCCGCAATCCCTGCCTGGGCTGAGAGTGCGGCTGGTTGTGTCCTTGGTGGGCAAACCGACGGTGCAGCCGGTTACCTCGTGTTTAATCCTCTTGGGATGAAACGTAAATCGCCCGTCTTACTCCCGGATGCGGCGGCGAACCTTGGGGTCGAAGGTCCACTTCGAGCCGCTCAGTTCACCGAAGATGGAGTTCGGGCGGTTGTCGATCTCCCCGCGTTCGGATACGTCTGGGTCCCTCGTGAGTCAAGCCCCAGCGCTACGACTCAATCGACGGGAAAACTTGGAGTCAAGGATTCCACCTTACGAAACGAGCTGATTGAGCTTTCGATTGACACGGCGACCGGCGGGATACGGGCCTTTAAGGCACTTGGTGAACCGACGGCTCGGGTCGGCCAGCAACTGGTAATTTCTGGTCTGATTGCTGCGGATGGAACACCACTGCTGAGCCGGATGGTCGGTGAGAAGTTCGAAGTCGATTATGGTGGGCCTGCTCTTGTCCAAGCATTTTCCACGGGACGAATCCTCGGCAAGGGCGAGACGGTCCTGGCGCGATTCCAGCAAACGTTTCGGCTCTGGTCGGGTCGAGGAATCGTCGAGATCGAGATTACACTCCGTGATCTGAACTCCGAGTGGCTGAGCTCAATTGAACAGGCAGACCCGTGGCTGCAAAACCTCGCCTGTCGATGGGCTTGGCCTGATCCTAGCGCCATGATGCGGCGAACATCCCTGCTCGGAGCCGATCTGACCGAATCGCTCCGCCCTGAGACGCCGGATGCGATCGAGATCACCACTCGTAAGCAACGAACAACGTTACTCATGAACGGTTTGGCTCACCACCAACGTCATGGAGGGCGTATGCTCGATACCTTGTTAGTGGCTGGGCGGGAGACCACGCGAACTTTTGTGCTAGGTCTCGCTCTTGATGCCGAGAATCCGTTCGCTCCCGCTCTTGATTTGAGGACTCCTCCGATCGTGGTCCCAACTGAGTCGGGACCTCCTAAGACCGGTGCCGCAGGCTGGTTCTTCCAGGCGGATCGTACATCTGTCGCAATCACCTCCATCCGTTTTGCCGAACGTTCTGGAGATGGTCGGGGCTGGGGGGTTACGGTCCATCTCCTGGAAACTGCCGGGAATGCGACACGGTGTCGGCTCCGATGTTTTCGGGACCCAGTTTGGGCGAGGCAAGTCAACTTTCATGAAGAGTTGATCGTAGACTTGCCTATTGATGGCGATGCGGTACTAGTGGATTTGACTCCAAATGAGTTGGCGTGCGTTGACATCACACTTGGTTAACTCGCCTCATCAATGTGAGCCAACGCATGGAGTATATTGATCGAGCCTGGCCATGCCCCACTTGGGCAAGCTCGATCTGATCGCGATCACGGTTTGCGGATTCCTTCGGAAACCCAGTCGACGCCTTGAACCAGAAGTTTGGCGAGGTTGGGGTTCGTGGTAGGATCGGACTTGTTGGGGCCAAAGTCTCGGTGGCCAAGGACCAGGTGAAAGACCTTGCCTTTGCCGAAGTCACGCGTCCAAGCGACCGGCCAGGTCCCCTTGTCGTAATCGATCGTGGCCAACGGCTGCACACCAGGCTTCATCTGGAGCTGGTAGTAGAGTTCATCGGCGAGTTCGAAGTCTGAGATCCCCCTGGTGACTTTATGGCTCGAGTCGGCGATCTTGACCGTATATGTCCCCTTCTTCACCTTGCTATCGGGGAGCGTGCCACCTTTCGTATCATGCGAGAAGACCCCGCCGAGCATCTCGCGGAACTCATCGTTCCAGTCTGGTGCGGCATTGTCTGCCCCATGGACGCTGATATACCCTTTGCCATTCTTGACAGCGGCCACCAAGCCTTCTTGCTGAGCCTTGGTCAGCTTGAACTCGGGGTCGCGACGATCCGCGTTGACGAAGATGATGTCGTATTTCGCGAGCGAGGGTGATTCGAGAATGCCGCCATCCTCGACAATGGTGACTTGGTAGCGCTTGGTGTCCTCGAGCAAGTTTGCTAGGTAGAATGCCTGATCGCGATAACCGTGATGCTCGCGGGCACCTCCGGTCAGCAGTAACACTTTCGCACCATCGGGCGCTTTTTTCTGAGCGTGGCTAGGGGTGCAAGTGAGGCAAAGCACGGTCAACGCGAGTAGGAATGGGAGAGGACGATGAGCACGCACAGGCTAACCTCCGTAGCGGTTTCAAAGTGAAGTGATCTGGTCCACGCATCGTAGTCCGACCCAACGAAAGCCGCAATGTCCCACCTTGGAGTCATCAAGATGTCTCGCCGCCTTTCGATTCTCGCCTTCTCCACTCTGGCGGTCGTCCTCGCCGGCGCGGACGAACCACTCAAGCCCCACAAGGTCACTGTGGGGAGCTTGGTGTTCGAGGCTCCCGCGAGTTGGAAGTCGATTCCTCCTCAGTCATCAATGCGTAAGGTCCAGCTCAAACTCGACCCAGTTGCGAGCGATACGACTCCTGGGGATTTTTCGATCTACGTCTTTCCCGACCGTGCCGGCTCGGTCGAAGCCAATGTTGCCCGCTGGCAGGCCCAGTTCAAGGATGCAGACGGCAAGACCCCCGCAGTCGAGAGCAAGCGGCTCAAAGGGAAAAACGTCGATGTGACTCGCGTCGCCTGTGCAGGGACATTTACTGATCCGTTCGGGAAGGCAGGCGCTCAGAAAGGGTATCGCCTCCTGGGTGCCATTGTTGAGCTCCCCGACGGAGGCTATTACCTCAAGTTACTGGGCCCGGAGAAGACAATCGAAGCCGCAGAAAAGGACTTCGATGCCTTGATTGCCACCTTGAGCCGCAACTAAACCCTTTCTCTGGAGACATGATCATGAAGTTCGGCCTACTGACGATAGCTCTCTGTTTCGCAAGCTCCCTGACCTGGGCTGCTGATGATGGATTCACATCCATTTACGCCAAGGGCGATCCGCTCAAGCAGGGTTGGAAGATGGTCGGACCTGGCTCCGTCAAAGAAGAGTCGGAGGGAGTGTTAGTGACAGAAGGAGGCATGGGAATGCTCTGGTACGCCAAAGCGACCCAGAAAAACTTCACACTCCGCGTCGAGTACAAACAATCCACTCCTTTAGACAACTCCGGGATCTTCGTCAGGTTCCCTAACGAGCCCAAGAGCCCCTGGGATGCCGTGAATGAAGGCTACGAGATCCAGATCTGTGATGGGGCCGACCCGGTTCACAGGACCGGGGCCGTGTACAGTTTCAAGCCCGCCGACAAGGCTGCACCGACAAAGCCAGTCGGGGAGTGGAATCTCTACGAGATTACGGTGAAGGGACAGGAATACACGATCAAGCTTAATGGTGAAGTGATCAATACTTACAAAGGTTCGCGCGGGGAGAAGGGATACGTTGGGATCCAGAATCATGACGATAAATCGATCGTCAGATTCCGGAACATTCAGCTTAAGTCGTTCGATTGAACACCCGTCTTGCGATGATTCGGGCTGGGATGAGTTCCGTCTAGCGGGGCGATTGGGAGTGGCTTGGGGTTTGCGCCCCTTGCCACTCCACGTTGCCAGGTCACGTTGAGCGCTAACTACTTGGGCACAACGATTGTTCCTGAAATCCACTCGTGCGGCATACGTCGCCCCGAGAGGATTCCCCAGATCGCATAGAGGATTAACAGGCAAAAGCACCATTCCGGGGCAATCGAGAGAGGACTCTTTGAAATGTAATTCCAAAGACTCAGTCGAAGGACGATCGCCACAAATCCCCAGAGAATCCCCTCCCGAACAAAGCACCGCAGTCCACTGACCGGCGAGCCATCCGGCCTAGCGAGGGTGAGCCCAAGCAGGGGCCGGGTCAATCCCCCCCGAGTCGCCATCGCCCAGGCCATCCAGATGAGTGGAATCACCAGTGGAAGGACCGATACATATCGCGTGACTGAGTTTTCAATCATGTCATAAAGATACTTGTCTTCCGGTCCGTTATCGAACGAGGTCATTGCCTTTGCGGTGATCGCAAGGCCGACCGGGACCGAGGCAGCCCCTATCGAGATGATCAGCTTGGCAAGAAAGATTCCGGCACGGATGTATCGGGTCGTAATGGTGAGTTGGCAGGGCAAGTTGCGCGTGGAATCGAGATCCATCCGAATGGCCTCAATATTCGCGTAGCTTCTCACTCCAGGGCGGAGACGATCGAGAATTCTTCGAGCATGGATCGGAATTGAACCAAGGATTCGGGGATTTTCAACCGGATTCAGTTGCCTACCTGTCAAGCTGAGGATCGCGACTGAATGCACAAGGCTCAGGGCGCGAGATTGAGGATCGCCTACTGAGGTGACACGCTCTGAGGAATTCGTCGGGTCAGCGTCGAGCAGTTGGATTTGGCTGTCAGGCTGAACAAACACCTGACTTGTGCTAAGGCTCGAGGGGAGCGAGTTCGTCGCGATCGACTCGATGAGCTCTTCGGTAAGTGCTTCGAGCACTCGGCGACTCTCCGCCCAGTTGAGCGGATTCTTGGGGTTGACCAGATCGACTAACGGTCGACCTACGGGTGCGACAAAGGCATCCCAGCGCCAGTCCTGCCATTGACCCGCAGCAAGCCAGCGTGGTCGGGTGAGTCGATCGGTTTCACGACGTTCGGGAGAAAGGATTTCTTCCTCGACCCGCCCAAGCAAGATCCAGGCTCGCCGGTGAAGTCCGGGGTCGATAGCCTGGAGGATGCAAATCTGATCATCCCAGCGGATTGCTCCCTCAACCGTGTAGCTGCCCAGAGTCATTGGCATTTCCGAAGGCCGAGAGAGTGCCCACTCGCGACGTGGCCAACGACCGAGGCCATTGGAGGTGAGTGACCTCTTGCTCGGGAGCCGAACCACCCGCGTCCCACTCAAGATCTCGTGGAGACCCCGGTAGTCGTTCGAAGCACGCATGGTCGAGCAAATGAATGCGATCCCAACGACGCGTGCGACAACCGTGGCCAAGAACATGGGTCTGCCAGCAGTCCAAAGCGTGTAAATCGAGAATATCGTGACTGGTAGATCGATAATCGCGTAGAGAATCGCTGTTCGAGCCAGGGACCGCTTCACGCCTGGGATCGATGCCCTGCCTGCACAGTAGACCTTCATCCGCATGAAGTATTTGAACGGGGAGCTGCCTGTGAGTCCCTCCGCAACGACGAAGTAGCCGATCCAGATCATCAGATCGAAAACGGTCGTCACAAGCAAACTTTCAAGAGGTGGAGCAGTCTTGCCGGTTGAGTAATACGTAATCCCATGAAACAATGCGAGGGCAAAAAATCGAGTGATTATAATATCACCCATAAATGCAAGTAGGCGAATACCGACTCCACTAATTGACAGGCGACTGGGGACGAAAGGAAGGAGTGCTTCGGAAAGTTCATCGAGATCTCGCCACCGTCGATCCCGGTTTCGTTCCAAGCCTTTGAGCAGGACCGCGTCGAGTGCTCGAGGTATCTCCGGGATCAGCACACGGACCGAGGGGGCCGGCTCACTGACGATCTTGGCCAGAGTCGACTCGGCATTCCCCCCCTCGAAAGGCGCTCTGCCGCAAAGAAGAAAATACAAAGTCGCCGTCGCTGAATAGACATCCGCGCGACCGTCGAGATCCTCGCCCCGGATCTGTTCAGGAGCGGCGTACAGAGGTGTCCCAAGGAACGAGCCGGTCCTGGTCAAGTTCATGTCGCCCGAGAGCGACTTCGAGAGCCCGAAGTCGCCAATTTTCACTCGACCATCCGCCTCAACGAAGCAGTTTGAGGGCTTGACGTCGCGATGAAGCACACCCATCCGGTGGGCTTCCCTAAGTCCATCAATCACGTCGAGAATCTTTGCGACTGCTTGTTCCACGGGGAGCGGGCCGACATTCGTGACCAGGTCTTTCAAGGTCGATCCTGGCATTAACTCCATGATGATATAGGGTCGCCCCTGTTCTTCATCCGCACCGAGTACAAAAACACATCTCGGGTGCGAGATCGCGCTTGCCAGGCGTCCCTCCTGGAGGAACCTCTCGACTGAGACCTGAGAGCCTAATAGGTGAGGCGAAATCAGTTTGACCGCCACTCTTCGTCCAGTGACAGGATCTTCACCCTCGTGAACGGAGCCCATGCCCCCCTCACCCAGCTTCCGAAGGAGTCGGAACCCACCGACGGAGACCGGAATCATTCCTGGGCCGACATGGTTAGACGGCTCAGCGAAGGTATCGTCGACGTGTTGCTGGTAATCGATCGACAAATCCTTCAGCAGTGTTGAGTCGCTGAGCGGATGACCACAGTACATACAGAATGAGGGGGCTTCGCCTAGGTATTCGATCGACCGGGCACATCGGGTGCAGCTCTCGGTCATGGTCGATTCACTCGGATCGTTAAAGCGGAAACCTGCGGCGATGCCGACTCAGGCCTCGCGTTATATGGGAATCGCAACATATTACGGAGGTGGGCCGGCGCGTAAGGTCTCACGTACGCTTTCAGCCCTAAACCAGCCTGTCGAACGAACTCGTCGAACGGTAAAAACTTCAAGGACCGAGTCACGAAGTCTCGGGGACGCCCACCCACCAGTTGTTGCCAGGAATTGACCTGATGGTGGACGTAGCTTCCTAGTCTACCCGCGCACCTCGATTGTGGAAATTCGGTTGAGTCGTTTGTTTCGCCGTGGTCGGCCCTCCAGGTAGAATCAGTTATCGAAATACCAGGCTTCCGACCCCGAGACGTCTGGCCATGTCGTATCACGAACTTGCTTGCGCTCGATGCGCTACTTGGAATTCGCCGAGCAACCGATTCTGTCTCGTCTGCGCGCTTCCGCTTGGAACCGCGAAGCCGGATGCTGACGCGGCAAGCGAAGCACTTGGGCCTTACGAACCACCTGACCCTCACGATCCCGACCCTAGTCGAGGCATCCGGCTACTCGCCGAACGATCTGGCTACGAGGCGAGCCCCTCGGGGCACGGTTGGCGAGTGGTTGTACCCCTTCCACTCGACCGCCGCCAGGCGGTCTATCTCGGACGTGGAGGAGTCGATCACACCGGTCGCGCCATCCTTGAATTGGTCTCGGTTTGTGGTCCTGCGGATGATCGCGCTGCTCGTCGTTTGCTCCTCTTAAATGCCCGGAGCGTCGACGGCCATTTTGCTATCAAGAGCCTGCGCGGCGAAGAATACTTCGTCGTGATCCACAATGTTGACAGCGAACTCGTCGAACATCTCGATGCTGGCAAGCTGATTCGAAGCATCGCTGAAGCCGCCGATCGCCTTGAAGATCGCTTGACCCGCGGGCTTGACCTTTACTGATCTTCCAGACATCTCTAGCCGCGAGGAGGCCTTCTGATGGGACTTCGACTTGAAGTTATCGACTTTTTTGACCCCACAGGTCGCACCCTCGTCCAGCGAGTTCCTCAAGACGGCGAAGCTGATATCAAGCTCGGCGCCCAACTGATCGTTCAGGAGAACCAGCGTGCTCTGTTCCTCCGGAGCGGACAGGTCTACGACGAGTTCGGACCCGGCAGGCATACCCTTACGACCCTGAATGTTCCCATTCTTACGCGGATCCTGACCATCCCGTGGGAACGATCCCCATTTCAAGCCTCAGTCTACTTCATCGCAACTCAGACCTTCATTGACCTGAAGTGGGGGACGAAGCAGCCGATTGCCTTTCGCGACAAGGAACTGTCGATCGTTAGGCTCCGCAGCTTTGGCAAATTCGCCCTTCGGGTAACAGACCCTCGTAAATTCATGACCACGATCGTAGGAAGTCAGGGCTTAGTCACAACCGAGGCGGTTGAAGACTACCTCCGAGACCGGATCGTTTCCCGGCTCACGGATGTGTTAGGAACCGGCCTAACCTCCATCCTCGACTTGCCCAGCGAGTACGACGAGGTCGCGGCAACGACGAAACGCAAGTGCGCTGAGGACTTCATGAGCCTCGGCCTGGAACTCGTGGACCTGCTGATTGCGGGGATCACTCCCCCAGACGAAGTCCAGAAGATGATGGACGCCCGTTCAGGAATGTCAGCGATCGGCAACATGAATGACTTCATGAAGTTTCAGGCTGCCAAAGCGATGACCGACGCCGCTCAGGCGGGAGGCGATGGCTCGGGGGCGATGTCTGCCGGCATGGGAGCTGGATTTGGGATGATGATTCCAGGGATGATGCGCGAAGCGATGAACGCAGCCCCGGCCATCCAGCCTAACCCAAACATCCCAACCCCGCCAGCACATCCGCTAACAGCACCCACGACACCGGCACTCGGGGCTAAGTTCTGCTCCGAATGTGGAAACTCACTCGCGGGCAACCCCAAGTTCTGTTCCGGTTGTGGCGCGAAACTCAGTTAGGTAAGGCGGCCAGGTCGGTCGTTCGGTAGACCGAAATGGTGCCATCATCGGTTATCGCCACGGGCTTGATCCCTCTCAGCAAGGCGAAGTAGCCCGGTGGACCCCAGAGCCCAACTTCCAACGAGGCCGAGACCGCCAAAAACGGGGTCTCGGCCTGAAGTTTTTCAGGGATTTGAGCTTGGTCCTCACCCGCGTCGACGACATGGACGATCCCAACCACTCCGAAGGGTTGGGGATCTGTCTCACCGAAGATGTACAAGGTCAACCTGCGAAGTTCCGGTTGCTGCCGCTGGAGCCGAGCCAACGACCGGGCTCCCTGGCCCCAATCGAAGTTGGAGTCTGCCAGCCATGTTTTCCCTTGGGTTTTACCACCAACCCACGCAGGGAAATACGTTAACTCGTGTGGGTGAGTGGTTGCGATTGCCCCGGCATAACCAACGGCGACAACCCCGGCGAGGAGTCGAAACGCGCGACCGGCCTCGACGATTTGGGACACCCACACAATTGCGAGAGGAGCGAGCGGTAGCAGGTAGCGGACCCCGTAGTTCCTTGACGAGCCCAGAGCTGTAATCGTCAGAAACCCAACGATCACGACCAGTGGAAGGCTGGCGTGCTTATGAAGTGACACCTTCCTTCCACAAAGAAAACGGGCGGCGACTAGAAGCCAGAACCAAAGAGGAACCTTCACGGCCATGGCCACAAAGTAGTAATACCACCAACCATGCATTCGGCGCTCACCCATCAGAAACGACGGCCCCCCCGAACGCTGATGTCGAAGCTGGATTGCGAAACCAACCCAATCCTGGGGCATTGGGGTCTCGATCAGCCTCCCGATCCAGCGAGCTGAGAAAGCTCCACTCGAAGCCCCAAGGCTTGGGTGGTTGTTCGTTCGTTCACTCGGCGGCAGCATTGCGAAGCCTGTTACCACGAGGTTCGCCATGACCGTGAGTGACACGAACACCACCATCAAACCGATCGACTGGATCGTTTGCCGGACGAATTCCCGACTGCTAGTCCGAAGGCGGAATTGCTGAACAACCCAGGCTAGCCCGAGCAGTGGCGGTAATAAGATCGCGGTGAACTTTAAGGAGAACGTGAGTCCGGTGAGGAGCGCCGAAGCGATGAAGAACTTGAAATCCTTCTGTGCAAGGAACTCCCAGAACAGGTAACAGACTCCCACCCAGGCGGTCGTCAGGGGTTGCTCCATGGTGACCAAACCCCCATGGGCAATCAGGTTCGGGCTGAGTGCATAGAGCCATGAGGCCAAGGTCATGGCGATCGGGCCCGCTAACCGTCTTGCCCACCAGCCTGTGATTCCCAGTCCCAACGCCCAAATCCAAAGCCCACCAACACGGAGCCATGGCAGAAGATCTGGAAGAAATTGAGTCGGGTCATCGATCCAAGCCCCATAACCAGCGCGATCGATCAACCAGAGGACAGGGGCTTGTTGGACCTTCCAGAACGTGAGTGGGGATCCCATCCGGGTGATCCTGGTTTGATCACCAGTACGCCACCAGTGTGCAGCGACACGGATATAGGCGACCTCGTCATAGGTGGCTGAACTTTGCCAAGCCCCATGGACCAGCAGTCCGAGTCCGACGAGGCAGGCCACGACCGACAAGGGAAAACACCACCTTGGTGCGGATGGGGCGATCGACATGGTGGGCGATCTTTCACAAGTCGACGGTGTTCAACACGGTTCGCCCTTCGGACTCACTAAGTTTCAGATCGCCGACCAGACGCGCCACTCGCCACGCGTCGTTCCATGTCGGTCCTGCCGATTCTTCCTCTCGGACCATGCGGAGCAGATCCAAGTTCAGGTTTTCCCCGAGGGACGGTTCCATGGGGAGTTGCTGCTCGTAAGTTCCGGAGCTATCCGTCCAATGAATTTTATCGGGCATCTCCAGCCACGCCGATCCCCGTTCCGCAAAGATCTGGAAACCCGGTCGGGGAAGGAATCGAGTGGCATCCCCCCAGATCTTGGAGTGATAGTTGGCGACACTTACCTGAGCCATCCGTCCTTGGGAGAACACGGCGGTGATTTCTTCGAAGTCATGGCCCGTGTTTGACTCCGCCAAAACAGTCGTTCCCGAGGCTTGAACGGAGATCGGTTCGTCCTCAAAGAGGAAACGACACCAGTCGACAAGGTTACTGCCCGGATCGATCAAGAGCGGGGCGGGTGCCAGTTGGGTCGTGGGGCCTGGCTGACTATATCGGTCGAACGCGAACAGCCGAGTGTGCCCGAGGATCAGCCGGGCGGGGCCGAGACACGTCGACAAGAGTGTCTTGAGCCTTACCGTCGCGGGATAATGCCTTCGCGCCAGTTCGGGCATGAAAGCAACGCCATTTGATCGGAAGAGATGATCGAGCCGCTCAAGGTGCTCGGGCTCTGCCGCCAGGGGAAGCGCACAATAGATTGGCTTCCCCGCGCGGCAAGCAATTTCGATCGCCTGTAAGCCGAACCACTGGGGAGTCAAGATCGAGACGACGTCGACATCGTGCCGTTCGACTAATTGACTGAGGCTTTCCGAAGCAGTAGCGCCGATGCTTTCAGCTTCGAGTTCGGCTCGTCGGTACACCTGGTCGTAGACGGAAACGACGCGGAACCGGTCCGAAAGGCGTTGGAAGGCCGGCTTATGGCGAGCCTCCCAGAGTCGACCGAGGCCGATAACTCCGACTCTCAGTCGTTGCGGACGCGAGGATGCCACAACCTACTCCTGCGTCCATCATTCTGCCGTTGGGGATCGATCGCTCCTACGATGAAACGCTCGGACGGGTTCACAATACCAATGGGGGCGGCTCTCAACCACCCTTCTCCCGAATCCCGAGCTTCAAGCGTAGAATACTCTCCGTAAGACAGATACGAGGAGTAAGGAGCAAAGGCGGAGTAATAAGTCCGTCCGGAACCATGGCAACCCAAGAGCTTGAATCGACCGAAGCTGACGACTCCTGTGACGCGGCGGACATGGAGGTGGAAGCGCCCTCGCAAGAAAGCGCCCTGGAGCTA
This sequence comes from Isosphaeraceae bacterium, assembly GCA_025356475.1. GTDB lineage: Bacteria > Planctomycetota > Planctomycetia > Isosphaerales > Isosphaeraceae > JANXSX01. The sequence continues at coordinate 29,268 of JANXSX010000221.1, read as the reverse complement.
GGTCTTGACACCGTTGACGTTCGCGAGAAGGCGTTACCGATCCGCCCCGGTGATCTCACGAGATTACTGCTCTCTGACCCGACCCTGACTCCTGAGCAGGTCGAGAAGCTCCGAGATCTCTGCAAGATTGTGGCGTGGACTTTTCATAGTGAATTCTATGAAAAGCTCCGCGAGCTTAAAGAACTCTATGCACCGCTTGACCCGGATAGTGACTATATCCAGATTGAGGGTCATTCTCTGGAAGGGACAGATCATTCGGACGAAGATTTCTTGATCCCATTCGAAGCGGCGCTCGAGAAGGCGAATTATCGAAAACTCGATCTTGGAGTCATTCGCGCGGCTGTGGCAGCAACGAATGAGGTGGGGCTCTCTTACGAGCCTGACTTTGATCTGTTTGAGCACCTGCGGGTTTATGCACGAGGCTTCACCCAAATCAAGAGATCCGTCCGGACGGCTCGGACACGATATCGAAAGCGCACGGTTGTGCTTGATGCATACCAGCGGTTGATCGTCCTCTTGAAATTTAAAGAGGGAGTCCAACTGGGGCCGCTCGTTCGATCCGATGCTGTCTATATGCGAATGTTCAAGGACGTTCCGCATGTGGACATGGAGATGCATCTTCCCGAACAGGGGACCAAGGTGAAGATGCGCTGGACCGATCGAGCCCAGATCGCATCGCCTCTGGGAACTGGTCTGGCGACGCTAACCTTCAAATTGATCTTCGGCGCGACCTTAACTCTGGCGAACTTGGCGACCAACCCTCTCCTAATGGGTCCGCTGATCATCGCACCAGTCTCTGCCGGAGTGAACTCGTTTTTTGGCTTCCGGCGAGCTCGCGCGAAACACCTTTCGAACATGATCCGGAACCTTTACTACCTCACGCTCGCCAACAATTCGAGCGTTCTTACCAAGATGATCGACTCGGCTGAAGAGGAGGAGTACAAAGAAACGATGCTTGCCTACTTCTTCCTCTGGCGCAAATCGCGAGAAACATCCAACTGGACAGTCGGTCAACTCGATAGCGAGATCGAGCACTTTCTCAAAGACAAGACAGGTCAGGAACTCAATTTCGACGTGGCTGACGCTCTCACCAAGCTCCACCATTACAAGCTTGCGACCAAAGATGCCCAGGGACGGCTCCGACCCGTTCCGATCGAAGAGTGTCTGAGACGACTCGATGATCGCTGGGATAACACCTTCGTCCATCGATGAAATCCGCAAAGTTAAACAATTGTGAAAGATTGGCTGGTGTACGCTTGCGTCTAGCGTGAGTTCCGTCAATAATCGAGAGTGTGATAATTTTCTGAGGTCTGTAACTCCTGGTTGGCTCACTCATCCGGATATCTGGTCTTTCATCCCACGTTCGTCTAAACTTCTCTTAAGAAGAGACGACGGAGGAAGTATTGACGTCGTGCCGTGGCTTCCTTTGAAGCGTACCTAGCCCATTTGCTGATTCCTCCCGCCATCGTTCCCTCCTTGAGGTGATGTTCATAGGTTCTAAGGATATGACTCATCTCGCCAGAAACGCCCTTTTTCCGTTTGCTCCCAACAGATTCAAATCCAACTGATGGGCAAACTCGCGTAAACATTGAAACAGTTTATGACTCGTGGTATCGATACCCATGCGCACGCCAGACATGAAACAAGCAAGTTCATTGAGATCGATTTATGTTCGCTCCGACGGCGTCTTGTGGGGGCTCATCTTCTTTCCACTGCTCTTGGTCGGTTGTGAAGCTGAGCCGGCCATCACTCAATACAAGGTGGCCAAGGAACTCCCCAAGAAGATTCCTTCTCCCGATTCGGTTTCTGGAGCGTTCAGCTTCGACCTACCCTCTGGTTGGCGAGAGACGAAGCCCCGAGGCGGGTTCGCCGCCAAGAGTTTCGCGGTCGCCGATGGGGAGGTCGTGCCCGAGGTGACTGTTACTCCTTTGCAAGGTAGTGCTGGTGGCCAGACCGCGAATGCGAACCGCTGGCGCGGGCAACTCGGACTATCTGCCTTGAGCGAGGAACAAATGAAGGCCGAAGCTAAGGCCGTCGAGGTTGCGGGTGGGCGTGGATTTCTCTTTGACTTCAGTTCGACGGATACGCCAGCTCGACGGATTGTGGGAGTCGTTCGTGAAGAGGGGCCCCAGACTTGGTTCATCAAGTTGACGGGTGAAGCTTCTGCCGTGGATCAGGCCCTGTCCGGGTACGTGAGTTTCGTAAAATCGATTCGCTTCGCAACTCACAACGGCATTGAGCAGGAACACGCGAAGGACGTCTCCAAGACAGTGGCTCCTGCCTCAGCCGGGTCTAGTGATTTCCGTTTTGATCTTCCGTCGGCCTGGCATGAGACGAAGCCTCGCGGAGGATTCGCCGCCAAGAGCTTCGCGACTTCTGAGGGGAATAGCGCAGCCGAAGTCACCGTCACACCTTTGCTAGGAGCGGCTGGCGGCCAAACCGCAAATGCAAATCGATGGCGTGGTCAACTTGGACTATCGCCTCTCAGTGATGAACAGTTGAAGGCCGAGGCAAAGTCCGTTGAGGTCGCCGGCGGCAGAGGAGTGCTCTTCGACTTCAGTTCGACTGAAGCTCAAGCCCGCCGGATTGTGGGGGTTGTTCGTGAAGAAGGTCCTCAGACTTGGTTCATTAAAATGAGTGGTGATGCCCCTGCCGTTGAAGCAGCCCTCTCGGACTTTATCACCTTCGTGAAATCCATCCGCTTCGCGAGTGAGAAGGGGAATCGGCCATGACCCAATCCCACGTCAAAGCTCGAGATGGGAAAGTCGACCCTCGCGACAGGTCGGAACGGAAATTGAAGCCACAACCAACTCGGGCGGTCCTCAAGCGTTTGGTCGCGCCATTCGCCTCGTTGAAGTTGACGGTGACCCTTCTGACGTTCTCCATGTTGCTCGTATTCTTCGGCACGATGGCCCAGATCGATGACGGCATCTGGACCGTCGTTGACAAGTATTTCTGGTCGGTCTGGGTCTGGGTTCCGGGTCATCTCTCGGTCAAGTTCGCCCAGATCTTCTTCAGTGTCCCTCCCACTTACCAAATTGACCCAGCGTGGGGCTTTCCGCTCCCTGGAGGCTACACGCTTGGTTGGCTCCTCTTCGTGAATCTGATCGCCGCCCACATGGTACGATTCAAGTTCTCCTGGAAGAGGACGGGCATTGTCCTGATCCACTCGGGCCTGATCCTGTTGCTGGTGGGAGAGTTCATTACACGCAAGTATGCAGTCGAAGGGTCAATGACGATTGAAGAAGGGAATTCCAGCAATTATGTCATCGATCAGAGAAGCGTGGAACTCGCCATCATTGATGGCTCAGCATCCGAGCTGGATCTGGTCACTTCGATCCCGCAACAACTGTTGCGTAAGGGTGAAAGCGTTCGCAATCCCTTGCTTCCGTTCGACGTGACGGTTCGGGAGTTCTACCCGAACTCTTCGGTCACTGAGCCGGACGACTGGAATACGTCAAAGGCGAACCTGGCGACAGCCGGGGATGGACGGCGGGTGAAAGCTTCTCCCAACGCAGTGGTGGCGGGGACAGAAGTAAACGCCAAAGCGGACCTTCCCTCGGCCTATGTGTCACTCATTGGGAAGAAGGGCGAGGAACTGGGTACCTACCTCGTCTCGGTCTGGCTCTCGGAATTGAGTAATCGGACTGAACAAACGGTGAGCGTCGACGGCAAGCCTTATCGGTTCACGATGAGGTTCAAACGCACCTATAAGCCTTACACGATCTCACTCAAGGATTTTCGTCACGACGTCTATTTGGGGACGGACACTCCCAAGAATTATCAGAGCGACGTGAGGCTTGTTGATAGCGAAACCGGGGTCGACCGGGAAGCGAGCATCAAGATGAACGAGCCCCTGCGCCATCGCGGGGAGACGTTCTATCAATCATCGTTCCTGCCCGGCGATCGCGGCACAGTCCTTCAAGTGGTCCGAAACCCGGGTTGGTTGATTCCCTACTTGTCGTGCGGATTGGTATCGGCGGGTATGCTCTTCCATTTCTGCTTCCATTTATTTGGCTTCCTGCGCCGGAGGGCGGTCTCATGAAGAGCTTCACGAATCGCTTCGGCCCTTGGATCTTGGCCCTCGCGCTAGTTCTGGTTCTCACACTCGTGAATCGACCGAGGTATACGTCGACGTCCACGATGGATCTCAATGGATTCGGTCGTCTCCCGGTTGTCGACCGAGGTCGAATGAAGCCGATAGATACGCTTGCGCGAAACTCACTCATGGTGATCAGCGGCGGGCGAACCACATATAAAGATTCTGAGGATAAGCCGCAACCGGCAATCCGCTGGCTCCTGGATACCATGACGAGCCGGCTCCTCAAGAACGAGCGAGCCGATGAGAACAAGGTGTTCCGGATCGATAACGACCAGGTCCTCTCCCTCCTCAAGCTCCCCCGTCGCGAGGGGCTCAAGTACTCGCTGAAAGAGATTGCACCGGAGATTGAGGAACTTGCCAAAGAAGCGGAACATGCACGGGTCCAGGAACCCGCAAAACGTGATATCTACCAAGCCAAGCTTCTCGAATTGGCTGAACACCTCCAACTCTCGATCAAGATTGCAACGTTAGAGATTCCCCTGCTCATCCCTCCGAAAAATGCCGAGAGCACTCAATGGACGACTTTGATCGAGGCCGCCCAGCGCGCTGTCGCTACCGAAAAGAGTGGTGGTGAGCCGGATGACGACCCCGTTGTTCGAGAGGTCATCACGTTGCTTCGGAGCTACACGGAAGGTGATGCGAATGCATTCAACGAGAGTTTAAAGAAATATGGGGCGTTGGTCAGCTCAAGCATTCCCCCTGAGGACCTTCGCAGAGCGAGTTTCGAGACGGTCTTTAACGATCTCCAGCCGTTCTACAGCGGTATGTATTTTTACGCGTTTGCATTTTTGCTCACGTGTCTCGGTTGGGTCATGTCCTCTCGGCCTCTTGGTGTCTTTCTGAATAGGACCGCATTCTCACTCGTGACGTTCTCGTTGATCATTCACACGATCGCGCTGATCTCCCGCATGTACATTCAAGGACGTCCCCCCGTCACAAATCTGTATTCTTCCGCTGTATTCATTGGCTGGGGATGTGTGGCTCTTGGTCTGGTGATCGAACGGATTACGGGGATGGGGGTCGGCAACGCGGTTGCAGCGGTGACCGGCGGCTTTTCACTGATCGTCGCGAACTTCCTCGCATCGGGCGGCGACACATTGGAGATGATGCAGGCGGTCCTCGACACTAACTTCTGGCTGGCCACGCATGTGACATGCGTGACTCTTGGGTATACGGCCACGTTTGTTGCGGGCTTCCTGGGAATTGGCTACATCGTTTGGGGTATGGCCACGCCCACAATGACTCGCGTTCGAGGAAAGTCCCTCAATAAGGTGATCTATGGCGTGATTTGCTTCGCCACGTTATTGAGCTTCGTGGGAACGGTTCTGGGTGGGATCTGGGCCGATCAATCGTGGGGTCGATTCTGGGGCTGGGATCCCAAAGAGAATGGCGCGATCCTCATTGTGCTGTGGAATGCGTTGATTCTCCATGCCCGGTGGGGGGGCCTCGTCAAAGATCGCGGGATTGCTGTCCTGGCGGTCGGTGGGAACATCGTGACGGCCTGGTCTTACTTCGGTACGAACCAACTCGGGGTTGGTTTGCATGCTTATGGGTTCAACAATACCTTGGCGACGTCGCTGGCGATCTTCTGGACCAGTCAGCTCGCGATCATCGGCATCGGGTTGCTCCCGCTAAATTTCTGGTGGAGCGTTCGGGCCGAGCAGTCGCGTGATGCCGCGTCGCCCAAGACCCCACCCCCAACCCGAGTTCCGAACTCGCTGAAAAAAGGGGGCCGACGTATCAACCCGCTTCCTAGCGAGGGATGAGCCATTTCGTTCAGAGTACTGAGTCAGTTATGGTGCGGTAGGCATGAGTTGGAAGAGGAAGACCCTTCGGACACGTGCGTCTCGATCGCCTGTGTCCGAGGGAGGGTTGAGGGCGGTCTCCCGACCGATCGCGGCGAGGCTGTCGAGATTCACTCCGAGCAGGCTGGGGCCAACCTCCTGGCGGACCATTTCGATCAAGAGCGCAGCCCGAAGCGAATGTCTTCGAACACCCTCCGGCTGGCCTTCCCGTACTTTTACGCCTGCGGCAGCAAGCTTGATCAAGGCCTTGAGCAGGTCCGCGATCGGCCCGCACCGATGATGGACATGCCAGAGCCCCTCCCAGGTTTCATGGGCTTCCCAGTAGTACCCCGCATCAAATAGTGAGTATCCCCACAAGTAAGCCTCGGATGCCTCCCAATGCGCCGGATCGATCGGTTCCGGGGCTGGGAGTTCGCGATGCCCGAACGAGTGGCCTTCTGCGGTACGGGTGGGATGCGGCCAGGGTCCGCCGGGATAGAAGGCGTAATCGGGAAAGCAATTTGGCACAGCAGGCTCCCGTTCACAGATCGACCAGAATAATCCCGTTTGATATGATCCTGAAATCACAGACCCACCGGAATGCGAGATTCCTGTTTGCGTGAATCGAAGACCGCCCCACTGATCGTGATCAATGCTGTGGGCTTAACCCCACGCTTATTGCCCCTTGCCCCGCGTCTTCAAACGCTCGCCGATTCGGGCTGGTGCCGTCCGCTCCGCGAGGTTCTACCCGCCGTCACTTGCACCGCGCAAGCGAGTATCCTGACAGGGCGGAGTCCACAGGGGCATGGAATTGTTGGTAATGGATGGCTATTTCGCGAGACATCGGAGGTTCGGTTCTGGCAGCAGTCGAACACACTCTTACAAGCCGAACCGATCTATTCAACACTTCGACGTCTGAAACAAGAGCGTGGTGAATCGTTTCGTGTTGCCAAGCTTTTCTGGTGGTTTAACCAAGGTGCAGACGTTGATCTGAGTGTTACCCCCAAACCTTATTATGCAGCGGATGGGAACAAAGCCTTCGGAATAACAGGCACACCCTTTGGACTGACCGATCGACTCGAGACCGAGTTGGGAAGGTTCCCATTCCCGAGCTTCTGGGGACCGATGGCTGGCCTCCCCTGCACGGATTGGATTGCCAAGGCGGCTGCGAATGTCATTAAGACGGATTGGCCCGACCTGACACTTGTATATCTCCCGCACCTCGATTATGCCCCCCAACGATTCGGTCCCAGTGGCTGCGACATGGCTGGGCTTGTTGGCGAACTCGACCACGCGTGTCTGCCGATTCTTGACGCTGCAAGGGAGGTTGGGGCGCGGGTCTGGGTCGTGAGCGAGTATGGCCACTCTGATGTCTCCAGACCGATCCTGATCAATCGAGCACTTCGTGCGGCAGGATACCTCTCGGTCCGTCTTGGTCCCTTCGGAGAGATCTTCGAAACATTCGCAAGCCGGGCCTTCGCCGTTTGCGATCACCAGTTAGCGCACGTTTATGTCAAGAATCCTAGCGATCTTGATGCCGTCGCCGAGACCATTCGAACGATTCCAGGTGTTGCGAAGATCTTTGTGGGTGAGCAACGCGAAGAAATCGGCTTGAACCACTCACGAGCGGGCGAGTTGATCGCCCTCTCTGAGGCCAATGCATGGTTCGCGTATCCGTTCTGGCTCGAAGACCACCTTGCTCCCGACTTCGCTCGAACGGTAGACATACATCGCAAGCCGGGTTACGACCCGTGTGAGCTCCTCTTCGACCCACAACTGAACTTTCCAAAACTCAAGGTCGCTCGCCGTTTACTTGCCAAGAAGCTTGGATTCCGGACGCTGTTTGATGTGATACCCCTCGACCCAACCCTAATCAAGGGGAGCCATGGCTTATCAGCCACTGACCCCCTCGATCGCCCCTTACTCATCGGCGATGGCGTGGAACCGGCTGAAGATCTCGCCTTGACGGATGTTCACGCCGAGCTAGTTCGGGCTTTGATGGACTGATGCTTACCCCATGAGTTCGGCAAGCTTGGCGTCGAGCAGCTCGCTGACAATGTTGGGGTCGGCTTTCCCGCCAGTCTGTTTCATCACTTGGCCTCTGAGGAAGCCCTTGACGGCATCGGGCTTCTTCTTACCCCCCTTGAGGTCTTCGATCGCCTTGGGGTTACTCGCCAACGCGGCATCGACAGCGGCGATGATTGCCGACTTGTCCGAAACCATGGCATAACCACCCGACGCGATAATGTCCGCCGCCGACCCCCCCGAGTCGATCATCTTCCCCAAGACTTCGCGTCCGGAGTTGGTGTTGATCTCGCCACTCTTCACGCGGTTCACGAGATCGGCAAGGACTTCCGGCCTGATTGGGAAGTCGGCCATGACAAGCTTCTGCTCTTTGGCGATCCGCAGGACATCCTGCTGGATCCAGTTGCTTGCAATCTTATATTCACTTGTTGACCTAGCAACAGCGTCATAGTAGTCAGCCACATCCTGACCCTGCTCGACCAGCACGTTGGCGTCGTAGGCGGAGAGACCATACTCGGTTTCGAATCGCTTCCGGCGCTTGGCTGGAAGCTCGCCGATCGACGCCTTGACGCGAGCAAGCCACTCATCGTCAACGACGACAGGAACGAGGTCGGGTTCTGGAAAGTATCGGTAGTCGGCGGCGGTTTCCTTGGTCCGTTGTGGCTTGGTCATCCCTTCAGGATCACTCCACCCGCGAGTCTCTTTGGGGGCGTCGTTAATCGTGAGTCCATCCGCTTCCCACTTTTTCAATTGCCGAAGGGCTTCGTACTCGAGAGCGAGCTGAACGGAACGGAAGCTGTTGAGGTTCTTGATTTCAACAATTGGCGTGGCAATAGTCTTGCCGTCTTTTTCGATGTGCAGATTCACGTTCGCGTCGCACCTGAGACTTCCCTCCTGCATCTCACAATCAGACACACCAAGGTAGCGGAGGGTAAGCCTAAGCTCCTCCAAGCAGGCGCGGGCATCGGCGGTGGAGCGAAGGTCGGGCTCGGTCACAATCTCCAGAAGCGGGATCCCTGCACGGTTCAAATCGACCTCCGAGAACCCCCCTGCTCCGTGCGTCAACTTGCCGGTATCCTCTTCGAGATGGACTCGAGTCAAACGGACTTCGCCACCGCCAGTGCCATCTTTATTGGGAGGGATCGGGACCGACCCTCCCGTGCTGAATGGGAGGTCATACTGGCTGATCTGGTAGTTCTTGGGCAGGTCGGGGTAGTAGTAATTCTTGCGATCCCACTTGGTGAATCGCGAAATTGTGGCGTCGAGAGCCACAGCCGTCTTGAGGGCTAGCTCGAACGCTTTCCTGTTCATGACAGGAAGTGTCCCTGGCAACCCAAGCGAGACCGGATCGGTCTGGGTGTTCGGAGAAAGCCCGAACTCCGTGCCACAAGACGAGAACATCTTGCTCTCAGTCGTCAGTTGAACGTGAACTTCGAGGCCAATGATCAGAGTCGTATTCATGTTCAGCTCGCCACCTTCCAGCCAGCGAAGACTTCAACAAACTGTGCTGTCTTGATCTACAAAGAATACGGTGAATGGGCAATTGCCCTTGTTCTTGGACAGCCAAAGCAGATCTGCCAGCCTCGGAACGTGTCCGAGAGGGCTGGACTCATTGCCATCAGGCGAGAGGTGGCCTGCGAGTCTGCCAGTCGGTCGCTTTTTCGAAGACCCTGGCGGTCCGGAGCAGATTCTCTTCAGCGAACGCCGGTGCCAACAACTGCATACCGATCGGCAGACCTGACTTCGTCAATCCGCACGGGATGCTCAATCCCGGTATTCCGGCCAGATTTGTGGTGATCGTGTAGATGTCCGAGAGGTACATCGCCAGAGGGTCAGCCGTACGTTCACCAAGCTTGAACGCAGGTGTCGGGGAAGTCGGTCCCACAAGAACATCGACACTCTTGAACGCTTCATCGAAATCGTTCCGGATCAGGCGACGGACTTTGAGTGCCTGGGTATAGTACTGGTCCGCGTACCCGGCCGAGAGCGCAAAAGTACCGAGCATGATCCGCCGTTTCACTTCAGGGCCGAAGCCTTCAGCGCGACTGGCCATCATCATCCGAATGAGGGGGGGCAAATCTTCCTCGCCGGGGTATTTCGCGGCGAAATCCTCCGACCGATGGCCAAAGATGGTTCCGTCATACCTCGCCAAGTTACTCGAGCATTCCGCCGGGGCCACGAGGTAATAGGCAGCGACCCCATACTTCGAGTGCGGCAAAGACACTTCGGAAACGGTAGCCCCAGCAGCTTCATAGACTCGGATGGCCTCCCGGATCGAGGCTTCGACTTCAGGGTCGAGACCTTCACCGAAGAACTCGCGAACCAGACCAATTCGTAGCGACTTAGGAGGCTGATCCAGCGTCCCCAGGTAATCCGGAACGGGAATATCAACGCTCGTGGCGTCTCGTGGGTCGGGCCCCGAGATGACGCTCATCAGGAGTGCGGTATCGGCCAGGTCGTGAGTGAAAGGACCAATCTGGTCTAGCGAGCTGGCAAACGCAATTAATCCATAGCGACTGACACGGCCATATGTCGGTTTGAGACCGACGATACCGCAGAGTGCAGCCGGTTGGCGGATGGAACCGCCCGTATCCGATCCGAGCGCCAGGGGCGCGAAATCGGCAGCGACGGCCGCAGCAGAACCGCCGGAGGAGCCACCAGGAATGCGAGTCGTGTCCCACGGGTTACGCGTTGGACCGTAGGCAGAATTCTCGGTCGACGAGCCCATGGCGAACTCGTCCATGTTCGTCTTACCAACGATCACGGCGTCGGCAGCTCGGAGTTTGCTGACGACAGTCGCATCATAAGGGGGCTTGAAGTTTTCAAGCATCTTGCTTCCGCAAGTCGTCGGCTCGCCGATCGTGCAGAGTACGTCTTTGAGGGCGATCGGTATTCCAGCGAGCAGCCCGAGGGGCTCGCCAGCCTTCCTCTTGGCATCAACGGAGCGGGCCTGGGCGAGTGCTCGCTCATTGTCCCGATGAAGGAACACGTGAAGCTGCCCATCGAGTCGGTTCGCCCGATCGAGATAAGCGGTCGTCACGGATTCGGCAGTGACCTCACCGGAATTGAGGCGAGCCAAGAGGCTCACAGCGGTCGAGCGCGTGCAGTCGATCATCGGTAATCAGTCCAGGACGGCCGGAACAAGGAAGCTATCAGAATTGCGCTTGGGGGCGTTCGACAGGGCGGCCTCGCGGGAAAGCGACTCGCCACGGACATCATCGCGAAAGACATTCCGTACTTCGACGCCATGAGCCAGCGGTTCAACATTTGTTGTGTCAAGCGATTGCAGCAGCGCCACATACTCAACAATCGAGTTGAGCTGCCCTGTGTAGGTCTCAAGCTCGTCTGGTGCGAGCCTAAGACGAGCTAAGATCGCAACCTTTGCGACTTCATCCTTCGTGAGCGACATCGACGAATCACCTCACCATCCGAGTTAAGATCCTGCACCTAAGTTGCATTATTCGCAGCGATCTCTCACGAGAGCCCGTAGTGTGACAGATCTAGGTCGCTTCTTCAAGGTTCGCTGCCTGACCAAATGATCTCAAGTTTGACGGGGAGGGACGGATCTCAGTATGATTATTACCTATCCATGACCAGGCTTGTGAGAGCCTGTGCTATTTCTGGCTCGTCGCAGGACTGATCCATGATTGAAGGCCCGGTAGCGATTCTGTTGGCGGCTGGACACGGCAAGCGGATGAAGTCGGAAAAGGCGAAGGTGCTCCACGAAATTTGTGGTCGCCCTATGATCCGCTACGTGGTCGACGCAGTTCGGGGAGCGGGCGCAAAAACCATCATCGTTGTTGTCGGCTATGGCGCTGATCAGGTCCGATCCGCTCTCGCCGACGATCCTTCGATCCTGTTTGCCACACAGACTCGACAACTCGGGACAGGAGACGCCGTCAAGGCGTGTCGCCCCTTCCTCGAAGGCTATTCCGGCCCAGCATTAATTCTTGTGGGCGACGAGCCGCTGGTCCGTCCCGATTCGCTCAAGGGGCTCCTCGATCGCTGCAAATCGGATCAGGTCACATGCTTATTAGGAACTGCGGAGGTTCCCGACCCAACCGGATTCGGTCGAATCTTGCGAGATTCTGCGGGTCGGTTCCTCAAAATTGTCGAGGAACGCGACTGTTCTCCTGAAGAACGCGCGATCCGGGAAGTCAACCCAAGCTGTTATGTATTCGAACTCCCAGGTCTGTGGGATGCCCTCGATAAGCTCGACACCGGCAACTCACAGGGGGAATACTACCTGACTGACGCTCCACAGTTGCTCCAGGCGATGGGTCGTAAGGTGAAGGCGCTCCGAGTACTCGAGGCCGACGACATCCTTGGGATCAACACTCGTCATCACCTCGCGCAGGCGAACGCAATCATGCGGTCTCGGATCATCGAGCAGCTTCTCCAGGACGGGGTGACTGTCGTTGACCCTCAGAATACCTACATTGATGGTCGAGCGGTCATCGGTCAGGACACGGTGATCTACCCGTTCAGCGTGATTTCAGGGAATGTGAAAATCGGTCAAAACTGTAAAATTGGCCCCTTCTCCCATTTGCGGGACGGCACGATCCTTGGTGATGGCGTCGAAATTGGGGCGTTTGTTGAGATCTCTCGCTCGACCCTGGGCGATCTTGTGCTCGCGCGGCATCTCGCCTATCTGGGCGATGCGAACGTCGGGGCGGGTGCAAACATCGGCGCAGCGGCGGTCACTGCCAATTTCAATGGCCTTGAGAAGGGGCTTACCGAGATTGGTGAAGGAGCTTTCGTCGGTTCCGGTTCGGTCCTCGTCGCTCCCGTCAGCGTCGGTAAGCAGTCGATCGTTGGAGCAGGCGCAGTGGTAACCAAGCATCATGACGTTGCTGACGGTCAAACGGTCGTCGGCGTCCCTGCCCGCCCGATTCTGATTCCGGTCCGCCCTGATGAGTCGCTAATCCGGGTTCAATGACTGATAGAGTTGAACGTAATCCGCGAACAAGCGGTCATACACTTGCTTGTTCGTAGGATTCGGTTCAATGACTCGGTCGATTGCAACCATCTTTTTGGCGGCCTCCGAAAGGTTGGCCATCAGTCCTGCAGCGACCGCAGCGACCATACCTGCACCAAGGGCACAAGCCTCGCTTTCGCGAGGGATGTGGACCGGCATCCCTAAGATATCGGCATGGATCTGGCACCAGAGTTGGGACTTGACGCCCCCACCGCCGATGAAAATCCGGGAAACCTCAAGACCATGATTCGCCGCATCTTCGAGAATGTGCCGCGTTCCGCAGGCCGTCGCTTCATAAATGGCTCGAATGATGTGTCCGGAACTGTGGCCAAGCGAGAGACCGGTGATCGCTCCCCGCGCGTGTGGGTTCTTGTAAGGAGACCTATTCCCCTGCCAATCGTCACGGACCACCAGTCCGTCCGCACCGGGAGGAGTCTGCTTGGCCTTGTTATCAAGAATCTCGAAAACGTGAACACCTCGTTCGTCCGCTTCAGCTTGCTCGGCTGCGGCAAAGTTGCGTCGGTACCAATCGAGAATCGAGCCCGTCGCGGTCTGGCCCGCCTCGATGGTGAACAATCCATCGACGGTCGCGTCGGGGTAGCAGCCAGCGACCCCTGATCCAAAGACCCCCGCCTTCGATTGGGCCAAGTGGCACGTGCTCGACCCCACGATGACTGCCACATCGCCGGCGTTCGTTGCTCCCAAGCCCAGCATCCCTAGATACGCATCGATTCCCGCTTGAGCGACTGGAGTGCCTTTGGTGAGGCCAAGATGGGCGGCGGCACTCGCCGACAATCCTGCGGTTGTGGCACCTAATGGTACAATCCGCTCGGGCCATTTTGCCAGAAGATCCTCGAGTCCGACCTCGGTCATCATCGCCCTGGGCCAGCCTCCATCTCGCCCCGAGTAGTTCCACTTGACGGCAACATGGTTCAAGGACAACGTCCACTCACCTGTGAGCTTGTGCATGAGCCAATCCGTGCATTCGACGATTCGCTCTGCTTTTGCGTATGCGGCGGGCTCGTTCCGTTTGAGCCAAAGGGCCTTGGGTAACATCCATTCGGGTGAGAGTTTCCCAGAGACATATTTGAGGATCGGGTCGCGAGTCGCACCAAGATCGTCGGCCTCCTTCGACGATCGTTGATCCATCCACAAGAGCGCAGGACGCAATGCTTGCCCATTTATGGTGCTCGCTACCACTGTACAGGCTGTGCAGTCCATGCCGATCGCCGCGATCGACTCGGGAGCGATCGACCCCTGTTTCAGAGCCTTACCGACCGCGATTCTGGCCGCCTCCCACCACTGGTTCGGATCTTGTTCCGCCCAGGCGGGTTGCGGATATGTTGTCTCGATCGGCTCAACCCCGAAGGCGACAGTCGTTCCATCCAGCGCAATGATCGCGGCTCGAAGGCTCTGAGTACCGACATCAAGGCCGAGCACGTAACAGACTGGCGGCATGGGGGAGTCCTGGTTGGAGGCATGCAGATTGCTGCCAAAATGGTAACTCTGTCGAGATGCTTCAACCAGAGTGTCGTTGACTCCACTCTTCTCGATCTTTCAGTCGGACGACGAATCGGAGCCCGGACCAGATCTCATCAATGGCACAGACCTTGTTGTCAACGAGCCCGACAGAAAGCCCGTACAAACGAACGGAAGCCTCAGTTAAATCGGTAGGAACCTTCGACGCTTTCTTGGGCCAGGCAACCCAAACGGATCCATCGGCGACGAGTCTCAGTAAGACTTCAACGAGCCATCGGCAGAGTTGATCGCATGTGTACACGAAAAGGATAATGCGATCGAGTGGAGCATGATCCGTGCTGCCAAGCTGTAGACCTTCAGTCAGAGGGCCGAGGGTTTCGAGAAACAAATCAGTCATTCCAAGGATCAAGAGACAGTGACCAGCGCGTAAGTCCAACTTCTTGATCAGCGGAGTGCCGGAATAACCAGCCATTCGTGTGGCCTCAGAAGCGTTTAGTGCTATCGATTAGAAGTGTCACAGGGCCATCATTGACCAATTCCACTTTCATGTCGGCTCGGAAGATGCCGGTTTGTACAGGAACACCTTGACTGGCAATATCCAGGACATATCGGAGGTAAAGTCGTTCGGCCTCGGCGGGTTCGGCGGCTTCAATGAAGCTTGGGCGACGACCGGCCCGGCAGTCCCCCATTAAGGTAAACTGGCTCACAACAAGGATCGCCCCACCGATGTCCACCACACTTAAATTCATCTTGCCGTTTGTATCGCCAAAGGCTCGCAGGCTGATCGTTTTCTCGGCGAGACGATCCGCATCGACATCGGTGTCACCCTTAGCGACTCCTACAAACACGAGCCACCCTTGCCCAATTGAGCCGACGATGGATCCGTCGACGGTCACCGAGCACGTGCTAACACGCTGGAGTACGGCGCGCATGAACAGGCGACTCTTCGGGAAGAAAGCACTTTGCGACTCGCTGAAGGTCTGAGACTACCTTATCTCGGAAGCAACGTCATGACCCGAGAGGATCACATTTTCGCTAATCGGCCGAATGGCGTGTGTCTGGGCTCGGGTCGTTGCTTCCCGCGAACGTGCTCGAACCGTATCGATCATTGACGTGAACCGTTGAACGGTCGGTTCGTCGCCAGTCTTACGTGCGACTTCAACAGCAACATGACAGGCTTCGATGCACTGGGAGTGGTAAGCTTCGCCTGCCTCGAAGAAGTGTTCGGCGATCGCATAGGTCGCCTGCTTGGGCCGGGGTGAGCGTTTCTTCATCATTTCCGCAATTCGCCCGTGCATCTCGCGCGCGATCTTGGACGGTCCGCTTTGCTTCCGCGAACGGCTTCGGGAGACACCAAGTTCCTCACGGAGGACTTCGTGAAGGAAGCTTGAAGAGAATTCATAGCATTCTTCGTCGAGTGGCACGTCACGCACGAGTTGACTATCACGATCGAGACGGCGAAGTGTCTCTAACAGGTCCAGCCGATCAATCCCGAGACAGTCGGCGACGTCGCTCACCCGGAACCTTGAACCAAGGAGCGCCGCGCACTCGAGAATGCGCAACGAATCCCCCGACGCGTGGAGCGAGGCAATCATGCGGTCTCGCATCTTCAGCGGGACCGGCAACTGGCCTGATTGTAAGAGTTTCTGGCTCAGCACGAATCCTCGCGGGGTAGGCGAGAGCGAGCTATCATCGACCAATTCACGAAGCGCACGCAGAACCCAGTACATCCCGCCAGGCTCTTGCCCCATTACGCCCAAGGCGGTCACGATCTGCTTCGCCGAGATAGGCTCAATGTTGAGACTGCTGGTGAGGACTCGAATTTGGTCGAGCTCGGAGGGAAGCGAAAGCGTCACGGTTTCGATCGTCGGGTTGATATCGCCAAGTGGTGCGAGATCGCGACCCGCCAGGATCACCGTAAATTGACCTTCACTTCCGGGAGGAAAGGTGGTCCATAGATGACTCAAGAGAGCAGCCGAGTCTTCATCGATCCATTGAATATCGTCGATGACGAGGACAACCGGCTCAGTCTGGCTAAGCTTTCGGAGTGCATTCGTAACGGCCACGATAAGTTCGGTGCGGGTCGATTTTTCGTTACCGCTCTCCGAGTCGAATGAAAAGAATGTCCAGAATGGAATCAGCTCATACGCCAGGTTGTCAAAGAGGCTATTCACATTATCGCTGCCGGTGTGAGCCTCAACGAGTCCTTCCGGTAAGCCGAGCATCGTGAAAGCATCTCGGAACGGTTGGTAGGCGGACTCACGCTGACTCCGATGTGTACAAACTCCGCTGAGAATCTGAATCACCGGCTGGGATGCCTTCAGTTCCTCCTGCAAGAAGCGAAGTGCGGCGGTCTTGCCTGATGCTTTGGGGCCGATCAAGCCGATCCATTTCACGACAGGAGGATCAGAACTGAGAAGACGTCGGTACATATTCTCAATTTTTTTTGGACCTCGATATATTGGAAAGGCCAGCGATTTTCGGAGTTCTTCCAACGTGACAGGAGGTTGCGAATTCACGGGCATGGTGGACACTGGCTCTTGTTGGGCCTGGCTGAGTGCCGCACTCGCACGAGGAGCAAATCCCCCATGCCCAAAAATTGCCAAGAGAGCGAAAATCGAAATGAGCCAGAGGAAGGAAGCCGATCCCAAAAAGGCGGCGGCACCAAATAGGACAGTAAGAAGCATGCTGATTGGTGCAACTGTCACCGGAAATTTGTCGGCGCGATCGATCGCACGGCCAAAGCAATAGGCTAGTGAGGCCGCTGCCGCTGCGAAGGCTGGAATAAACGCGAGTGATTTCCAGCCATTTGCATAAAAGGCCGGTTGAACCCAGGCGGCTGTGATTCCCAAAGCTACTGGCAAGAAGGCGATTCCCCACCGTCCATGATAGGAAAGGGTTGGCCAATATCGGTCCGCACTTCCTGCCGCGAGCCGGAACACACCTAGCGGTAGGATCAGAGAAATCGAGCCAGCGACACACGGCCACCAAGTTCCACTCCATGCGCTGGTTCTAGGCTTGGGAAGCCAGTCGGCAAGTGCCATCATGACGGGATGGGTCAGGAAGATTCCCAGGATAAAACCTAGCGATGGCAATGCGAACCACGTCACCCAGCGAGCAGAGCTGGCTCGGGTCCGTGAATTCGTGAGGAGTTCCTGGGTGACAAGTGCGATGACATACAGCACTCCGATGAGGATCCAGATCCCATAATTATAGGGGCTGAAATCCCTGGTCAGGGTTTCGGCAATTCGGATCTTGTCCGCTTCAAGTTTGGATGCGTCGGTCGCCGCCTTATCAAGAGCTGACGGTCCAAAGAGCCGGTACTGCGCCTGAACCCAATGGAGGTTGTCATCTTCAAAATCCCGGAGCTGGACGATCATCACCGAGCGAGGCTCGTCACCTGGACGGATCTGTTTGAGGAACTTTCGACAAATCGGGTCAAAGGCCGGGTCGGCTGCCTCCCACGCTGGCATTGCATCCACCGAGTCCCGGAAGCGACCACCATAGACTTTGAGATTTGGAAAACGAGCGAACGCCGCTTGCGATTCTGAATTGGCAAGCCGTGCCAACTCCTCATGCGAGGTCGGATGTGACGCACTGCTCGGAATCAGGATAAGAACATGCTGTGGGTCGAGCGACGCCAGCCTTCCAAGCTTCTCGAGTGTATTCCGAACCGCATTCCGTTTCGCATCGCCCCTTCGCGTATAGGCATAGACACGAAAATCCTCGTCATTCTCCTCGAAGGGAAGTTCAAATCCCCGTATCAGTGGGTATTCTCCGAACAAGGTGGCCCGAGCGGACTGTACCAGGCGGTCGGTTTCTTGTTCGAGAAAATCGATCCAGGTCGGTGAAGTTGCTGTCACAGAGGGTTTGTTCCGAGATCGTTCATCGCCAATTCGGTCGAGCAGTTGACGCGAAATCACAAATTCGTTGACGTTACCGAACTCGACGAGGCCGAACTTAAGATGAATCTTCACCTTCAATAAGTCCATCGCAGCCTGATCTTGACCGGCTGTAAGCTCGTCAAACCAAGGTCCTGCAATAATGTCGAGTCCACTCTTCTCCACGCGGATCGGCGGGCGAGCGACTTTCTTGGCCTCAGACTTCTCAGGATCGCTCTTGGCTTTAACGGCTTCTGTTTTGGTCTCAGGAACACTCGTGGAACCTGGAGTATGCCCAATCTCCGTTGAACTTGGAGATGCATTCTTCTGGGTTGCCTTGGAATCCGCAGGAGGACTTACCTTCGCCTCTGTGGTCTGCGGCTTAACAGTCGTTTCGACCTGCGGCGCTGTGGTCGTCTTGTCTGCGGGTGATTGAGCTTCAGCCGCATGACAAGAGGGTGGCCATTGGACCTGACTCAGAAGCAATACAACAAATAAGATCGATTGTTGATGCTTCATTTGTCCTCGGCTTTGTTTGATATGCCACCGGCTGTGTGGCTGGAAGATCGAATTACGTCGTGTTCGCCAGACCGGTATCGAGAGGGGGCGACCATGTGGGCAGGTCGCAGAGTCCTCCACCGCAGTAGATGTGGTGCCAAAGCTGGGTCGAGACGACACAAGTCAGTGCCACATCCATCACAAATCGCCTTGCGGTGATCCTGGGGATGGCCGTCTGGATGTCACGTTCCCGGGCCACTGACCATGCATTAAACATGCCAGTTGCGCGAAGCGACTCGGGGCTGAGCAGTTGATTGACCCAATGAGGGCGATGATCTCCGAGGAACGTACGAGCGAGATTGGCGCGGAACATCGTTTTTGGGCGGTTTGCGATCTGTTTAGGGAGAGTCTTGGCGGCAACCTGTCGCAAGATCCATTTTTCCGTCTTGAGCTTACGAAGCTTATATTCGGGATCGATCGAGCAGCAGAATTTGATCACATCGTCGTCGAGGAAGGGGTAGCGGGCCTCAACTGAGGAATGCATTGAGATGCGGTCCCCCTTCGAGATCATCAGCAACCCAGCCAACATCACCTTGTAGCCAACGTAAAGCGACTGATTTAGAGGGGCCCATTTGGCCATACGCTGGTTGGGAACGTCCAGGTCTGCGTAAGGGCTATGATCTCCGATTCGGTCCCACATCTCAGGAGTGTAGAGGATCGATCGAGATTGGCCGATCATCTCGTACATGTCCTGCTGCGCCGTTCGCACTCCGCCGATCGCGCGGATGGCCGATCGATGTTGTGATCCTCCGCCGATCGCCAGCAAAGCCAGTGACCGGAGAGCGTGGGGAAGTCCCATCCCGATGCGGTTCTGGACGCCGTCCCAAAACTTCCGGGACTTAAACCAAACGTAACCGGCGAGGGCCTCGTCGGCTCCCTCTCCCGTAAGTACAACTTTGTAGCCCTGGTTGTGGACTGCCTTCGCAAGTTGCATCAATGCTGCACACGAAGTGTCGAGGACTGGGCCTTCCGCAGCGACGATCAACTCAGGGAAAGCCTCGACGATTTCCGATCGATCCATCATCACGGTCGTGAGTTTGGAACCCAGGACTTGGGCGGATTCGGCAGCCTCTGCCAGTTCGTCCGGCCCTGACTTGTTCGACCAGCCGATCGTAAACGAAGGCACAGGCCGACCAAGTTGCCGAGAGCTTAGTCCCAGAACAACTGTTGAGTCGAGGCCACCGCTGATGTAGCTGACCACAGGGACGTCACCCCGTAGTCGGCGTTCGACGGCTTGGCAAAGAATCCCCTCGAACTCGTCGATCAGCGGCTGAGGATTATCCATCCGCCGCTCGTCGCCTGCGTCGGGGAACTCCAGATCCCAATACTGACGCTGCTCGATCCGACCATCCCTGATCCGGAGATAGTTCCCGGGGGGGATGGACTTGACCCCCTCGAAGAAGGTGCGTGTCGTCCCCGCACAGAAGAAGGAGAAGAGGTGATCGACTCCTCGCGGGTCAGCAACCGCCTTGACGAGACCCGACGCGAGAAGTCCTTTGATCTCCGACGACCAGAGGAGCCACCCGTCCCTTTCGGCGTAATAGAGGGGGCAGATCCCAACCCGGTCCCGGCCCAGAATCAGGGTACGATTGGGCCGATCCCAGAGCGAAACGGCGAATTGCCCGCGTGCCTTCTCAAACATTCCTTCGCCACGCTCTTCGTAGAGGTGGACCCAGGCTTCGGTGTCGCAGCGAGTCGCCAGCGTGTGCCCGCTCGCAAGCAGTTCCTTGCGCAATTCGGGATATTCAAACAGTTCACCATTGAAGGCGACCCAGATCGAACCATCCTCGTTTGCGATCGGTTGCCTGCCCCCTTCAAGGTCGACGATCGACAGCCGGCGAGCGCCCAGGGAGACCCCAGGTTCGACGTGGAACTGCTCGTCGTCGGGTCCTCGATGGGCGATGGCTCGGGTCATCGAGCGGAGAAGGGATTGGGGGAATTCACGTTCCCCGGTGAGGTCGAAAGCTCCAGCGATCCCGCACATTTCCGGTCTGCTCCGCTGGAGACGATACTCGGGGCGAGCCTAAGCTTGACTTGCTCTGCCACCGATACGAAGGATCAACGTTGACGAGGCAATGATACCACGGAATCCAAGAGCGCGCGGTGCCTCCGCCGACTCGACCGCCAATAGACGAGCCCGCCAAGCAGGCCTATGAAACGAGTGCCGACGCGAAGGACGAGGCCTCGGAACCCGAGCGGGACGTAGTACGGCATAGGTGGGGTCCTCGTCCTAGAGTATGGAGGGTCAGTGGTGCGATCAGAAGTTGCTCATCACGACCCGCGTGAAGAGGGTCACCATGTCGGCCATCACAGAGACTGCTCCGGCCTGCGAACTGGTCGGCGATTCTCTTGCGGAGGATTGGTATCACGGTCGTCGTCGGACCGCACTGGTTGGCAAAAATCACGGGGATGCCCAGATCAACCGCAACTTTGCGAGGAATATCCGCTGAGAGAGGCCCCACATGACCGAGTAGCCAATCCTTGCGACCGGTCAGTCGGCAGGCAAAGTCCGGCCAGGCGGCGGCAACGATGGCCAGATCGATCTTACCCCGATAATCGGCCCAAGTTCGCTTATAGATCATGTCGGCACAGACTGCGAAACCGATTCGACCCCACCGCGTCTGGACGATGAGCGGCTCAGTCCCCGGACGAAAACGGGACCGTTCCCAGAAAACAAGGTTTCGCTTGCGGTAAATCGAAAGATCACCTTGAGCTGTCGCAAACGCGAGCGCGTCATAG
Organism: Isosphaeraceae bacterium; assembly: GCA_025356475.1. Taxonomy (GTDB): domain Bacteria; phylum Planctomycetota; class Planctomycetia; order Isosphaerales; family Isosphaeraceae; genus JANXSX01. Next base: position 7,722 of record JANXSX010000221.1, on the reverse strand, counting down.
AGATGACGGCCCTCGCGCTCAACAAAGCCCATGCTGATGTCCATCCCAAACCGTCTGGCGCGATCGAGCAACCAACCAGCGGTGGGACCGTCCCGGCCTTCAGCGATCGGTGCGTAGTTTGGGATTAAGCCATATCCGGTGCTGTGCATCTCGGGGAGAACCGCAAGTTCGACACCGAAACCGTGAGCGAGGCTTAGTTGCTCATCGGCACGTTCGAGATTGAGTGCAACGGCACCGGGTTGGGCCGAAATCTGGACTGCGGCGGCAAGGAGCTTCACAGAGTTCACCCTCGATCCTTGAGGATGGTCGATCTCGGTACATCTCGTGGAACCGGAATCTAATCGCTTGGTCGAACGACGACTAGTCCAAGTCTTGCGAAGTGTTCAGAATCCGAACCAGCCGAGAATTCCTTGGCGGCGTGGCAGCGGAGGACGTTGACCTTCTGACTTGAGCGCGTCGGCCCGACCGATCAACTCGTTGGTAGCAGGAACCGTTGCGGGTGCCATCCTGAACGTGAACTCACGCTCGTCGCGAAGAGTGATCGGCAGCAGGTTCTCGGTGAAGAACTCAGTAACTCGGTTGTCCCACCAGGGCGCTGCAAGCGGCTGTTGGACCCGCATTGTCGCATACCCATCGGCAATGATCGTAATATCGCGGTCACCATAAAACGTGAACGACTTCGAAACGGGCGAGGCACCGAGTTCCTCTTTATTGACAATAACCAGCGCGCCAGGCGGATCGGTACGAATGGTGTACCGACGTTCCACGCAGCCGGTCGAGGACAGGCCGAGGAGAATTGTGAGACCAATCAGTGTCTCAGCGCGACGCACTCGGTGATTTCGGTGATCCATCTGTCCACCCTCTCGCCCTGGTCGCTTTCGTTCGAAGCATCAGAGGTCGACGCAAGGAGGGTGGTACAAGAGGATGCCCTGTCCGATGACGGCGGGATCATAGCCGAGGTCTGCGACCCTGGCAAGGTGGGTTGGCGCGGCCAAGTGCGATTGAGAAGATACGAATTCTGATTGTCAACCAATGTCCTGCGCGAAGGGAGTCGAGTTTACCAATGATTGTCAGGGCATCCACCTCCGACCCCATGACCGTTAAGGCCAAATGGCTCGTCGTCTGCCTCTTTGACGATGGGGAGGAACTCCCAAGAACCCTGGCATCCTCCCCTTTAGGATCGCTAGTCACCAAACTTGTCGAAGGCAAGGATATTTCTCTCGTGGCAGGCGATTGGACTCCTTTTTATGGCGACTTCGGCCTGGCTGCCACCGCAGTTGGTGTGCTTGGTCTTGGCAAACGAGGGAATCTAGATCCAGCATCACTCTTCAACGCAGGGGTTACGCTCACCCGCAAGTTGCTCGTCAAACCGTGCGAATCGATCGCTATTGCCATAAGTTTTGAAGGTGATATTAGCCTATTCGTCGAGGGGGTCATCGTTGGAACGCGCGACTCCGGCCTCCGGAAAGCGGAACCGAGCCGCTACTCTCCAGAGACGATCACCTTCCTTGGTAAGCCCACTCAAGAGACGATCGACCGGGCGGTGATCATCGGCGAGGCTGTCAATCTTGCTCGGGACCTGGTCAATACGCCCCCGTCTGAGAAGTCCCCCACGGTGCTTGCAGAACGTGCCCGCGAGGTCCTTGCCAAGCGGGGTCTCCAGGCTGAGGTTTGGGGACCGGATCGGTTGGTCTTGGAGCGATTTGGAGGCCTAATCGGTGTTTCGGCAGGTTCGGATGAGCCTCCTGCCTTTGTCCAGGTCTACTACCGACATGGGGGTGACACTCCCACGCTTGCCCTCGTAGGCAAAGGAGTTACGTTCGATTCGGGTGGGCTCTCGCTCAAGCCAAGTGCCTCAATGGAAGACATGAAGTGCGACATGGCCGGCGCGGCCGTGGTCCTCGCAACCATTGAGGCGGTCGCACGGCTTGGGCTCAAAGTCAACGTCAGCGGCTACATGGCGATGACCGAGAACATGACAGGTGGAAGGGCCATGAAGCTCGGTGACGTCCTCACGATGAGGAACGGAAAGACGGTCGAAGTCCTCAACACCGACGCAGAGGGCAGGCTGATCCTTGCGGATGCTCTTAGCTATGCCGTGGAGCAAAAGCCCGCCGCGATCATTGATTTAGCGACACTCACGGGCGCGTGCATGGTCGCGGTTGGGACCAAGATTGCAGGGCTATTCAGTTCCGATGAGAGCATTGCGCTAGAGGTGGAGCAAGCCTCGAAAGCCACGGGCGAGCGAGTTTGGCGGTTGCCGCTGGATCCAGACTTCCTCGAAGGGCTCAAGAGCCCAGTCGCTGACCTGAAAAATGTCGGTGGCAAGTACGGGGGGGCGAGTACGGCCGCAAAGTTCCTTCAGCAGTTCGTCGGCGAAACTGCGTGGGCCCACCTGGATATTGCCGGGCCAAGCTGGGCTGACTCGGAGTCATCAAGCCGAGATTCGGGTGGGACTGGTTGCTTCGTCCGAACCTTGGTCGCTCTACTCACGTCCAGAAGTCAAAGCGTTTGAACTATTTCCGGGCGTTGGGCGATCCCCATCGCTCGGAAATACCGCTCTTTACTCGAACGACAATCGATCTTCGAGCTTGCACTCGATCCGGCGGCTATTAATGTCCAGCGCCTCGAGGATCTCGAACACATGATCGATCGGTAAGCTCGCATCAATGGCCCAATTCAGGACATCCAGGTTTTCTTGACCATCCTTCAATAGACCCAGAATGGGATCGATGAGCGGAGATGTCTTGAAAGCATCGCGAAGCAGACCAAAGTCGTCGTGGTCGAGTTCGATCCAGAATGTTCGGCCTTGGAGATGCTCCATCCAACGAGCACGCAAGAAGCCATTCCAATGCATCCGGATCCAGCCACGAATCGCGGCCATTCCCAGATCCCGGCCTGCCTTCTCACTTTCGATCCACCTGTGGCGTTTGGCTTCGACCGCTCCGTGATCGTGGACGCTATGGCGTTCGGCGCTTATCGGGCGCGAAACATGGGGAACTGGTGGTGGACACTGCGGCATTCCGACCTCCCGTCGCCAGGGTCCGGACTGAAGAGCTCACTCCACAGAAGGTCACACTCGCTGGGCGGACGAGTGAAGACTAGCCAAATTCGGGCTGTCGGTTGACCATGCGGGGCGAGGTTGACCGGACCGGCGTGTCGAGGATGAGAGATTTGAAAGTATAGCCCGAGAAGCCGACGACGATCAAGCTCAATGACACAAATCGACTCGACGCCGTACGTCAGTGATGTGAATTCCCCTCACTTTGCGATCTCAGGCACTGCGGGAAAATAGGCAAGTGAGCGGCCCAGGAATGCGGTAACCCCCGACGAACCCGCTGCGAATGTGCCGATCGGAACGTCGCTCACGGCTCGCCATCGAACGCGACCGTTCAATTCTGAAGCTATTAAATGTGTTCCTTGCCGCGCAATCCGTAACAGGCCCCCATCGCCATCAAGTGCCAGGAGTACAAGGGTGGCGTCTAGCTTCTTGCCGACCCCTTGGCTTTGACCACGTCCATCGAAGGCAATTGAGCGGCCATCTGGGGCTGTCGCGACCGCAAACCCCCCAAGCTTCTGAAGCTGCCATGCCTCCCAGGGGAGGGGGCTCTCCCAGAGGGTTTTGCCAGATTTGTCGTGAGCTCGAAGAATCTGAGCCCGGCGAGCCAACGTCACCCAACGCGCATTTGGTGTCGAGCCTTCCGGAGCCTCGATCAGAAGCATCGGCTCTTCTGGCTTCGTTTGGTAATGACCGACCGGTTCCCCAGTGGGGTCGAGAATCAAGAGTCGGCCATCGTCCAAACTGACCGCCGTGAAGCCCTCAGAATCGATGGCAAGATCTTCGACCCCGGTGTCAAGTTCGCGCCGAAAGACCCAACGGCCCGCCGAGGTACAACGACCAACGCGGTCGCGCTCCTGGACGATTCCCAATCCGTAGCTGTCTGGTTTCAGGGCCAGGTGCGTGAGTTCAACCAAACTCAAGTCGAGCTTTCTCGCCATGTTGCGCCGAACGTCGCACAAGACGATCTGCTTATTGGTCGCGGAAGCCACCCAGCCTGGCGATGTTCGAATCAGTCGACCGACGCCGTGAATTTCTGGGGCTTGACCAAGGAGAACCCCCTCGGGAGAATAGATCGATAGCTTGTTGTCCGAGGTCATTACCACGACCCTCGGCGGCTCATCCACGATTGCGACCACCGCGTATTCCGCTTGTTCGTCGCTCAAGGCGATGGGAATCACCCAATCTGGGGAACGGACTTGGCCCCCCGACGCGACTCGGACCTCAGCTTCACCGGTCGATGTCCTGCCCTCCCTCGGTAACTCTTCGCCAGTCAGGTCCAGTTTGACGATCTCGCCGGTCGGCAATCCGTAATAGACCGATCGACCGAGGGCATCCATTGCGACTTCGAGTGGGGCTCTGGGTAACTCCATGCGAGAGCGGATCTGGCCACCAGGGCTGAGCAGGCTGAGTTCTCCCTCGACCGTTGTCACCACGATCGTCCGACCCATGAAGTCGGGCACGGCGTGCGAAGGCGAGCCACCCAAGTGGTACGCACCCTCGTTCTGCCCCTTCAAATCATATCGTTGGACCCCATGTGTGTAACATGCGGTTAAGATCATGCCGCCGTCGCCCGACATCGCGAGGCGACCCACATTCGACATCAGATTCTCTTGCCAGAGAACTTCCGGATCGAACTTTCCCGTCATGCGGTTGGGGTGAAGTTCCACCCCTGCGATCGTGCCATAGGCGGCCGTACCAATGATCATGGTTCGGCTGGGGACAAACTCAAGGTGGGCTAACGGCTGCCGTGTCTCAAACTTGCCTGCAAGCTTGCCGAATCGGGTGTAAATCTGAGTCTGATTGAGCTTGGAGGCAATCGCGACAAACCGTCCATGCGGGTCGATCGCCAAGGCCGACGCCTCAGCAATCGAGGCTCGTTCGACAATCACATTGAGGTCAGCCCCGAGGAGCCATAGTCTCGAATCCTCGCCCAAGAGAGCGATCAAGCTTCCGTCGTCACTGATTGACCCGGCGATTACGGCCCCTGGACAACGACCAGCCGAGCGATGCTCTCCATTCGTGTCGAGTAGCCAGAGGTTCTCAGCCTGGTCCCAAACCAGCAACGTCCCAGCTTCCCGAGCAAGCTTCAACCCCTTCAAGGGAGCGTCGGTGATGACGGTCCATGAAGGGGTTGGAGTTACCGAATTGGTCGGACGGACTGCGTCCTGCATCATCTTGGCTGACTCAGACGTCGGCGGGCCTGAGCGATCGCCTGTGCCAACACGGCATCACGATCGGGGTCCCCCATGTTGTCCGAGGATACACCGACCGTCGACTCGCCGTCGACCGGCTTGGCGGCAAGCCGGACGGGAACATCGGGGTCCACCCCCTGCTCGCTATAGGCCCGATCCGTCGGAGAGTAGAATTTCGCCGTCGTCAACTTCAGTCCTGCCTGAACGGTATGGAGCGAGAAGATACTTTGGACTGATCCCTTCCCGTAGGAGCGTTCACCGATGATCAGGGCTCGCTGATGCTCTTTGAGCGCCCCGGCCAGAATTTCGCTGGCACTCGCACTATCGCGGTCGATCAAAACTGCCATCGGCATGGTCCAGATCGCCCTGCCCGACGCGCGATACGTTGCGGTCTGGCCCTTGGCTCGCCCTTTTGTGGAGACAATCACCCCCTGGTCGATAAACCTTTCAGCGATCTCGACTGCGACATTCAGGAGCCCGCCGGGATTCCCTCTGAGGTCCAGGATCAGGTAGCGCATCCCCTTGCTCTGGAGGCTGGCGATTCCCCGGTCGAGTTCGTCGGTCGAAGTCTTTTGAAAGCCGGAGAGTTGAAGGTAGCCGATGGACGAATTCCCACCGAGCAATTTGGCCTCGCCCACACTCTCGACCTCGACTGGCCGTCGAACAAGTCGAACCTGGCGGGTTGAACCGTCCTTAGCCTGGATCGACAAGTCGATGGCCGTCCCTTCTGTACCCTGAAGTCGTCCGGCCGCGTCGTCGAGCGAAACACCCCGGATCGACTTACCAGCTATGGCGATGATGCGATCCCCAACCTTAAGCCCAGCCTCCGAGGCCGGCCCTTTCTTGATCACTCCAACGAGTAGGATGCCTTGTGCATCTCCTTTGAGTTCGACCCCCAAGCCCACGAAATTACCATCGATCATCGCATAGAGATCATCAAGTTTGTCCGGTGTGAGGCAACTCGTGTAATCGTCGAGCGCGTCGCATGTACCATAGACAAACTCTAAAGTGACTGATGCGGGCGAGAGATTCAACGCCTGACGCGATAGCGAGCAGACCGCGTCAACCTCTGCGAGTGCCGCTTGACGATTCGGAATATTCAGACGATCGCGGCGTCCGAGAAGCTGTTGGCGAAGTAAGGCCACCTGATCGGTCTTCGCCTTTGGAGCGTTTGGGACAAGAAACGTGGGCTCCCTGAGTGCGACCTCCATGTTGTCATACCCGCGTCGAAGGAGACCCTCGAACGCCACGGTCTCGACGTAGTGCGTTTCGATTCGCTCGACAACCTCGTCAAGGAGTTCGAGCGACTCTTCTCGGGAGCGGGTCAGGAGGACTTTTCGAAACGATTGGTCGCTGTAACGCCGGACCAGTTTGTGATGGATCTCGCAGAGACGACGGCGCTGAACGAAGTCTGAACGTTCCGGCCAGAGTTCGATTGACTCCTCGTAAAGGGCCATTGCCCCGGACCAATTTCGTTTTCGTTCCAGGTCGAGCCCGAGTTCGAGCGTACCGGCCGGATCGGTTGGCATGGCACGCACCGCGCTCGGTGCGGGTGGTTGGCGGCGTGCGGCAGGTTCGTCACAGAGGCTTGGGGACGGGGAAAAGGCCAGGCACAATGCTAGCAATCCCGCCGCCAGGCGCGTGACCTCAAGATGGGGTCGCATCGCGATCGATCCTCCCAGGTGGAAGTTCGTGCTTTGCAAACCGTGGTCCGAACGGGGAGAAGTCTCAAGATGAAGCAGTCATCTGCCGATTCTCGCGAGATTCGAAGCCGAGTTGCGTGGCAGAACTCCCCGCTCGCCGATTCAATGAAGTCGTTTCAATCCAGGGCGGATGCGACCGAAAAGGTGGACGCTCCGTTGAAGTATCCTCGCTCCTGCGTGGACTTCATGACTGAAATCTATCACATGGGAGGAGGTCGGCAAGAGTTCAGCATGCGATCCTCATTTTGTAAGAAGCGGCCTACCAAAGTGACGCCAACCCTAAATGATGAGAACAACCTCAAAATTGAGTCAAAATCGACTTTTTTTATCGCATTATGAGGACTACGAACTTTGTACCGTGTCGATTTGACAATTCACGCCCGATTTCCTCAAGCGTTTTCGTACTGGTATACGGTTGTGCTTGGACCTGACCTCATTGAATCATAGGCCACAGACTCGACTGCGACGAGTGGCAACTCAAACGGTGAAGCACTCGGTTTGCTCACCTTGTTCGACATGAGGGACATTCTTACCAGAACGTCCCGAAGGCCTCCTCACTTGGGTATGATAACGAAATGCCGAAACTTCGCTGTTCGGAGTGTGGATATCCTAAACCGACTGCGCGCCTACCCGGCAGTTTCCGACAGGCACTCTGGGGAGGGTGGACATGCCCCAACTGCGCGAATGCGTTCGATGCATTCGGAAGTTTAGTGACTCCGAAGTCGGAATCTTACGCATCAAACCCAGCGGTGATCACGATCTCCGC
>JANXSX010000188.1 GCA_025356475.1 Isosphaeraceae bacterium | reverse complement strand
GAGCGAGGGGGCCAGAATTAAAATCAACGTTGCGAGTCGAATGCACACGGCAGGAGGTCTCCAAGGGAATGTGGCGAGCGAGTGCCGCTGGGCCTGAGACCCCATTGTTCCGATCAATTGTGAAGAATCCAGTGGGTTCGGCTGAAAAAATGGTTCAGGAGTCGGGCGGATTGAAGAGAGGCTTGATGTGAGTTTCGACTTCTAAGGCGAACGGAGCGAAGCTGAGAGGGCAGCGTTTACGGAGGTCGTCGAGATCCTTGGTGGATCTGGCAACTTCCCAGGCCTGCTCGGCACCTATCTCATTGCGAGATAATTGGGCATGCGTCACCAAGACAGTCTTCGGATTGTGATCGCGGTTGCTTCTTGGAGCGGGGAGCTGCTCAGACTCGTTCGGCAGGTCAGGAGTCTTCTCTAATCCAAGCGCTTTCTGAATCACGCGGCCATCAGCTAACAGCCAAGATTCAATACAGGGGTGGGCGACTCCGATCGCCATCGGAATGTTTGTCCTGGCTTCCTTACGACCTCTCTCAACTTTTGCGAGTTGGCCTTGATGATCTCCTTCGGAATCGATCACCATGACGCATCCAGCCGATTGATTTCGGGCGGCTACCTGTCTCGCGAATCGAACTTTGTTCACCAGACCACCCCCTTGAAGATCCGCGATTTTTCGACGGATCACCTGCATATTCTTAGGCTGTCCGCAAAGGCGATGGACCAAGATGGGAATCACTCCCGAGAGGGGAATGTCAGCCTGAGATTCGCTCGGTCTTGTGGCTCCAATATCGGTCTTTCCTTCACCAATGATTTCAATCGTGAATGGCTTTAGCAACGTCACCGAATAGCTCCTCCTCCGACAGGTTGTACCACAGTTCACCTAGATAAAAGGGTCCCAAGAACGATTCGAGATTCGGCGCATCGCGTAATGGGCGAGCACGAGAACTGCCATCCTCCTCACGCCGCATCAACGTCACTTCTTCAGGAGTGAACGAACTAATCAAATAAGGCGAATGTGTTGTGAGGATGATCTGGGGAAACTGGCCCGACTCAATTTCCTCGGATCGTTGCCTGAGGAGACGGACAAGTTCTTCAAGACGCTTCGGGTAGATCCCTTTCTCAGGTTCTTCGATCAAAAGCAGTTTCGGTTGCTTCGGCAAGTGGCTTAATGTGAGGAACGCGAGGAAAAGCAGGGCACCATCGGATGCCTGTTGGGCACGGACTTCGTGGCCATCTGGCGTCACGAAAACAATCGCTTTTCCATTGCCCTTGGTCAGCTCGAATGATCCGTCGGGTTGGTAAGTACGATTGGTGCCAGGGCTCTGAGTTAGCTTGATCTTCTTAAATTCAGGAAATAGCTGACAAAATTCTCCCTTGATTGCGTTCATTACCTCGCGATCGTCATTGTTGATATCATCGAGCATCGTGGAGAGTCCGAACCCATCTGAATCCATTCGGAAAGCGCGAGCTGGTTCCAAATTTGCTGCAAGTCCCATCGTCTTTGGATCAATACGATAATATTGAGCAGGTGCGAGCAACTTCTTAATTTCTTCAATCGAACGTCTAGAGTCGGTGGGCAATCCAGCACTCATCGCATAAATCACTGAATTACTGGCCTCTCCACCAACCCAAGTGAGATCAACGGGCACATTATCTCGCTTTGGTCTTTCCTCGATTGTCCGACAATAGCGAATTTGGGGTGATGGGAACCCAACTCGGATCATGTACTCGAAATGCGTCGGCTCCGAGGCGAATTGTAGTTTGCAACCCAACTCAATCGTCGGTTCTGGCGAACCATGATAAACCAACTCTCGGCCAGTCCAGGCCCCTCCAAACGCCTCGTCCAGCGGCTTCTCCGTGGTCCGGGATAGCGCCAGCATCGCCTCCAGTACACTTGTCTTGCCCGAGTCATTCTGGCCGATGAGGACATGAATTGGCGTCAGGGGAATCTTGACATCGGCCAGGCTCTTGTACCCCTTGACATGGAACTCGGTCATCATGGCCAGGGCTCCTGCGAGGACGTTTACGGGCGATTCGCTCAAATCTCGGCGGACATTCTACTTGTAACGAATTTCCCTGCGCCGGAGTAGTCAAGTCAAGCGGAGCTAAACTCCGCCCGCATGACCACTCAATGGGTCGGGGATTTCAAGAGATCACTTGGTCTCGACCGGTTTTGCAACCATGGCGCGAAACTGTTTCCATGTGATCACTTCGATGTCAAGTTTCTTGATCTCGGCGGCAATGGCCGGGTCGGTGAAGATGCGTCGGTCTCCGTCTCGGCGTTCGGCGCTATTGGTGACCGCTCGAAGCTCATCGTCGGCGAATCCGCAATGGATAATCAGTTGCGAGACGCCAGGCTTAAGATTTTTAAGCGTCTTCATGTAGCTTTCCACTCGCTCCTCATGGGTATCACCGCCATAGAACTGGGCGAGATCATCGAGGACGGGGAGCCGTTTGGCATCAAGGGCGGCGAGGAGTGCCTTACCTCGCTCGCGAAACGCTGGATATTCTTGGGCAACAGGGCCTTCGATCTTGCGAAGGAAGAGGACGGGTAGGTCGTATTTTAAGCCGACTTTGACATAGACTTCGATCAAGTCGGGCCGACTGACGAGAGCCCCCATATGCGTGTCGAGATGGCTGATGGGAATGCCAAGGACCTTGGCACGTTCGACCTGGGCGATCAACTCGATTTCGACCTCTTCGGCCTTGGCATTCTTGACCACGTCGTCAACTCCGCGATGCAGACAGCCGTCGGCATCCACCAGACTCGGGACCCGATCTCGCCCGGCAACCGGGCCCCAGCGATACTCGGACCACTCGGAGTTCAGGGTCAGATGAATGCCGTAGTCTTTCTCAGGATGGGCCTTTGCGTATTGTGCAAACTCCTTGACCCAGCCACAGGGGATCATGATACTGCACGATGAGACCACCCCTTTCTCCATCGACTCGATCGTCGCCCTGTTCACCGAGTGACACATTCCCGCATCGTCGGCGTGGATGATCAAGTACTTCTTGCCCTCGGGAGGAGCGCCAGTGGCTACGGAGGCTGCGATCAAAATCGCGTTAAGAGCGAACACCACTGAGGTAATGGTGAGTTTCATGGGCATCGAGTCTCAAAGGAATGTCGAACTTGGGTGGAACCTTGGGGAAGGTTAGAGCGAGTCCATCATGATCGGGAACGGTTGAGAATGCTATCAGTCCGTAGGGACGGGGCGATGAGCGGCGGGTCGCATGATTGGGTCGAACCTTAAGGCAATCGGCCGAGTTCGCATCGATCGCCCGCTCCCCCGTTGGCTTCTCAGGCTTTGTATCGCACAATAGGGGCAGGTCGCGACCTCGCTGAGGCAGCCGAGCAACCCGAATCGCGGGCATCCGCCCAATCGTTGTTCGGGATTATTTCTTAATTAACGCCTCGTGGAGGTTTTCCGGTGCATCGTGATGTCTTGACGATCATCCTGGCCGGAGGTCGAGGAAGCCGGCTTGAGCCCTTGACGCGCGACCGGGCCAAGCCTGCCGTACCGTTTGGTGGCATTTATCGGATCATCGATTTCTCATTGTCGAATTGTCTGAACTCGGACCTTCGTAAGATTCTGGTCCTTACCCAATATAAAGCGATCAGCCTAAACCGGCATATCGACCAAGGTTGGAAGTTCTTGTGCCGGGAGCTTGATGAATACGTCGAGGTCATCCCTCCCCAGCAACGAATCACCGAACACTGGTATCAAGGGACTGCCGATGCGATCTATCAGAACGTCTATACGATTGAGCAAGCCGCACCTCGCGACACGATGATCCTGGCGGGGGATCACATTTACAAGATGAACTATGCCGACATGATCGGATTTCATCGTGATAACAAAGCCGACCTGACGATTGCGTGTCTTCCCGTTACGCTCGACCAGGCAAGCGAGTTCGGAGTAATGCAGGTCGACGATGCAAATCGAGTTGTGGGGTTTCAAGAGAAGCCTCAGAATGCTAAGCCGATGCCAGGTCATACTGATGTGGCGCTAGCGTCAATGGGTATTTATGTGTTCCGAACTGATGTCATGTACGAACTGCTCTTTCAAGATGCCGCCAAGAAAGATCTGAGCCGGCACGACTTCGGTCGCGACATCATTCCAGCCATGCTGGGCGGTTCACGCGTGTTCGCCTACCCGTTCCGCGACGAGAACCGCAAACAGGCGGCTTACTGGCGTGACGTCGGCACGCTTGACGCCTACTACCAGGCCAGCATGGATCTGATCGCCGTCGACCCGATCCTCAACCTTTACGACCGCGACTGGCCGATCCATACCCATCAACCCGCTTATCCCCCTCCCAAGTTTGTGCATACCGATCCCGACCGTCGTGGGGCGGCGTTCAACTCGATTGTTTGCCAGGGAGCAATTGTCTCAGGCGGACAGGTGTTCCGGAGCATCCTATCACCAGGTGTTCGCATCCATAGTTATGCTTTGGTTGAAGACTCAATCCTCTTCGATGGCGTCGAGGTCGGCCGCTACGCCCGAATTCGTCGCGCAATCATCGACAAAGATGTGAAAGTCCCACCCGGGTTTGAAATCGGTTGGGATCACCAGGCCGACCTCGCTCGTGGCTTCACAATCAGTGAGGAAGGGTTGACCGTCATCTCGAAGGGTGAGGATCTGGAACGGTTTCAACCTTAGCCCGACCGGTTACGACTCGCCGGTCTTCCACGTCGGAATCACGTCTGGGACGTTCACTTTAACCAAATGATCCTCAATATTTTCTGCTTTGCGGTAGAGGCTGTGGGTCCGCACGGGCTCATTGGCTCGCTTCCGGCGCTCGTCTCGCCATCGCATCAATTCGGCGGCGGCTTCAGGTTCGGCGAGCCCGATCGGTGTCTCACTCGCGACCGAGTTTTTGAAGGTTGCATGAGGAACCGGAATCAATTGACCAAGGCTCTCACCCTTGGAAAAGAAGACCGTTCCAGGCTCAACAATCTTCCAGTTGATCGTAAACGTGTAGTTAAGCCACCACGTCTCGATCACTCCATCAAGGGCGAAACAGTTCGCCTTCCAGCGGTTACTCGGCCCCTTGAGATAGAGGTCCCAACCGGGCGAGGTCCGAAACAACCACGGAGGTGAAAATGTGACGATGCCGTTCCCAAATTGACTCTTGATGGTCAACATGTGCGATGGGTCGACTTCAATCTCCAGGCCAGAGCGATCACGAGACCCATTCCAGGTGGCGCGAACATCGATCGGGCAGAGAACCTGCCAACCCCATTGATTGGCGACAACCATGGGTAGACATTGATAGGCCAATGGCTCTTGGCTCATCCAGTGCCGTTTGGCCGGCGAAGGTCGCAACGCCCAACCCGCTCCCCAGCGATCTTCAATCAGACGGAGTGCTTTGAACTCGAGCGGCTTCTCCGGCTGCTGTGCCTCGGCGAGCAACCGTTCGAGTTCAGCGATCCGGGCCTCAAGTGCTTCCGTGGTGGGTTCAGGTTGGCCCGGATCCTCATTGTCGATCATCTCGCCAACCTCTCATGTACGAGTGCTGAGGTTCGGCGATTCGAACCGACACAACCGGCGACTCACCACTGAATCGACCCTTGTTTGACGTTGTTGATCATGATCGCCCCGGCAGGGACAATGGTGCCCGGGGCCAGAGTCGAGTTTGCAACATAGGCCCGGTCCCCGACCGTCGTACCTAGACCTAGGCTCGAACCGGCGACGACAGCGCCGGAACCAATCGTCACATTATCGCCAATGGTCGATGTCCCCGATGTCCCACCGAGGATCACCGAGCCGTTCCCCGCTTGGAAGTTCAGACCGATCGCCACTTGTCCACCGACAGGCGAAGTGATCGTCACCCCGTTGCCTGTCTTCTTGATGGACGCGATCCGGATCGGCTGACCTTGGTCACCACGAATCGCGTTGTGATGCCCAACCGCTGCGGCAACTTGCTTGGCAGTCTGACCGAAGACGACTTGACCAGTCGCGCGGAACGGACTCTGGTGGAACTGACCTTGGAACGGCTGAGTCGTCGAGGCCGCAAATCGCGGCGACTGCCGGACCGGCTCGAATGCAACGACCGTTGTGCCAGGCTCAGGTCCTGAACCGAGAATCAGGGACAGATTCCCATTGTTTGGCACGGGAACGCCCGAGCCTGCATCGTAACCCGGTGGGGTCCCGGTTCCTGTCGAGCCTTGATAAACCGAGGTGTAACCCGCTGCCAACGTCGCCGAGTTCACGAGGGTCGTGCCAATCGGAGTCAAATCCGACGCCGTGACCGCAACAACCATCCCGAGGGCGGGGTTCGAGGCCTCGGCCTGGGTCGTCACGTTCTTGCCCGGTAAGACCCGCATTCCTGAAGGAATGGTCACCCCCGGCCCAACTCGGGCGAGCGGCCCGACAATGGCACCCTGTTCCACATTCCCGCCGTCGATCAATGCCCCAGCACCAATCGAAGTGACCTGAACCGAAGCCCCGAATGCACCAATCCGGGCTGGCCCCAGGACTGTGGCTCTATAACCGATCAGCGTACTTTGGCCAATCACAACCCCACTCGAACCCTTACCAGTTGGGTTGGCAATGATCGAGGCGTTGTCGAGAATGGTCGAGAGGTTTCCGACTTTGATGTAACCGGAACGGGCGTCAAGCCTTGCGAACGGGCCGACATAATCACGTTGGCCGATCACAACATGGGCACCATGGGAAACGCCTACCGAAGGATCGACAAAGCTAACCGCCGAGGTCGCCACTCCGTAGGGGACAACCGGCGTATTCGGTCGTACTAACGCGATTCCTGGGGGCGAATACAAGATCGACTGGACTGTTGTGGCTGAAGCGGTCATGAGCAGACGCGATTCCACCACTTCAACGCAGAGAGTCCGCTTCTTACGCCGATTTTGTCCGGACTTCGTCATCGTGACACCCATGGAAGGCGTTGCAAAACCGCATGATGGGGGGCCTTGAAGTTGTCGGCACTTTGACGTGTGTCGCTTCACTTTGCAACCGATCCGCCTTTGGATTAGGGTAGGGGGCCCGAACACCCTGGGAGCCCTGACCGATGGCCGCACCGCTCCTCTCGACTCCAATCTCAATCCCATGGGGGCCTGACGACTCCTTGTCGCTAGAGATTCCTTCCGCGTGGGAGGTCGATGTCGTCTGGCCCGACCTGACCGAGGCACTGGCGGATTATCCAGGTGCGTTGCTCATTGCACTTAATGATCCAATCGATGCGTTGAGGGTCGAGGCGCTAGTCGGCCCTGGCTCGAAGGTCGCGATCGTCGTCGATGATCCCTCACGCTGGACTCCCGTTCAAATCGCCTTGCCGGAGGTGCTTAGGAGGCTGCGGACGGCGGGTGTTCGACCCGAGGACATTTCGATCAGCGTCGGAGTCGGGCGTCACCATGAGGTCGAGGACTCGGCCATGAGGAAGCGGGTCGGCGATGAAGTTGTCGATCATTACCAATGTCACAGCCCACCCGTGAACGATATCTCCGCGTATATCGATCTGGGGACAACGTCCGATGGACTCCCTGTCCGAGTCTTTCGACCTGTGGTCGAGGCCGACCTGCGGATCCTCATTGGATCTGTACTTCCCCACATGCAAGCTGGTTTTGGAGGTGGATATAAGTTAATCTTTCCCGGTACGAGCCACCGATCGACCCTCGGTGCGCTCCATTCCATGGGGCTGGGTAATGATGCGGGGAAACTGCTCGGAGGTGAAGCCTCCACTAACCCGATGCGCCAGGCGATCCGAGCGGCGGCGGCGAAGCTTGGCCCGTGCGTCTCGATCAGCCATGTGCTCGGTGCCCCCGGCCAGGTCTTCCAGGTGGCGGCGGGTTCGGTGGACGCCGTTCAAGATCGACTCGCCACCGAAGCGACGCGGCGGTTCAGGGCCCCCAACTCGAAGCCTGCCGACATCTTGATCGCCGGCAACCATCCCTGGCCGGGCGACCCGATGCAGAGCTTCAAGGTGCTCCTCCAGCATCGGGCTGCTGTCCGACCGGGTGGCGTTCAGATCGGCTTCTTTTGGACCGATCCTGCCGAGATCGATCGCTCGTTTCCGATGCCTGCAATGAAGGCGATTGCGGCTTCCGGCTCGATCGGAGGCTGGACGATTCGCCGAGGTCTCACCCTGGCCGACCGGATCGCATCAGCGATCAATTCAAAGAGCGAGTTTATGATTCGATGGGCACGAGAGTTGGTTGTTGATCGCGCTGTCATGGTCTACGCCCCGCCCCTCTTTGAGCGAGTCGGCCCTCGACTTGGTCCTGTCCAGATTTTTGCCGATCAGGCCAAGCTCTGGAAAGCGGCGGCTGTGGCTCTAGGAGATCAAGCCGAGTCACCCGTCGCTCGGGTCTTTCCCCAGGGAGGACTGACCTATTGCCCGCAGGTTTAGTGGAGCCATCCCTCCCCCTGAAGTGCGTCAAGGAATAAGGATGTCCTCTTCGCTGTGCTTCAATCGGCACATCATACCATTGGGTTCGTTTTGGAAGTCAGGTGGGCGATGATGTATTGGCCTCATAATCGTTACAAAATACCATTGGGTTCGTTTCGTAATTCAACACTCGCCGAGTCGAAGCCATCATAATCGGCACATCATACCATTGGGTTCGTTTCGAGGACCACACACCTGAAAATATCGTCCATGTGACAACCCCTACATCTTGCCAATGGCTTCGTTTAGTCACGAGCGACTCCGTTCAGTCAACCCCCATACGCGTGGGTCATGGGCCGGTATAGGTGACCTGGTTAATAAAAGGGCGATGCCTCACCTGTTAGTCCTCGGTCACCAGGTCGCCCAACTCCAGGCTTTTTTGGACGCTCCCCATATTGCCTAGTCTACCACAACGCCTTGGAATGTCGCCGATCGCTCCAAATTCTCAGATTACCAAGTCGATGTTCGGCAACCAGGAGGTCCCCGTTGCGTTCTCCCGGAGTTGGGTATAAGGCAAAGATTCTACCCAAACCTCCTGAGCATCGGTTGGCAATCAAGGATGCCCCCTACACCGGTCTTGACCCCTACACCGGTCTTGGCAATAAGGATGACCCCTACACCGGTCTCGGTTGACGGCACGACGCCCGCCAAACTCGAAGTTCCAGAGGCTGTCGTGTTTGGTACAATTCGTACCAACACGGAGGAACCGCACATGACAGTAACCGTCCACCTATCCGAAGCCGCCCTGGAACTCTTGAGGCTCCGGCTTTCCGGCGACCGCACCGACGTGACACCCGACAATCTGGAATCGTACAGGGAGCTAGCCATCGCCGGGATCATGTATCCCATGTCCGGCTTTATTGGCGGCAAGGAGGCGAGCTTCCGCTTCACGCGAGAAGGTTGGGAAGGGCGCGAGCAATGGGTTAGCGTTGACGCTGTTCACCCTTCCTGAGAACGCGGAGCAGTTCCCGCGATTCGTCATAAATGGGCAGTTTCGTGTTCGGGGCGTGCTCGACCGCATCCTCATGCGTCCCGCGTTGCCCTTCCTCATACTCATGGGCAATGATCGCGTCGAGGCGGTGCCTAAGCCTGGACTTTCCCCATGCTTGTGAGGCTTCAGGCCCAAGGGGTTCCATCAAGGTCGGATTGAAGATACCGCTCTCGACAACGATCCGCCCCTCTGGACTAACACCACCCGCGTTTCGTTGGTGGGGGTGAAAGGCGGCGTGTTCGATGCCGACCTCATGTTCGGGGGTGCCGATCAAATCCGTATGGATGCCAAGCTCCGTCATCCGGTGTCCGGCATGGTAATCTATCGGCTCGAAGTAACGCCATGAGAACTCGATGGCAACATCAGCGGGGTCGCGCGCATCCTGACGTTGCGACGGCGTGGTGCCGATCATGCCCGGTTCTGCGGTCTCTTCGGGTGGGTCTGCGGGCGGCTCGGTCATGGGGTGAGTTTAGCCGACCGGTGGGTGGGGCGCAAGGAAGGAACTAAAGAGAGGCCTGGCCTGACCCCTTCACTGGCCCCCTCCCCCTGTTGCGTTCCCCCGGAGTTGAGTATAACCTCAGCGAAGAGGCAAAGATTCTACCCAAACCCCCGGAGCATCGGTTGGCAATAAGGATGGCCCCGTCATCGGCTTCTGCCCAAACCTCCTGAGCATCGGTTGGGAATAAGGATGGCCCCTTCATCGGCTCCCCCGCACTTTTGATGGCAAAGCCCCCATCTTCACTTGGTCAACTTTGAATTGCTCGATCACGACACCTTGACGATGCGGCCTTCAAGAGAGCGAAGCCCGCTCGGCCATACATCTGGCGTTTGATCATCTACAGCGACGGTGTTTCACCGTGCTCGAAGCGGGCGGAGCGAGCGGTTTTATAGGCTTTCTTCAGAAGTCCCGGCTTCCAATTGGGGGCAAAACCGTACTCCTCGAGTCCATAATGTGTTCCCACTTCGCTCACCAGTGACAGTTGATAGTATGGGTTGATATACTCGTCCTCCTCGCAGGCTAATCTGTCGGTCTCGGTGATTCTATCAACCTCGAACAACTCCCCGTTACGATAGATGGGGTTGTTGGGAATAAAGCCACAATAACTAGGAATGAAATGATAAATTTGATATTCACCAGGCCAGGGTTGCCCACAGAACGCATAAACAAAGTCTCCTGAAATTTTTGCGAGATCGCTGAGAAGTTGGATCTGCCCATCATCGAGCGGCGAAGGTTTGATCTCGACCCAAGATCCAGTAGGATAATCGTCCGGGCGGCATTCCGGTTCCGGAATCCAGAAGTCGGGCAAGTACCACTGACCGTTGACATCAAACCCCTCTCGCTCATACTCAAAGGGAACCATCAATACATCGAAGAAGACTGCCCATCTCGCCTCTAATCGACTCCTGAACTTGTAACCTTTGAACTCCGTCTCGATGGCTTTGATCATTGCTATGCCCTCGGGCATGTGGTGGAGAATTTGGGGTCCGACAATCATCGTAACAGAAAGTCGGTATGACGGTGTCTTAGTGCCAGTGACCCTCCCCACGGATAATGGGCGCGCTCCGAAGCTGTCATAATACAGCAGAAGGAGACGCTCATGGCTCGACGGACGTTCACAGTAGAGTTCAAGACAGCCGCCGCTAAGCTCGTTACCGAGCAGGGCTACACCCAAAAGAAAGCGGCCGACAGCCTT